>CAVPYQ010000016.1:0-228024 GCA_963709985.1 uncultured Actinomycetota bacterium
AATAAAGATAATCTATTTCAAAAAAGAGATTGACTGAATGTAGAAATTTCTGATCGCACCGGTGGGATATTACCACCAACTCATAACCGAGTCATCCGTTGGACCGTCGGATCGATTATTTTATTTTTTTCAAGCGGGCAGGGCGGGATTGTTCGCCGGCTCGTGCAGCGGGACGTTTCACATCCTTCTTGCTTTGTTGCACGCTTTTTTGCAACGCTTCCATCAGGTCCACAATTTTAGGCTTGGAGGCCGGAGTCACCACGGTCAGTTTTCGGCCCTTTAGTTGGCTGGATAATCTCCTCCAGTTTTTGGACATAATCATCGTGAAATTCTTGAGGATGAAAAGGTTCGGACAAGTTTTCAATTAACTGCACGGCTAATTGCGTTTCCTTAGGCCGGACTTCTTTTGCAGGACTGACTTGATTCTCATTTTCACGAATTTCATCCGCGTAAAGCATTGTATGCAACATGATGCCCTTCATCCCGGGGCGGATCTCAAGTATTCGTGATTTCGCATGACGAATTTTCCTATCGCAGCTTTCTTGGTCTCTTCCATTCCTTTCGCAAGAAGCGCAAAAGCTTTTTCACTTCTATTCCGAAACAGGTAGTAAGTCTTATCAAAATAAATCGGATCTACTTCTTTTGCGTCAATGAACTGAAGGATATCGAGGCGCAGAACTGGATTCCGGTTTTACCGATTTCAAATCTTCTTCATCGATAACGACGTACTTATCTTTTTCATACTGGTATCCTTTTACCAGTTCGGAACGTTCGACGACTCTTTCGCAATGGGGACAATAATTCTGCAGGTTAATCCTGTGCTTGCACTCTCCATGCAATAGGTTGAATGAGATGTCATGCGACGTTGTCGCGGTGAATAATTTTACGGAATAGAGACTAATCCAAAAGTGATGGTACCTGTCCAGACTGCTGTAGCCATAGGGGTTCCCTCCTCGGATTGGGCGATAATACTACAAGTATCATATCTGCCGCAAGCAAAGCTCCAAAGTGCGGTTTTATTCTCTAAATTACCTGGCTCAGGATCTCGTTCAAACCAGCATCCCGTTAAAAGTGAGCCGCAAAAATGGCCCGGATATCTCGAGCATTCCGCCCTCTAACAGGGTATTCCCTCCGTCAGGAAAGAGCGTTAGGGGAGAGATACCGTAAGTCTTCTCGAACGCCCCGGTATCAACTCCTGACGTTTTCTGGGCCGAAAATCAGTGAATTGCGCATTTGCATCTCCTTGTCTTCGGAAACAGTGGATTCAATCGGGAGCTCATTCTTGTCGACCGCTTCGATATATCTCTCAATCGTTGAAATATTATTGGTCCTGTTAAATGGATGTACGAACAGGCTCCCACCGTATGCGTAATAGGATGATCCATTCCAATATTTCAAATTGTGACGCGATGCTTTCCCTGACAATGCAAAATTTGAGACTTCGTAATGATCAAATCCTGCTTCCTGCAAAAGGCGAACCGCTTCCGTATAGCAGCGGATTTGGAGTTGTTCCTGCATCAAGTCGACTTTGCCTGATTGTATTTGACGATACAGTTCGGTCTGTTCATGTAATTCGAGAAAGTAAAGTGAAAAATGGCTCGGTTTGCATTCGATGAGTTTTCTAACACCATCCAGGAATCCATTCTCTGATTGATCGAACCTCCGATCATCAAGTCGAGGTTCAGATTTCGAACCCTGCCAGCCCCGCCTGACGGACCGCTTCCAGCGCTTCTCATGCAGAATGCACCCGATTCATTTTCCGCAACACGACTTCCTCCAGCGATTGGATTCCAAGGCTGATTCTCGTGATTCCTAACTTCTTCCATTCAGACAGGGAATTGCTTGTGACATCATCCGGATTGGCTTCCAGTGTAATTTCCGCCTCTTTCTCCAGTCGAAATTTTGACTTCAGGAGTCCCAACACTTCAGGAGATGTGAGAGAAGGCGTCCCCCCTCCAAAATATAGAGTGTCTGCAATCCCGGCTGCCGGCTGCATCTCGATCTCTCTCAATAGAGCAGAGTAATAACGACCGGCAAGGGACTGCCTGGTCGTGAGGGGGAAATCACAATAGCTGCAATGCACTTTACAGAAGCGTAGATGGATATAAATACCGGGCCTTGTCATTTAAGTCAAAAATAGCAGAGAAGAGGCAAGATGCAAGACGCGGATGACGGCAGGTCTTGGCGTCGAGGCCAAAACACCTTACAATGTTCCAAGTATGAAACGGATAGCCTTCCTTGTTTTCAGAGATATTTATGCCGTCTGCAAGCTGGATAAGGATGCTTCTGTCCCCGGGTGGGCTTACGCCGGCAGTTTCATTTCGATCACGCGAACTCCGGATGAACTATCGATTATCTGCGCTCAAAATTATGTTCCCCAAAAAGATTACATGTGAGAGAATGGCGGTGCTTGCAAGTTCAGGGATCATTTGATTTTTCTACAACTGGTATTATTGCGTCATTTGCTCCCTCTCTTGCCGATGCAGGCATCAGCATCATCGTAGTGTGCACGTATAACACGGATTATTTGTTCGTCCAACAAAATTTGGATCGAGCGATTCAAGTCTTATCGCAGCAGGAACATCAAATCGAATGGCAGTTGAATAAGCCTAGATAACTTCGGGGTTCCACATTTTTCGTGAGTGCGGTAGGCGTGAAATTTGAGGAGCAGAGAAGTTCCATAGAGCCTAAATGAGAGAGGGAGCCATAAAAAAATCAGGGCGCATCTTTGGATTCGTCCTGGGCTTTTACGCACTATGTTTTGGTATCTCCTCATCTCCTTTTGTTTTCGCTCTCAACCCTCTGAAAGCCATTCGCGGTATGGCCATGATGTTTGGCAAATGGAAGACGGCCTCCCTCAAAGCTATGTGAATTCCATCATTCAGTCGAGAAGCGGTTATCTGTGGTTAGGAACACAGGGTGGAGTTGTTCGCTTTGACGGGGTTCGTTTTTCTCCAACCAAAAATGGCGATGCTCTTCTTCTGAAAGCGAGCGTCGTTCTTGTTTTGTTGGAAGATCGGCAGGGGAACCTCTGGGTTGGTACAGATGGGAAGGGCCTGTTCCGCATCAAAAACACGAACGTGGTTCATTTTGGAGAGAAGGAAGGATTCCCGTTTTCATCCATTTGGGCTCTTTGTGAAGACAACAGCGGAAATATTTGGATTGGCACCGATCGCGGCGGCCTTGTGCGCTATCACGGTGATAAGTTTGTTGCGTTTACCAAAAAAGATGGATTGCTGAGTAATTCCATTTTCGCAATCTATGAAGATCGGGACGGCAGTCTGTGGATCGGCACCGACAATGGATTGAACATTATGAACACGGCATACTTTCGTCGATCACTCGCAAGGATGGACTCATCGGAGATTTTGCCTATCCTGTGCTTCGGGACAAAAAAGGCGCGCTATGGATCGGGACAGACGGCGGTTTGAACCGCCTGATGGATGGGAAAATCACTTCTTACACAACAAAAGACGGACTTCTAGCTAATTCAGTCTGGGCTCTTCAAGAGGATCGTGATGGCAATCTCTGGATCGGGTCTAAAAATGGATTGAACCGATTTTACGATGGGAAATTCTCCGCGTACACCATCAAGGACGGAGTTTCCAACGTTGCCGTATGGTCCCTTTGCGAAGACAGAGAGGGCAATCTGTGGATTGGCACTCGAAGCGGCTTAAATCGATTTCGCGATGGAAGATTTACCACCTTCACATCAAAAGAAGGTTTGGGGTGACGTCGCTTCTTCCATCTTCCAATCCAGTGACGGAAGCTTTTGGTTTGGAACCGATGGAGGCGGGCTCGCTCACGATGTAGATGGACGATTCACCGTTTATAACACCGAAAACGGCTTAAGCGACAACTCCGTATTCTGCGTTCGAGAAGGGAAAAATCGTGATATCTGGGTCGGCACCAATAGAGGAGTTAATCAATTTTCCAATGGCAAATGGACATCGTTTTTGAAGGACAGCATCGTCTGGACTCTCACCGCCAACGATTCTAACCAGCTCTGGATTGGAACCAGAGACGGGCTAGTAAGACATGATCAAGATCGCTTTACCACTTTTTCGACAAACCAGGGATTGACCAGCAATGAAATTTGGGACTTGCTCGAAGAACCGGATGGAGCCTTGTGGATTGGAACATACAATGGGTTGAACTACTACAAAGATGGAAAATTCACTCCCCTGAACTCGTTCTCCAAATTTCCCGTAACTTCCCTGTACAAGGACAATCAAGGCGCTATTTGGATCGGAACAAACGGAGACGGCCTCATCCGGTATCAGCAAAACAAGTTTGCTCGAATTTCAACCAAGGACGGTCTGTTGGATGATTTTGTTTTTGAAACACTCGAAGACAGCCTGGGTAATTTTTGGATCTCCTCCAGCAAGGGTATTTATGTAGTCAAGAAAATGAAGTGTCGGAGATAGCTGAAGGCAAAAAGATTACCTTGGCGCCGATCACTTTTGGAATCGCAGACGGATTGAAGAGCCGGGTTGGTAACGACGGATCATATTCTGCGTGGAAAGCGAAGGATGGAAAACTGTGGTTTTCGACAATGAAAGGCGTCACCGTCGTAGATCCGAATACAAATAAAGAAAAATAAATTGTCTCCGCCAGTGGTGATCGAGCAAGTCACGGTTAATGAACACCCCGTGTTCAATGAATTGCAGCCGCTGAAGTTCACAGAATTTCCTCCCGGCAGCGAAAAATTTGAATTCCATACACCGGCCTTAGTTTCATCGCTCCAGAAGAAGTGCAGTTTAAATATAAATTGGAAGGATTTGATCAAAAATGGATCGATGCTGCTAAACGCAGAACTGCGTATTATACGAATGTCCCTCCCGGCAATTATGTTTTTCGTGTCACTGCTGAAAACAATGACGGGGTTTGGAGTCAGGAAGGCGCTGCTTTTGGATTTTTGGTTCATCCACATTTTTATCAAACTCGCTGGTTCTACACGTTGGGAATCATGGCGGTTGCGCTGGCAGGTTTTGCGCTATCCCGGTTGCGGTGAGCCACAGCTCAGGAGAAGAGAAAAAGACTTGGTGCATCTGGTTGAAGAGCGAACCATCGAGCTGGAACGAACTAACGAAATATTGCGACAAATCTCTTATCTGGATGCGGTCACGGGAACTTCAAACAGACGTCGATTTGATGAAATGCTGGATTTAGAGTGGCGAAAAGCATATCGTAATCGCTCTTTTTTCTCGCTCATCATGCTCGATATTGATCTCTTTAAACCTTTTAACGACGCCTATGGTCATCAAAGCGGTGACAATTGCTTGAAACAAGTTGCAGGAGCAATCAACAGTCAATTGAGGCGAGCGGGGGATTTCCTTGCGCGATACGGTGGGGAGGAGTTTGTCATCATTCTCCCCGAAGCCGACACGGAAAGCGCCGTGTCTGTTGCCGATCGAATCCGAACAACCGTGCAATCTCTGGGAATCCCTCATTCCACTTCCACCGTCAAGAAAGTGGTAACCATTAGCTTGGGGGTAGCGACCGTTCTCGTTGATCAGCAAGGTTCCCCACAACAGCTGATCGCAGCTGCGGATAGTGCGCTCTACAGGGCGAAGAATCTTGGTCGCAACCAGGTCGTATCCGAAATGATCGTTCTGGATGAACACGGTATCGTTCTAGAACCCCTCAAGAAACCGTGATCGGCTCCAACTACCTCTAGATTCCCAAGATTGCTATTCCAACCATAGCAGCAATTGAGAGCCAGGGAAGTATTTCTTTCTTCTTGATCAAAATGACGCTGCCGGCAGTTAGAATCAAAAAGATAGCCATCGTGACATCGGTTCGTCGTAGTTGGATGACGGAGAGAATGGAATCAGGCATAACAATTCCCCGGATGCTTTTTTCGATTTTAGGATTCAAGACTCTTTGATTGATTAATTCTTCGCCGAATTTTTGAGCCGATTCTAAATCTTGATTTTCTGAACCGATGCCAGCATCGCAAAGTAGAGCGTTTCGGAATCTGTTTTGCCGGCTCTCAAAAGATTTGCGCTCATGGCCATGATTTCGGTCCATTGATTTTTCTGCCAGAATTCTACCAAACGCTGATGCCAGATGCCTTCTTGGCCTCTTTTCCATGAAAGAAAGGACAGAACCAGGAACAGGAACAAAGGGATCATGAGGATCAGGTTCCGGAGAGAGAGTGACTTTTCTGGGCGCTTTCATGGGGCCCCCATCCTTTTTCCACGCGAGTGCAAGCTTCCTTCATTTCCTGATAGGTCAGTGAGGCCGTCTTAACAGGTGAGAATGCAATCCACTCCAGATTTCGAAAAGTCCTTTCTGTACTCTTCCATTCTTCAGGAGAAAGGTGTTGGGAAAGCGTAACCAGCAGAGAAGCGGCAGAATTAGGAAGCGGGCAAGCGATTCACAATCTGCTGATATAGCTGCAAAGCGGAGCTCTTTGAAATTTGTAGCTCCAGCTTTTTCCGGTGGAGTAAAGAACTGAGCTTCGGTCCTTCCCCTGCCTTTCGCTGTGGACGAAAAAGAACCGACGCCGACAAAAGGACGGATGCCAGCAGGAGCATCCACAACAAAAGAGGCAGCCGATCGAGGGTATCGGGCACGGCGGGAGGTTTCTTAGGGGATGAGGAAAGGGGTGAGAAAGAGAGTCCCGGATCGGGAGGAAGCGTCAGCGTGGACAGATGTCCGGAACTGGGGCCCAATTGCCGGACCCGAATCGTCCGTAGTGCTATATTTGTAGTATTATCAGTGGGAGTTATCTCGAAATCCGACGTTCGCTTGCTCAGAAGCTTTCTGCCCTGAAGCGAGGCGGTCGCGGATGACCCAACGGCATCCGCGACACAATCGGAACCGGCGATGCTCGGGAAGTCGAACAAGGACAGCAGCCCTTCTCCCCCCTCACGATCAGGCGCACGATTTTGGAGCGGGATCCATCCTGGATCAGTTCGTTTCTCATTGCAAAGCTACCAACCAGAGCTCCGGGCGGCACGCTTGCCACCTGGAGTTCGACCGGCGCCGTGGTGCGAACGGTTTGCATTTTATTGTTTCCAAGACCGAAAGTTCCGGTCGGGACCAACACATCCAGCTCACATGTTACAGAGGGAATTTTTGCGGAACCATCCTGCAACGGAAAGATGAGAAATTGCTCTAACTGATATGTGACGTACTCTGCTCCATGATAAGTAACTTTGTCCGCCTTGGGCTTTTCGGTAAAAGGGAAGTCGTATTTCAAGAAACCTGGAAAATCCGGATCATCACGGAAACGCAGGCTTTCAACAGGGAGCTGCGTGAGCAGCCGGATTGTGACAGGGACTCCTTCCGTTCTATAAATTTTTGTTTTTGAAGGCTCCATGAAAAGCTGAATCTTATTTCCGATTTGTTCCGGCGAAGTGATTTGCGGCTCGCTCGGAGGCGGTGGCGGTTTTTCTTGCGCGGGGGGGATTCCTGATTTTTCCACCGTGATGAACAAAGTGTTGGAGGAATAACGGCGGCCATTAAATATGGAAACAGCACTAACCGAGCTTAAAGATTCCGTCTTGTGGCCCCACGAGCTTATATTGAAGGGCCCATTTCACGGTTTTTCCACTCGGGACTTCGACGAGGCTCTTGTTCTGACCAACCAATCGAAACTGCGTCATTCCATCGATGAGGATTTCCGAAAGATCTTCACCCGGCGGAGCATAGACCTCCAGATTCAGGACAAAATTCTCGTTTTGTGCCACGTGAGAATCGCTGACTCCCAGAGTCATCACCCCTGCAGCCGAGGCAACTTTGGCTGGAAGCACACAAGCAGCCATTAGAAGCAAACAGAGCCGGAAGCATCTGTATCGCGTCTCGCGATGTTTTAATTTCTTACCAGGCAAAGGTGCTTTCATTTGCGTTCTTCTTGTTTTCCTGTTTCCTGTCTTCTTTTTCCAGCTGATCAAAATAGTCAAGCAATGCGCGGCTTTCCTCCGGGATCTGATTCGGAGTGATGCTCGGAGGCGGCGGCGGGGGGGGCGATTGCGACCCTGATTGCATCTTGATGGCAACTTCCCAGTTCCACCTTGCTCGTTCGTTGAAAGGATTCATCCGGAGCGCGTTCCTATAATATGGAATTGCTGCTTCCGGTTGCTTTTTCTGTAAAAAGACATTTCCGAGTGCGATTTCTAGCTCTTCGTTTTTCGCTTTAGCCTCCAACTCCTTCAGTTTCTTAAAACCTTCTTCCAGTCGTCCGTGCTTGATTTCTTGCACCGCCTGGGAAAACTTCTCGCCATAGTTTTCCTGGTTTGCCGCCGCGAGTGCAACAAACATAAAGACCAGGATTGAAACTGCGGGGGCAAGTTTTGACATTTGTATCGACCGCGAAGAGACAGGATACAACTGATAAACCAAAAGAAGCAGAAGTGCTGTCAAAGAAGAAAAGGATAATATCGATATCGTGGAACCACTTTTCCTTCGGCGATTACCTCCGTAACACGACGCGCCATTTCTTTGGAGACAATCGTCGCGTTTCGTTGTTGCGACTGGATAGGAAAGCCCGCCGGTGGACTCAGCTAAAGCTTTCAAAGCCTCCGGATTTGGCTTACTGACGGCGCCGGGATATGAGCCGGACAGGTCATATTTTGGAACCGGAGTTGCTCCCTTTCCACACGGGAAGGTGAAATAAGGTTAGATCGTGTTTTGACCGGAGAGCCATCTCCGAAAGCTCGCTGTGTCAGAATCAAAAAATTCCCCATCGCTGAACAGTAACCCGATCTGCTTCCGTGAGGTTTGACGGCTGGAAATATCCGCAAGCAGATCCTTCATGGCTGATTCCTAATGGGCGCGGCCATGGTTCCCGAACGTGCGGCCATACCGGGGACAATCGAATCCAGGAAAAGATAGATAGCTGGAAAATCTGTTGTGAGCGGACAACCCAATTGCGCATCTCCCGCGAAAATAGACAACCGCGACCGGGCTGCCCTCAAATTGCTGGAGAATGCTTCGAACAAAGCTACGAGCTTGCCGGCGAGCAGCAGGGTCACGAGGTTGTCGCGCAGTTCTTCGTCGGTCAGGCTGCTCTCGTCCGAGACCTTCAGCAGCCGGGACAGCACGTCGGAACGCTCACCGAGGTCGGGGGCATCCCGCCGCGCGGCGATCTCGGCGTACAGGAGCCGGTCGAAGCCCTGCTGCACATCGACGAACTGCCGCCATGGCCAGACGCGTTGCAGCGGCGTGTAGAACCACCCGAGCATCACGATCGGGCTGATCGTGACGACCTTGCTGACCACCGGGCGAAGGTCGGCGAGCCGCCGCTCGTCGCTCACGCCGAAGACGACTCGCAGGATCACCTCGAGGGTCAGCGCGCTCATCCGGTCGTGCAACCGGAACGTTCTGCCGCGCGGCCACTGCGCGACGTCCGTGCGCGCGATCTCGGCCACGAGATCCTGGTAGCCGCGCAACGCCGCGCCGTTGAAGGCAGGCATGAGCAGTTGCCGCACCCGCATGTGCTCGGACTCGTCGAGCAGCAGCACCGAATGGTGGCCCATCACCGGGGCGAGCAGCCCGTTGCCCTCGCCCGCGTGATAGGTCGACGGCGGCCCGGTGAACACCGTGCGGATGTCTTCCGGACGGCTGAGCATGACCACACGACGGGAATGCGGGGCGATCCGCAAGGTGAACACGTCGCCGTACCGGCGGCGCATCGCGGGCAGGAATCGGTGGCGGTACTTGCCGAAGAGCACTGTCTGCACGGCGACGGGAAGGCGTGGCCCCGGCGGCAGGGAGTGGATGAGTGGCGGGTTCTCGACGGCGGCGGTCATCTTCCAAGGACTCCCCACGGCGGCAATGCGGTCAAGACGAATTTATACGCGCGTATAGGACGAGCGTCTAGACCGCGGTCTACGCTGTCGCCGTGGGACATCGCGAGGACCTGCTCGCGGCGGCGCGCAGGCTGCTCGAGACCAAGGGGTATGCGCGAATCACGGCGCGCGACCTGGTTGCCGAGTCGGCGACGAATCTGGCCTCGATCGGCTACCACTTCGGCTCGAAAGAGGGCCTGCTCAACACGGCGATCGGCCAGATCTCGCAGGAGTGGCACGCCCAACTGGCGGCGGTGGCCATGGCCGAGCCCGACGTCGTCCCGATCGAGCGGGCGCGTACGACGTGGATGGCACTGCTGGAGAGCCTGCCGGGCAAGCGGGCGTTGCTGCTGTCCTACGTCGAGGCCCTGGCCCAGGCTGAGCGGACCCCGGAACTGCGCAAGCAGTTCGCCGAGCAGTACCGCCACGGCCGGGCGCAGATCGCCGATCTCGTCGCCCAGTCGGTCGGCGGCGACCGGCCGGCTGACGATCCGCGCTACAAGGCGATCGCCAGTTTCGTCATCGCGGTCTGCGACGGGCTCGCGCTGCAATCGCTGCTCGATCCGGACGACGCGCCATCGCCGGACGAACTCAGCACAGGACTCGCGACGGTGTGGCTGGCGTCCTTACCCGGGGTGGACAGCCGGCGCCCGGACCAGACGGACTCGAGCTAGATCTGCCCGCGGTGGTCGGGCACGAGGCGTACCAGTGGTACGGACGCCGCCATCAGCAGGGCGAAGACGAGGAAGCAGCCGGCCAGCGCCATGCCCGGGTCGGTGCTGCGGGCGACGACCGCCGTGCTGATCGACACGGCCATGATCCCGCCGGCCTGCCGGAACATGCCCCGAAGGCCGGCCACCGCGCCGATCTCCGTCCCGGCGAGATGCAGGATCGCGTTGTTCGATCCGGGGATCGCAACGCCCATGCCCAGGCCGGCCAGCACCGACGTGACGCACAGCCACCAGTACGGCGAGATGCCACCCGGTGGGTGGATGGCGATGAGCGCCATGCTGATGGCGATGACGATTCCGCCGATGATCATGGGTATCCGGTAGCCGATGCGGCGCAGCGCGAAGACGGTTATGCCGGCGACGCAGATCATGCCCACCGCTCGTCCGATCAGCAGCGTGCCCGCGGACAGGCTGCTGATGCCGTACCGCTCGTGGGCGTACAGGGGTACGAGTGCGCCGAAGCCGAGGGCTCCGCAGCCGAACAGAAAGTTGATCAGGTTCATGGTGCCGAAGCCGGTGCCGACCAGCAGTCGCATCGGGATGAACGGCGCTTCCGCCCGCCGGGCGTGGCGGAGGAACGCGACCAGCGCGGCGATGCCGACGGCCTCCGGGATGAGGACGCTGGGGTCCCAGATCTCGGTGGTTCCCGTGCCCAGGCTGGTGATTCCGTACATCACCGCTAAGAGCATCGTGCCCATCAGGCAGACGCCGGTGATGTCGAACCGGGATGTGCTGCGCGGTTCCTGGTGCGGTATCAGGCGCAGGCCCAGCACGATCAGGACGAGTCCGATCGGCACGTTCACCAGGAAGATGCCGCGCCAGGACCAGTACTCCACGAAGAAGCCACCCATTGCCGGCCCGGCAATACCACCGATCGGGAAGATGCTGGTGAACATGCCGAGGGCCCGATCCCGCTCGGGGCCGAACATGTCCGAGACGATCCCCGTTGCGGACGGCATGAACGCCCCGCCGCCGAGGGCCTGCACGGCGCGAAGGGGCACGAGCATGTAGATGCTCGTCGCGAAACCACAAGCGAGCGATGCCGCGGTGAATACCGCGACGGCAATGAGGAAGATGCGCTTGCGGCCGTAGGTATCACTGATCTTGCCGGCGAGCGGCATCATCAGGATCTGGCCGAGCGCGTAGATCGTGATCGTCCATCCGCCCCAGTTGATCGGGGCGTGCAACTCGTGCTGCAGCGTGCTCAGCGCGGTGGCGACGATCGTCTGGTCGACCGACGCCATGAACAGCGCCAGCGACACGATGCCGAAGACCAGTTTGCGCCGAGGATGCACCGTGCCGAGGCCGCCCCCGACCTGAGCAATGTCCGCGACGACGTCCATCGACGCCGTGCTGACCGATTCGCTCGGCGCGGCAAGGCGGCCCTTCACCTGAGACCTGGTCATCGTCGACCGCGCCGGTAGTCATGGGCGTAGGGCCGCCGACTCGTCGGGGCCAGAGCGTCGATGCGCCCGCTCAGTACGGCAACTCCCTCGGTCGTCGGAAGTACTCTTAGTTCGTTCGGCTAAGAAAAGAGTACAACGAGACGCCAGGAGATTTCGACGAGACGGAGTAGCCACCGTGGCCGCCCCGCTCGACGCGAGTGGACTTCGCCGGCGATCGTGCATCGCCCGCGGTGAACCCGTCTGGATGTTCCCGATCAGTCGCGCAGGTAGGCGATTGCCTCGATCTCGACGCGCACATCCGGGTGGCCGAAGCCGACGACGAGCGTGGTGCGGGCCGGCGGCGCCGCGCCGAACCGCTTTGCGTACACCTCGTTGAATGGCGCGAACAACACTGCATTGGACAGGTACGCGTTCACCTTGACGACATTGGCCGGCGTGGCGCCGCCTGCCCGCAGCACGGCCTCGAGGTTGTCGAGCGCGCTCGTGACCTCGGCCGCGAAGTCACCGACGAGCACTGACCCATCGTCTCGGGTGGCCACCTGCCCGGACGTGAACAAGAAGTCGCCCGCAACCACGCCGGGGCTCAGCGGCACCGGTGGAGTGCGGAGGGGCTCGGGATTGATGCGTTGCATATCTACCTCTCTACGTTGACGGAACATGGAATAGCATTCCATATCTATCGAAGAGCTTGCTGCTGGCTGACGTCCGGCGCGCAGCAAGGTACATCAGCCGAGTCTCCGGTCTGAACTTCGCCGAGGCGTACTGCCGCACGTACGGTGCGACGCACGACTTGCTGACGATCACCGAAGCCGCGCAGCGGGCCGACCCGCTTACCCGCCACATCGCGTACTCGCAGATCGACCTTCGCGCGACATACCCCGCGTAACTGCGATCGGATTCGCCCGACCGTTACGGTTTCGGCGTATGGCGCGTCACATGAGGGGATACTTTCCAAGGAAAGCACTGTAAAGTTTGTGTTACTTGCCGCCGGGGGGCTGCAGGCTGAGGACATGGGGGGTGTCCGGTGAGCAGATCTATGCCGCTGAGACTGGTATTCAATCCGATAGGCGATTTGCTCGCGGCGACGCGCGCTTGCGAGGCCGACGTCTTTCGCCAGACCTACGGGAACACCGAGGCCGAGTTCGCGGCGGAGTACGGCCCGTACGAGGACGCGACGATCTTCATGGCCCTCGTGGACGAGAGCGGCAACGTCGTCGCAGCGTGCCGGATCATCCGGCCCGGCCAGGCCGGCCTCAAGGCGCTCAATGACGTCGCCAAGGATCCTTGGAACGTCGACGGTCTCAGATCTGCACGCGCAGCGCGCATCGATCCTGCCCATACGTGGGAGATCGCGACGATCTGCATTCGGCCCGATGCCGGTGCTGGTCGGGTGCTTGCTGCCGCCGCGCTCTATCACGCCATCGCCCGGGCCGCGCGCGTCAATGGCATCCGCTCGCTCGTGATGATCATGGACGAGCGTGCCCGGCACCTGCTCTCGGCGACTGGCGTCATGACACGCGCGCTGCCCGGAACCCACGCCGCGCCGTATCTCGGCTCGCCGGCCAGTACGCCGGTGTATGGACACTTCGCTGAGATGGCCGACCTGCAGCGCCGGACCAACCCGGAGGCCCACCGCCTGATCGACCTGGGCGTCGGCCTGGACGGGATCTCCGTGCCCGCACCCGAGACGTTCCGGCTCCGCGAGGCCGGCGAGTCCGAGGTGGCGTTCGTCGCCGATCGCATTCTCGAGGTCAGCCGCTAACGAGCCGCTGACTTGCTGCTGACTTGCTGCTGACCTGCTGCTGACCGAGCGGTGTGGTCCGCACGGACGGCGATACTCCTTGCGCGTCCAGGAGAGTCTTCGGGACAGGACCACAGTCCCTATCTATCACTAAAAGTAGTCAGTACGGTGCGCTTGGTGATGGGGTTTCGGTCTGAGCCGCTGAAGCTTCGCACGCTGCGGCGTGGAGACCGGCGCCACGGGTGACGATCTCCTCGTCGTACGCGCGACGGTAGGCCGCGATTCGCGGACGGCCCGGCGAGGCCCCGACATCATGGACATACCGGTTCGATCGGGGGCCCGGTACGGAGATCTGCCTCGCCGTGCGTGAGTCGCATGACGGGACTGATCGCTAGTGAGAGCAGGCCCCATGTCGCGTCGCATCGTCGTGTTTGCGTCTGTCGGAGTGCTGGTCGTTGCGGGAGTGACCGCGATCCTCGTGACGCAGTCGCCCACCAAGGCTCGAACGCCGTCCCACCCTGTTGTCGCCCCGAATGCTTTCGCGGCCCGGCTGCCCGACGGTCGCCACCTCTCCCCGCAGGGGGAGCAGGTGGACCTCGGCAACTTCCCGACCGGCGGCGCCCTCACGGCGGACGGCCAGTTCTTGTGGACCGTCTCGGCCGGCTTCGGCAGCGACGACGTTCGCATCGTCGACGTAGCGCAGCGCAAGGTGTGTCAGACCCTGGACCTTCCCGGCGCGTCGGGTGGCGTCGCGCTGGACTCGGCACATCGGCTCGCCTACGTGTCCGGCCTGCCGAACTCCCGCTGGCAGCCGTCGAAGAACGGCCTGCCTGGAGCCAAGGACAGCGATGTCCAGGTGTTCAGTTGGACGGCGACCTGCGGGCAGGCGCGGCTGGTTCGCGTCATCCCGTTACCGCCGCCGCCGAACGGCCCGACCATCCAGACCTTCCCCCCGATTCCCACTCGTTCGAACCAGGTCGGCGCGAACGTCAAGGGCTCCTGGCCGCAGAAGCTGGCCGTCTCGCCGGACGGCAGCCGACTGCTCGTGCCTCTCAACCTCGCCGACAGTGCGGCGCTGATCGACCTGAATCAGTCCGACAAGGTGACCTACGTGCCGACGGGGAGCTACCCGTTCGGTGCGGCGGTTCTTCCCGGCGGGCGGACCGGCCTGGTGAGCAACGAGGCCGCCGGGACGCTTTCGGTCGTGGACATGCAGCGTGGCGTGAAGATCAAGGACATCACCGTCGGTGCCCCGCTCTCTCATCCGCAGGGCATCGTCGTCGACGCCGCCGGAGAGCGCGCCTATGTGGCGCTGTCAGCCAGCGACGAGGTCGTCGTGGTCGACCTGAAGGAGCTGGCCGTCGAGCGCACGATCTCGGTCGGCCGAAGCATCGGCCTCGGAACGATGCCGGTGGCGCTCGCGCTCGGGCCGGGAGGCGACCGTTTGTACGTTGCCAACTCCGGGACCGACGAGATCGCCGTGATCCGCCTGCCCGGCAAGGCGACCAAGCCGGCCCTCGAGTGGACAGTCGTCGGCCGCATCCCAGTCGCCGACCAGCCCGAGGCGCTGGCCGCCGTGGCGGCCCAGGGCGGCCGACCCGCGCAGTTGATGTGGGTCGCCGCCAAGGGGCTCGATGTCGGGCCGAATCCGAACGGTCCCGTGCCGACACTGGCAAGCGATCCGATCTTCTGGGCGTTCAACACGATCGCCCCGACCATCGACATCTTCAACGGGGTCGGCTACATGGCCGACGTGATCCGCGGGCGGGCCGGACTGATGGCCCTGCCGTCGGACGCGCAGATCGCCAAGTGGACGCCGACGGCTGACAGTCAACTCTTACCGGTGGGCGGTGAGCCGGCGCCGGCGGACACGCCACTGCGTGCCGGCGGGCCGATCAAGCACGTCTTCTTCGTGGTGCGCGAGAACCGCAGCTACGACCAGGTGCTGGGCGACGACGGTCGAGGCAACGGCGATTCCAAGCTGACCGTGTTCGGGAAGGAAGTCACGCCGAACATGCACGCGCTGGTCGACCGCTTCCCGCTCATCGACAACGTGCTGGCCAACTCGGAGGCCTCCATCGAGGGGCATTCCTGGACCGCCGGCGCATCCGTATCCGACTACCTGAGCCGCAACTGGGTCCAGCAGTACGGCGGGCGCGGGCGGCCCAACGACTTCGGCGTGTACGCCGTGAGCTGGCCGGGTAACGGCTTCCTGTTCGACCAGGCGGAGCGTCAGCAGATCTCCTACTTCAACTACGGCGAGGCGCTGGCCGACGCATGGCCCACCGTGCCGGACCGCGATCGCTCGCCCGCCCAGCTCGCTGAGTCGAAGCGCGTGTTCGCGAACACCGACAACGGGCCGCCCACGTCTGGCTGTTACCCGTCCGACGGAACCATCGGCATGTCGGTCGAACAACAAGGAGATCTTCGACTCCGCACTGCCGAAGGGCGCCCCCGCCGGGAGCTACTCGCACATGGACTGCTTCCGCAAGCGGTTCGCCCAGCAACTGGCGGCGGGCAAGGTCCCGGCTCTGAACTACATCTCCATGACCAGCGACCACACGCGCGGCACCCAGACCGGTTTCCCCACACCGACCGCAATGGTCGCCGACAGCGACCAGGCGATCGGACAGTTGGTGGAGACGGTCTCCCACTCGTCGATCTGGTCGTCATCGGCCATCTTCGTGATCGAGGACGACTCGCAGGACGGTGCGGATCACGTCAATGCCCACCGGGTCCCAGCGATGGTCATCAGCCCATACGCCCGCAAGGGCGCGGTGATCCACACGCCGTACGACCTGCTCTCGATGGTGCGGTCGATCGAGCTCATCCTGGGCATGCACGCCTTGAGCCTGAACGACGCGCTGGCCACGCCGATGTACGACGCGTTCAGCCCGACGCCGGACAATGCGCTGCCGGTCACGGCCATCCCGGCGCAACAAGACCTGCTCGCCCGCAACCCTGCCTCGGCGATCTGGGCCAGCCTGTCCAGCCGCCTGCCGCTCGGGGTGCCTGACCAGGTCCCGCAACGCGTGCTGGACCGCATTCTGTGGCAGTCGGTCTACGGTGCCGGCAGCGCGCCGCCACCACCGGGTCCGGACGCCAGTCATGAGGAGGCCGGCGACTAGGGGCCGACGCCCGCCGACGCCTGCCAACGCCTGCCAACGCCTGCCTGATCGTCTCTGCCCTGGCCGCCAACGCCGGCGGACCCGGCCGAGGTGATCAACCATCGAACGACCCCCGTCGTCTCGTGGCGTATTCGTGACATATCCGGTTTTGGTCAAGACAACCGATAGCAGCGCGCCGTCCCGAACTGTAGATCTTGTCCGGGGCCGATCCGGCTCCGGACGGATCTAAGGAGCGCGAACGATGCCCCGACGACGTGCGATGACCATCCTCACGGTGATCTCGCTGGCCGGTTCGGCGGCGCTGGCCGGCCCTGGCACAGCGGCCGCGGCACCGCCGCCGAACGGCACTGCCCCGCCGGCGTCGGTGCCCGTGAACGTCACCCTGGTCACCGGCGATCGCGTGCAGGTGGGCGCACCCGTCGGCGGACACCCGACGCTCACGGTGTTTCCGGCGCCTCGCCCGTCCGGCCACGCTCCGTCGTTCTCGGTACGGAATGACGGCGAGGACAGCTACGTCATCCCCTCCGACGTGGCGAGCTTGGTCCCGCACGTACTCGACAGCACGCTGTTCGACGTGACGGCGCTGGCTCGGATGGGCTACGACGACGAGTCGCGGTCGAGCATCCCGCTCATCGTGCAGAACGCGCCGGGAGTGCGGGCGCTCAGCGCGCCAGCCTCGGGACTGCAGCCGAAACTCGCGCTGCCGAGCATCGGCGGTGAGGCGGCCGAACTGGCCAAGGGGCAGACCGCCAACTTCGGCCAGTTGCTCACGGGACTCGGCCACCGGCGTCAGGCAATGACACCGGCAGTGGTCGGTTCGGCGCTCGGGGGCGCGAGCCGGATCTGGCTCGACGGCAAGGTCGCCGCCACCGCCGACATGGACGCGAACCTCACCCAGATCAGCGCGCCGGCAGCGTGGCAATCGGGCCTGTCCGGCAACGGGGTGAAGGTCGCCGTGCTCGACACCGGCATCGACGCCGAACATCCTGATCTCACCGGGCAGGTGGCCGGTACATCGAACTTCACCACAGACGCCGTCAACACCGACGACAACGGCCACGGCACGCACGTCGCGTCGCTGGTGGCGGGCAGTGGTGCGGCATCCGGCGGCGCACGCCGCGGCGTCGCGTACGGCGCGAAGGTCCTGGCCGGCAAGGTGCTCAACGGCGACGGTCAGGGTCAGACCTCGTGGGTCATCGCCGGGATGCAGTGGGCCGTCGCGCAAGGCGCCAACGTTGTGAGCATGAGCCTCGGCGGCCATGCGTCCAGTCCGAGCATCGACGATCCGCTCGTCGACGCGCTGGACTCGCTTACCGCATCGAGTGGTGCGCTCTTCGTCGTGGCCGCGGGCAACGCCGGCAGCGGCAAGTACACCGTGCAGAGCCCGGGCGTTGCTCCGTCGGCGCTGACCGTCGGCGCGGTCGACCGCTTCGACTCCACGGCCCCGTTCTCATCCCGGGGGCCGACGTCCGGCGACTACCGGCTCAAGCCCGATATCGCCGCACCGGGCGTCAGCATCATCGGCGCCAAGGCGGGTGCCCGCACCGGCGATGTCTACACGACCTACAGCGGCACCTCGCAGGCGACGCCGCAGGTGGCCGGTGCCGCGGCATTGGTCATGCAGCAACATCCGGACTGGTCGTGGGATCGCGTCAAAACCGCGCTGATCGACACGGCGGATCTTGCCTCCGGCGCCAACGTATACGACCAGGGCGGCGGGCGGCTCGACCTCGCCCGCGCGACAACCGAATCGCTGTCGGCATCAACGCCAACGGTCGATTTCGGCTTGATTCATTGGACGGATACGTCGGTACACAGCCAGCAGGTGACGCTGACGAACAGCGGCGACGCGCCGGCCACGGTCGACCTGAGCGCCACCGCGGTGCCGGTATACGACGGCAACCACACCGACGACGCGACCGATCCGATCACGTTGTCGGCGAATCAGCTCACCATCCCGGCCAACGGTTCCGCGTCATTCACCGCCACGCTCGATCGGAGCGCAGTCACGCTCGACAAGCTCTATACCGGCGCGATTGCCGTCACCAGCGCAGGCGCACCGGCGCTGAACCTGCCGATCGCGTTCCAGATCGAGTCGGAGCACGACGCAGTCACCGTCACGGTCCTCGACCGGCACGGCCAGCCGTACTCAGGCGGTCTCGTCGACATCGTCAGCGCGCACGACGCCAACCACGAGTCGGCATTCAGCGTGGGACTCAACGAGCAGGGCACCGGCACGGCGCGGCTCGTTCCCGGCTGGTACAGCGTGCAGTCGCGGATCGAGACGCCGGCTCCCGACGGCAGCGTCGAGTCAGTGTCGTTCGCGGGCAACCCCGAAGTCCACGTCACTGCAGACACGGCAGTTGCGATCGACGCCCGTGACGCCGAGCCGTTGCAAGCGCCCAAGGTGCCGCACGTCGCGACCACAGTGGATCAGGCCCAGGTCTGGTACGGCCGCTACGACGAGATGGGCGGCGGGTACACGACGTATGACTTCCCGTCCGGCGCTGACATTGCGGCGGGCAAGGTGCTGGTGCAGCCCACACAACCCGTGCAGCACGGCACATTCGACCTGATGACGAGGTGGCGGCTCCTCCCGACCGGACGCGTTCACTCCGCCGACCTGTACGACTTGGTGTTCCAGTCGCCGACGGTGCCCAGCCCGGTCGCCTACCGGTTCACCGATGCGGATGTGCGCAAGCTCGCTCGCCTTGAC
Source organism: uncultured Actinomycetota bacterium (assembly GCA_963709985.1). GTDB lineage: Bacteria > Actinomycetota > Actinomycetes > Mycobacteriales > Jatrophihabitantaceae > DASXRA01. The sequence continues at coordinate 19,523 of CAVPYQ010000016.1, forward strand.
GTCACGTACAACGCGCTCGGAGCGAAGGCGACGGTGCCGGAGGTGCGGGCCAGTTGGACCGATCGCGTCAACCTCGCGGTGGGCGCCTATCGGCCGATCGATCTGCCGTCGCGCCGCGTCGAAATGCTGACTGCAGCACCGGATGTCCATTGGCAGCAGTCGCTTGTCACCTCGGACGATCAGCAGAAGTTCTTCGGCCCGGTGAGCAGTTACCAGCCGGGGCAGCGCGTCGACGAGACCTGGTTCCGCGAGTTGCATCCGATCGTGGTCGACGTGCCGAGATATGCCTTTAACCAATGGGTGGTCACCGGTCTCGGCGACGGCGAGCACGTCGGCCGCTACGACGTCGGGATGAAGTCGGCCTCACTGCAACTGCGTCGCGACGGAACGCTCATCGGTCAACGATCCGATTCGTTCGGCTACTTCCCGACCAGTGCCGGCACTGCGCAGTTCGCCGCCGACCAGAACATGGAGCTGGACACGGCCAAGACGAACGGGCCGTCGACCTCGCACACCACGTGGACGTTCACGTCGACGCCGACTACTGATCCGCTGCACCATCCGACGACGACGCCGCCGGTCGTGGAGCTGAACTACCGTCCGCAGGTCGACTCTTACGGCTACGCGCACGCGCACCTACCCTTGCTGCTCGACCTGCAGGTCGCTCACGTGCTCGGTTCGACGGTGCCAGGCGGTGCACCGCACGGCGTGACCCTTGCGTACTCGACCGACGAGGGTGCGCAGTGGCATTCGCTGCACCTGGTTCCCTTGCCCGGTGGGCACTATCTCGCGCTCGTGCCGGGCTCGGCGTTGCGAGCGGGCGTGCCGGTATCGCTGCACGGCACGGCCACCGACTCGGCCGGCAATGCGATCGACCAGACGGTCGTGGGGATGATCAACGTCAAGTGACGCAACGGCAAACGGGAGGCCGCGCATCGTGCGCAGCCTCCCGTTTGCGGTTTCGATCAGTAGACCTGAACGCCGTACGCCGAGAGGGCTGCGGTCACCGGCTGGAAGAACGTCGTGCCGCCGCTCGTGCAGTCGCCGCTGCCGCCCGAGGTGAGGCCGATGGCGGCGGTGCCGGCGTAGAGCGGGCCGCCGCTGTCACCGGGCTCCGCGCAGACGTTGGTCTGGATGAGTCCGCGCACCGTGCCCTCGCTGTAGTGCACTGTCGCGTTGAGCGCCGTAACCCGGCCGCTGTGCGTGCCGCTCGTGCTGCCCCGCCGCGTGACCGTCTGGCCGACCGTGGCGTTGGCCGCGTGGGTGATGTCCTGGCTGCCCACCGTGCCCGGGTAATTGGTGAACGACGGGTCGTACCTGACCAGCGCGTAGTCCTTGCCGGGGAACGTCGAACTGACGGTGCTGCCGAGCAACGTGGCGTGCGAGGCCGAGGTCCACCAGCGTGGTTCGACATTGCCGCAGTGGCCGGCCGTCAGGAAGTAGTGGGTCGATCCGCTCACGACGTTGAAGCCGAGCGAGCAGCGGAACTGCGAGCCGTAGATCGCGTCGCCGCCGGAGATGTCGAGGTGGAACGTCCCGGCCGTGGTCTGCAATCGCGCGTTACCGCCGAGGCGTTGGACGGCTGCGCGAACTGCGGCCATCCGGCTTCCGGTGACCGTGCGGTCGACCGACACGATGACCTGATGGGTCGACGGGTCGACGCCCCACGCCGTACCCGCGAAGGCCACGGTTCGGTCGAGACTCTGCATTGCCGCGGCCGCGGTGGCCATGGTGGCGGCGCTGGGGGCGCTGCCGGATGACGCCTGGGCGGGTGATGCTGCGACCACCGCGGCCGAAGCAATGCCCAGTGCCGCAACGAGCACCGCCGCGCGACGAGGAGAGGGTCGAGTAAGCCTCATGGGAGCCTCCTGGGGAATTGGGGTGCCGCAACGGGTCCGGCCACACCTCCGTGGGGTACTGGTTGACACATGATGAGCCTTATGCGGTAGGTCGACAAGGTTTGCCAGGCACCCTCCCGATATAAGCCAACATGGGCATTACGCCGCGAGGTGTCCCGGGGCCGACAGAGCCGGTCCGTAGCGCCCAGCCGGAAGGGCACGCGACAGGGGGACTTCGGACTCGCGCCACCGCAGCCGATGCTCGTTACGGTGAGGCAAAGGGGCTGAGTCATGGCATTCAACATCGCGTACCTCGCGCGGAGTCGGCAAGCGCCTACCCGGACAAGCCTGCACTCATCTTCGACGGCGGCGCTCTGACATTCAGCGAAGTAGACGCGCTGTCCGACCAGGTGGCGGCAGGTCTGCACACCTTGGGATTCGTACGCGGAGACCGGATCGGGCTGCAGTTGCCGAACATTCCGCAATTCGTGATCGCGTACAAGTACTCGCGGATCGTGGAGGTTCGTTCGGAGATGGAACACGGCTCCACCGGCAAGATCCTCAAGACCGAGCTGCGCTGACGGGCCGCCCGTGACGACCAGCGCGCCGTGGACGTCCCCGTCCGGTTCGGACGGGCCGCCCTCGCGCGTCTGGTTCCTGAGCGAGCCGGCACGTAGCGCCGCTGACTTCGTCAGCCTTCTAGCAGCGACCCATGGCTTGCCCGCGCGCCACGCGGTGACGGACACCAGGTACTGGTGCTGCCCGGCCTGCTCGCGACAGACACATCCACCGTGCCGCTGCGCCGGTACCTGCGCCATCTCGGTTATGCCGTGCACGGCTGGAAGTTGGGACGAAATCGCGGCCCGACGCCAGCAGTCGTGGAGGGCCTGCCCAGGGTGGTCGAGCGGCTCAGTGAGCGGTATTCCGAGTCGATCACGCTCATCGGCTGGAGCCTGGGTGGCATTTACGCCCGGCGTCTCGCGCACGCCCGGCCAGAACTCATCCGGCAGGTCATCACGCTCGGCAGCCCTTACGCGATGACCCACCCCGATCAGTCCCGCGCCACGAGCATGTTCAACCGGAACGCTCACCGCCATGTCGAAGACGTGGGGTACAGAGTGCGTCCGACGCCGATTCCCGTTCCGGCAACGAGCATCTACTCGAAATCCGACGGCATCGTCGCCTGGCCGACGTGCCGCGAAGACCCGGGACCGTACCGCGAGAGCATCGCCGTGCAGTGCAGCCATCTCGGTTTCGGCCACCACCCCGCGGTGTTGTGGCTCGTCGCCGACCGGCTTGCGCTACCGCTCGGCGAGTGGCGACCGTTTCGCGCGCCGCGCAAACTGCGTTCGTTCTATCGCATCGACTGACCGTCCGGCTGATCGGAGTGAGCTACGTCAGGCCGGCTCGATCTCACTCGGCCGCCACGTCTTGTCGAAGAGCGCTTGAAGCGGGGTTGTAGAGGCGGCAGCGTCACGGACGACGCGGCGGACGAATCACCTGATCTACGCGATGCAATCGACGCGTGCTCGGTCGGCGAGAGATCTGTGTGGCCTTCGCAGGCTGGTCAATGCCATCCGTCAGGTGTGAGGTCGGCGCCCCGGCTACGAGTGAGTATGAGGCATGTCCGTCATCGCGATCGCGGTCTTCGCCGTCGCGGTGCTGTTGTATGTGACGTTCTCCAGGGTTCTCGACCGCGCTCACATCACCGCGCCGATCGTGTTCATCGCCGTCGGGGTTCCCGTCGGCGGCCTGCTCGCGCACGAGCCGGACGCGCCCTTCGTTCGCGGACTTGCCGAGTTGACCTTGGCGCTGCTGTTGTTTCACGACGCGGCTCAGGTTCGGCCACACCAGCTGCGCGGAGACATCGGACTGTGTGCGCGGCTGCTTCTCGTTGCCCTGCCACTGACCATCGCCGGTGGTTTCGTTCTGGCCCGGGTCCTTGACGCAGGTCGACGGGCTGGCTGGCGTTGCTGCTCGCAGCCGCGCTTGCGCCGACCGACGCGGGCTCGGCGCGGCGACCGTGCTCAACCCGGTCGTGCCGGTCCGGGTGCGGCGGGTGCTCAATGTCGAGAGCGGCTTGAACGACGGGTTGGCCACTCCGATCGTGCTGTTCGCGCTTGCTGCGGCCGGCCCGACCGGGCAGCAGCACGCAGTCGAGACCGCTCTACGCGAGCTCGCGGTGGGAGCAGTACTCGGTGTTGCCGCCGGCGCGATCGCCGGGCATGCGCTTTCGTGGGCGAGGAATTCCGGATTGCTCGACCGCGGCCTGCTCCCGGTCGGCGTTATCGCGGTGCCGCTCCTGTGCTACTACGCGGCTGTTTCCTGTGACGGCAACGGATTTGTGGCGGCCTTCGTGGCGGGAGTGGCGTTTGCCCCGGCCATCGGCCGCAGTTCGGACGCAGCGACGAACGGCGAGTCGCTTCAGCTGACAGCATCGGTCGGCAACCTCCTCGAGTACGCCGTCTGGTGCCTGTTCGGTGTCGTCCTGGTGGCACACCTTGGCAAGATCATCACCTGGACGGGTGCGGTGTTCGCGCTGTTGTCGCTGACCGTCCTGCGCATGGTCCCGGTCGCGCTCGTCCTGATCGGCACGGGGTTCGCGCGGCCCACCCGATTGTTCATCGGCTGGTTCGGCCCTCGTGGCCTGGCGTCGGTCGTGTTCGCCCTTATTGCATTGGAGGAATATCCCGACAGCGGCGACGTTGCGCGTGCCGCCGGAACGATCGCACTCACCGTGTTGCTAAGCGTCGTTCTGCATGGGATCACCGCGGACATCGGGGCGAGCCGCTACGGCGCTTGGGCCACCCGGACCCATCCGGTCGCCGAGCTCGGCGCCTCCGTGGCCCCGGTCGCGGGCCGTGGGACGACGCGACGGTGACACACCGTCTGGTGCCGGCGCGCTAACGGGCCTGGATGCTGACTCGTGCGTGGAGGCCGCCGAGTTTGGAGGTGCCCAGGGAGAGTCTTCCGCCGTGGCGGTGAGCTTCTGCTTCGACGATGGCGAGGCCGAGTCCGCTGCCTGCGGCGGTCGCGCCCGGGCCGCGTTGGAAGCGGCGCATGACCCGTTCACGCTCGGCTGGCGGGATGCCGGGGCCGTCGTCGTCGACGAGGATCTCGGCGCCGCCGTTGAGCGGGGCGACTTGCATGGTGATGTGCCCGCCGGGGCGTCCATGCCGGGCCGCGTTTTCGAGCAGGTTTTCGATCACGCGCCAGAGCCCGTCTCCGTCGCCGGTGACCGTTGGTCCGGACTCGGGCAGGTCGACGTCGATGGACAGATCGGGGTGGCGGGTGCGGGTGACGTAGACAGCGCTGTCGGCGATGTCGCCGAGGTCGACCTGGGTGCCGGACTTAACGAGGCCGGCTTCGCCGCGGGCGAGGCTTTGCAGCCCGTCGACGAGTCGGTTCATCCGCTCCGACTGCTGGGTCGCGACGTCGAGCGCGAGCTGCTGCTCGTCCGGGCTCGCGTCCGGGGAGCGGGCGATGTCGAGGTTGGAGCGGATGCTCTGCAGCGGGGTGCGCAGTTCATGTCCGGCGTCGGCTGCGAAGCGTCGCGCCGCGAGGAGCGCTTGCTCACGGGCGGCGATCGTGCTGTCGAGGCGTGCGAGCATTCCGTCGAGTTCCCCCGCGAGCGCGGCGACCTCGGTCGGTTGTCCGGGCTCTTGGACACGTACGCCGAGGTCTTCGGCGTCGCTGATGCGCGCCGCTTTGCGACGAAAGGACCTTGAGCGGGCGTAGCGCGCGGCGGGTCACCAGCAGCGTGGCGACCAGTGCGATCGCGAGACCGGCGAGGGTGGTCCAGATGACGGTCGTGCGTAAGCTCGCTGCTCGCGCGGAGATCCGTTCGGGTGCTCCGGCCTCAATCAGCAGGCCGGCGGGGCCGCTGACGACGGCGCTGCGCCAATGGTGCTCCCGCGATTGTCGTGGTGCTGTACCCCCGGCCGCGTCGACATTGCGGGGAATCCGCTGCGGGACCGTGCCGAGGATGAGGTGCTCACCGGTTTGCGTGTTCAGGGCACGCACAAAAGCGATCTGACCGACCGGGCTCGCCGTGTCGCCGCTCGCGGCGAAGGCGTCACGGAGGGGCTCCAGCCCAGCGTCCTGCAGCGGCGGCGGGGCTGTCGGCGGCGGGGGTTCGGTCCCGGTGGCGGTGGCGGCGGGTTCGGTGCCGTGTCAGCGCAACCGGTTGCCCGTGCGCGTCGAGCAGCTGCGACGGCACGGCATCGCCGGGCGAGTTCGCGGGCCGGCCGATGCCGAGGGTGCCCGCGACCCACGGGGTGAGGTTCCCCGCGATGCGCTGTAGTTCGCCGCCGGCGTCGCGGCGCGTCACGCTGCTCGGTCACACTGACGATCAGAAGACCGCCGCCGATGAGCACGGCGGCAACGACGACTAGTACGCCGGCGGTAACTCGGACGCTCAGCGAGGACTTCATCACGGTCGCCGCAACACATAGCCCACCCCTCGCACGGTCACCAGTATGCGAGGCGCGCCGGCGGTGTCCAGCTTGCGGCGCAGGTAGGAGATGAACACGTCGAGCGCGCGGCTGTCCGGCACAAAGTCGTAGCCCCAGACCAGCTCGAGCAGCCGGTCGCGGCTGAGGGTGACGCCCGGGTTGCGGGCGAGCGTCTCGAGCAGGGCGAGTTCGCGCCGGGTCAGGCCCAGATCGCGACCGTCCCACGTGGCCACGGCGGCATGCGAGTCGACGAGCAAGGGGCCCAGCCGCAGCGGAGGGTCGACGCCGGTTGCCTGATCTGAGTGATAGGTGGCGCGGCGCAGCAGCGCGCGCAGCCGCGCCGTCAGCTCGTCCATCGCGAAGGGTTTGACCAGATAGTCGTCCGCACCGGCTTCCAGTCCAGCGATGCGGTCGTCGACCTGATCGAGCGCGGACAGGATCAGGATCGGTGTCGCCAGGCCGCCGGCGCGCATCCGTGCGGCCACGATCCGGCCGTTCAGATCCGGCAGGCCGACGTCGAGCACGACCGCATCGAGCCGGTCGGCCTCGACCACTCGGAGCGCATCGGTGCCGTCTGCAGCAGTCGCGACGGAGTAACCCTCGAGTTCGAGCCCGCGCCGCAGCGAGTCGACGATCACCTCGTCGTCATCGACAACCAGGACGCGCGCCTTGGTCATGACGTGAGCTCCTCCGTGAACATCGCAGCGCGTACCGCAGTGCGAGCCGGCGAATGACGAGCAGTGCACGGAAGGACCGAGGGCTGCGTCATGGGACCAGTCCAGGTTCGGGTACGCACGAGCGCGAGGGGACACGGTCGGTCGAACAATCCGCTGCCTTCCAAGTCGAAGTGCGGGGCGAGCCGGTCGATCCAGCGTGGCATGTGCCAGTTTCTTCAGTACCGGCAGGATCGACGTGCACGAACCAGCCGGCAGCGCGCCGCGACTGCCTCGAGTATCAACGCGACAGTAAGGCCGAGCTCCAACTGTCTGACAAACGGGTGACCGTACGGCAGGAGACGGCTGAAGAGGAACGCCGAGATGAGCGCCGCGCGCTTGTTGCCAGTCCGGAAAGACAGCCCAAACGTAGGAGACGATCGGCACCGATCCGGTCAGCGCGCGCAATCGGCTGAGTGGGCCGGGGTGTCAGTACCTATGCGCCACGGCAATCGGCAACGCGTACGCGACCTGCGCTGGGATCACCATGATGCGCAACGCCAGGATCAGGCGCGCGAAAGCGCAGCGCAATCAGCGCCATGATTTGCCGCGGCAAATCGGACGCCCTCGGCGCGCAAGTTCGTGCCGTCCCCAGCCTCGGAGATCAGGGTCGAGCGCGGCGGCGGTTTCTTTCTCCGACAACCCATACCGCGGGATCGCCGTGAAGCAGACAGTCGCGGCCAACTCGTCAATCCACGCCGGAGTGGTCGGAACGATGCCTCGGCACCGGGGTGTCATTCTTCTGATCGAGCCGGCCCTTGCGGCCGTTGCCACCAGGTCCTGGCGCCCAGATCAGGCAAGAAGAACGCCCAGATCAGGCAAGAAGAACAGGAGGACGAGCAAGACCAGGATCGCAGTAGCCGGCCCCTCCAGCCAACGGCTTGCTCGCGATCCTGGCTGCCCACCGCGCCCGCAGTCCTGGGCGGGCGCGGTCGTCTGAGCACGATGGCTGGCCCCGCCGTGCGTCGCGGCGCGTCCTGACGATCGCGAGCACCGTGGACAGCAGCGTCAGCGCTGCCGGCACAGCGATCACGGCGCCGTTGTCCGCCATCAGTCCCATCGTTTTGACTTGATCACCCGCTCAGACCATCGACGGCCACCTGCTGGGCGATCTCACCGTCCATCGACAGGCTCGCGAGCACATCTGCGATGAAGCTGCGGAGAATGACCCAGCGCGCCATGACGGAGCACACTCGCACCCCTCTGTTAAAAAATCCCTAACCCTCAGACGGGCCGCTCGCGGCCGATGGGGACAGGACACGCGTCAAGGGCTGCAATGGCGCATCATCGCCAGCCCGGCCTTAACGGCTGGTTAGGCGTGAAGGCCGCGCATGGCGAGGGATTCAACAATCAGCCGAAGTAGCCGGTCAACATGTAGCAGACGGGGACACCGCCGATGACCGACTGTCCACAGTGGACAGTCCGCTGTGCTTCGGCCGCACGCTATCCGCGGTCGGAAATGGAAATGTCCGTGGCTCGGCGAGAAGGGCAGTGACAACAGGTATGTCTGTTACCTCATCAGGGATCGCCGAACGGCCTACTCTGATCGGGTGCCACGCATGTCGCGGCTTTCGTCCGGCGGCCTACGGGCTGCCGGACGTGGAGTCCCGATGCCGGGCGAATCCGGGCGCGCCCGGCAGGGCGCCCCCGGCAGGACTCGAACCTGCGACCTACCGCTTAGAAGGCGGCAGCTCTATCCGCTGAGCTACGGGGGCATGCGCATCAGCGGGCAGATTACCGCGGGTCGACGCCGTTAGTCGGGTGGTTTGAGCGGTCCACGAGGGCGCGCTCGAACGCGAGGTGGACCCTCGTATCCCGTCCGTTCGCCAAAGGTGACGAGCCGCTTGTCAGCCGGCAGCGATCGGACGCCATGCGTGTCCGTCTAGTGGCGCACGCGCGCTCTCGGATATGGCGGAAGCGCGGTATTGGGGAGATTGTCCGTCCACCGGGCGTCGGGGCGATCGTCATGTGACTGCAGCGAATTGTGCGGACGGAGGTCTCGCGAATCGGCGGTGAGGCCGAGTGAGCTCACAACGGCGAGGAGCACGAAGAGAGCCAGCAAGGCAATGATGAACATGGCAGTAAGTATGCGCGTATTAAGATCCCGCCACGAGTGGCAGGAATGCCAACTGTCGTTGATTTCCTGCCAGGACCGGTGTCATGCTGGCGCAATGGCACTCCGATCTGTCGCCGCGGTGATCGTCGCGGGCGTCAGTCCGTTCGAACTTGGCGTTGCGTGCGAGGGGTTCGGCGTCGACCGAACCGACGACGGCGTCCCGCCGGTCGACTTCGCGGTCGTGTCGGTCGACGCCGCGCCAGTGCCGACGTCGGTCGGTTGTTCGATCACGACTCCGCACCGGTTCGACGTTGCCGAGCAGGCCGACCTGGTGATGGTTCCGGCCATCGAAGGCTCGATCGAATGGCCGCCGGAGCTGCTCGACCTGCTGCGTCATACGGTCGCGCGCGGTGCTCGCGTGATGAGCATCTGCAACGGCGCGTTCGCGTTGGGCGAAGCCGGGCTGCTCGACGGGCGGGAGTGCACGACACATTGGCGGCACTCGGCCAGGCTGGCCGCGCAATTCCCGGCGGCGCGGGTGAATCCGCACGTTCTCTATGTTTGCGACGGCCCTGTGCTGACCTCGGCCGGGTCGGCCGCAGGCCTCGATCTGTGCCTGCACCTCATCCGCGAGGAGTACGGCGAGGCGATCGCGAATGTCGTCGCTCGCCGCATGGTCATGCCGCCGTTTCGCGATGGAGGGCAGGCGCAATTCGTCGATACGCCGGTGCGGGCACGCGACGCCGACACGCTTGCGCCGCTGCTCGACGCGCTCGCCCGCGAACTCGGGGTCGAGCACACGGTGGAGTCCATGGCCCAGCGCGCATCGATGAGCGCGCGGACTTTCGCGCGGCGTTTCCGCGCCGAGACCGGGACGACGCCGCACGTCTGGCTGACCAACCAGCGGGTGCTTTCCGCACGCCAGATGCTCGAGCGGGAGGACGCACCGATCGAGATCGTCGCGCAACGGTCCGGCTTCGGTACGGCCGCGATGCTGCGCCACCACTTCATCCGGCTGGTCGGGACGTCTCCGGCTGCCTACCGCCGGACGTTCCGCGGCTGAGACGCCCTAGCACCACCCACTCTCTTTTCTCGCCCCGGCTGTCCACAGGTCACGGCGCTGTCCACATCCGCTCTCTTGCTTGTGGCGATAGCCGGCTCAGACCGGTTCAGTTGGCCACGTGTCCAGGGAGGGCATCTCCGGAATCGAGAACCGGATGAGTGACAGGAGCACGGATCATGAACGACACGTACATCACGATCGTCGGCAACGTCGTCGACGCACCCCGGCTGCGCCAGACAGTGCTGGCATTCCGGTAGCGAGCTTCCGCATCGCTTCCACCTCACGCCGCTTCGACCGGGAGGCGGGCGAGTGGGCCGACCACGAGCGCCTCTTCGCGACAGTCACCTGCTGGCGGGCAATGGCGCAGAACATCGCCCAGTCCTTGAAGAAGGGTCAGCCCGTCGTGGCGACGGGGCGGTTCTACTCGCGCGAGTACACGAAGGACGAGGTGTCGCGTATGAGCTACGAACTCGACGCGACAGCCGTTGGCCACGACCTCTCCCGTGGCCGTCGGAGTTCACCAAGGTCGTCCGGCCGTACGCCGTGACCTCGGTCGAGGTCGACGGTGACGGCATCCCGGCCGATCTCACTGAGAGCGCATCGAAGCCTTCAGTCCCCGGTGCTCGCATCGGCCAGCTGAGCCGACGCCCCTGCCGGCCCGTCGGCCTGCAGTCATGACCGGGCTGCGGGTCGGCGAGCGCGCGAGAAGCTGGGACACTGGACGTTGGCGCTGCACAGTTCGGTGCGGTGCCGCGAGCAAATGAATTCACGAGCGAGGACGGACAGTGGCCCAGTTCATCTACACCATGCACAAAGTGCGCAAGGCGCACGGCGACAAGGTGATTCTCGACGATGTCACCTTGGCGTTCCTGCCTGGCGCGAAAATAGGCGTCGTCGGCCCGAACGGTGCGGGAAAGTCCAGCGTTCTCAAGATCATGGCTGGCCTCGACCAGGCTTCGAACGGCGACGCTCAGCTTGCTTCAGGCGCCACCGTGGGGCTGCTGCAGCAGGAGCCACCTCTCGATGAGTCAAAGACGGTGCGCGAAAACGTCGATGACGCGGTGGCCGAACTACGTGGCTGGCTGACCCGGTTCGACGATGTTTCCGCGGCGATGGGGGAGCCGGACGCCGACTTCGACACGCTGCTCGCCGAGCAGGGCGAGTTGATGGAGAAGATCGAGCATGCGAACGGCTGGGAACTCGACAGCCGCATCGAGCAGGCAATGGACGCGTTGCGCTGCCCACCAGGCGATGAGCCAGTCACGCATCTGTCCGGCGGCGAACGTCGCCGGGTGGCACTGTGCAAGCTGCTACTCGAACAGCCGGACCTGCTGCTGCTCGACGAGCCGACCAACCACCTTGACGCCGAGAGCGTGCAGTGGCTCGAGCAGCACCTGGCCAAGTACCCGGGAACGATCCTCGCGGTTACCCACGACCGCTACTTCCTCGACAATGTCGCCGAATGGATTCTCGAACTCGACCGGGGCCGCGCCTATCCCTACGAGGGCAACTACTCGACCTACCTGGAGAAGAAGGCGGAGCGACTCTCGGTCCAGGGTCGCAAGGACCAGAAGCTGCAAAAGCGCCTGCGTGACGAACTCGAATGGGTTCGGCAGAACGCGAAGGGCCGGCAGGCCAAGAGCAAGGCGCGGCTGCAGCGCTACGACGAGATGGCCGCGGAGGCGGAGAAGACCCGCAAGCTGGACTTCGACGAGATCCAGATCCCGCCCGGTCCCCGTCTGGGCAATGTCGTCGTCGACGTTTCCCATCTCGACAAGGGATTCGACGGCCGAATGCTGATCAAGGATCTGTCCTTCAGCCTGCCCAGAGGTGGGATTGTCGGCATCATCGGCCCGAACGGGGTGGGCAAGACAACCCTGTTCAAGATGATGGTCGGTCTCGAGAAGCCTGACTCGGGCGAGGTCAAGGTCGGCGAGACCGTCAAGATCAGCTACGTCGATCAGACCCGCGAGCGCATCGACGCCGGCAAGAACGTGTGGGAGGTCGTCTCAGACGGCCTGGACCACATTCAGGTCGGACACGTCGAGATGCCCTCGCGCGCATACGTGTCGGCATTCGGGTTCAAGGGTCCGGATCAGCAAAAGCGGGCGGGCGTGCTGTCAGGCGGCGAGCGCAATCGGCTGAACCTTGCCTTGACCCTCAAAGAAGGCGGCAACCTGTTGCTGCTCGACGAGCCCACCAACGATCTCGATGTCGAGACGCTGGGCTCGCTGGAGAATGCGCTACTGGAATTCCCCGGCTGTGCCGTGATCACCAGCCACGACCGGTGGTTCCTCGATCGCGTCGCTACGCACATCCTCGCCTGGGAGGGCACGGACGACGATCCGGCGAAGTGGTTCTGGTTCGAGGGCAACTTCGATTCCTACGAGACGAACAAGGTTGAACGACTTGGCATCGAAGCGGCTCGGCCGCATGCGGTGACCTATCGCAAGCTCGCCCGCGACTAGGTCTCGCGACGTGCATCTTTCACCCGAGCATTGCTCGAGCAGATGGGCAGTTGCGCTCACAGTTTCAGCGATGGCAGTGGTGGCCTCTCCTGCCGGGGCCACCACTGCGTTCCCGGCCATTCACGTCGTGGGCGGTCGCGACGCCTGGGCCCCCATCGGCGGGATGTAGGCGATGGCACGCTTCGTTGCTCATTGCGCCATGCGCTGGTCAGACATGGACGCTTACGGCCACGTCAACAACACGGCCTACCTCGCCTACCTCGAACAGGCCCGGGTGTCGATGTTCCTCGACCGTTACGACTCGTCGTTCTCCGGCGGAACGGTCGTCAAGCATCACGAGATCACCTACCTTCGTCCGGTCGTGTACCACCCGGAACCGCTCCGCCTCGAGCTATGGATCGACCAGGTAAGAGCCGCGTCGTTCCGCGTTCTGTACGACGTGTTCGACGGCGAAACCCTGGCAGCGAAGGCGTCCACCACACTCGTGGCGTTCGACTTCAACATCGATCGGCCGCGGCGGATCACGCCGGAGGAAAAGGCCGTCCTCGTCGGGTACGCCGACGCTGCGCATTCGGATCAGAGCGCAGTGCCGGGCGAGCACAAGCCGTCCGTGAGCGAACGCGACGATGCCCAAGGCGAGTGGGACGACGCATGAGGCCATCGCGATGCGACGCGGGTGTGAGCACTCACGATCCGACGGGACTCGGAGCAATCTCGGGACGCGAACGAGGGCTGGTGGGTGACAGCCCAATCCCGGGTATGCGATGCGTGATGCCGTTCGGGCACGGTGTCGCGGTGTCACAGCGGCTTGACGAGGTTGACGAGCGCAGGTGACCAGTCCGATCGGCGGTGCTGCGACACAGCTTGCGGATGCAGCCCCGCTGGTGCGTCGCGCGGTCGGCCTCGACCCTCGCAGCCTGCTGCGGATACAGCTGAGCGCTCGCTCGATGAGCTGCTTCGTCCGGCTGCCCTTTGAGGTGCTGGTGGGCCGGACCGTCGATGTCCAGTGGGACGGCCCCGAGATCGACTGCGCGGTCGAGGGCCAGGAACTTCTTGCCTGGCTCGACGGAGCCGGCGATGCGCCACAGGCACGCGACACGCAGTGGAAGGGCACCATCCCGCCGCGCCTCGGTTGGCAACGGGTCGAGACCGTGCCCGGCGACCTGATCCGCGATCTCGTGCGCAAAGGCGCGGCGGCGTTGAACGACGCGGCGGTGCGCGAGGGCGTGGCAGGCGCGCAGCCTCGTGCCGAGGTCGCCGACGCCCTGCTCGACTCCGTCGTCGTCACGGCCCACGCGGGCCCGCTGCGTGCCGAGGTGACCTTGCGCGCGCTGAGCGCGTTGACCCGGATGGGCTTCCTCTCGCGCGATCCCCGCGACGCTCGCGACTCGCGCGATCCCCGCGAGGCTCGCGACTCGCGCGGGACCCGGCGAGGCTCGCGATTCGCGGGGACCCGGCGAGGCTCGCGATTCGCGGGGACCCGGCGAGGCTCGCGATTCGCGGGGACCCGGCGAGGCTCGCGACTCACGTGATCGGCGGGGCTGGGCCGATCCGCCTGGCTCCGGCGATCCGCGCGAGCCCCGCGGCTCGCGGGAACCCTACGCAGCGATCGACGTGAGCGGCCGATGGCTGCGGGTCGTGGCCGAATACGGATCGGTCTATCTCGAACAGCGCGGGTCAGGGCTGATGATGCTCCCGCGATCGTCGTGACCGTGCCGGTCGCGGTGCCCGGCGGCCTGTCCCAAAGCCCGACTCGCCGCAGGACAGTCCGGTCCCGCGGGGGATTCGCCGCAGGACAATCCGGTCCCGCAGGGACTCGCGGCAGGACTGTCCTGTCCCGCAGGAGGTATTACCGGCGGCTCAAGTCCGCAGCCACACGGCCGTGTCCGGGGGTAGCTCATGGTCGGTCAAGGGTCCCGGATGCGAGCAGGACTTCGCCGGGCGGCATCGGCGCCGGCTTGCCGCCAGTGTTGAGTGCGGCCAGGAAGTCCGGCCCACGTCGATAGGCGAGGCACCCCTCGGGAGCACCTAGCCACGCGAAGTCACCGGTGCGCACGTCAGCGATCTTGCGGCGCATCGCCAGAACGTTCCGGTAGAGCGACAGGGTCGAGTCCGGGTCGGCAGCCTCCGCCTCGACCGACAGCGAGGTCCAATCGCTGGGCATCGGCAGCCAGGTCGACGGGCCTTCGGTGAAGCCGAACGGGGGCGCCGAGCCGCTCCACGGCAGAGGTACCCGCGCGCCGTCGCGTCCCCGCTCGGTGTGCCCGCTGCGTTCCCAGGTCGGGTCCTGCAATACGGCGTCGGGCAGGTCGACGTTCGGCAACGCCAACTCATCGCCGTTGTAGATGTAGACCGCTCCCGGCAGCGACAGTTGGATCAGGGCGGCCGCCCGAGCCCGGGCCACGCCGACCGTGCCGCCGCCATATCGGGTGGCGTGCCGCACGACGTCGTGGTTGGACAGCACCCACGTGCACGCAGCGCCGACCTCAGCCATCGTCGAGAGGGAATTCTCGATCGCCGCCCGGAACGCGTCCGCGTCCCAATCGGCCTGGAGCAGGCGGAAGTTGAAGGTGAGGTTGAGCTCGTCCGGTCGGACATAACGCGCGAGCCGCTCGTCATCGGGCACCCATGCTTCGCCGACGGCCATCCGGTCACCGGGATACGAGTCGAGGACGCGCCGAAACATTCGCAGGAACTCGTGCAGGCCGTCTTGATCCCAGCGTGGATCGCCGGCGGACGGCATCGGCCCGGCATCTCGCGGAGTCAGCAGCGACAGGTCCATGTCGGGCAGCCCGGCGGGCTTGGCCATGGAATGAGCCACGTCGACTCGGAACCCGTCGACGCCACGGTCGAGCCAAAAGCGCAGAATGCGCTCGAACTCGGCGGGGATCTGCGGGTTGTCCCAGTTCAGGTCCGGCTGCTCCGGAGCGAACAGGTGCAGGTACCACTGGCCGTCGGGCACCCGACGCCAGGCCGGCCCGCCGAAGACGGACGGCCAGTTGTTCGGCGGAACCTCGCCATGCTCACCGCTGCCGTCGCGGAAGATGAATCGCCCCCGCTCGGGGCTGCCCGGCGGTGCGGCGAGCGCCTGCTTGAACCACTCGTGCTGTTCGGAGAAGTGATTGGGCACGATGTCGACGGTGATGCGCACACCGCGCTCGTGAGCCGCGGCGACCAGTGCGTCGAAGTCGGCGAGCGTGCCGAACAGCGGGTCGACGTCGCACGGGTCGGCCACGTCGTAGCCGCCGTCGGCCATCGGGGACCGGTAGAACGGCGAGAGCCACAGCGCGTCCACGCCGAGTTCGACGAGGTAGTCCAGACGCTCGCGAATCCCGATGAGATCGCCCGTGCCGTCGCCGTTTCCGTCGGCGAAGCTGCGCGGATATATCTGGTAGAAGACGGCGTTACGCCACCACGGCTGCTCGGGGGTCACCCGGGCGATTCTGCCGGTCAGCCGAGCGCCGCGTCGCATCGGTTGCCAACTGGGTGACCCAGACCGCCGCGGCCCGGCCGCCCTTGCCCGTCAGCAGAGGGGCGATCCGCAAGAGCCGTCAGCCCGGAACGTTGCGCAGCGAGTCCGCCGCGGACATGAAATAACGCCACATGGCCTCGTCGTACTCGGCGGGCAGTTCGAGCGAGTCGAGCGCAGATCGCATGTGCCGCAGCCACGAGTCCCGGGCTGCCATGCCGATCGCGAACGGCGCATGCCGCATCCGCAGCCGGGGGTGCCCGCGCGTCTGGGAGTACGTCGACGGCCCGCCCCAGTACTGGATCAGGAACAGCCGCAGCCGCTCGGACGCCGGGCCGAGGTCGTCCTCGGGGTAGATGGCCCGCAGCACGGGATCGGCTGCGACGCCTGCGTAAAAGGTGTCGACGAGCTTGCGGAATGTCGGTTCACCGCCGATCGCGTCGAACATCGACGGCGGCCGCTCGGAGTTCGTAGCGTCTTGTTGGGGATGCACGAGACCATTCTCCCCGTACCTTCGCGCGCACGGGCGCCGCAGCGAGCGAACCGACATCAGGAGCGAGGAGACCAGGCATGGCTGAACGGGAATTCGACCTGATCGTCATCGGCTTGGGACCGGGCGGCGAAGAAGTCGCCGAGCGGATGGCCGAGGCGGGCTGGTCGGTCCTCGGCATCGACTCCCGCCTCGTCGGCGGGGAATGCCCTTACTACGGCTGCATTCCTTCGAAGATGATCATCAGGGGCGCCGAGGTGCTCGCCGAGGCCGGCCGGATCCCGCAACTCGCGGGCGAGGCAACGGTCGCGCCCGAGTACGGCAAGGTCGCCTCGCGGATCCGCGACGAGGCGACCGACAACTGGGACGACACGGTCGCGGTGCAGCGGCTCGAGCGCCTCGGCGGGACGTTCGTCCGGGGCATCGGCCGCCTGGCCGGACGCACCGACACCGGCTCGATCCGCGTCATCGTCGGCGATTCCGAGTACACGGCAGCGCGGGTCGTGGTCGGCGTCGGCACCGCGCCGGCCATCCCGCCCATCGAGGGCCTGGCCGATCTGCGGCTCGGCGTCGACGGCCCGGTGTGGACCAACCGCGAGGTCATGCAGGCGCCGCAGGCCCCGGCAAGCATGGTCGTGCTCGGCGGGGGATCGATCGGGGTCGAGCTCGGGCAGGGGTTCGTACGCTTCGGCACCCACGTGACGATGATCGAGGCGTCGCCGCGGATCCTCGGCCCGGAGGAGCCGGAAGCCGCCGAGGTTGTGGCCGAGGTGCTGCGCCGCGAGGGCATCGACCTGCGCGTAGGCGTCGCGGCATCGCAGGTGGCGGCGGGTGGAGACGGCCTCGTGGTGACTCTCGCCGACGGCGGCACGGTCACCGGCGAGAAGCTGCTGGTCGCGGTCGGGCGCCGGTCGAATCTGCGGGACGTCAGCCTGGATGCGCTGGGCCTCGACGCCAAGGCCAGGACGCTCGACGTCGACGACGGCATGCGGGTGCTCCACGACGGCGCAGCGGTCGAGGGCCTGTACGGCATCGGCGACTCGACGGGACGCGGCGCATTCACCCACGTCGCCGTCTGGCAGGCGCGCGTGCTGATCGCGCAACTGCTCGAGCGGGACGAGCCGTTCGGCGGGTACCAGGGGCTGGCCTGGGCCACGTTCACCGATCCGGAGGTCGGGCGGGTCGGGCTCACCGAGGCGCAGGCGCGCGAGCGGGGAATCACCGTGCGCACCGGCAGCGCCAAGGTCGCGTCGTCCACGCGCGGCTGGATCCACGGCCCCGGCAACGACGGTCTGGTCAAGCTGGTCGAGGACACCGACCGCGGCGTGCTGGTCGGCGCAACGGTGGTGAGCCCGTACGGCGGCGAGATCGTCGGATTGCTCACCCTCGCCGTGCACGCCGAAGTGCCGACGGACAAGCTCAGGTCGATGCACTACATCTACCCGACTCTGCATCGCACGGTGCTCGACGCGGTCCGCGATCTGGTGTCGTAACTCGTCCGCCTACGCCTTGGGTGGCTCGTGCGGCTCGCCCGCGGGAATGTCGAGGCGATCGAGCCGTTCGCGGATGCGCCGGCGAAGTTCGCGGGCGGTACGCCATTGCTCGAGCGGGCGTACGCGCGCAACCAGCCGGATCACGGTCTCGTCGCGGGTCATCGCCTCGACGCCCTGCACCTCCGGCTCGCTGAGGAAGACGCCGGCCCAGTCCTCCTCCGCGTACATCTGCATGGCCACCGAGCGCAGGGCTTCTGAGGCATCCTCGATGTCGGTGCTCGCAGCCATCGGCACGTCGAGCACGACCTGCGCGTAGCCCTGGCTCTTGTTGCCGACCCGCACCACTTCGCCGTTGCGCACATACCAGACGGTGCCGTTGACGTCGCGCAGCCGCGTCGTGCGCAGGCCCACCGCCTCGACAGTGCCGGTTGCTTCTTCGAAGTCGATGACGTCGCCCACGCCGTACTGGTCCTCGAGGATCATGAACATGCCGGACAGGAAGTCCTTGACGACGCTCTGCGCACCGAAGCCGAGCGCCACTCCGATGATCGACGTGCCCGCGATGAACGGAGCCAGGTTGATGCCGAGTTCGCCGAGGATCAGTAGCAGCGCGACGACGAACACCGAGACCGACACGATGCTCTTGAGTACCGAGCCGATCGCGTCCGCGCGCTGGGTACGGCGTTCCCAGGCGGTCCTCGTGTTGTCGAGCAGTCCGCTGTTCTCGACCCGATCCCTGAGCGGCGCGAGGATCCGAGGTAGCTGCCCGGTCGCAACCGGCCGGGTCAGCCGGTTGATGAATCGGTGCAGAAGCCAGCGGACCACGAACGCCACGACGATGATCAACACGATGCGGATGGACCGCTCGAGCACCACCGAGCCGTGATCGTGGACGAACTGCGACCAGCCCGTGCGCTCTGAACTCACGGACGCCTAGCCTGCCACGGCCGCTGTCCCCGATGCTCAATGCCCCGATTTGCCCGGCGCTCCGACGCGCCCGAGTGTGGGATCCGGCGAAACTACGTGCGCCGCGGCCCGCCGTCGGGTTGACTAGGCGCGTCGGAGCTTGAGCCCGGAGGTGTGCCTATGTCAGGTGCGCTAGTGCTCAACGCGACGTACGAACCGCTGTGCGTCGTGCCGTTGCGGCGCGCGGTCGTACTGGTTCTCGCCGAGAAGGCGGTTGTCGTCGAGTCCGGCGACGGCCTGATGCGCTCGGCACGTACCGCGATTCCAGTGCCCACCGTGGTTCGCTTGTCCCGCTATGTGCGGGTTCCCTACCGGCGCGAGGTACCGCTGACCCGCCGCGCCGTGCTCGACCGTGACCGGCACTCGTGTGCGTACTGCGGTTTGCGCGCCGACACGATCGACCATGTCCGTCCTCGCTCGCGCGGCGGCCAGCACATCTGGACCAACGTGGTGGCCGCCTGCGCCCGGTGCAACCATCGCAAGGGCAACCGGCTGCTCGCTGAACTCGGCTGGCATCTGGCTACCCTTCCCGCGCAGCCACCGGCAACGGTGGCTGTTGTACTCGGTTGGGCAAAACGTGATCCGGCCTGGCAGCGTTACCTCTCCCTGGACTGGACGAGCGCTCAGATCGAGCCGGCCTGACGCCGGAGGTCGAGCGACCAGATCTCCTCGACGAGGTCCGCGCCGAAGCTGTGGTGCGGTGCGGACTCGACAAGCTCGAATCCCGCTTCGGCGTAAAGGTGGCGCGCTGCGCTCAGGTTGCTCTGCGTCCACAACCCGAGTCGCGAGTACCCGTGGGCCCGGGCGAAGTCGACACATTCGGCGACGAGTCGGCGGCCCACGCCGAGGCCGCGCGCCGACGGCTCGACGAGCAGCAGTCGCAACTTGGCCACGTCCGCGCCGGGCGCGCTTCGGGCGTCGTCGCGGACGCAGAGCACGCAGCCGACGCGCACGCCGTCGACGTGTGCGATCCAAGCGCGTTCGCGGGCTGAATCCGACCCTGTGGCGAACTCCGCCACGATGCCGGCAACGAGTGCTTCGAAGCTCTCGTCCCACCCGTACTCGGCGGCGTACAACTCGCCGTGGCGCTGGACGATCCAGCCGAGATCGCCCGGCTGCGGCAACCGCACGGCGATGTCGCCGGGACGCCGCTCGCGGTCGAGCAGCAGTCGCACCGTGCCCATCGCCTCGCGCAGGCGCGCACGGTCGCTACTGGGCAGAGCCGCGAGCATCCGCGACACGTCGTGGCTCGCCCGCCGGTTCAGCGTGGCGAACGCAGCCCGTCCCGCCTTGGTCAGCGCGACTGTCTGGCGGCGGGCGTCGGTGTCCGAACGCTGACGCGTGAGCAGTCCGTCGGCCTCGAATCTGGTCAGGATGCGAGTGAGATAGCCCGCGTCGAGGCTCAGGCCGCGCCGCAGGTCGAGCGCCCCGACGTGGTCGTGCTGGGCGAGTTCGTAGAGCACGCGAGCCTCGGTCAGCGTGTACTGCGTGTCGAGGTGACCTTCGCCGAGGGCCCCGATGACGCTCGTGTAATAGCGGTTGAAGCCGCGGACCGTCGCGATCGTGTCGTCCACCAGGTTTCCTCCATCTTTGACTGAGTCAAAGATATGGGGTGACTCGCCCGCCTGGCAATGTCGGCGCTAGCGTCCACCTATGACACAGCTGCACGACCTGACCGCGCTGGAGGCGGCCGCTGCCGTTCGTCGTGGGGAGGTCAGCCCGGTCGAACTGGTCGACCACGCGCTCGACCGCATCGACCGGCTCGATCGCCGGCTCGGGGCCTTCGTCACCGTCACCGACGAGACGGCCCGCGAACAGGCGAAGGCGTATGCGCAGGGCGTGGTCAATGCGGGCGGCGATCCGGACCTGCTGCCGCCCTTGTTCGGCGTCCCGACCGCGATCAAGGACCTGAATCTGACCAAGGGCATTCCGACGAAGCTCGGCTCGGCCGCGTATCGCGACTTCGTGCCCGACTTCGACGATCACATCGTCGAACTGCTACGCGGCGCCGGAACGATCAGCCTGGGCAAGACGGCAACGCCCGAGTTCGGCCTGCCGTGCTACACCGAAACCGACACCGGTCCACCGGCCCGAAACCCGTGGGACACCTCGCGGACCGCGGGCGGCTCGAGCGGGGGAGCGGCCGCGGCAGTCGCCGGCGGCTTCGTCCCTATCGCGCAAGGCAGTGACGGCGGCGGATCGATCCGCATCCCCGCCAGTGCCTGCGGCTTGGTCGGACTCAAGCCGGCACGTGGGCGCGTCTCCAAAGGCCCTCTCGACCTCGACTCGTCGCGGCTGGCCGTCTACGGCGGGCTCACCCGGACCGTGCGCGACGCGGCCGCCTTTCTGGACGCGGTCACCATCGCCCAGCCCGGTGACCCGGACCGTCCGTCGCCACCGGCCGAGTCGTTCCTCCGTGCCTGCGACAAGGAACCGGGCGGGCTGCACATCGGGCGGTTCATCGATCCGCCCATGGAATCCGAGATCGACCCGCAGGTACGTGACGCCTGGGAGCGGGCGAGCCGGCTGCTCGAGAGCCTCGGTCACGAGGTCGTCGACATCGAGGCGCCGGTGCCGGCCAGCGCCGTGCCGGCGTTCGAGGCGGTGTGGTCGGTGTCCGCACACCTCGCGCCGGTCGCCGCGGGACGGGAGGACGAACTGCGTCCACTCACGCGCTACCTGCGCAGCCGCGGCGCGCGCGTCAGCGGTGTCGAGTACGCCCGCGCGGTGGGCACGCTGTCGTTGCTGTCGCGCCGGGCGATCGCGGCCACCAGCCACCTCGACGCCGTGCTGACGCCGACCTTGGCGACGCTGCCACCGCCGATCGGCTGGTTCGACCGGGACGGCGATCCGGCGGCCGACTTCGAACGCCAGAAACGATTCACTCCATTCACCGCCGTGGTGAACGCCACGGGCCAGCCGGCCATCTCCCTGCCGCTCTACGAGAGCCGCGAGGGATTGCCGATCGGGATCATGCTCATCGGTCGGCCGGCGGACGAGGTCACCCTGCTGAGCGCTGAGCGCCCAACTCGAGGCCGCCGAGCCGTGGCGCGATCGGCATCCAGCGATCTGGACCGCATGAGGCCTGCCCGCTGCGGAGCGCGTGGCCGCATTCGCTACGGTGTCCGCGTAGCCGAAACGGTATCGGGGCGGGGCGCAGCTTCGCGCTGGGCCGACTGAAGACAGCATCAGACAACAGCAGCAGACACCGGGAGTCGGGCATGAGCATCGTCCAGACCGCGCTGGTGTTCGTCGCCATCCCGGCCGGCGTGGTGGCGATCTTCGCGGCGATGGTTTACGGGCGCGCCGAACTACGCCAGCCCAACCGGTACCGGCCGGGCAAACCGTGGAACTTCGCCCCGGTGTGGTACCTCCCGCATCCGACGAGCACGCCTAGTGCCGCGTCCGGGCAGCATGCATTGAGCGCGCCGCCCCGTGCGGCCATCGAGGCGCCACAGCCACCGACCCCCTCCGCGGTGGGAGGTGCCAGCGGTGAGTGGTGAGTCGCACGCCTCGACCGAGCCGCTCGCCTACGGCCCGGCCGCCGGTCGCAATCGAGGTGGCCGAGCCATTCGGCCCGCGCCAACTTGCTCGCCTCGACGAGGCATTGACGCTGTCGAGCCGCGAGACGGGCCTGACCTTCTCGGTCTACGTAGGCGAACTCGCCGAGCCGTCGCGGGCAACGGCCGAGAGCCTGTTCGAGAAGCTCGCCACCGAAGCAGACGGCGCGGTGCTGGTCGCCGTGTCGCCCGGCCAGCGCAAGCTGCACATTGTCACCGGCGAGACCTCGGCCGTACGGCTGCCCAACCGGGCCTGCGCCCTGGCCGCACTCGGCATGCGCGCCGCGTTCGCCAACGGTGATCTGACCGGCGGCATCGTCACCGGGCTGCGCATGCTCGCTGACGCAGCCGGTCACCTGTAGCCGGGGTTCGGCCGAACGGCCGTCAGCTCAACCGGTCGGGCTCGGGCAGATCAGGACGTCGAGCAGCCCGATCGCACACACCACTCCGTCGACGAGCGTCTGTACCGGATTGGGTGCCGCGCTCGGTGTTGGATCGATGCCCTGGTTGCCCGGCGGTGGGCTCTCCGGGGCGCTGGTGCTCGGCGTGGGGTCAGCCGCGGGTGCCGTGGACGGGTCGGTCGCGCCGCTGCTCGGCGGGGTGGTCGCCGGTGCCGGGGACGTCGTGCTGGCGCCCGGCGTTGTGGGCGCTACCGGTGGGCTGCTCGAAGGCGTCGGCCGGGGCTTTGTCGGTGTCGGCGTCGCGTGACGCGGCGGGACGCCCGGGCTAGGCGTTCCAGCCGGAGGCGGTGCCGGGTTGACGGGCCGGTCGACGACCGGGCGGGGTGGGCGGCAGGTTGCCGGATGTGGGGCCGGTGATCGGCACGTCGCCGACCGGCACGTCGCGGGCATACGCGTCGGCCAAGGCCAGCACCTGCGCGAGATAGGCATCGGAGTCGTTGTAGGCGAGCACCGCGGCGGTCTGCCCCGGTCTGGTACGAAGGTCGCCCCCGGCCGCGCAGAGGTAGCGAGCTGCCGCCAGCGCCGCATCGTTGACATTGAACGGGTCGGCGACTCCGTCAGCGTTGCCGTCGGCCTGATAGGCCGTCCAGGTTCCCGGGATGAACTGCATCGGGCCCACCGCATGGTCGAAGACGCGGTCGCCGTCGAGGCGCCCGCCGTCCGTGTCGGCGATGTAGACCGAACTCGTTCCGTCAAGTGCGATGCCGATGATGCGAGACGTCGAGGTGCCGTCTGCGAGCAGGTCAGCGCCGCCGAAGCGGCCATGGTTCGACTCGACCCGGCCGATCGCTGCGAGCAGGGGCCAGCCGATGCCACAGCTCGGCTCAGCCGCGGCCATCCGCGCGGCGGCGAGTCGGTAGGCATTCAGCGCGACGGTCGGAATGCCGTTCGCCGCCAGTCCGTCGATGACCGGCGTGGTTGCCGGAGCCGGATCCGCATCGTGCACCGGCTTGGGTGGCAGTCGCTTGAGCCCGACCGGGACGACCCGCGCGGCTGGTTCGGGTGTCGGCTGCAGGCCGAGCGGGTAGGGCTGCGGCTGCCCGTCGGCCGGGGTTGGCGCAGGTGCGGACAGCGCGGGATGCGACAGCGGCGGCTCGCTCGATGTCGCGTCGGAGGCACCGGCCCCGCTCAGCGGAGCGACGCCTGCCAGTACGGCGACCACAAGGCAGATTCGCATGGGCGTCAGCCTGGCGATCGTTCGGCGCGGGGTCGTAGGACGCAGCCGATGGGCGGTATGCCGGGGCTGATACGGCTCGCGCGGCGTCGCCTGGTCGGCCGGGGACATGAAGGCAGCACCCTCCACGCAGGGGAGTCAGATCGACCGCAGCGAACAGATGTTTGCTACACGTAAAAGAGTAACTGCATTCGATCGGCAATGCCTAGCTGTAAGTAGTCATCTGATGCGTGACAGTCAGCACGTCCTCCTGGCCGACCGGTCAGCCGACAGCACCTGCGGGGTGGCGGCGGCGTCAGTCGGGAGCAACGACGGTATCGGCGGTATCCGCGGCGGCAGTGTCCGCGGCGCGAGCGCGCAGCGCGCGGGCAACGTCCGCGCGACCTTCGCTTACCAACCGGCGAAGCCCGGACGGCAGTTCGGCGCGAGCCAGGAACTCGTCGGCGGCGTCGAGGGTGCTCTGGGTGATCGTCGACGTCCAGGTCGGGAACAGCCCGATGACGACGTTCTGGGCGACCTCGCTCGTGCGCCGCCGCCACACCTCGGGAATCGTCTCGAAGTAGCGCGATACGTACGGCTCGAGCAGGGGGCCCTGGGAGGCGTGCGAGAAGCCGAAGATCACGGCCTCCTGTACCGCATTCGGCACGCTGTCGTCCTCGGTGGCGAGCCGCCAAGCGTCTTCCTTCGCCTCGGCGGTCGGGCGAAGCGCCCGCGCGGTGGCCGCGTGGCGGTGCCCGGCCGCTGACGGGTCGCGGTCGAGTTCGGCGTCGATGTCGTCGTCGGTGCCCGTGCCGCTGGCGCTCAGGGCCTGGACGATCGCCCACCGAAGATCCGCGTCGAGCGCCAGTCCGTCGACGACGTGGGTGCCGTCGAGCAGGCCGCGAATCGAGGCGAGATGGTCGGCGTCGCGGGCAGCGCCGAGGAATGCGTGCGCCCACGCCAGTTGGTGATCCGAGCCGGGTTCGGCGGCGTGCAGCGCGGCCAACGCCTTGTCGGCCAATGCGCGATATCCATGGGGGGCCCACTCGGGGTCGGCGTAGATCTCCAGTGCGCGCAGGGCTTGCCGGTTCAGCGACTGCAGCAGGCCGATGTTCGAGTCCGTCTCGGCGCCGGCGAGGACGAGCGCCAGGTAGTCGCGGGTCGCGAGTTCACCGTCGCGGGTCATGTCCCACGCCGCCGACCAGCACAGCGCACGCGGCAACGAGTCGGCCAGCCGGGCGATGCCGCCCTCGCGCAGCGTCGCGCAGGCTCTGCTCGTCCAGGCGCAGCTTGCAGTAGGTGAGGTCGTCGTCGTTGACCAGTAGCAACGCGGGCGCGGCGATGCCGACCAGTTGGTCGACCGGAGTTCGCTCGCCGGTCACGTCGAGTTCGACGCGCTGGGTCCGGACCAGGTTGCCGATCTCGGGATCGTCGTTGTACACGCCGATCGCGAGCCGGTGCGGACGCAGGACATTCGTCGCCGCAACATCTGTCGGCGCAGCCTGGACGAGGTCGAAGCTCGCGTAGCGCCCCTCGTCGTCGAGGGTGAACTCCGGGCGGATCGTGTTGATGCCGGTCGTCTCGAGCCACAACTTCGACCACGAGCCGAGCTCACGGTCGGAGGAACGCTCGAGGGCACCGAGCAGATCGCCGAGCGTCGTGTTGCCGTAGGCGTGCTCGGTGAAGTATTCGCGCACGCCGGCGAGGAACTGCTCGATGCCGACGTAGGCGGCCAGCTGCTTGAGGACGCTCGCGCCCTTGGCATAGGTGATGCCGTCGAAGTTCACCTCGGCGGTCTGCACGTCCGGCGCGTCCGAGGCAATCGGGTGCGTGGTCGGCTGCTGGTCCTGGCGATACGCCCAGGTCTTCTCGACGTTGGCGAACGTCGTCCACGCGTTCTTCCAGCGGGTGGCCTCGGCCTGGCACAGCGCGGCGCGCGTAGGTGGCGAACGATTCGTTGAGCCACAGGTCGTCCCACCAGCGCATGGTGACCAGATCGCCGAACCACATGTGCGCCATCTCGTGCAGGATCGTCTCGCCACGGCGCTCGCGGCGGGCGTCGGTGACCTTGCCGCGGAACACGTAGTCCTCGCGGAACGTGACGCAACCTGCGTTCTCCATCGCGCCGGCGTTGAACTCCGGGACGAAGAGCTGGTCGTACTTGTCGAATGCGTAGCGCACGCCGAAGTTCGCGTGGTACCAGTCGAAGCCCTGCTTGGTGACGGTGAAGATCTCCTCGGCGTCGAGATGATCGGCGAGGCTGCGCCGGCAGAACAAGCCGAGGTCGATGCCGTCGTGGTGGTCGCGCACGACCTCGTACGGACCGGCCACCAGCGCGGTGATGTACGGGCTGATGCGCGGCGTCGTCGCGAAGTGCACGGTCTTGCCCACGGCGAGTTGCTCGACATCTGCGAGCCGCGCGTTCGACGCGACCTCCCACGAGTCGGGCACGGTGGCGTGGAACGTGAACGTGCCCTTGAGGTCGGGCTGATCGAAGCAGGCGTAGACGCGCTTGGCGTCCGCGGTCTCGAACTGGCTGTACAGGTAGGTCTCGCCGTCGACCGGGTCGACGAAGCGGTGCAGTCCCTCGCCGGTGTTCGTGTAGAGCATCTCGGCCTCGACGACCACGGTGTTGTCCAGCGCGAGATCGGCCAGCACGATGCCGTCGGAGGGCTCGTAGCCCGACACGTCCACGTCTCGTCCGTTGAGCGTCACCGACCGGATCGAATCGGCCATCAGGTCGAGGAACGTGGCCGCGCCTTCGCGCAGCGCCGCGAACCGGATCGTGGTCGTCGACCGGAAGGTCCGCTCCGACGGCTTGCCGCCGCCGTCGGTGAGGTCGAGGACGACGTCGTACGAGTCGACCCGAAGCAGTTCGGCGCGCACGTTTGCGTCGTCGCGGGTGAGGTTTGGAACGGACACGAGCGCGACTCACTCCCCGGTAGAAATATGCAGGATTCGTTTCACGGATTCACTCACGAGTGTTCCATGGCCTCAAATCCTTATCGAGACAACCTGAGCCCTTGTGGATAACTCGGTCGCCTTTGGTCAAGTCCCTTAGGCTCGATCTCGTGAAGCCAGGTGAAACTGCCCCCGAGTTCGAACTACCCGATCAGGACGGTACGCCGCAAACCTTGGCCGGTCTGTTGGCCAACGGGCCAGTGGTTCTGTTCTTCTATCCGGCCGCGATGACGGCCGGATGTACCAGGGAGAGTTGCCATTTCCGCGACCTCGCCGCCGAGTTCGCCGAGGTGGGTGCGCAGCGCGTCGGCATCAGCCCCGATGCCGTCGGCAAGCAGAAGCAATTCGCCGATAAGCACGCGTTCGACTACCCGTTGCTCTCGGATGTGGACGGCACGGTCGCACGCGCGTTCGGGGTCAAGCGTCGCGTCGGCCTGCTGCCGGTGAAGCGAACGACGTTCGTGATCGGAACGGATCGGCAGGTGCTTGACGTGATCTCCAGTGAACTCAACATGAACGTGCACGCCGACCGCGCGTTGGCGGTGCTGCGGGCGATCCCGAACCGGCCGTCGGACAACTCACAGGTGCACGAAGACTCCTGAGGTGGTCGAGCGCTCAACTATCGAGCTACGCTCGTCCTTATGAGCGCATTGCCTGCAGAAGCAGCTCCTGACCGGCTTGCCGTTGACTTCTGGTTCGATCCCGCCTGTCCGTTCGCCTGGGTGACCTCGCGGTGGATCCTCGAAGTCGAGGAGCATCGGCCGATCGATCTCAGCTTCCACGTGATGTCGTTGTCGGTGCTCAACGAAGGGCGTGACCTGCCCGAGTCATATCGCGAGCTGCTGGACCAGGCGTGGGGTCCGGTACGCGTGCTCATCGCCGCGGAGCAGAGCGAGGGCCCGCACGTGCTGCGCGATCTGTACACGGCGCTCGGCACCCGGCGGCACAACAATGGGCGTCCGCTCGATCGCGCGACGATCGTCGAGGCACTTGCCGAGGTGGGCCTGCCCGAGTCCCTCGCCGACGCAGCGGACTCGACGGAGTACGACGACGCGCTGCGCAAGTCGCACCATCAAGGCATGGACCCGGTCGGTTACGAGGTCGGCACCCCCGTCATCCACGTCGACGGCGTTGCGTTCTTCGGCCCGGTGCTCACCCGCATCCCGCGCGGTGAGGACGCCGTGCGCATCTGGGACGGCACTCGCCTGCTCGCCGGCTACCCGTACTTCTTCGAGCTCAAGCGCACGCGTACCGAGAAGCCCCGCTTCGACTGACCGCTCTTCATCAGGGCAACTCGCCCCGCAGTTGGGCCAGGCAGCGGGCCAGCGCGATTCGGCCCTGATGCTCAGGCAATCCGGTGAGCCGCCAGGCATCGCGTGGCGGCGCGGCCGGCGGCGACCTCGCGGGCCACCGACGCAACCTTGGCCAGCGCCGCGCACTGGGCGCCGACGAAGTCGCGATCGACCACGGCGCCGTGGCCCGGCACGAACGGGCCGGACTGACTGCGGGCGAGCATGGCCTCGACAGTGCCTGGCCAATCGAGCGGGTATGAGTCCTCGAACGACGGGGGAGCGCCCTCCTCGACGAGATCGCCGGCGAACGTCACGGCGGTTTGCGCGACCGTCACGACGATGTCGTTGTCGGTGTGCCCGCGGCCCAGAGATGTCAGTTCCACGCGACGCCCACCGAGGTCGAGGACCTGGGTCCGGCCGGCAAACGTGTTGGTCGGCACGAGGATCGGGCTCGCGGCCGTGTCCTCGGCCTCGCGCATGCGGCCCTCAC
This sequence comes from uncultured Actinomycetota bacterium, assembly GCA_963709985.1. Classification (GTDB taxonomy): domain Bacteria; phylum Actinomycetota; class Actinomycetes; order Mycobacteriales; family Jatrophihabitantaceae; genus DASXRA01. Next base: position 48,450 of record CAVPYQ010000016.1, read on the forward strand.
CGCGCAGCGAGCGGGCGAGCGAGTCACGTTGCGCCTCGCCGGTCGTCGCGATGACGTCGGCGCATCGCGTCGACGACCAGATCTCCGCGGCGCGAAAGGCTGAGTTGCCGAGGTAGTGGTCGAAGTGCGCGTGCGTGTTGACCACGAGCCACGGTGCCGGAGTCACCTGCCGTACGGCCTCGGCCAGATCGGTGCCTTCGCGCAGGCTCGCACGAGTGTCGATCACGGCGCAGCGTTCGGCTCCGACGACCAGTCCGACGTTGAGGTCGTAGGACGCGTGTCGACGCACGTATACCCGGTCGCCGATCTCCGTCCAGCGCGACACCATATGAGCGTGCAGCATCTGTTCCACATCGTCGACCGCTCGGCGTGGGCCGCGGCCGTCGTCACTGGCGAGTACCGGCCGAGGTCGCTTGACGACGAGGGATTCGTGCACCTGTCGTTCGGCGAACAGGTGGCGGCCACGGCGCGACGCCACTACAGCGGTGTCGCCAACCTTGTTGTGGTCGAGATCGATCCAGACCGGCTCGAGGACGAGGTGCGGGTCGAAGATCTCGCATCCACCGGAGAGAAATTCCCCCATCTGTACGGCCCGATCCCGGTCGGGGCCGCTATCGCGGTACGACCGCTCGGGGCCGGTCCCACCGGCGGCGACGAGGCGGCCGGGCTGAGATGATGCCGGACATGCGCGTCTACCTGGGCAGTGACCATGCGGGCTTCGAACTCAAAGCGACGGTCATCGAGCACCTTGCGGGCACGGGCCACGACCCGGTCGACTGCGGCGCTCTGACCCTCAACCCGGACGACGACTACCCGCCGCCCTGCATCGCCGCGGCCGGCCGGACGGTCGGTGACCCGGGCAGCCTCGGCATCGTGATCGGCGGATCGGGCAACGGTGAGCAGATCGCCGCCAACAAGGTGAAAGGCGTGCGGGCCGCGCTGGTGTGGAGCGACGACACGGCACGGTTGGCCCGCGAGCACAACGACGCGAACGTGATGAGCCTCGGCGCCCGCAACCACCCGGCGAGTGATGCGCTGCGCTTCGTCGAGATATTCCTGGAAACGCCGTTCTCGCAGGACCCGCGGCATATCCGCCGGATCGGCCTGCTCACCGAGTACGAGCAGACCGGCCACATCTAGGCAACGCGCTATTTCGGCGGCTTCCAGTTGCGCCGAACCAACTCGACCTCTCGTTCGGCCTCGGCCAGGTCGGCATCTGTCGGGCGGTTTGCGTCCCGGGCGCGCATCGCCCGGACAGGTCCGAGTTGAGACGGGCCGGCGCCGACGATCTCGCGCAGGCCACGCTCGACCGGTTCGCTGCGGGCCGGGCGCGAGGGCGCTCGCCGAGCCGTCTGTGCTGGAGGTTTGGCGGCAGGCGCGGACGGTACCGGCGCCTCAGGCTCGCGGCGCGGTTCGGCACTGAGCGGTTCGGCGCTGCGCGGTTCGGCGCTGCGCGGTTGGGCGCTGCGCGGTTGGGCGCTGCGCGGTTCGGCGCCGCGCGGTTGGGCACTGCGCGGTTGGGCGCTGCGCGGTTCGGAGCTGCGCGAGATGCCCTCGCCGGGGCGCCATACAGCCCGGCGCCGACGGCGCTGGCGGCGTTGCCCGCTGGGCACCTCCGGTTCGTCAGCCACGAGGACGATCCTGCCTGATCGGACGCCGCGATGGGCGATCCGGGCGCAACTGCCTTATCGCTACGAGGTGTCTGGGCCGATCTCATTAATGGCCGCCATTGCCCGCCCAATGGGCTTGCATTGCGCATGGCTACCGCGAGACGGTGCCTGTGCGATGGAAATCCGCCCAACGAGAAGGTCGGCCGGGGAGCCCGGGCGTGGCTTCTCGTTGAGCCGGGCTCGTGCGTGTCGCGCGCCAACGAGCGCGCCGCATCAGCGACCGCAACATGTTCCTGCTCGTCATCGGCTTCTCCGTGCTCGGCGCGGTCTGGTCGTTTCTCGACCACAGCCACAACATCCGCATGGGTGGAGTCGCCGTCATTGCGATGGTGTTCGGCTCGCTCGTGCTGGGCACGGTCGAGATGGTCGTGTTGGTCATCCTCCTGACCGCCGGGCTGCTCGTGATCGTCAACATCCACTCCCAGGCATCGGGCCAGTTGACCGCGAGCGGGCTGGTCGTGCTGGTGTCGGTGGCCGCAGTGTCGATCACGCAGGCGAGTCGCCGCGACTCCTTGGGGTTGCGTCGGATCAGCGCCGAGTCGGTACTGCAGCGGGTTCGGCATCGATTGGACGTGCAGGGCACGGTGCCGTCGCTGCCACTCGGCTGGCACGTCGACATCGCGCAGCAGTCGGCTCACCGCGCGGCCTTCGCCGGCGACTTCGTGTCGGCCGGTGTGCACGACGTCGACGGTGTGCCTTACCTGGAGTTGGCGCTGGTCGATGTGTCGGGAAGTGGGATCGAGGCTGGGTCTCGCGCCCTGCTGCTGTCCGGCGCCGTCGGTGGCCTGCTCGGCGCGGTGCCGCCCGACGCGTTCCTCGACGGCGCGAACACCTACCTGCGCCGTCAGGAGTGGGGCTCGGGGTTTGCCTCCGCCAGCTATCTGCGGGTCAATCTCGTCACCGGACGTTACGAAGTCCGCAACGCCGGCCACCCGCCGCCGATTCGCTGGACCGCGGCCGAGCGGAAGGCGACCCGTACCGCGATGAGCGGCACCGTGCTGGGCGTCGTCGACGAGCTTGGCCTGCGGGTCGAGGACGGTGAACTCGCCGCCGGCGACGCGCTCATCGCCTATACCGACGGGGTGATCGAGGATCGCGGCACCGACGTCGATGCCAGCATCGGCCAGCTCGAGGTGGCCGTTGAGACGGCGCTCGACTCCAGCCCGATCAGCGTCGTCGCGGCGCGCCTGGCCAAGGAGTCATTCGGCGGCGGCGGCGAGGACGATCGAACGGTGGTGGTCGTTTGGAACGACGGCAGCCCCGGGAGAGTTGGCGCCGCACAAGTCTCTGCGCTCGCCGACGACGAGCAGCCGGTCGAGGGCACACCGAGCGGCGTGAAGCCGAGCCGATCGCAATGACCGTGATGTCGGATTGTGTTCGGATCTGCTCAACGTCGTGGGAGTCTTGGCTTGTGTAGCTGTTTGAATCCGTCTATTTTTTTCCGGAACGACATGGTCGGCCGCTGTTAGAGATCAGCCAATCTCGGGTAGAAAACCGCCGCCGGTACGGATCGGTGGCACCCGTCACTCGACGCCTGTCGAGGTCGCTGACCGGACCGAGATGGGAACGCTCGATGCCGGCTCTGACGTTCCCCCCGACGGCGGGCTGCCGGCGCGACCCCCCGGCGCCGGCGGCCCGCTTACATTTGCCGCTTGCATTTGCCTCGCCGCTCCATAGCTCGTGCCCAGCATCGCATCGGTAAATTGATGCCGATGGACGAGAACCGAGCCCGCCGAGTCGTTGACGCCTTGCGCCAGCGCGGCATCGACGCCCGTACGGCCAAGGAAGGCGTGTACCAGTTCGGGATCCGCGTCGCTCTGCCGGGTGGGCGGGAGGCAGTGTGGGATTCCGACGGCACGGCCGGGCTCGAGGCCCAGGTGATGCGCGACGGGATGCTTGTCGGTTTCGTGCCCTCGATCGAAGGGTCCGAGGACTTTGACGAGGCCGCGGTGATCGACGCGATCGCTCGCACCGATTACGACAAACCGATCGCTCACCAGCGCACCACGGCGCCGCCGCCGGCCGAGCCGTTGCCCCCGGCCGGTGGGGTCTTCCGGCGCTTCCTCGACGGCTTTCGCTACCGCTAGACCACAGACGTCGCAGCCCGGGCCGCCCAGTCGTCAGGATCAGTGGGTCAATCGAGGCCGTCCGGGTCGGCGTCCGGGCGTTGCAGCGCGGCCTGTAGCCCGGCCTGAAACCTGGTGTGCGCACCGAGCCTGATCATCAGAGCGGCGATGTGCCGTTGAACGGTGCGATACCCGACCGAGAGTTGCCGGGCGATCGCGTCGTCGGTCAGGCCCGACAGGAGCAGGGCCACGAGCCGCTGCTCGTCGATCTGGGCCCGCCGCCGTTGTGGCATCTGCGCGGCGCTGGTCGCCGGCAGTTCGAGCGGCAGGGCCCGCTGCCAAAGTCCTTCGAAGAGCTTGGCCAGCGCGTCGAGCAACGCCGAGGCGTGCACGACGATCGCGGACTCGACGCTGGCCGTCTCTCGCTGCAGCGGGAGGAACGCGTGCCGCCGATCGACGAGGTAGAGGTTCATCGGAAGGGCGGGCAGCACGCGTGCCTGCCGACCGGCGGCGAGGTGCTGCTCGACATCGTGCAGGCCGCCGTCGTGCTCGACCGACGCTCTCTCGTAGATGATCCGGCAGACCAGGCCCGGGTGCAGGGCGTTCGCGTCGATCGGCGTTACCGATCCGTCGACGTAGGGCGGCTTGTCGAGCCGGCAGATCTCATTTCGCGCGCCGCGCTGTAGCTGGGTCAGCCGCTGGAGCACCGCGCGGCGCCCGGTGACCACCTCGATCATGGTGGCGGTGTGCCCGGCGTTCGACCGGTCCCGATGGGTCGCCGCAAGCTGGCGGACCCTCTCGCGAGCGCGGCGCAGTTGCTTCTCGTAGTCGTGCAGCGGGGTCTCGAGTGCGGTGTCGGGATCGACAGCGCGGTAGCCAGGCAGGGTGTCGTCGTCCTGCCGGATGAATCCCTTCGCCTCGAGCGTGGCCACCAGGGGTTCGAGGCGCTCGTCGTGCCGCCACGTTGCGGCCAGCTCCGGCAGCGTCGAACCCGGCCGGGTGATCACGAGTTCGTACGCGGCGACCTCGGCCAGGCTCAGTCCCGCCGCGGCAAGGCTGCCGTCGTGATCCGCCGGGGCAACGGGCTCGACCGGGCTCATACCGGCCGATCGTCGCCGGTGGCGAGCCAGCCGCGGCGAATCGCCTGGTAGCCGGCCTGGAACCGGGTCGCGGCATCGAGGCGATGCATCATGTCTTTCAGGTAGCGGCGCACGGTGCGCTCGTTGCAGTGCAACTGCCTCGCGATGGCCTGGTCGGTGAATCCGGCAGCGAGCAACGGGAGCAGATCGCTGTCGATGGACGTGGGCGCATCGTGGGCGTCGGGCAGTTGCGCCCGCCCGTTGCGGACCTGCAGCGGGATCGCGCGGTCCCAGTACATCTCGAACAGGGCCGACAACGCCTCCAGCAGCGCCGAATCGTGCACCACCAGCGACGACTCGATCTCGGTGGCCTGGTGCTGGAGGGGAAGGAGCGCTGCGGGGTAGTCGCTCAGCACGAGCTTGACCGGTACATCGGTCACACGGGCCTGCTCGCCCATCGCCAGCCCCGCCTCGAGGTCGGCCAGGCGGCCCGGTATCTCAAGACCGTGCCGGTCGTAGAGCACGCGATAGCGCACGCCCCGCCGGAGCAGGTCAAGCTCGAGGGTGTTCACCTGCGGAGCGCGGGCGACATACGGCGGCGCGTCGAATGCCCGGACTTCGTGACGCGCGCCGCGCTGCAGCTCGACGTAACGCTCCGCAATAGCGCGCCTACCGTGAATGACTTCGACTAGCTGAACCGGGTCCTGGCGATGCGCGGCACCGCGGAACGCCGCCGACAGGTCCGACCGGCGTTGGCGGGCCCGGGCCAGCGCGCGCTCGCCCTCGACTGCCAGCGCTTCGAACGCGACGTCCGGTGACACCGTCTGGTAACGCGGCGGGTCGTCCGGCAGCCGCACGACCAGCCCGAGCTCCTCCAGCCGCATCAACATGCTCGTCAATTCACCGGCCCAGAATCGGTCGGTCATCCGTTCGCCGAGCTGGTCGAGCGGGGCCGGCGAATGCGTGAGCAGCCACTCGTAGAGCTCCTCTTCGGCCTCCGCCAGACCCAGGACCTGTAACACGCGCATATCGTTGCGTACCTCTCATACAGATTCAACCGGTTCGCGACTCTGGCGCGAACCGGGCAGGTTTGCGGCTTCCGCCCGCGTGTTGTGACTGTCATCGTCATGATCTGTCCGCTTCACGTCACATACACGCCAGAGACGGACTTTGACCTTTCCGGGCTGACCGTCCTGATCCTCCGGCTGACCTGTGTGGCGACCGCGCAATCGACGTCAGTTGGTTGGCCCGCAGAAAGGGGAATCCGTGCCATTCACGGCAGTCTCGACAAGCGTCCGACATCCCATCCGGCGAAGGCGGGCGCCATCGCTTGGCGCCGTCTGGTGGTCATCGACCGGCGATGTGCGACACGAAGCCGACCAGATACCCAGCCTTCAGAGCCTTCAGAGCCTTCTAGGAGGGCAGGCATGACCGAAAAACGAAGAGGTTTGCGCGCGCACACCGCGGTGATCGCCGCGGCGGTAACCGTGCTGGGGTTGGTTCTGATCCCGGCTGCGACAGCGAGCGCCGCGCCGTCGCCTGCGGCGGCACCATCGCCCAAGGCGGCTGAGGCCACCTACGCGAACGCGGCGTGCAACGTGGCCCAGAAGAACGTGACCGCAAAGGCGTTCGCCCGCTGCTTCGCCATGGTGCGTACCGGGCTCGACAAGCAGATCAAGGCCAACCCGAACGACCCGCCGGCCACCGCGCTCGGCCCGGCGCAGATCCAGAGCGCCTACAAGCTCCCGGCGACCGGCCAGGGCCAGACGGTCGGAATCGTCGACGCGTTCGGTGACTCCCACGCCGAGGACGACCTGGCGGCCTTCCGGTCGCAGTACGGACTGCCTCCGTGCACGACGGCCAACGGATGCTTCAAGAAGGTCGACCAGACCGGCGGGACGAACTACCCGCCGGACGACCCGGGCTGGGGCCTGGAGACTTCGCTCGACGTCGACGCGGTGTCCTCTGCCTGCCCGAACTGCCACATCCTGCTGGTACAGGGCACCGACAACAGCCTGGACAGCCTGGGCATCGCGGTGGACACCGCGGTGTCGCCTCGGCGCCAAGTTCGTGTCGAACTCCTACGGCGTCGCCGGTGAGGCGTCTGACGAACTGGGCTTCGACCACTACTACACCCACGCCGGAGTTGCTGTTACGGCCTCGACCGGCGACGCCGGCGACGTGACCAACTGGCCCGCGACCAACCCCAACGTGGTCGGTGTCGGCGGCACGACGTTGACGGCGGACAGTTCCACCCGCGGCTGGCACGAGAGTGCCTGGGGCGAGCGGCGGATCGGGCTGCTCACCGTTCGAGCCGAAGCCTGATTTCCAGGCCAGCCTCAACACCAACTGCAGCAACCGCGCGATCGCCGACATCTCCGCGGACGCCGACCCCAACACCGGGCTTGCCGTGTTCGACACGCTCGGCCAGGGCGGGTGGCTGCAGGTCGGCGGTACCAGCCTGTCCTCGCCGCTCGTCGCGTCGATGTACGCGCTCGCGGGCACGCCGGTTCCCGGCACGTTCCCGGTCAGCTACCCCTACGCGGCCGCGCAGGGCAGCCTGTTCGACGTCACGGAGGGCACCAACGGCGGTTGCGGAAACGTGCTGTGCCAGGCCGGACCCGGCTGGGACGGCCCGACCGGGCTCGGTACCCCGAACGGCGTCACCGCCCTGACCACCGGCCCGCACGGCGACATCAGCGGGCACGTCACCGACGGCGGCACCGGTTCGCCGATCGCCGGGGCGACCGTCAAGACCCCCGACGGGTTCTCGGCGACCACCGCGGCCAATGGCTCCTACGACCTGAGCCTTCCGGTCGGCAGTTACGACGTGACCGCGCAGGCCTTCGGGTACGCCGTCCAAGACCACGGCCGGCGTGCAGGTGACCGACGGTCAGACGACGACGGCCGACTTCGCCCTCGCCAGCGTGCCGAGCCACACGGTGTCGGGGACGGTAACCGACGGCTCCGGTCACGCCTGGCCGCTGTACTCCAAGATCACGATTGACGGCGTGCCAGGTGGCCCGCTCTACACCGACCCCTACACCGGCCGTTACAGCGTTGATCTGCCGCAGGACAACGACTACACCCTGCACATTGCCCCGATCGCGCCCGGCTACACCACCAAGGACGTGACGGTGCACGTCGGCGCATCCGATCAGATCGCGGACGCGCAGGTCCTTGTCGATCAGGCTTCCTGCATCGCCCCTGGATACGCGTACGCGTTCAGCAATTCCGCTGAGCAGTTCACCGGCTGGAGCGGTACCACCACCCAGGACGGCTGGACCAACGTCGACAACAACGGCAGCGGCCAGATCTGGCAGTTCGACAACGCCGGCAACCGGGCAGTTCCGCCGGGCGGCGACGCCGACTTCGCCATCCTCGACTCCGACCACTACGGCGTCGGCCACTCCCAGGACAGCACGCTGGTGTCGCCGGTCTCGGACCTGACCAGCCAGACCACGCCGGAGATCGGCTTCGACACGTTCTACCGCGGCTTCTCGAACTCGGTCGCCGACGTCGACCTCAGCGTCGACGGCGGGCAGACGTGGGCGAACGTCTGGCACCAGACGACGTCGGACGCCTCGGGTCACGTCGACATCCCGATCCCGCAGGCAGCCGGCCAGTCGGCCGTGCAGGCACGGTTCCACTACACGGGCAACTTCGCCTGGTGGTGGGAGATCGACAACGCGTTCCTCGGCACGCGCACCTGCGCGCCGCAGCACGGTGGCCTGGTCGCCGGTGTCGTCACCGACGACAACACCGCGGCGCAAGATCAACGGCGCGAAGGTCTCCGACGACGCGCTGCCGACGGAGTTCGGTGTCTCGGCCGCGACGCCGGACGATGCGAATCTGTCCGACGGCTTCTACTGGCTGTTCAGCTCGCGGACCGGCAACCAGCAGTTCACCGCGGCCGACGGCAAGTACGTTCCGGCGAAGGCAACGGTCAACGTGGCCACGAACTGGGTCACGCACCAGGACTGGACGCTCAAGGCCGGGCATCTGCAGGTGACGCCGGGCAGCGTTTCGGTCACCGAGACGCTTGGCGTGGCCAAGACCAAGAAGGTCACGCTGACCAATGACGGCACCCAGCCGGTGCACGTCAAGCTCGGCGAGCAGAACGGCGCGTTCACGCCGATGGCCGGACAGGCGGCCCAGCCGGCCGGTGCTCCGGTGCAGCACATCGCGGGCAAGTTCACCCCGGGTGCTGCGGTGCTTCAGGCAAAGGCCGGGGCGCAGGGGTCAGCGTCGGCGACGCCGGCTGCCACGCCGGCCGCGCCACCGTGGACCACCATCGCCAACTACCCGACGAAGATCATGGACAACGCGGTCGCCTACAGCGACGGCAATGTCTACTCGGTGGCCGGCTACAACGGCCTGGCGAATGTGGCCAAGGGCTACGTCTACGACTCCACCGCCCAGCAGTGGACGCCGATCGCCGACGCTCCTGAGGCGTTGGAGTCACCGGCCGCTGCGTTCGTCGACGGCAAGATGTACGTCGTCGGCGGGTGGAACGAGACAGGCAACGCCAACACGAAGGCCTACGTCTATGACCCGGCCGCAAACAGCTGGGCCCAGGTCGCGGATCTGCCCAAGGCGGTTGCCGCTCCCGCGGCCGCCTCGCTCAACGGGCAGCTCTACGTCGTCGGCGGCTGCACGACGGGCAACTGTGCCCCGACGTCGAAGTCGGCGTTCCGTTTCGACCCGAGCACTAACAGTTGGACGGCCCTCGCCGACTACCCGGTGGCGGTGGCGTTCCCGTCATGCGCCGGCATCGCCAGCGAGCTCGTGTGCGCCGGCGGCGTCAACGCCGAGAGCAACACTGGCCAGAAGTCGACCTACATCTACGACACAGGGTCGGACAGCTGGGCTCAGGGCGCCGACATGCCTTATGACGTATGGGGATCGTCCTACGCCGGTGCAGACAACATGCTGCAGATCTCCGGTGGTGCCATGAACAACGGCGCTGTGCTCACCAACCAGTCGATCCAGTACGACCCGAGCGCCAACGCGTGGAGTGCGCTGGCCAACAGCAACAACGCCGAGTACCGCGGCGCAGGCAGCTGCGGTATGTACAAGATCGGCGGCTCGACCGGCGGCTTCAACCCGCAGACCTTCGCCGAGGTGCTCCCTGGCCTCGACCAATGCGGTGGCGGCGCCGACGTGCCCTGGCTCTCGGAGAGCACCACCGAGTTCGACCTGGCACCTGGGCAGGCCCAGGACGTCACGATCACGATGGACTCGTCGGGTGTCCCGCAGCCGGGCGCGTACACGGCCAAGCTGTCGATCGGCACTGACACCCCGTACTCGTTCGCCGCGATCGGCGCGACGATGCAGGTGAACCCGCCTGCGGCATGGGGCAAGATCGCCGGCAAGGTCACCGACGCTGCAAGCGGCAACCCGATTGCGGGCGCCGTCGTGCAGATCGGCACGTTCGGCGGCACCGGTCAGGTGACGTTCACGTTGAAGACTGACACCAGCGGCAACTACCAGCTCTGGCTCGATGCCCGGTACAGCCCGCTGCAGATCATCGCGGCCAAGGACGGTTACCAGCCGCAGGTCAAGAACGTGAAGATCACGAAGGGTGCGACAGCGACAGGCAACTTCGCGCTGAAGAAGATCTAGAGGTAGGTGGACGACCGACATCCGTAAAAGGATGTCGCCCGCGGACGGGCGCCCAGGTCACACTGGGCGCCCGTCCTGCTTGTTCAGGGCAGGCGGGCACTGCGGAGCCGGCATCGGCGTTTCCCTCATCGGGCGCCGGCAGTGAGGAGAGACGCGTGCGCGGTGGCACTGAAACTCGGGCGGCTGGGGTCTCGACGGCGGGACATGGCGAGCTGCTGCTGTCCGTGACCGGTCTGCGGCGGGTGCTCGGCGGCCGGCCCGTACTGGCCGGCGTCGATCTGGACGTCTCTCGCGGCGAGATCGTCGCGGTCGTCGGCCCGAACGGGTCAGGCAAGACGACATTGCTGCGCTGCGTGCTCGGTCTGGACCGTCCGAACGACGGAACCCTCACATTCTGCGGTGCGCCGCTGGCCGCCGGCGGACCCATGACCCGTCGGTGGATCGCCGCCGTACTCGACGACATCGACTTCTTTCCGGACCTGTCCGTCGCGGAGCATCTGGCGCTGCTCGCGGCGGCACACGGCGATGCTGAGCCCGATCAGGTCGCGGTCGACCTGCTCGGCGAGGCTGAACTCGCGTCGTGTGCTGATCAGCTCCCGGTCACGCTCTCGAGCGGGCAGCGCCGGCGGCTTGCCCTGCTGACCTGTTTCGCCCGCCCGCGCCTGATGGTTGTGCTCGACGAGCCGGAGCAGCGCCTTGATCAGCAGGGTCGGCGGTGGCTGCTCGCGCGGCTGCGGCAGGAAAGAGAGCTAGGGCACGGCATGCTGATCAGTACCCATGACCCTCAGCTGATCGGCGAGCTAGCCGACCGTGTCGTCGACCTCGGGCTGACCGAACTGTGCTGACCGCCATCGAATCGGTCGGCAACGCGCGGACAGTTCGTCAGCGACTGCGCCGGCAGCAGTCGGCGCACAGAGCGTCGAAGCGATCCCCGTTGGGCCGGGCGTTCGACATCGCCGTGGCCGCCGCCGTCGTCGCGGCTCTGGCCGCGGGCGCATTGCCCGGTGTCTGGCATGCAGTCGGCGCGCCGGCTCACGCGGTGCCAGGCGCTCCCGGCCGGCTGTTCGCGGTCGCCGTCTTGCTCCTGCTGTCGGCCGGCGCGCTTGGCGTGCTGCGGGCGGCGGGCCCGGTGTCGGCCAGTCGGGCGATGCAGTTCTGGGTGCTGTCCGGGCCGGTCAGCCTGCGTCGCCTGCTCCGTCCGCGCTGCGTCGCGCTGATGGCTGCCGCGGTGGTGGCGTTCGCGGTCATTGCGGTGCCGCTCGCGCACCTGGCCGCCACCAGCGTCGCGATCAGCGTGGTGGCGGCGTCGCTCGGCGCGCTTGTTGTGAGCGCGGGTGCGATCTGGGCGCAGACGTCCGACGGTGCCGAGCATGCGGTGCGTGCAGCCGCACATTCGCTCGCGGCAACCGCAACGCTGGCGTTCGGCTCCTTGGCTACGGGCGTCGGCCGGGCCGGCGCGAACGCCGTGCTGGCCCTGCCGATGACCGCCGGTGTCGCCGTGCTCGTCATCGGATTGGTCATCGCCGGCTACTTCGTCGTCCGCGCGGTTCGGGGCCTGGATCGGCTCACGCCCGCGCAGTTGAGCCGGGGCGAGGGACTGTGGACGTCGGCCCGGCTGTCGGCAACCGCCATGGACGTCGCTCTGCTCGGGGAGTTCTTCGCCGATCAGCGGGCCCGCACGGCGGGGCCGGTGCGCTCGGGCCGGCTCGGCCGGGGCTTCCTGCGGGCGGCGCTGAGGCTCGAGTGGGCTCGGCTTCGACGGCATCCCGCGCTGCTGCTGCGGGCAGCCGTGTTCGCGATCGTCTGGTGGGGCTGCCGGGCCGTGCTGGCCGGGCCGTGGATGGTCGCGCTCGCCGTCGTCGGGGGGTATCTCGTTGCGCTGCCGCTCGCGGCGACCATCCGTGAGCTGACTCGCCGGCCCGGCCTGCGGGCGCAATTCGTGCCGAGTCGGCGGCGCATCCTCGTCGGGGCGTCACTGGCTGCCTGCGCCACCGGCGTCACGGCGTGGTTCCTGGCGATCGGCCTCGGCTCGGGCGTCTTGCCCTTGACCACGTGGGCGGTCGTCGTGCCGGTGCTGACGATCGCGGCCGGCCGGGCCGCGAGTCGGCCCGACCTCGACTACACGGCGCCGGCGCTCAGCACGCCGTTCGGCGATATTCCGGTCGACCTGATGCGCCAGGTTCTGCGCGGACACCTGCTCGTCGCCGGCGTGCTCCTGCTGCTGCTCGTCTGAGCGCGATAGCGCCCGCTACTCCGCCCGCTTCGCCGCCCGTTCGCCGCCCGTGACGAGGGCCACACGCGGTCGCTCGCCGATCCGCTGCTCCGGTACGTGTGCCGGCCGATCGGATGAGAGCCAGGACTCGCCGTGCCCGATCGGTGAGCATCCCGGCGTGCGACCGGAGGAGTGCCCGTGAGCCAGCAGGATCCGTCAGGCACTACAGACGACTGGTGTACGCCGGCCGGCCTGGACGTGTTCGAGTTGGCCGCGGCCGGCATGGTCATCACCGACAGAATGGGTCGCTTTCGCCGGGTCAACCGGGCATTCGCGCAGATGCTGGATCGAGACGCCGCCGACCTGGTCGGCGCGTCCTTCGGAGACATCACCAGTCCCGAAGACGTGACGCAGAGCCGGTCCGTCATGCGCGATCTGCTGGACAAGGTGATCACAACCGCCCGATTCGAGAAGCGTTACCTGCGGGGCGACGGCTCGCCGATCTGGGTCGACATGAACATCAGCGCCATCGTCGACTCGGCCGGGGACGTCGTCGCGTTCCTCACGCAGGGCTCGGATATCAGCGCCCACAAAGCGGCCGAGGCTGAGCTGCGGCAGCAGGCTCAGTTGTTCAGTGCGATCAATGACGGCGTTCTCGTCACCGATGCACAGGGCAATTTGATCGACTGCAACCCAGCAATGGAACGCCTTGTCGGTTGCACTCGCGAGCAGCTCTTCGCGCTGGGCAACGACGGTGCCTCGCCCGGACGTGAGAAATGGCGGGCCCGGCTGAAGACCGCTGTTGCCGAAGGTGCGTGGGGCGGCGACGTCATCTTCGGCGCCGGCGGCCCGAACCGGCGAATCGCGGAGTCGACGATCATCGCGGTACCCGGTACGAGCGGCGAGGTGATCGGAGCGATCGCCGTCTGCCGCGACGTGACCGAAGTCCGCGACAACGCCGTCGCACTCGTAGACGCCGAGCGGCAGGCGCAGCACGACGCCCGCCACGACGCGTTGACGGGGCTGCCGAATCGCAAGTCGCTCACCGACAAGTTCGACGAGCTGATGAGCTCGCGTGATGCATCGGAGGGCGCCGCGCTGCTGATGATCGACCTCGATCGGTTCAAGGACGTCAACGACACGCTGGGCCACCATTGCGGCGATGACCTTCTGGTCCAGATCGGCCACGTCCTGCAGGACGTCGTCAGGGACAAGGACACGGTGGTCCGGCTCGGCGGCGACGAGTTCGCCGTGCTGGCGCCCGGGTTGTCGCGAACCGATGCCGCGATGGCGCTGGCCGACCGGGTACGCCTGGAACTCGAACGACCGTTCCGGGTCCAGGGCATCGACCTGGACGTGGAAGCGAGCATCGGCGTGGCCACGACCTGCGGCGGTCAGGACATCAGTGCGTTGCTGCGCCAGGCCGACGTCGCGATGTACGTCGCCAAACGGCAGGGCGCCGGGGCGTTCGCCTACGACGCAGCCGCGGACCTGCACAGTGCGGCCCGGCTCAGCCTGCTCGGTGAGTTGCGCGGCGCCTTGACCCGCCACGACCTGGTCCTGCACTTTCAGCCGAAGATCAGCCTCACCAGTGGAGACGTCGTGGGGGCCGAGGCCCTGGTGCGGTGGAATCACCCCAGCCGTGGCCTGATCCTGCCCGACGAGTTCATCCCTATGGCTGAGCACACCGGGTTGATCCGTTCGCTGACTCGCTACGTTCTCGACGCTGCGCTCGCGCAGGAGCGCCGGTGGATCGATGAGGGCCGGCCGCTGCCGATCTCGGTGAACCTGTCGGCTCGCAATCTGATGGAGGACCGGCTCGTCGAGCAGATCGTCGACCTGCTCCACCGCCACGGCGTGCCGCCGGCGCTGCTCGAACTCGAGATCACCGAGTCGAGCATCGTGACCGAGCCGGCCCGGGCCCGCGCCCTGCTGGCCAGATTGCGGGCCCTCGGCATTCGCGTGTCCATCGATGACTTCGGTGCCGGATTCACGAGCCTGGCCGTGCTGAAGAACCTGCCGATCAGCGAGCTCAAGATCGATCGGTCATTCGTCGAAGCGATGACGAGCCGGCCGAGCGACGCGCTCATCGTTCGCAGCGTGGTGCAGTTGAGCCACAACCTGGGTCTCGTCGCGGTTGCCGAAGGCGTCGAGGACCCGATCGTGCTCGCCGCGCTCACGACGATGGGATGCGACGTCGTGCAGGGCTACCACTTCTCCCGGCCGCTGGCGGCAGACGCGTTTTCGGCCTGGTTCGGCCGGCACCGCGCCGGCCAGTCGGCGACCTTCGACCTACCCGCCTGAACCAGACCGAGGAGGGCCTCCTTCCGCCTCGGTCGGCCGCGCGGCGGCAAGCGCTCGGGTCCGGCGACACCACGTCGGGCTGCGGTTTAACGCACCACCCGAAATGCAAGATGCGTCGCAGCCGGGGTCACCTGCACGTTGGTGCGTTCGAGGGTGATCGACGAGGCCAGCGTGCTGAACAGGGGAGTGCCGCCACCGAGCAGGACCGGGATCACGTGCACGTGGATCTCGTCGACCAGGCCGAGAGGAAGCGCCTGCTGCATGACGGTCGCGCCGTGCAGGCCCACGCCCTTGTCGCCTGCTGTCTGCTTCGCCTGCTCGATCGCGCTGGCCACGCCGTCGGTGACGAACGTGTACACGGATGGGTAGGACGTGGTCGGCTTGTTGTGGGTGACCACGAAGCACCGGACATCACCGACCGGGCCGCCGTCGCCCCAACCGCCGTCGCCCTCGTTCTTGTCGAATGATTTGCGACCCATCACGACCGCGCCGCAGTTGTCGATTGCCGCCTGCAGGAGGGCCCGGTCCTCGTCGGTTGCCGCGTCGAAGATCCAGTCGTGCAGCATGCCGGCGCCGTCGCCGAACGGGTTCTCGCGGCTGTCGTTCGGGCCGGTGACGTACCCGTCGAGCGAGATGGACATGTCGCAGACAACCAGTGCCATGAGTGCTTCCTCTCCATGCGGCCCACTGGGCCGATCCAAACTGCTCTCGCTGGCCCAGACGAAGCGCAGCCGCCTTTCTCATCGGTCGGCTCAGACTTCGTGGTGACCGGAGCTTCGGATCTTGCGCGAGATGTTCAGCGTGGAGAGTCCTTGGGGACACACCACTACCGGGGCCAGACCATTCTCAATGTCGGTCCCGTGCGCAACAGTGCTGAATGGTTCGAGACCTGCCGTGATCAGTTGGGAGATCGAGATGACGACGATGGGGAACCTGCCCGACGTGGTGTCGCACGAGGAGTGGCTCGCCGCCCGGAAGGAACTGCTGGCGAAGGAGAAGGAGCTCACCCGGACCCGTGATCGGGTCAACGCCGAGCGCCGCCGGTTGCCGATGGTCCGTATGGACAAGCCGTATACCTTCGAGGGCCCGGACGGGACGGTGGGCCTGCGCGACCTGTTCGAGGGCCGGCCGCAGCTGGTGATGCACCACTTCATGTTCGGCCCGGATTGGGATCAGGGGTGCCCGAGCTGCTCCTCCGCCGCCGACGGGATCGGCCGGCTGCGGCAGCTGCACGTCCGCAACACCACGCTCGTCGCGGTGTCGCGGGCGCCGTACGAGAAGCTCGCCGCGTTCCGGGAGCGGATGGGCTGGACGTTCCCCTGGTACTCCTCCTACGGCAGCGACTTCAACTACGACTTCCACGCCACCCTCGACGACCGGGTCATGCCGGTGCTGCTCCACTTCCGCACCGAAGCCGAACTCGCTGAGGCCGGAACGCCGTGGACCGGTGGACCGTGGACGCAGAGCATGCGCGGCGAAGAGATGCCGGGCATCAGCGCGTTCCTGCGGGTCGGCGAGGAGGTCTTCCACACCTACTCCACATACGGCCGCGGCATCGAAGAGTTCCACAACGGCTACCAATACCTCGACCTCACCGCCCTCGGCCGCCAGGAGGAGTGGGAGGAACCGAAGGGACGCGCGGCCCCACTCGGCCTGCAGGTCGGCGGTCCCAACATGCGCCTGCCGGACGAATACGACACCTGACATGTGGCCCACCGCATCGCGGGGCACGCGTTTCGCCTTGCTGCGTATGGGGGTTCTTGGTTGGAGCGGGTGACCGGGATCGAACCGGCACTATCAGCTTGGAAGGCTGAAGTTCTACCATTGAACTACACCCGCAGGCGGCCTGGATGCGTCCACGCCGAGCGTGACAAAGAGATTACCGCCCCGGGATTGCTGCTTGCGGCGTCGGGGGAGTAGCCGTCGCGCCGCCCGTACACTTGCCCCTGTCTGAGGCCGGGAAATGCGACGAACCGTGGCGTGCTGGTGCGCTACGGTTCTGCCCGGCGGGACGGGATGTGGCGCAGTTTGGTAGCGCACTCGCTTTGGGAGCGAGGGGCCGCCGGTTCGAATCCGGCCATCCCGACCAGTAATCCTCGGCATTTCGGGGCCTGCGGGCCGCCCGCGGGCCGTCAGAACGGGCTCAGATCTCACGGAATCTCACGCTTTCTCGCCAGCGGCGTCGCCCTGACCCTGCGCAGCTACATCCACGATGCGCGAGTAGACGGCGTCGAGCACGACCGTCATGTCCTCTCCGGTGGCCGCCTCGACGAGACCTCGCCAAGTCCCGAGCGACTAGAACCAGACCTTCGCCGAGTGCGGTGGGCTCGGCGTATACGGCGGCGTACGCCCGGGCCAGGCCGCGCCAGCGTTCGAGGTCGTCGTCATCCGGATGCGGGCGGCCAGTTCCTGATGAGGGCGATCGCGTCCGTCATGCGCTGCTCTGGGCGTGTCTGGTCACACGCCACCTCCTAGGAGCGTTGCGAGCGCGTCGCGGCCCTGCTCGAGATCCTTCGGCGACGGGTGCACGTACACCCTCGCGGCCATGCTCAGATCGGCGTGGCCCGCCCAGGCGCTGATGATCGGGCCGGGGACCCCGGACACGCTCAGGTAGGTCAGGCAGGCGTGCCGGGCGTCGTAGAGGCGCACCTTGCGGACACCGGCCGCCTTCATGAGCCGGTACGCCGCGCGGCGCAGCTGGTCGGTCTTGAACGGGCGGCCCAGCTCGTCCACGAGCACGTACCCGCTCGGCTCGTACGCCTCGCCCGCGGCGAGCCGCTCGCGGGCCTGCAGTCGCCTTGAACGCGCGCAGCGCGGCGCTGACCGGGCCCGGCAGTGGGAGCGTTCGGTTACCGGCGTCGGTCTTCGGATCCTTCTCGACAACCTGGCCGCCGTCGTGCTCGGTCCAGATGAGCGTGCGGACCTTGGCTGATCGTCAACGTCTCGGCGTCGAGGTCGACGTCCTGCGCCCAACGCAGGCCGCACACCTCCTCCGGGCCGCATCCCGATCAGCGACAGCAGCATCGGCGCGTGCAGCCGGTCGTCGGCCAGCGATGCGAGGAAGGTCCGCACCTCGGCCGGCTCCCACGGCGTGCGCTTCGTCTTGACCTGCGCCGGGCACTTCACCGGAGCGGCCACGTTGAACGCGACCAGGCGGCGGTGCACCGCGCCGTCGAGCGCGGTCCGCAGCTTCGACAGCGTGATCTGCGCCGACCGCGGCGACAGCGCCGTGCCGGGCTTGCCGCCGCGCCTGCGGCCTTCGGTCAGCATCCAGTCGATGAGGTCTTCGACGTGGGCGGTCGTGAGCTTCTGCAGCGGCACGGCGCCGAGCTGGTCTTTGGCCGGGGCGATGCCGTGCCGGTACGCGCTCTCGGTGTTCGGGCTCTTGCCGCGCACGGCCGAGCGCAGCCACTCGTCGAGGTACTCGCCCAAGGTGACCTTGCTCGGCCCGGCATAGGCGCCGGTGTTCACCTCGTTGAGGATGCGGGACAGCTCGCGCTCGGCCTGCCGCTTGCTGTCGTAGGTCTTCGTCTGCTGCCGGCGTTTGCCGGTCTTCGGGTCCGGGCCGATGTCGACGACGAACCTGTAGCGGGTCCGGTCGCCGACCTGCACGGCCTTGATCGTCGGTCTGGCCATGGCTACTTCTCCCCCTTGATCGGTAGCGGTTCCATCGGCAGCGTCGCCACCACGGACGGCCCGACGGGGCCGCCCGCCTCGATGTCCTGCAGGATCTTCAGCCAGCGATGGGCGGTCGCCCGGCTGATGCTCATGCGCTCGGCGGCGGCCTTCACCGGCGAATGCCGGGCCTTCGAGTCGCCGCGCGCCCAGCGGTAGGCCGCAGCGAAGCGCTCGAGCTCGTCGTCGGTCGGCCCTGGACCGCCTCTGCGATTCTTCGGCCGGGCCTTCGCCGGCTTCTTCGCGTTGGCCATGTAGAACGTGCGGAGTGTCGAGTCCGGGAGCCGGTACAGCGACAGGTCCGCGTCCGGGTCGGTGCGGACCAACTCGTTGATCTCGTCGTCGAGTTGTAGCGGCTGAGCCAGCAGCTCCTCGATCAACAGAGTCAGCGGCACCGACCGCAGCACAGTGGTGGTCAGCGGCCGGTCGGCCTCGATGGCGCACTCGGTGCACACCAAGCCGCCGCGGCCGTCGGGCGTGAGGCGGAACCACACACGTCCGGGCAGGTTGCCACCTTCGGCGAGGTGCCACGTCTCGCCGGTCTGCCGCTCCACGTTGGGAGTCACGCGGTATCGCCTCACAGCGCAATGCAACCACCGTGTAACCAGAAATGCAACAGGCAGGGCGAGGTAAATCAATCGGCCCGACGAGGTCTGGCATTAGCGCCCCATAGTCGATAGAGCCAGGAGTCGCATCGGTGCAGTCAGCCGTGCCACCGTTGATATCAGAGAGGTGGTGCGAGATGTCGCAATTAACTGACGAAGTGCGGCGCGCACGGTCGCTGCCCGGTCCGGCGTTGGCGCGTGCCATACGCGAGGCGGCCGGTGTGTCTCAGGTGCGCTTGGCCGCTGAGCTCGGTGTGCATCGGGTGACCGTGGTGCGCTGGGAAACCGGAGAACGGGCGCCGAGCGGGCGGCTGCGTGCCGCCTACGCGACGCTGCTCGCCGAGCTGCGCGAGGTGTCGGCGTGACGCTCAACGACGGGCCCACGCTCGAGGAGATCCGCAGCTGGCCGGCCACGGTGGACGTACCCACCGCCGCGCGGGCGCTCGGCTACTCGAAGTCGTGGGGCTACCAGCTGATCGCCCAGGGCGAATTCCCCTGCAGGGTGATCACGGTCCGCGGACGCTCGCGCGCGGTGACAGCCTCACTGCTCGCGCTGCTCGGGGCGGGGGAGACGTCGTGAGCGCAGACATCATGGTGCTGGACTCCGGCCCGCCAGGTAGGCGAGGGCGGCCCCGCCCAAGGACCGCCCCGCGCAAAACCATCGACCTGGCTGCCGACGTAGAGAGCGTAACCCGTCTGCGGCGCCGGGGCGTGCTCCTGAGCATTACCAACCTCGCGCCCGCCACGCCGTCCCGAGATCTCGACTGCTGCGCGTGGCGGGGGCTCTGGTGGCCGGACGGGCGCAAGCGTTGCTGGCGGCATGCGACCGCGGAAGATCACGTGCTGGCCGACGCGCTCGACCGCCGCGGCGCCGCCATCGGGCTGCGATCGGATCCGGACTACATCGGCGGACTGCTGTGGCCCTACGGCCCGAACATCGACGTCCGCACCCGGGCGCGGATGTGCGACTGGGCCGAGGCGAACGGCCTGCGCCTGGCCCGTCCGCGGCACAAGTGCCTGACGTGGCTGCGCAAAGGCCGGTGCAACCGGGCCGACTGTTACGGGAGCAGCGGGCTCGACTGGCGCGACCACCTCACCGCCTGGACCGGCGAAGGCCGCCGGGTGCTGTGCAGCCACCCCTACAGCCTGGGACTCGATGACGTCGAGACGCTGTTCGGGCTCGACACCGAGCCGGGGCTGAGCGTGCAGGTTGCGGCGCCGGAGTCGGGCACCTCCTGGTACTACCCGGAGTCGACGTTCATGGTCACCGTCACCGCCGACGTCGCCGAGATCGTCGCGCGCGCCGAGGCCGAGCTGGCCGAACTGAAAGCGGGTGCGGCGTGACGCCTGAGCAACTGTGGGCGGCCGGCGTCCAGCCCGTCTACCTCACGTACAAGCCTGCCGGGACTGTTCGGTCCTACGGCAAGGTCCGCGAGAAAGACGAGTACACGCCATTGGGCGGCACGACCGGCGACCTCGAGAAGGCCCCGTTCCGGTTCGCCCCGCCCCGTCCGAGAAGTACCGGCCTGCTCTGCGCCCGCCAGCCGCACGGCGTCATGCTCGACGTGGACGACAAGGACGGCAAGGGCACCGGACCGGCCACGATGGCCGCGATGGAGGCCGCGCTCGGGCCCCTGCCGCCGCGTGCCGGCTCACAGCGCGCGGGTTCGATCAGCCCACCGGCAGTTTGCGTACCGGATACCCGACGACCTGGTCATCGACCAGCGGATGTTCAAACCTTTCAAGCCCGAAGGCGCCGACGGCCCGGCTGTCGACATCGTGCGCACCGGCCTGCGATTCAGCATGGCCCCCGGCGACATCCACCCCACGACCGGCGCGCCGGTTGTCTGCTACGCGCCGGACGGCACGGAGATCCAGCTGCCGCACGTTGACACGTGGCCGGAGCTGCCCGAGCGGTGGGTGGCCCACTTCCGCGCGTTCGTCGACAAGACCCCGTCGGTGCACGTCGACCCGGCCCCCGCGGGCGAGCTTCCCGACCCGTTGCCGGTCAACGTGCACGCGCTCCTCGACCGTGACGACGACGACTGGCCGTGCAACGCCGAAGGCGACGGCCCGGCGCGGCACAAGGTTGCCTACGCCCTGGTGAACGCGTGCTACGACGCCGGGCTGACGCAAGAGGAGGCGACCGCGGTCGGCGAACTGAGCGAGCACGTCTGGTCGCTGGCCGAAAGCCACCGATGCGAGCCCGCCGATGAGGTCGCGCGCGTGTGGGAACAGCTGAAGGATGACGCGCCGCCGCCGGCGTGGATTCTCGAGCACCGCTCTCCGACAACGATCGAGGCGTACACAGCTGCGGGCAAGCCGCGGCTGTTCGCTATGGCGCGCCGACTCGGCATCGACGTCGACAACGTGCCCGGCGCCGGGGTTCCGCATGCGGCCGCCGCGGACGTCGAACCCACGCCGCGGGAGGGGTTCTTTACCGACGCGGTTATGGCCGAGATCATGACCGAGCACGTCCTGGCCGGCCGCTATGTCTGGTGCCAGGCCCTGGGCGGCTGGCTCGGCTGGGACGGCCAGCGGTGGCGCTCGCGCACGGCCAGCACGGTCGGCGAGGCCGTGCGCCGCTGGGTGTTGCGTCGTTACGACGTTGCACGCACGGCGCCGAACGCGGCCACCGACGACGGCAAGCGGTTGATAGACAACTGGTACCGGATGCTGTCACGGGGCCGCATGGGCGCCGTGATGGCGCTGCTGCCGGGAATGGTCGAAGTCGACGCCGCCGCGTTCGACGCGCACCCCGACCTGATCAACACACCGGGCGGTGTCGTCAACTTGCGCACCGGAGAGACCGGCGCACCCCAGGCGGCGATGTTCCTGACGAAGATGACCAGCGGCGCGTACCGGCCAGGATTCACCCACTCGGACTGGGAGCAGGCCCTCACCGCGCTGCCCGAGACGGAGCGCACCTGGCTGCAAACCCGCATCGGGCAGGCAATCACCGGCCACCCCACCCCAGACGGAGTCATGCCGGTGCTGCAGGGCACCGGCGAGAACGGCAAGGGCGCGCTCACCACCGACGGCCTGGTGCCCGCGCTCGGTGACTACGGCGACGTCGCCAGCCCGAAACTCATCATGGCGATGAAAGGCCGCAACAGCGAGCACTCGACCGAGCGTGCCGACCTGCGCGGGCAGCGGTTCGTCATCGCCGAGGAGCTGACCGAGGATCGCGCCCTCGACGTCGCCGCGCTCAAACAGATTCAGGACGTCGGCCGGATCAAGGCCCGCTACGTGCACAAGGACAACATCACGTTTTCCGCGTCGCACTCGCTGCTGGCTACGACCAACTACGTGCCCGTCGTCAAGGAAACCGACCACGGCACCTGGCGCAGGCTCGCGCTGCTGCGGTTCCCGTACACGTTCCGCAAGCCCGGCGAGCCGCTGGAACGGCCCACCGACCGCACAGGCGACCCGGCCCTGAAACCGCGTATCAAGGCCAACACCGACGGCCAGCACGATGCCGCGGTGACGTGGGCCGTTGAAGGCGCACGCCGCTGGTACGCCGACCCGGCGCGTTCGCTCGCACTGACCGAGACCATCACCGCCGACACGCTGTGGTGGCGTGTGCAGGCTGACCGAATCCTCGGGCTGTGGGCCGAGCTGCTGGAACCGGCACCCAAGGAAGCCGTCCTGGGCGACGAGCTGCTGGCCGCGTTCAACTGCTGGCTCGGCGAGAACGGCCATCACACCTGGACCCTGGAGACGTTCGTACGCGCATTCGAACACACGCCGAAACCACCCGCCACGGCG
This sequence comes from uncultured Actinomycetota bacterium, assembly GCA_963709985.1. GTDB lineage: Bacteria > Actinomycetota > Actinomycetes > Mycobacteriales > Jatrophihabitantaceae > DASXRA01. The sequence goes on from CAVPYQ010000016.1 coordinate 71,454, forward strand.
TCGCCCGCGAGCGGACGGCGCGCAAGGAAGTGCTCGACGCGCTTTCCCGATGGGTGGCACCGGCGCCGGCCGGCTTCGCCCAGGTCGTCCACGCTCCCAGGCGGCTCAAGAAACAGGAGCAGGTGTGGCTCGGAATCCGATTCGCAGCGTAACCGACGCCCAGGCCCCCGCGAGGCCCGCCAGCGCCCCACCCACGGCGGCGGAACCCCCGGAAATTCGGGAGAGTTCAGGGTTGCAGCCCAGAACAGAAATCCTCCTAGAAGCTCTCACACGAGAGAGTTTTCTGACAGCGCTGCAACCCCTGCAAGCCCCAGCGTTTCCGGGGGTTCCGTGCCTTCCCCCGCGTCGGAGCCCTCGCGTGTGGGGGAACCGGCCAAATTACGCAGCGTAACCGCGGTGCAGTGCAAGACGTGGCGCTCCTGTGCCCGCATGGGGGCCGACGGATGCCCGCGTGACGCGGAACTTTGCCTCGACCGCGAGGCGACGGCATGACGCGCTGGGCGGTCTGGCCCGGCAAGGCGCCCCGACAAACCGAGGAGACCAAGTGATACCGCGCCCACCGCTTCCAGACGCATGGCGCCGATCGCGCAGGCACCGACCTCATCACGGTGTGTGGCTGGGCGCGGTGACGGTGCGTGCACCAGGGGGCCCGGGCCGGTGTCCGTCATGGCGCGTTTGTCCCTACGGGCGACGCCGGCCGCGGCGCGCCCCGGTCGTGACATCGAGGTGAGACGGCCTCACGTAGGCCAGCGATTCCGGGGGGCACGTGGCCGTCACTCGCTCCCCGGGCGAGTGGAGAGGAGAAAGCCATGAGCCCGAGGCCCGCGGTTCCGTGCCGCGCGAAGTCGCCGCGGACAGGCGAAGCCTGCCGTGCGTACGCCATGGTCGGGGGAGTCGTGTGCTCAGCACACGGCGGCCGAGCCAAGCAGGTCCGCGCATCTGCTGCCCGGCGCCTCGCGCAGCAGCGCGCTAGCCGCGAGCTCGGCCGGCTGCTCGGCGAGCTCGAGCTCGAGGCTGCCGACGCGCACCCGATCGAGGCGCTGACGAACGCACTCGCCCGCGCTAAGGCGATGGTCGAGGTGCTCGGCGATTTGGTGGGCGGGCTGGGCGCCGAATCCGGCGAGCCCGGCGCCCGGATCTACGGCCCCGATCACCTGGGCGATGGGCGTCCGCACGTGCTCGTGACGATGTACGAGAGCTTGGCTCGACAAGCTCGCCAAGATCAGCAAGCTGGCGCTCGACTCCGGCATCGATGAGAGGCGCACGCAGATCCGCGAGGGCGAGGCGCAGGCCATGCTCACCGTGTTCCGCGCGGTGTTCAGTGACGACACGCTGGGCCTGACGCCTGAGCAGCGCAAGGCCGCAGCAACGGTGGCCGCCCGGCATCTGCGCGCCATCGAGGGCGGCACGGCGTGAGCGTGCTCGGTCGGGTCGCCGACCTGCTGGGCGCCGACGACGAGCTGCGCCATCGATGCACGCTGGTGGCGGAAGGCGCGCTCCGCACCGGCGATCCGTTCCGCGTTGAATACCACGTCGTCGGCATCTCCATGGAGGGCCTGGCGCCTGATCACGGTTACGAGGCGCTGCCCTGGTGTCCCGAGTGCGCCGTGATCGCGGACGCCAAGGCGGCCACGTCGTTGGCGGCGCCTGAGCCCGTCGCCACGCCTGAGCCTGAGCGGGAGCACGCGCAGTATCCGAGTACCCCGAGGCCCCCGCGGCCAACTCAGCACCGCACGCCTGCGACTGCACAACGGCGCGCGGCAATGCTCGACGGTGGACGGTTGCGATGACTGCCTTTGCGGGTGCGACGGGTGCGGATCTCCTGGCCAGCCCGCGCCTAGCGATCCTGACCCACCAGCGCCCGAGCCCGCCGCAGCCTGCTCGGGGAAATTCCCCAGACAGCCCGGCCGTGGTCGTTCGACGATTCCGACGATGACCCGCCGCGCGGCTGGCACCTCATCTGGCAGCAGGGCGCGCCATGAGCGAACCGAAACCCTGCGCGTGCAACGTATGGGTGACCTGTCTCCTGCATTTCGCGCAGCTCGACCAGTCGGGCCGGCGGGCGGCTGCATCTGCCGCGGGCGTGCGACTGCCGCACCTGCCCATCACCGTGGCGCGCAGACATCACTCAGGTGAGGGAAATCCCCGCACCTGACCGCCACATTCGCGGCATGGGAGCTGTCTCGAAAGGCCCGACTCGACGTCAGCGAACCTGAGTTTGACTTCATTTAAGTTCGTATACGGCCGGTAGCGTACACTCGCCTTGTCTCGCGCGCGCGAGCACAAGGCGCGAGACAGGAGGTGGCCGCGGTGGCGTTCCGGCACCACGTGACCGGCAGCGATTCCGACCGCATCCGGCTGGCCGGCCTGCTGTCCGACGCGGCCGAGCGCTGCGACGTCAGCCCCGCGTCGGTGCCGATGTGGGCGGTGCTCGTCGACTGGCACGACGCGCTGATCGACGGCAAGGACCAGCTGCGGCCGCTTGGCTGACCAAGGTCGAACGCGGCGCGCTGTACGGCGTCGTGAGTGCCGCGGCCGGCCGGTCGGCCTCGACGGCTGCCGTCCGGCTGGCGCGCGATCTCGAGCTGTGGGCATTCGGGCCGAACGGTGCCCCCCGGCCGCAGCGCTGCCGGCCCCTGTCGCCGAATCCGAGGTTGTGACATCCGATCTCTACCGGCTCATGCCCTCGCGCGCCGAGCGCCGGGGCCACCGAGGAGGTAAGCACCATGTTCGTCCTTGATCTGGCGCCGACGCGCCGCGAGCGCACCGAATTCGCCTCGAAGCTGGTGGAGACGGCCGCCCGGTGTGGCTATTTCGGCGACCGCCACGCGACCGTGCTGCGGCAGCTGGCCGCATCGACAGCGCGCGGCGAGGCGCCGTCGGCCGACCTGGCCGCGCTCGACGGCAAGGACCGCGCCTCGATGCTCGAGGTGCTGCGCGCCGGGCGCTACGACAGCGGCACGGCGGCGCAGCGGGAACTGGTCCGGGCATGGGCCGAGTTACTCGAGCCGGTCGTCCGCGGCGACCTTGTGGCCGGCTGAGATGGGCGGCCTCATCGGGCGTGCCGCGGCCCGTGCGATCAGGGAGGGCAGGTCTCCGGCGATAGTCAACGGCCCGGCCCAGGATCTTGCCGCGACGTGCCGGGAGCGGTGCGCCGAGCTGGGCCTCGAGTGCGACGCGCAAGGCGTGCCTGTCGTCAAGCTCGGCCGTCATCGGCACCCGCGGGCGCTCGCCGACAAGCTGTGGGCGACGCTGCAGGGCTCGGCCACGGCGGGGCGTTCGTCGCCGTTGTACAACCGCGCGGCACCCGCACCGACGCCCATATCTGCTCCTGCGGCCCGGGCGTCGCAGCTGCCGCCGGTGCCGGCGATTGCCACGCCGGAGCAGATCGAGGCGCTGGCCGAGCTGCCGAGCGCCTGCATGACCTGCACGCGGCGGGTGCCGATGACCGAGCGGACCGGCTTGTCGTTCGGATATTGCGAAGGGTGCCCGGCGCTGTCGCGGCGCTGCCCGAGCTGCGGCGCCGACAAAGAGCAGGCGGGGTGGGGGTACGGCTGGGGCGGACTGTCAGCCGGCGCACAGATGATCGCGTGGGTGTGCGCGTCCTGCCGCATCGACCGCGAGGCGTGCTGCAGACCGCCCCGCGGTTCACCGCGTCGCTGGGCGAGCTCGACGACCTGGCCCGGCAGCAGTTGATCAGCGCGCTGGCCGCGATGCCGGGCGCGCCGGTCGGTGTCGTGGTGCCTGCAGTGGCGCGCATCATCGCCGCGTTGCGGAGCGGCGCCGACCCCCTCGAGATCGACGTGTCCGACGTCGCGCAGGCTGAGCGCGATGACGTCGAGACGGTTCTGCGCAACGCGGCCGACAACATCACCGGCCACGCGGCGTCCATCACCGCGCGGGCGTTGAGCCGGGACTGGGCTCAGTTCGCGTCCTCGACTCAGCAGCACGACGAACCGAGGCATCTGCGCGAGGCCGAGCGCTCGGCGCTGCTGCACGGGGAGCGCCCGTTATGAAAGCTCCGAGCCGCCCGTCTGGCCCCGGGCCTGTCACAGCCCTCCTCCTCGGGCGGGCGGCTCGGTCACATCGTCGCAGAGGAGCGGCGCCGTGACCCCTGAGCACATCGCCGAGACGGTCGCCGACATCACCGCGCAGCTGGCCGATTTCGACGCCAAACCGGTGCGCGCGCTGACCGAAGCCGAAGAAAGCGCACTCGTCCACGGCGAGCGTCCACTGTGACCGGTCTGATCGTGCGCCACCGGCGGTGTTCCTCTGGCAGCCTCCTTGAACCGCCGGTGGCGCACTCCGGGCACCGGAAGCGCGCCCTATGGCATAAGGGGATTCTCGCGACGGATGGCCGAGCGTGCCCAGCATGTGCGATGCGGCGCCACGACTATCGGCGGCCCGGCCAGCAGGCCCCGCGCGCATGAAACGGCCCGGCTGAAGCGAATCAATCTTTGCTTTTTCGATCGGCAATTGCCTTTGGGACAAAGGCGATCGCAACTCCGGTGGCCGGCACGCCTAACAGCAGACCGCCTGCTAGGGGAATGCGGAGCGCGAAGAATACGATCGCTGCGATCGCCAGAATCGCGGACAGTGAGAAGGCCATCCAAAGGCTGAGCCTCGCAAGTTCTCTTTCCTCGCGTTGAGCCGCAAGATCGGCCTCTACCCTCTTCACCGTCTGTGACTCAAGGATCGCCAGGAATCGAACTACGGAGCCACTTGACAGCTGTTCCCACTCAGCGGCCTCTTGCGCGGAAGGAAAGCGAATCAGCATGCTTTCGGTTGGCTCAGTCACCCGGCTTGGCCGATCAATTCTGCGTGCTCCCAGTATTGATGCCAAGCTTCTCGCTGCGGATCGACATGCAGCCTCGAAACCGGCGTTGGGTCATTAGCCTGCTGGCGAGCGATAGCAAAGACCCGTGTGTCGATCCGCCGCATGCGCGCGTGGCGGCCAAACGAGAGTCCTGCCGCGAAGTCGACCAATCGAACTGCGACTGCATCGCCGACGGTTGACAAATCGAGCACGACTGAGCCGCCGGTGTCGAGGAAGTTTCTGACCTTCTCCGCGGTCTTCACGTCATACTGTTTGACTTGAAAGACCATGAATTGTTCGCCGGCGATTACGAAGTCGAAACCTGTATCAGCAGCCAGGGCATGTGCAGTTGGCTGCTCGATGTTGGCCTTGATGAGTTGCTCGACCCGTTGCTCGAAGGCAGCTTGACCGCCATCCACGCGATCATGTGGGGGTCCCGGTCTCAACGTGATTTGCTTCCACTGGTCGTTGAGTTCCGCGCACGACTCCGCCAGCAAGCTCTCTATTTCGGCGACCATCGCGCAATCTGGCGAGCCGCCCAAAAGGCTCCAAGAGCATGCGATAACCCTGCAGCACGCTGGGGCGTCGAGCGACGAACATAACGCCACCGTAGCCGTGAGCAGCATGGGTCGGGTAGCGATGATGAGAGCCGCACGCACAGGCGGCGCCGGATCACCAGCAGTCCGGGCAGGATGCGGAACGACCCCCGGCCCCGGCTGTTCGACGTCAACCGGCCGAGCCGCTTCGAGATCGACACGCCGCACTGCGACACGTTCACCGCGGCGTCGTCGTCGACCTTGATCCGCTTACGGAAGATCAGGCCCATGGCTTTCCACTCGCCTCCCGCAGCGAACCCGCCGCTGCCTCCAGGGCGGCGGCGAAGGCGGCCTGATCAAGGTCCGCGTCGTGCACGATGATGTCACCGGGCTGGCGCGGATCCTCCGGCGCCAGATCGTGCACGGCAACCACGATGTCCACCACCTGCGGGGGATCGCCCGCGACGACGAACGTAACAAGCTGGCCCTCGTCGCCCAGATTGGTACTGCTCATCGCTGGTCGCCTCCTTCGAGGTTGGCACCGGCGACGCCTGAGGAGCCTGCGCGGCACCGAAACTCGCGGTCGATGAGCCGCCCGAGATAGCTGTCCTTGGCCATGCCCCAGGCTATCCGAACAGACGTTCGAAGCCGGTGTGTAAGTCCGACGCACCATGAAATTAGCTACTCTGCGAGTCAGCCGAGCGCCCCGTGGGGCTGGCTGCGCTACCGGTTTAGACCCCACGGGGCCTTCGGCAATTACACGCGCGGGCGCAATTCCTTGGCAACCAGGTGACCCCCAGGGATCACCCAACTACCCATCTGGTTCATGCCCGAACTGGCCCGGCGCGCAAACAGACGGCGCACGGCAACGTCCCGCCACCCACCGCGGGGGGGAAATGAGAGGCGGTGGCGGGACGGCCCATATATATAGTCAGCGTCGGAGGGCTCGAATGTGTTACAGCTGCGGCGCCGGGGTCGGAGGCGACCTCGTGCGTCCCGGGGCTGGCGCCGCATACTTGCGGTAGACGCGTCGGCGTCAACGCGGTCACGTTTTCCGCGAAGGACGGTCATGATCGGGTCCCTACCCGTAGCCGCACCTGCGCCGAACATGGCAACGGCCCGCCCCCCTTTCGGTCAGGGCGGGCCGCTTGTCGAAGTCGGCTGGGCATCGGAAGCGTTATTGAGCGCAATTCAAGTGGCGAGCTCGGTACTGTCCGCGTACGGTCCGCCCGCATGAGTGAGAGTTGGCGAGCGATCTGGGAGGCGTTCGAGGCCGGAGAGGCCGCGCACGGGCGCACCGAGGTCCCGCTCGACGATGGCGAGCACATCGATGACAACCGTGTGCAGGACCGGCCGCGTGCCGGCCGCCATCGGCGGGAGGAACAGCCGCCCCGCTTGTAGAACGGTCCCGCCGCCCTCGGGGTGCGGCGGGACCGTTGGTGCCGGTGAAGGTCCGCGAAGGACGGTCATGATCGCCTCTGAGTAGCCGCACCTGCGCCGACACGACGGGCGCCCACCCTTATGCTGCTGGGGCGGGCGTTGCGTCACGCGAGAACGTCGCGGTACGCCGCCAGCGCGTCGTCGGCGGCCTTGCGCAGCCGATTCAGCTTGTCCAGCGCTTCGAGGCTCACTGGTTCCGGCACGGTGGGCGGAGGTCCGGCTTCCATCCACCACGCGGCGCCGTAGTCGGCGTCTTCATAGGAGTATGCCTTCTCGGCGGCCAGCCAGGCATCCTGTGCGGCGATGATCGGATCGCGGTCAGCCATGCGCGTTGCTCCTTCGGCTGAGGCCGACTGTAATCCGCCGCCCAGCACACGACAGCGCCCCACCACCCCCCAAGGGACGCTGTCGTGTCCTAGGTCAGCGTAGAGGAATCGGATGTGTTACACCGGCGGCGGGGTCGGAGGCGACCTCGTGCGTCGGGGCTTGTCGCCGCATACTTGCGGTAGACGCGTCGGCGTCGGTCACGTTTCCCGCGAAGGACGGTCATGATCGGGGCCCGTCTGCGGGTAGCCCGGTACCTGCGCGAACGTAAGGCGGCCCACCTCCCTCTACAGGATCCGGGGCCGCTGTCGGTCCGTGGTCCTGGATCGTTTAGGTCACGGCAGGTGGACTTCGTGCTTGTCTGGGCGGACGGTCAGAGTCACGACAACACCCTCGAAGATCTCCACCTTGACCCGAGTCTGGGGCGTGCCATCGAAGGCGAGCCAATGCCGGATCGCCACAAGGCGACCCAGCAGATAGCCCTTATTAGCGTCTTCGCGGCCCGGACCACCATGCTGCCGACGCGGTCCACGGTGAGCTCGCTAACGTCAATCGGTCTCGTCATGCGGCAATGGTCCTCGCGCTCTCTTGGAAGCGTCACAGGCGCCCCGCCACCCGCGAGGGCAGTCGCCCGCCCCGCCTCACCCCCATTGGCAAGGCCGAGCGACTGCCGTACGACTGCCCTACCCCCCGTGCATGCTCGGCTTTAAACGCCCTCGACGCACGGGCGGCGGGCCGGCTGGTGGGACGGCCGCGCGGCGTTCAGCCGCTCGCGCGGTGCCGGCCCAAATAAGAGTCGAGCACGGCGACAGCGCTGTGTGTTCCCGGTTCACGATCAATCGGAACCGGCCACGCTGGGAGTCGCTGTGTCCCGACTCGCTGCCGGGCCGCGGCCCTGCTCATGCGCCCCGGCACTGGTCGTGTCGACCCTGCTCGGCGGCCGGACATGCAGCGACCGCACGAAATCCCCGATCATGACGACACCGCCTCGCGTCATCTCCCCTTAATCGTGGCAACGAGGTACGAGGTCGTTGGTTACGGCCGTACAGCGGCAATCCAAACACTGCCCCCGCAAGCTGGTCCGGACCACTCGTCGCTCATAACAGCGACGCCGCGTGCTGGAAAGGCCGCCCTCACCCGGGTTCCCCGTGTGGGAGGGGACACGATCGGATCGCCGGGTGAGGGCGGGGCCTAAAGGCTCCCGCCGCCCGATCCGCCAGCCTGTCCCGTCCCGTATCTAGGCGGCGGAGCGGACGACTACAACAAGGTAACCCCCTGTGCGCTCGGCCCAAACGCCGCCGACGCACGAGCCGCCCCGCCACCCAAAGGTGAGCGGGGCGCTGTGACCTCAGTCGCTCGCCAGCGCGCACCAGCGCAGCCGTTCCACTGACTCAGCGAGCCATTCGCGGGAGCTATCCAGCGCAGACACGTGGAACGGTGGCAGTGGCCGGCCCCGCTTGGGTGCGCGGTCGGTCTTTTCGCGCCAGCCGTGGGCGTGCGCCCCGTCGTGGTCGTGGAAAGCTGGCACCGGCGACCGGTGCGGGCTGCGCGGCAGCGAATCTCGCGGTCGATGAGCCGCCCGAAGTTGTCCTTGGCCATGCCCCAGGCTATCCGAACAGATGTTCGAAACCAGTGTATTCTACTGAGTCGCCTCGCTCAGGGCTTCGGAGATCGCGGCGCAGTCCTTGCGTCGGAGAGCAAACAACAGCCACTTGCCGTGCTCGTCTTCCACGTTCAGCTGCCAGGTCTGTGCAAGCGATGGGCCGTTCTCGGTGAAGAGGCGAGTACGCGTACGTCGCGCACCAGCTTCTGGCCGGTGACCGTCGCTCTGACCGAGCCCTCGTCAGGAGGCTGGCGCAGCGAGCGGAACGTCAGCGACGAGCCATGAACGACCAGGTGCCCTTCGGTCCATTGCCCGGGTTCGCGAAGCAGCGCAACGACCGATTCGGTCCGCTCCACCTTCCTCGGTTTCGGCCGCGTGGGATGCCGGTCTGACGGCTGGGTACTCGTGGCGGAATTCCGGATGGTCGTGCCAACAGTGGTCGTCGAGCTCGGTCTGCAACGCGAAGCGCAGCTCACACTTCGGGCATTGGCGAACGGCCATCGTCAACCTCCTCCAGCGGCTCGACATGCCGGGAAGCCGTGATTCCACGGTGTGCTGCGGCGCGCAGCGCTCAGCCAGTGCCGCCAGCACGGTGGATGCGGACCAGGTCATCGCCCACGCCTGGTCCTGCTACGTGTCGTCCTCCACCTGGCGGCCGGCGCTGAGATAGTAGTAGATGCCCGCTACTACCGATCGAGAACAAACTCCGCCAACGTCTTGACGCCTGGCGCCACAACGAGGTCGAACCCTGGGGAGGGCCGGGCGACTGCCACACACGACAGGTACCCCGTGTGTGCTCGGCCTAAACGCCGCCGACACACGAGCGCCCCCCACCCCCGGGGCCGTTCGGGGTGACGGGGCGCGCCCGTATGACGTCCCGCCGCCCCCAGGGAGGGAAACGAAGGGGTGGCGGGACGCCCCCCCGGGTCAAAACGTCCCGCCACCCACCGCGGGGGGGAATGAGAGGGGTGGCGGGACGGCCCGTATCTGGTAAGCGTCGGAGGACTCGAATGCGTTACACCTGCGGCGCCGGGGTCGGAGGCGACCTCGTGCGTCCCGGGGCTGTCGCCGCATACTTGCGGTAGACGCGCTTCGGCGTCAACGCGGTCCGTTTCCCGCGAAGGACGGTCATGATCGGGCCCATAACCCGTAGCCGCACCTGCGCCGAACAGGACAGCGCCCCCGCCGGTGAAGCTTGGCGGGGGCGCTGCCTACGTGCTGGGGATCGGTTACCCCGCCGCGTGCTGGCCGGGCCCGCCGTTGCCGGCGAGCGCGATGACCGCCGCCGCGATGCTGAGCGTGGCGTGGCACAGCGCGACCGCCGCCTCGCGGGTCGCCTCCTCGGGGGTGGCGCCGAGCGCGCCGAGCGTGGCAAGCGTCCGTTCCGCCTGCTCGTAGTGGTGCTGGGCTGGGGTGTGTGGTGCAGTAGGCATGGGCTGGGACTCCTGCTTGCAGGTGGTTCGGTCAAGGCCTCGGCTCGGTGTTCTCAGCACCGGCCGGGGCCGCTCAGTTGTTGATCTCTGCGGGGTGCATGCGCGTATCACGGACTTCTCACGGAACGGGCGGGGAGCGGGCGGAATCGGTCCGACTTCCTGGACTTCGGCCGGACGCGGACCCCGGAACGTGGGACCCATAGGACTAGGTGGACGACACGGCCTATCTTTTGGGAGCGAGGGGCCCCCGGTTCAAATCCGGGCATCCCGACAAGGAGCAAATGCCGCGCCGATCGGCCACCGGCACGGCAGGCCGGGCCGCGCAGTGCCTCGTGTCATAGGATCGTGCGTCGGGCCAGGTCAGGGCTCGGATCACGAATCCCACCCTCCCGGCCGAGTCGCGCCAACCGAGTCACGTCACGGGTCGCACGCCGCCCGCCTACTGAAGAACCGCCTAGCGAAGCACCGCCGAGGAGCGATCAGCACCGTGAAGAGCAGCGTCGAGAACCTGGGCCCGACCCGCGTCAAGCTGGCCGTCGAGGTCCCGTTCGACGAGCTGAAGTCCAGCCTGGACGCCGCGTACAAGAAGATCGGGTCGCAGATCCGCATCCCGGGCTTCCGACCGGGCAAGGCTCCCGCGCGCATCATCGACCAACGTGTCGGGCGAGCGGCCGTCCTCGAGGAGGCGGTCAACGACGCGCTGCCCAAGGCCTACAACGAGGCCGTGGTCGAGAGCGGCGTGAAGGCGCTCGGCCAGCCCGAGATCGAGGTCACCAACCTCGACGACGGCACGTCACTGAGCTTCACTGCCGAGGTCGACATCCGGCCCGAGATCGCCCTGCCGGAGCTTGAGGGCATCGACGTCACCGTCGATGACGTCGAGGTCACCGAGGCCGAGATCGACGAGCAGTTGGACGCCCTGCGCGAGCGGTTCGCGACCCTGGTCGGCGTCGACCGAGCGGTCGACGCCGGGGACTTCGTGTCGATCGACCTGTCCGCGAGCGTCAACGGCGAAGAGGTCGAAGGCGGCTCGGCCACCGGCCTTTCCTACGAGGTCGGCGCCAACGACCTCATCGACGGCCTCGACGACGCGGTCACCGGTAAATCGGCCGGCGACACCGTCGTGTTTCCGACGACACTGCGCCAGGGCGACAAGGCCGGCGAGCAGGCCGACGTCACCGTGACCGTGAACTCGGTCAAGCGCAAGGAACTACCCAACGCCGACGACGATTTCGCCCAGCTGGCCAGCGAATTCGACACGATCGGCGAGCTGCGTGACGATCTGCGCGAGCGCCTCATCCGGGCCAAGACCCTTGGGCAGGGCAGTCAGGCGCGCGAGAAGCTGCTCGAGCAGCTGATCGACTCGGCCGAATTCCCGCTGCCCGAATCGGCAGTCAACGCCGAGGTCGGCTACCGCGAGCACGACGTGGTGCACTCACTCGGCCACGACGACAAGCTGTTCGACGAACTGCTCGCGGGCCAGGGCAAGACGCGCGAGGAGTTCACCGCGGAGCTTCGCGAATCGGCCGAGCGCTCGGTCCGCGCGCAGTTCATCCTCGACGCGATCGCCGACCAGGGACAGGTCACGGTCGGCGACACCGAGCTGACCGAGTACCTCGTGCGGCAGGCCGCCCGCTACAACATGGCGCCGAAGGAGTTCGCGGACCAGATCGTGCAGGCCGGAAACCTGGCGACGATGGTGGCCGACGTGCGCCGGACCAAGGCGCTCGCAACCGTGCTCGAATCCGCCAACATCACCGACGCGTCGGGCAACAAGGTGGACCTGTCCGCCGTCTCGGCCACCCAGCTCGCCGAACTCGCCGAGGCCACCGAGCTCGCGGACGAGCCCGACGAGTGAGTCCGCAGGCCGGACGGGCGATGCGGTGCGTTATCTGTTGAGTGGTGCGCTATGTCGCACCACTCAGCCGTTTTTGCCCTTCTCGGCAGAGGGCGCGCTGCGGGTTCGTGCCCGCCGCCGGCATATGCGTCACGCCGTAAGCGAAAACCCCCGATGTAGGGAGTCCGCGGCGCAGCTGGTCCGTTAAGTTCGAATGACAGTCCCACTGAGCATCCGAAGGAAGGTCCGTACAGTGAGCCGCTTCGATCCGGCATCTACCGGTCTTCACGCAAGCAGCCGAGCGGAGCCGTTGCGCGCGATGGAGATGCGTAGTCCCGGCACCGGGATGAACCTCAATGACTCCGTGTACGACCGGCTGCTGCGCGAGCGGATCGTTTTCCTCGGCCAGCCCGTCGACGACGCGATCGCCAACCAGATCTCGGCGCAGTTGCTGTTGCTTGCCGCCGAGGACCCCAAGCGCGACGTCAACCTCTACGTCAACTCGCCGGGCGGATCCGTCACGGCCGGCATGGCGATCTTCGACACGATGGAACTGATCGAGTGCGATGTCGCCACCTGGGGCATGGGTCTGGCCGCGTCCATGGGCCAGTTCCTCCTGTCGGCCGGCACGAAGGGCAAGCGCTACGCGCTGCCGCACTGCCGCATCCTCATGCACCAGGGCTCCGCGGGGCTCGGTGGCACCGCGTCCGACATCAAGATCCAGGCCGAGCAGTGGAACCTCAGCAAGCGTGAGATGGCCGAGATCACCGCACAGCACACTGGCCAGTCCGTCGAGCAGATCATCGCCGACGGTGACCGCGACCGTTGGTTCACCGCCCAGGAGGCGTTGGACTACGGGTTCGTCGACCACATCGTGCGCCGGGCTAGCGAGGTCCCCGGCGGAGTGGCACCCTCGGAGTGAGAGAGAGTCTGAGACAGATGACCGAACTGAACGCCCCGCAGGGCCGCTACTTCGCGCAGGGTCCGTCCTCGCGCTACGTGCTGCCGTCCTTCGTCGAGCGCACGAACTACGGGATCAAGGAATCGAACCCGTACAACAAGCTCTTCGAGGAGCGCATCATCTTCCTCGGCGCGCCGATCGACGACGTCGTGGCCAACGACGTCATGGCTCAGCTGATCGTGCTGGAGTCCACCGACCCGGATCGCGACATCCAGATCTACATCAACTCACCGGGTGGGTCGTTCACCGCGCTCACCGCGATCTACGACACGATGCAGTACATCCGGCCCGAGATTCAGACCTACTGCATGGGCCAGGCGGCATCGGCAGCGGCCGTGCTTCTCGCAGCCGGCACCAAGGGCAAGCGCTACGCCCTGCCGCAGTCGAGAATCCTGATCCACCAGCCCTCCGGCGGTACGGACGGGCCGATGCAGATCTCGGACCTCGACATTCAGGCACGCGAGATCTTGCGGATGCGTGAGTTGATGGAGGAGACGCTCGCGCGGCACACCGGCCAGACCGTCGAGCAGGTGCACGCCGACATCGAGCGCGACAAGATCTTCACCGCGCAGCAGGCCAAGGAATACGGCATCGTCGACGACGTCATCAACACGCGCAAGCTGACCAACTGAACACTGGGCGCCCGAACGCAGCGGGCGGAGCCGCCGCGCAGCAGATCGCGGTGCGGCGGCGCCCGCCCCCGGCAGCAGGAGCCAGCCGACAGGCACGGCACACACGCGGGCCGCGGCGACTGTCCGACATGCCCGACGCGCCGCGCCCGGGTACTGATTGCGGGGGACTTCACGCGGGTTAGCGGGTACCGTTCGGGACCTGGGCACCACACATCGGCACAACCAGAGGGGAATCGATAGCTCGTGGCACGCGTCGGCGAGACTGGCGATCTGCTCAAGTGCTCCTTCTGTGGAAAGAGCCAGAAGCAGGTCAAGAAGCTGATCGCGGGACCCGGTGTGTACATCTGCGATGAATGCATCGATCTGTGCAACGAGATCATCGAAGAGGAACTCGCCGAGACCAGCGAGTTCAGCTTCGACGAGCTGCCCAAGCCGAGCGAGATCTACGAGTTCCTCAACGGTTACGTCGTCGGCCAGGACCAGGCGAAGAAGACCCTCGCGGTAGCCGTCTACAACCACTACAAGCGAGTCCAAGCGGGCAGTGACGGTAAACCGCGCAATGCCGAGACGAATGTCGAGCTTGCCAAGTCGAACATCCTGCTGCTCGGGCCCACGGGATCGGGCAAGACGTTGCTCGCCCAGACACTGGCGCGAATGCTGAACGTCCCGTTCGCCATCGCGGACGCCACGGCGCTCACCGAGGCGGGCTACGTCGGCGAGGACGTCGAGAACATCCTGCTCAAGCTGATCCAGGCCGCCGACTACGACGTCAAGCGCGCAGAGACCGGCATCATCTACATCGATGAGGTCGACAAGATCGCCCGCAAGGCGGAGAACCCGTCCATCACCCGCGACGTCTCCGGCGAGGGCGTGCAGCAGGCGCTCCTGAAGATCCTCGAGGGCACGACGGCCTCGGTGCCGCCCCAGGGTGGGCGTAAGCATCCGCACCAGGAATTCATCCAGATCGACACGACCAACGTGCTGTTCATCGTCGGCGGCGCCTTCGCCGGGCTCGACACCATCATCGAGGCACGCATCGGCAAGAAGGGCCTCGGCTTCGGCGCGGAGTTGCGCACCAAGTTCGAGCGCGACCAGACCGACGTGTTCGCCGAGGTCATGCCCGAGGACCTGATGAAGTTCGGGCTCATCCCGGAATTCATCGGCCGGTTGCCCGTCATCACGTCGGTACGCCCGCTCGACCGCGACGCGCTCGTGCAGATCCTCACCGAGCCGCGCAATGCGCTGGTCAAGCAGTACAGCAAGCTGTTCGAACTCGACAACGTCGAACTTGAATTCACCGAGGACGCGCTCGAGGCAATCGCCGACCAGGCCGTGCTGCGCGGCACCGGCGCACGTGGCCTGCGCGCGATCATGGAAGAGGTCCTGCTCTCGGTGATGTACGAGGTGCCCTCGCGCGAGGACGTCGCTCGGGTCGTCATCACCCGCGAGACCGTCCTCGACAACGTGTATCCCACGCTGGTGCCGCGCGAGACGCCCAAGCGCGAGCGCCGCGAGAAGTCGGCCTGATCTCTCTCCGAGAGCAACTGTTCCGAAGCCACGCCGTTTTCGCGCGCCGTGGGCGCCGGCTCATTGGCGTTCAGCGAGGCCCGCAGGCTCAGTCCGACGAGGTCGTGTGCTCCTTGAGCACGGTCATCGCCAACCAGAATGCGCCGATCGCCAGTGGCAATTCGACCACCGTCGCCTCGACCATGGCCACGACGTGGTTGAGGCCGGGCGCTGACGTGCAAGTGTCGAACCACGAGTCGACGATCAGCAGCGTGCCGGTTGCCGTCGAGGTCAGGGCCGCCCTGATGTCTTGACGTTTGAGCAGTACCGCGGTGCCGCCTGCGGCAACGGCGATCGCCGCGTCCAGGCCGACCCAGGCGAGTGACCAGTTCTGCGCGTCGAACGTGCTCGGAAGCGTCGCGCCGAGCAGCACGCACCACGGCACGAGAGTGACGGCCATGGTTGCGCCGAGCACGCGGCCCCATCGGGTCGCCCGGCTCGCTGACCGGGCGGCTGACGGTGGCCGCCGTTGGATGAGTGGCGCGATGCTCATTGCTTTTTCAACCCACCGTCGCGGAAATTCATGCCGCGTGCGGACAGAAAAATCAGCGCCGTCGACAGACAGGCCGCGGCCACGACGAGCGTGCTGCGCGACGCGGCGAGACTCAATGCGCCCACGATGAAGAGCACGGCGATGGCGGGCCACACCGGAGGCGCCGGCCGGTTGCGCAGGTACTCATCGAGCATGTCGGCGACGCGGTCATCGATCGCGTCGCCATAGCGTTCGAGGAACTCTGCGGTGGAGCGGGGGTCTGTCATTGGGGTGCCTCAGCCTGGTAGCGGATTGGTGGCGGAACCGGACATGAGACACGTTGGCCGAACGGAGGCGCCGTGTCTGTCGGGTAGGCACCCGATTTGAGCCGGGGGTTTGTCCCTACCCCAATTCGTGGGAATACCGGATGTGCCTGTCCCTACTGCGCAAATACGGTAGGTCTGCGCGAAGGTCGCGCTCGAAGGACGGTGATGGCGGTGGCTCAGGCGGCGACCGTCGCATCCCTGGACTTGGTGCCGCGCAATCCCGTTCGCGCGCTGATGTCGCCCTGGCTGTGGCTCGCGACCGTGCATCTGATGCTGGATCTGTTCGTCGCGGCGGCGTTCGGCTCGGTGTTGATCGCCTGCATAGTCGTGGCTGGTGGGCTGAGCGCGCTTGTGCTGCTCGGCTTGCCGCTGTGGGTCGGCATCGCCTGGCTGCTCTCGCACATGGCCAGGTTCGAGCGAGGGCGGTATCGCCTCACGCTGCGGGTGAACATCGCGCCGCTCCCGGCGCCCGCGCGCTCGGGGCGCCTGCTTCGCGATTGGGCGGCGCTCGCGACCAGCCGAGTCGTGTGGCGGCAGATCGCCTACTACGTATTGCTCGCCCCACTGTCCATCGTCAACGTGGGCGGCGTGTTGCTGGCGTGGTCGCTGCCGCTGACGCTGGCCGTCCTGCCGATCTACTACTCGGTCTTCGAGTGGCCGTCGAACAGCCAGTTCTCCGATGGCAGCACGGTTGTCTGGGTCGTTTGCAGCGCGTCGTTTGCCTGGCTGATGTTCGTCTCGCCGCAACTGATCCGCGGGCTCACCCGGCTCGACGTGGCCCTCGCCCGTACGCTGCTCGCCCCGTCCACTCGCGGCGTTCTCACCGCCCGCGTCGACGAACTCGTGACCAGCCGCCGCCGCGTCGTCGACTCGGCGCAGGATGAGCGACGCCGCCTCGAACGCGACCTGCATGACGGCGCGCAGCAGCGACTCGTCGCACTCGCGATGACACTCGGCCGGGCGCGCTCGCGCCTCGCGGACGGCCCGGATGCCGAGGCGCGTGAACTCGTCGCCGAGGCGCATCGTGAGGCCAAGCAGGCAATCACCGAGTTGCGTGATCTGACCCGGGGTCTGCACCCGCCGGTGCTGACCGACCGGGGACTGGATGCTGCCTTGTCGGCCGTCGCGGCTCGGGCTCCGGTGCCGGTACGCGTCGAGGTCGATGCCGAGCCGAGGCCGTCTGCCACTGCCGAAGCGATCGCCTACTTCGTGGTCACCGAGGCGTTGACGAACATCGCCAAGCACGCCGACGCCACGCGCGCCTCGGTGGTTGTCCGCCGCGACGGAGCAGCGCCTGCGCGTGGCCGTGGTGGACGACGGGGTCGGCGGCGCGGACCCGGCCGGCGGCACCGGGCTGTCCGGGCTGGCTGATCGAATCTCGGGCGTCGACGGCCGCCTCGACCTGGTGAGCCCGCCCGGCGGTCCGACCGCGCTCACTGTGGAGATCCCGTGCGCGTCGTGATCGCCGAGGATTCGGTGCTGTTGCGCGAGGGCGTGACGCGACTGCTAGCCGAGCAGGAGTGCGACGTCGTGGCGGCGGTCGGCGACGGCGACGCCCTGCTGCACGCCGTCGGCGAGCACGAGCCGGACGTGTGCGTGGTCGACGTGCGGATGCCGCCCACGTTCACCGACGAGGGGCTGCGGGCGGCGTTGGTCATCCGGCGTCGTTGGCCCGACGTCGCCGTGCTCGTGCTCTCGCAGTACGTCGAGGAGCGTTACGCGATCGACCTGATCGCCGGCAATCCCAACCGGGTCGGCTACCTGCTCAAGGACCGCGTCGCCGATGTCGATGAGTTCATCGAGGCGTTGCGGCGGGTGGCCGCGGGCGGGGCCGCGCTCGACCCGGAGGTCGTCTCGCAGTTGCTGGCGCGCAGTCGCAAGGTCGATCCAGTCGCCGCGTTGAGCCAGCGCGAACGCGATGTGCTGCGCGCAATGGCCGAGGGACGCTCGAATGCGGGCATCGCGGCGCACCTCGTCGTTGGTGAGGGCGCCGTCGAGAAGCACATCGGCAGCATCTTCCTCAAGCTCGGCCTTGCTCCCGCCGACGGCGAGCACCGGCGCGTACTTGCCGTGCTGCGCTACCTGGGAGCGTGAAATGAGTGAGTCGCGCTCGCCGGTGCGGCGCGCCGGTCCGGCCCTGTCGGCGTCGCGGCGGGCGGTGCTGGCATTCGGCATGCTGCCTGTCCTGGCGGCCTGCATCGGCGGTGGCGTCGTGGTGACCTCGCTCCTGCGGGGTATGCAGACCTTCGACTACGCCGCGGTCTCGTCGGCCCCGGCCGCGGGCGTGGCCGTCAATATCGGCAACGCCGGGCTGACGGTTGCGCCCAGCGTCGACGGCCGGGTTCATCTTGCGGCGCATGGGCGTTACTCCGGTCGCCGGCCGACCATCGGCCAGAGCGTGCAGGGGGATCGCCTCGTCGTCGCCGCGGACTGCCGATCGACGTGGCTGCAATCGTGCCGACTCGACGTCGACCTGCTGGTGCCGGCCGATCTGGCCCTCGTCGTGGACGGCGGCAACGGGTCGATCGCGACGCACGACCTCGGCGGCGCGGCGCGGTTGCGCACCGAGAACGGCGCGATCACGGTCGCCCGGGACAGCGGGCCGCTGGATCTGCAGACCTCGAACGGCAGCATCGACGCGGCGGCGGTCACCGCCGCGAGCGTCATCGCGCGCACGGACAACGGGCGCGTTGATCTGGATTTCGCCCGATCGCCGACCAGGGTTGATGCCACCACGTCGAACGGCCACATCGGCATCCAGGTGCCGACGTCGGTCAGCTACTTCCTCACGACGCACACCGACAATGGATCGATCAGCGCGAACATCCCCAGTGACCGCTTCGCGCAACGGACGATCACCGCCCGGACCTCGAACGGCAGCATCTCCATCACGCCCCGTCGGGAGGGGCGAGGCGTTGGGCGGCCACCTGGTGACCGGAAGCGGTCCGCCGCCGCGCCGGCGAGACGTGATTGATCGCACCGGAAGGCGCGATGGGTGAGTTGGGGCGTTGGGCGGCCACCTGGTGACCGGAAGCGGTCCGCCGCCGCGCCGACGATACGTAATGCGATCGCACCGGAAGGCGCGATCAAGTCGCTTTACTCGTAATGCAGCGCTTCGAGCGGGCTCAGGCGGGCGGCTCGCCGGGCCGGGAACACCGCGGCGAAGATGCCCACGACGACGGCCACGATCGCGAAGATGACCAGTTGCGGCACGGGCAGCACGAACTCGATGAAGTCGATGCGCGCGGTCAGCAGCGCGGACAGGATCAGGCCGAGGACGATGCCGAGCGCCGCACCGATGAGGGCGGTGACCACGCTCTCGTGTCTGATCATCCGCCGGGTCTGCCGCCGGGTCATGCCGATCGCGCGCATCATCCCGATCTCGCGGGTGCGCTCGAACACGGTGAGCACGAGGGTGTTGACGATGCCGAAGATGCTGACGACGACCGACAGTGCGAGCAGCACGTACAGGATGTTGAGTATGTTCTTGATCCCGGCAATCTGGTTGTTCTTGAACTGGGTGCGCGTCACGGCTTTAGCGTTCGGGAACTGCTCGAGGGATGCCTTCAATGCCGCGGTGTTCGCGTCGTTCACGCCGCCGCGCATCTGCACGAACGTGAAGAGGTTCTTCGGCTGGTCGTAGTTCTTGTCGAACGTCGCAGTCGAGGTCGTCACCGCTCCGAACGGTGACCCGCCCGATGGGGGACGGAAGATGCCGATGACGCGCAGGTTGAGGGTGCCGCCGGTGGGCGTCAGGACGGAGATGGGCGATCCGACCGTCAGGTGGTGCGACTTCGCATAGTCGGTGTTGACGAAGGTGCCGTTCGTGCCGAGCTGGCCCAGCACAGCCTGCGATCCCTGCTTCCAGTCGAGCCGGAGCACGTCGGCTGCGCTCGGATCGACCGCTGTGACCTGGATGGTCTTGTTGAATATGCGGCCATCGCCGATGCGCACGCTGGCGATCGACTCGACGCCGGGCGCCTTCGCCGCGGCGGCCGCCGCACTGGTCGGGATCGGGTCGAAGTTGTTCTGCGCGGTGACCGCGTAGTCGCCGACGAAGATCCGGTCGACGGCATCCTCGAACGGCTTGATGATGCCCGCGGCCAGTGCCGACACGAGGGTGACCAGCGCCAGCCCGATCATCAGCGCGGCAGCGGTCGCGGCAGTGCGCTGCGGATCGCGCTGGGTGTTCTCGCTGCCGATCTGAGTCGCCGAACGCTCGGTGAGCACGCCGGGAAAATCGAGTGGCCACTCCGGTCGCCACGCGGTGAACCTACGACGTAGGGCCATTGCCACCACGATGACGTACAGGATCGGGTTGATCAGGCCGAGGACGCCAGCGCCGATTCGCCGCCCCCGCGGCCCGCCCGGCCCCCAGAACGCGTAGCGCTGTAGCCAGTAGGGCAGCGTGAACAGCGGCCACACCAGCACGGAGAACACGACCACCGACCATCGGGCGAGTGGGTTGGCCGCGACGGCGAGCGGGCGCACCAGTCGTGACGAGAACACCGCCACGCCGATGAAGACGAGCAGGGCACCGATCAGCATGAGCGTGAGCACCTGCGCGGTGCCCAGGTTATGGACGAACAACCCCAGCAGCAGCAGGCCGAATCCGATGACGACGACCGATGCGGCGCCCACACCGCGGAACCGGTGCAACCGTCCGGGAGCGAGCTTGGCGCCCTCGCGCACGGCGGCGATCGGCGGAACGCGGGTCGCTCGCAAGGCTGGACGCAGGCTGGCCAGCAGCGTGATCAACGTGCCGACGAGCAGCGACACGACGATCGTCCGCGTCTCGAAGACCAGGCCGTTGTTCGGCAGGGTGAACCCGACGGCGTCGAACAGCTTGAACAATCCCTTGGCCAGGCCGAGCCCGAGGAACAGGCCGGCCAACGCCGCGACGAAGCCCATGACGAGCGACTCGACGATGACCGAGGCCAGGACCTGACGCCGCGATGCGCCGAGCGTGCGCAGGGTGGCGAACTCGCGGCTGCGCTGCGCGATGGTGATCGACAGCGAGTTGGCGATGACGAATGACCCGACGAACAAGGCGATTCCGCCGAACGCGAGCAGGAACGTCTGCAGGAAGGAGATGAAACTCGACGTGTTGGAGGCATCCTTCGCGGCCTGCTGGGAGCCGCTTCGGACCTGCGTGTCGGGCGGCAGGATCTTCTGCACGTTCGCCACGAGTTGCTGTTCGGACACGCCGTCCTTCGCCGCGATGAAGATCTCGTCCAGCTTTCCCTGCTTGCCGAACAGGGTCTGCGCGGTCGGCAGGTCGAACCCGGCAATGGTCGCCCCGCCGATCGACGAGACCGCCCCGAACTTCACCTCACCGGACAGGCGCAACTGCTGCACGGGCCCCCGGGCCTGGACTCCGATCATCTGACCGACGACGAGGTGCTTCTTGCTTATCGTGGATCGGTCGACGACGACCTCGCCCGCCTTGGGCCAGGCGCCGGACACGAGGGTCAGCGCGTTGAACGCCGGTTGGGCCGGGTCGACGCTGAAGCCCAGGTTGGGCGCGCCGCCGAAGACGATTGCCTTGCCGTCCTTGCCGATCAGGTGGGCATCTCCGCTGACCGCGCCCGAGGCCGCGCGCACGTCGGGCAGGGCAGTGACCTTTGGGAGCAGTGACTCGTCGAAGGACGGCGCGGTGGCTCCGCTGTTGTTGCCGAGCGAGAACGCCGACTTACCGGTGATCGCGGCATCGGTGTTCTTGTAGGTCTCCTTGAAGATCGAGTCGAATGCCGTCGAGATCGAGTCGGTGAGAACGTACGTGCCGGCGACCAGGGCGACGCCGAGCACGACGCCGAGCGCGGTGAGCACCGTTCGCAGCTTGCGGCCGAGGAGTCCCCGCAGGGCGAACTTGATCATCGGACGTTGAGGGTCTCGATCGCCGCGAGGATCTCGTGCCGGGTCGAACGCGGCATCTCCTGCACGATCTGCCCGTCGGCGAGGAACAGGATCCGGTCGGCCATCGCGGCGGCCTGCGCGTCGTGGGTGACCATCACCGTCGTCTGGCCGTACGCCTCGACCGAGGTGCGCATCAGTTCGAGGATCTCGCCGCTCGACGTGGAGTCGAGGTTGCCGGTCGGCTCGTCGGCGAACACCACGGTGGGTCGCGAGACTAGCGCCCGCGCGATCGCCACGCGCTGCTGCTGGCCGCCGGACAGTTCGGCCGGTCGATGCCCCAGGCGGTCCTTGATGCCGACCCGGTCGATGAGATCGTCGAACCACGCGGGGTCCGGCTTCTCGCCGGCGATCGTCAACGGCAGCAGGATGTTCTCCCGCGCGTTCAGCATCGGCAGCAGGTTGAAGAACTGGAAGATGAAGCCGATGTGCTCGCGGCGCAGCTTGGTCAGGGGAGTGTCGCCCAGCGTGGTGATCTCGATGCCGGCGATGTGCACCGAGCCGGACGTCGGCTTGTCCAGCCCGGCCAGGATGTGCATGAGCGTCGACTTGCCCGATCCCGACGGTCCCATCACCGCGGTCAACTTGCCGGCCGAGATGTCGACGCTGACGCCGCGCAGCGCGGCTACGGCCGTGTGGCCTTCGCCGAAGACGCGGGTCACGTCTCGCGCGTCGACGACGGTTTCCTGACCAGAGCTCACTGCGCTGGCAGTCCCGCCCGCGCCGGCTGCGCCAGTGGCGTCGGCCTGCTCCTCCGGGCTGCTGTGCATCGGCCCCTCCTCCGCTTAGATGCAGCGCACCCCGGTCCGCAATACGCCGCAAAGTGCGCCAACCGCGCGCTGCGCGACATCGCCTGGCGCGTGCCGCCACCCCGTTCCGGACCGGCACCTCGCGGGCCTGCATCCGGCCGACACCGCTGGGCCCCCGAAACCCCCGTGTGACCAACGGCGCCGCCCAAGCATGCACGGGCGGCCCGGCGATGGGAAAGCCGCGCTGCCCGGGCACACAGCGTCCAGCCAGGGTTCTGGTGTCAGGCCGGCGCGACGGCGGGCTCGGCCGGCGAGCGCGAGGCCGCCGCCCGGAGCAGCGAGCGGGCGAAGCCGATCGGAACGAGCAGGCCGAGCACACCCGACATCAGGAACAACTGCCGGGGGCTGACAACCGTCGACAGGGCGCCGCCGAGGACGAACGCGCCGATCATCGCGGCCGAGGCAACGCCATTGACGGAGGCAGCCACCCGGCCGCGCGCGTGCTCGGGCGCCCGCATCATGGTCAGGGCACTGATCCCGAGGTTGAGCAACCCGTTCGCGACACCGCCCGCGACGGCTACCGGCACCAGCCAGCCGACGCCCGGGGCGGCGGCGTATCCGAGCATCGCCACCGACACGACGGTCGCACTCGCGATGACGACACGGACAAGGGCGCGCTGACTGTCCCATCGACGGCCGGTGAGCGATCCGAGCAACATGCCCGCGCCCCACGTGCCGCTCAGCACGCCGTACCAGGTGGCACTCGAGTGGAGCGTGTCCCGCACGAGGAAGACGTCCACGACATTCATCATCGCGCCGAGCGTGATGAAGACGGCGAGCATGATGAGCAGCACGACCAGCACCGGGTCGTCACGGATGATGCCGTAGCCGCCCCGGTCTTGCGTGTTCTCGGCGCTCACGTGTCGGCGCGTGCGGACGAGCAGGCCGGCACCGGCAATGACGAGGAACGTCGCGGTGTCGACGAGCAACGGCACGTGGGCGCCGTAGCGTCCGGTGAGGACGCCGCCGACGACCGGCGCCGCGATCGCGGCCACCGTACGCATCGCCTGCGAAAGCCCGATCGCAGCAGGCAGTTGTTGCGGGCCGACGATGCTGGGCAGCAACGCTTGCCAGGTCGCGCCGTTCACCGCCTGGCCCGCGCCGAGCGCCGCCACCAGGACGAGGACGGCGGGCAACGCATGTGTTTGGGCCAGCACGGCGCACAGCAGTGCCTGGGCGATGCCCGACCACACCAGCAGTCGCCTGCTGTCGTATCGATCGACGATGACGCCGGCGAGCGGGGCGAGCACCACCAGCGGCACCAGGCCGGCCGCGAACAGAACGGCGATCGACCAGGCGCCCGAGCCACCGTCGTGCAGCCGCAAGGTCAGCGCGACGAGGGCCGCCTCGTCTCCGAGCAATGAGATCGCCCGGGCGACGACGGTGATCCACAGGTCGCGGTTTCCCCGCAGGCGTGCAGATGTGAAGGACATACTGTGAAGTTAATCCTTCATAATATGACCCGTCAAGGGCCGCCGATCACGTACCGTGTGGGCCGTGGCCCCGAAACGGCGTGCGCCGAGACGTGATCGCGAGCCGGTCCGGCTCACCGATCCGCGCGCGATCAAAGCGCTGGCCCACCCGGCCCGGCTGGCCGTGCTCGACGAACTGTTCGCCGGTCGCGCGTTGACGGCTACCGAGTGCGCCGAGATCGCCGGCCTGTCGGCCAGCGCGATGAGTTATCACCTGCGGTCATTGGAGAAGTGGGGCATCGTCGAGCGCGCCCCGGCATCCGCCGATGGGCGCGAACGCCCGTGGCGGGCGGCCGGTCGCGGCCTGCGGATCGACTCCGCCGAGCCCCGCGTGTCGGCAGTTGCCGAGTCCGCGCTGACCGCGAGGATCCTCGACCGGACGCGGCGCGAGGTGCTCGACTGGATCTCGCGCGAACCGGAGACGAAGGGGCGGTGGCAGGACATCGCCACGGTCAGCAACGGCGCCCGGTGGATGACCGACGACGACGCCGTGGAGTTCGCCGCCGCATTCGAAGCCCTGCTGGAGAAGTACGGCAGGCGCGTCGCCGAGGACAAGCCCGACGGCGCCCGCCGGGTGCGCGTGTCGTTCGTGCTGGTGCCGACCGACGAACCGGACGAGTAACCGACCTCAGTCGAGGATGATCACGGCCCGGTCTTCGACCGCCTCGTAGCCGAGGGCCTGATAGATCTTGTTCGAGGTCGGGTTGTCCAGGTCGGTGAACAGCACCGGGATCGCGCCGACGATCGAGCACGTCGCGGGTGGCCGCAGAGGTTGCGGCGGATCCGTAGCCGCGTCCGCGCTCGCCCGGCGGGGTGTACACCGGGCCGATCCGCGCGCTGCCGCTTTCGACCGAGCGTCGCGAGGCCAACGCCACCGGCCGGTCGCCGTCGATCCACAGCCAGTGCGCACCGGAACGCAGGATCTCGTCCACGACGACCTCGACGTCACCGAGGATGCCTCCGGCCTCGGCGGTGAACGCCTTGAACCACGCGACGATCTGGGCTCGATCTTCGGCGGATGCCAGGCGCGCGTTGCCCGGCACATCGTGCGGCGGACTCAGCTCAGTCAGACGGAAGAGCCGCATCGCCATACGCTCGCGTATGCCCCGACCCGGCGAATGCCGTCGCCACCGTGTCGGCGATCTCGGCCGGGCCGGAGATCCCGACGAGGTCCGGCAGTTCGGCCGCCAGTTTGACCGCGGCGGCGAGTCGGTCGTCGTCCCAGCCGGCCGTGAGGAGCAGCGGGTAGACGGGGCTGGAACGAACGGCCACCGCGTTCGTGCCGGGCACGGCGGCGTACCAGCACTCGGCCGCCCGGCCGGTGCGCAGATCGGCCACGATCGACCCGAGAATCGTGTTGCGAACCGGATCGGCCGCGAGCAACCGCTCGAGTTCCGTGCGGATCGCTGCCGGGTCGGTGCTCACGGTCAGACACATGGTCCAAATCGTCGTGGGCCGCTGCGCGAATCGCCAGCCAATAACCGCCTGATCCGGCTCTCGCGCCGTCCGTACCATGCATGCGTGACCGCGAACTCACCGACGAGCGCCCAGACTCTGCCGACCCAGTACGTGCCGGCAGACGTAGAGAGCGCGCTCTACGCCCGGTGGGTCGAGCGAGGCTACTTCACGGCTGATGCGAGCAGTGACCGGCCGGCCTACACGATCGTGCTGCCGCCGCCGAACGTCACCGGCAGCCTGCACCTCGGCAGCGCGCTCGGGCACACGCTGATGGACGCGCTGACCCGGCGCAAGCGCATGCAGGGTTACGACACGTTGTGGCTGCCGGGCATGGACCACGCCAGCATCGCCGTGCACGCACTCGTCGAACGGCACCTGGCCGAGACCGAGGGCAAGGGCCGTTTCGACTACACGCGCGAGGAATTCGTCGCCAAGTCGTGGGAGTGGAAAGAGGAGTACGGCGGCAAGATCCTCAGCCAGATGCGCCGGCTCGGGGACGGCGTCGACTGGACCCGTGAGCGATTCACCATGGACGAGGGGCTATCGCGCGCCGTCCAGACGATCTTCAAACGCCTTTACGACGACGACCTGATCTACCGCGCGGAACGGATCATCAACTGGTGCCCGCGCTGCCTGACCGCGTTGTCCGACGCCGAGGTCGACCATTCCGACGACGACGGCGAGCTCGTCTCGATCCGTTACGGAGAAGGTGACCAGTCGATCGTGGTGGCCACCACGCGCGCCGAGACGATGCTCGGCGATACCGCAGTGGCGGTGCATCCCGACGACGAGCGGTACGCGCACCTGATCGGCAAGACGGTCGCGTTGCCCTTGACCAACCGGCACATTCCCGTCGTTGCCGACACCCACGTCGACCCGTCGTTCGGCACCGGCGCCGTCAAGGTCACGCCGGCGCACGACCCGAACGACTTCGAGATCGGCCAGCGGCACAACTTGCCGAGCCTCGTGATCATGAACGAGCGCGCGATCATCACGGCGCCCGGCCCCTTCCAGGGACTCGACCGGCTCGAAGCCCGCGACGCGATCGTCGCCGCGCTGCGCGAGGACGAGCGGATCGTCGCCGAGAAGCGGCCCTATGTGCACGCCGTCGGGCACTGCTCGCGGTGCGGAACGGTCGTCGAGCCGCGGCTGTCGCTGCAGTGGTTCGTGCGCGTCGAGTCGCTCGCGAAGGCCGCCGGCGACGCCGTGCGCGAGGGCCGGGTGAAGATCGAGCCGGCCTCGTTGGCGCCGCGGTATTTCGAGTGGGTCGACAACATGCACGACTGGTGCATCAGCCGGCAACTGTGGTGGGGGCACCGGATCCCGATCTGGTACTCCGCCGACGGCGACGAGGCGTGCTTCGGCCCGGACGAGCAGCCGCCGTCGGGCTGGACGCAGGATCCCGACGTCCTCGACACCTGGTTCTCCTCTGCGCTCTGGCCGTTCTCGACGCTCGGCTGGCCGGAGGAGACCGACGACCTCAAGAAGTTCTATCCCACCGACGTCCTGCTGACCGGCTACGACATCCTCTTCTTCTGGGTCATCCGGATGATGATGTTCGGCCTCTACGCGATGGACGACCGGGAGCCGTTCCACACGATCGTGTTGCACGGCCTGATCCGCGACAAGCACGGCAAGAAGATGTCCAAGTCGAAGGGCAACACCGTCGACCCGCTCGAATGGATCGACGCGTACGGCGCGGACGCGCTGCGGTTCACCCTGGCGCGCGGCGCCAATCCGGGCACCGACATCCCGGTCGGCGAGGAGTGGGTGCAGGGTTCGCGCAACTTCTGCAACAAGCTCTGGAACGCGACGCGCTTCGCCCTGCTCAACGGCGCGACCGTCGCCGGCGACGTGCCGACGCAGTTGCCGGACGCGGATCGGTGGATCCTGTCGCGGCTGCACGCCGTCGTCGCCGAGGTCGATGCCCTCTACGAGCGGTACGAGTTCGCCAAGATCGCCGACCTGCTCTACCACTTCGCCTGGGACGAGGTGTGCGACTGGTACGTCGAACTGGCCAAGATCTCGCTGGCGTCCGACTCGGGCGATGCCACCCGGCGGGTGCTCGGCGAGGTGTTCGACGTGCTGCTGCGGATGCTGCACCCGATGGTGCCGTTCGTGACCGAGGCGCTGTGGACCTCGCTCACCGGCGGCGAGTCGCTCGTGATCGCGCCCTGGCCGGTGGCCGACCCGTCGCGGGCCGATGCCGCCGCCGAGCGCGAGGTCGCCGCGATCCAGGCGGTCGTCACCGATGTGCGGCGCTTCCGCTCCGACCAGGGCGTCAAGCCGGCCCAGCGCGTGCCCGCCCGCCTGTCCGGGCTGCCCGGTGGCGAGACCGAGATCCGTTCACTGGTCCGCCTCGACCCGCCCGGCGACGACTTCGCGCCCACCGCATCGCTGACCATCGCCGGGGGAGTCACGGTCGACCTCGACCTGTCGGCGGCCATCGACGTGGTGGCCGAACGCGGCCGCCTGTCGAGAGAACTCGCCGCTGCCCGCAAGGAGCAGGAGACGAACTCGGCCAAGCTCGGCAACGAGGCGTTCACCGGCAAGGCGCCCGAGGCGGTCGTTGCGAAGGTGCGTGATCGGCTGGCCACCGCCGAGGCCGACATCGCCCGCGTCCAGGCCGCACTCGACGCGTTGCCGCAGGCGTGACCGTGCAGGTACGCCGCGCCGTCGCCGCCGACGCGCAGGCGGTTCGGGACGTGGGCCTGCGCACGTGGCCGGCAACCTATGCCCAGATTGCCGGAAGCGAGTACGTCGCGCAGGGTCTGACCCGGTGGTGGACGGACGAGGCGGTAGGCGCGTCGATCCGCCGCGGCGGCGCCTTCGTCGCCGAACTGGACGGTGCCGTCATCGGCATGGCTGCGGCGGGGGAGCGTGACGGGTCGCCGTACCTGTGGAAGCTCTACATCGTCCCGGAACGGCAGGGCGTCGGCGCGGGCTCAGCGCTGCTCGCCGCCGTCGTCGACTCGCTGCCCGCCGGCTCGACGCGCCTCGGGTTGGACTACGTCGAGGGCAACGAACCGGCGGCGGCGTTCTACCGCGGCAAGGGTTTCCGGGAGATCGGCCGCCAGCCGTCGCCGCTCGGCATCGGACCGGACGAGATCCTGATGGAGCTACGACTGACCTAGCCGCAGCCACAGTTCACGTGATGATCTCGGCTGCAATCGCCGACGCCGGCCCGGCGGGCAGAGATGATCATGGTTGCGAACAGGGCATGCGCGAACCATCGCCCGGCGTTTCGTAGACTCGAACGCCGTGGCAGTGACTGAAGCTCAGAAGTACGCCGACCTGCTGCGCATGGC
Source organism: uncultured Actinomycetota bacterium (assembly GCA_963709985.1). GTDB lineage: Bacteria > Actinomycetota > Actinomycetes > Mycobacteriales > Jatrophihabitantaceae > DASXRA01. The sequence goes on from CAVPYQ010000016.1 coordinate 100,360, forward strand.
CGAGGTGGACATCACCGGCCGGTGGGGCGAGGGTCGGATGAACCCCACCAAGGAACGCATCGAGGCACTGGTCGACCTGCTCGGCCAGCCGCAGCGGGCCTACCGGTCGATCCACCTGACGGGTACCAACGGCAAGACGAGCACGGCGCGGATGGTCGACGACCTGCTGCGTGGCTTCGGGCTGCGGACGGGCCGGTTCACCAGCCCGCATCTCACGCAGATCACCGAGCGCATCGTCGTCGACGGCGAGCCGGTCAGCGCCCGCACGTTCGTCGACGCCTACCGCGAACTCGTGCCCTACCTCGACCTCGTCGACGGCCAGTTCGACATCAAGCTCAGCTTCTTCGAGGTGATGGTCGCTCTCGCGTACTCGATCTTCGCCGACGCGCCGGTCGACGTCGCGATCGTCGAGGTGGGTCTCGGCGGCGAGTGGGACGCGACGAACGTGATCGACGCCGAGGTCGGAGTCATCACGCCGATCGACCTTGACCACACGCAACTTCTGGGCGACACGGTCGGCGCGATCGCCAAGGAGAAGGCCGGCATCATCAAGCCCGATTCCGTGGTGGTCATGGCCTCGCAGCCGGCCGACGCGGCGACCGAACTGCTGCGGCGGGCCGCCGACGTAGGGGCGACCGTCGCCCGCGAGGGCCTGGAGTTCGGCGTGCTCGATCGCCGGGTTGCGGTCGGCGGCCAGGTCATCACCCTGCAGGGTCTCGGCGGCGTGTACGACGAGATCTTCCTGCCGCTGCACGGCGCCTACCAGGCGCAGAACGCCGCGGTCGCGCTCGCGGCCGCCGAGGCGTTCTTCGGCGTCGGGGCAGCGTCCGGGCCGCTGGAGGTTGCGACGGTGCGCGAGGTGTTCGCGTCGGTGCGTTCTCCCGGACGCCTCGAATCCGTGCGGGCCGCGCCGAACGTGCTGGTCGACGCGGCGCACAACCCGCACGGCATGGCGGCGACGGTGGCCGCAATCGGCGAGGCATTCGACTTCCGGCGGCTCATCGGCGTGGTGGGCGTGCTCGCCGGCAAGAACGTCAAGGCGATGCTCGAAGCCCTCGAGCCGGCGCTGGACGAGGTCGTCATCACCCAGAACAGTTCGGTGCGTGCGATCCCCGCCGACGAGTTGGCGGCGGTTGCCGTCGAGGTGTTCGGCGCCGACCGGGTCACCGTCGAACCGCGCCTCGACGACGCCATCGAGGCCGCCGTCCGGCTCGCCGAGGAGGACGCCGACGGCGTGCTGTCCGGTGCCGGCGTGCTCATCACCGGTTCGGTCATCACGGCCGGCGAGGCGCGCGCGCTACTTCGGCGAGACGTCGGGTGACCGAGCCGGCGGAGTCGCCCGAGACGGCCGACCCGATCGAGGCGGGCGAGCCGGATCCGCCCACCCCCGAGCAGATCGCCGAGCGCCAGGTTCGGGTCAACCGGGCTACTCGCGGCGCCCTCGCCGCGGTGCTGTGCCTCGAGGCGTTCTCGGTGCTGCTCGTGCCGCGCGCCATCGCCCAGACGGCGACCGGACTCGGGGGCGTGAAGACCGGATTGCTCATCGGGCTCGCGGCGATCCTCGTGGCGGCCGCGTTCGTGCAGCGACGGCGGTGGGGCATCGGCGTCGGCTCCCTACTGCAGGTGGCATTCATCGCCGTCGGCGTATGGGTGTACGCGTTCTTCGTCGTCGGGGTGCTCTTCCTGGGCGTCTGGCTCTACCTGCTCAACCTGCGCCACGAGATGGTGGGCACGCCCGGCGGGCTCCGAATGCTGATCTCCTAGCGCGATGGGCTGGGTGGCTTCGGACGCTCGAGCGGCCGCGTCACGCTGAACCAGGCGGCCCGGCGGCGGACGTGGCGGCGGTGCCTCTCATGCCGCCCGGCCGCAACTACGGGCGCCTGCGCCGCGCCGTAGAAGAAGCGCTTGCCGATCTCGATGAGGCCCAGGTAGCAGACGACCATCAGCACGAGGGTGGCGAAGAAGCCGACCGGCAAAGGGTGAAAGCCGAGGGTGGCAGCCAGCGGCGTTGCGGGCAGCAGGGCCCCGATGAACACGACGCCGAGCGCGGCGACGAGCAGTGGCACGCTGGGCCGGCTGCGGAAGAACGGGATCCGGCGGGTACGGATCGCGAAGATCACCAAGGTCTGCGTGGCCAGCGACTCGACGAACCAGCCGGACCGGAACTGTTCCGGGCCGGAGTGGAACACCCACAGCATCACGCCGAACGTGGCGAAGTCGAACAGTGAGCTGATCGGGCCGAAGAAGAGCATGAATCGGCGGATGAACCCGAGATCCCACCGGGCCGGCCGCGCGAGTTGCTCGGCGTCCACGTTGTCGGTCGGGATCGCCAACTGGCTCGAGTCGTAGAGCAGGTTGTTGAGCAGGATCTGCGACGGCAGCATCGGCAGGAACTTCAGGAACAGCGAGGCACCGGCCGCGCTGAACATGTTGCCGAAGTTGCTCGACGTTCCCATCAGCACGTACTTGATCGTGTTCGCGAAGATCCGGCGCCCCTCCACGACTCCGTCGGCGAGGACGTCGAGGTCCTTCTCCAGCAGGATGACGTCGGCCGCGTCCTTGGCGACGTCGCTGGCCGAGTCCACCGAGATGCCGACGTCGGCGGCGTGCAGGGCAAGCGCGTCGTTCACACCGTCACCGAGGAAGGCCACGTCGACGCCGGTGTGGCGCTGGTTGCGGACGATGCGGGCCTTGTGCTCGGGGCTGACGCGGGCGAACACCGTGGTCGTGGTGATCTTCTGCTTCAGTTCGTCGTCGTCGAGGCGATCGAGGTCGGCGCCGGTCATCGCGTCGCCGACGGGCAGGCCAAGGTCGTGGCAGACCTTTGCGGCCACCGCCGGGTTGTCGCCGGTGACGATCTTCACCGTGACGCCGAGACCGGCGAGGCGACCAAGTGCCGCCGCTGCACCGATCTTGGGTGCGTCCAGGAAGACGAGCAGTCCGGCCAGGCGAAGGTCGTGCTCGTCGTCAGCGCGTAGAACCGACAACTCGCCGGCGGGGCGCGTGGCGACGGCCACCACCCGGTTTCCCGCAGCGAACTCGGCGTCGAGGGCGACCTTGGCCGCGTCCGCGACGTCCACGCATCGGGCCAGTACCGCCTCGGGCGCCCCCTTGGTGATCAGCAGGCGTTGGCCGCCTGCGTCGCGGACCACGACCGAGACCATCCGCCGTTCGTGGTCGAACGGAAGTGTCGCGAGCCGCTCGTAGCGCGCGATCTCGGCCCGGCACGCGTCGGCCGCCGCCGATTCCCAGAGCGCGACGTCGAGCGGATTGCCGCCGACCGCATGGCCGTCCTGCATGGAGGCCTCGTCGCAGAGAAGGGCCCAGCGCAATGCGGTGTCCGAGGGCGCGCCGTCCGGCCCCACGCCGCGCATGAAGCTGATCCGGCCTTCGGTCAGGGTTCCGGTCTTGTCGGTGAGCAGCACGTCGACGTTGCCGAGATCCTCGATGCACACGAGCCGTTTGACGAGCACCTTGCGGCGGGCCATCTGCCGCGAGCCGGCCGCCAGGCTGGTCGACACGACCGCCGGCAGCAATTGCGGGGTGATCCCGACGGCGATGGCCAGAGAGAACAGCAGCGCGTCAATGATCGGCCGGTGCAGCAGCACGTTGATGGCGAAGATCGACGTGGTGAGCACCCCCGCGACTTCCACCAGCAGCATGGAGAATCGCCGCAGTCCGGCCTGGAACTCCGTTTCGACCTGATGGGCGCCGAGGCCCACGGCGATGCGGCCGAACTCCGCCCGGGCGCCGGTGGCGACGACGACGCCGCGCGCGCTGCCCGCGTGCACCACCGTGCCCATCAAGGCACAGCCGGCCAGTTGGCCGAGTGCGGTGCCGACCGGCACCGGCGCCGGCCCCTTCTCGGCCGGCATCGACTCCCCGGTCATGATCGACTCGTCGCACTCGAGCCCGGTGACGGCAAGCAGGCGCATATCAGCCGGGACGACCTCGCCGAGCGCCAGCTCGACCACGTCGCCGGGGACGAGGGTCGTCACGTCCACCGAGACCGGCCGGCCGTCCCGCCACACCACGGCGCTGTGCCGGATCTGCGAGTGCAGTGCCTCGGCGGCCTTCTCCGCGCGGTACTCGTTGAGGAACCCCAGGCCCACCGACAGCCCGACGATGACGCCGATGATCACCGCGTCGGTGCGCTGGCCGACGAAGTAGGAGGCGATCGCTGCCGCAAGAAGCAGGCCCAGCAAGGGCGAACGCAGTTGACGCCACAGCACGGTCCACAGCCGGGTGTGGTGCGACACGATGGCGTTCGGCCCGTATCGCGCCATCCGCGAGGCGGCGTCGGCGGCGCTCAGCCCGTGGTCGGTCGCTGCGAGCCGGTCGAGCACCTGCTCGCCGGTGAGCCCGCCCGCCACGACGACGTCGAGCCCGAGGTCCGGGACGGCCGGTGCGGGCGGCGCGGGCGGCGAGGGCGGCGCGGGCGGTGCCGTAAGGGCGGCCATCACCTGCGGGCCGGTCGGGCGGCTCGTGTGCCCATATCGCTATTTGACCCTGCGCGACGGCTGCGCGGCAGGGACGAAGGGCCTATGTCGTGATCACGACAGGTGCTCACATCCCGCCCGGCACCGGGTCGATACGCTGCGCCTCATGACTGCGCCGACCCCTCAACGCACGCTGGTAATCGTCAAGCCCGACGGCGTCGAGCGCGGCCTCGTGGGCGAGGTGATCCGGCGCGTCGAGGCGAAGGGGTACCGAGTCGTCGCACTCGAACTTCGGACGGCCGGGCCAGAACTGCTCGCCGAGCATTACGCCGAACATGTCGGCAAGCCGTTCTACGAGCCGTTGGTGGAATTCATGTCGTCCGGTCCGGTGGTCGCATTCGTCGCGGAAGGCCACCGTGTCGTCGAGGGATTCCGCTCACTGGCCGGCGCGACCGACCCGACCGCGGCCCAGCCGGGCACCATTCGCGGCGATCTCGGCCGCGACTGGGGACTGCGCGTCGTGCAGAACATCGTGCACGGCTCGGACTCCGTCGAGTCGGCCGAGCGCGAGATCAAGTTGTGGTTCCCGGGCATCGCTTGACGGCACGCGCAGAACATTCCTAAGTGGGGATTACGCGCCTCTAGTGCATTTACGTCGGCGGTGGGATGCTCCCGACATCAGGGAGAACTCGAACCAGGAGATGTCTCATGCCGCGTCGTATCTCTGTCGTCCTCACCGCCACCGTCCTCGCATTGCTGTCGATGGTCGCGGCCGTCTCCAAGGCCTCGGCCGACCCCGACTTGGAGTCCGCACATTCAAAGTGTCGGCCAGATCGACCAGCAGGACATCGCACCCTTGCCGGACTCAGAGCCGGACACCCTCGTCGAGCCGGACATCGAGGTTTCACCGACGAATCCGGACTGGGCGGTGGCCGCGGCGCACGACGGGCGCTATCCGGACGGCGGGGCAGTCGACATCTCCTATGCCTGGACGCACGACGGCGGCAAGACCTGGCATCACGCGCCGGTACCCGGGATCGTTACGTCGGCGGGCGGCGTCTGGAATCGCGCCTCCGACCCGGTCGTCGCGTGGGGGCCGGACGGCAGCGTGTACCTGTCCATCCTCCCCGTCAACGTCGACTGCCAGAGCGGCGTGTACGTCACCCGGTCGACCGACGGCGGCAAGACGTTCGGCACTCCCGTTCTCGCGCACTACAGCGACACCTGTGCCTACTCGGACGACAAGAACTGGCTGGTCGTCGACAACTTCAAGACCAGCCCGCACTACGGCCGGCTCTACCAGTTCTGGACGCCGTTCATCTCCGACGCAGCGGGTAACTTCACCGGTGCACCGCAGGCCCTTCGCTGGTCCGATGACAAAGGCAAGCACTGGAGTGACACGACGTACGTCTCGGCCACCGACATCGACACCCAGAACTCGCAGCCGATGATCCAGCCGAACGGTGCGATCACCGACGCTTACCTCAACTTCGGCCACGACTTCACCGGCCACGAAGGACCGGAAGGCAACGTCGGGCACCACGGCGACGACGCGGCTCTGCAAGCTGCTGCAGCAGCCGCGCCGGTCGGCGACAACTGGGTCGCGCGCACATCGCATGACGGCGGCAAGACGTGGGCGCCCGAGGTGCTGATCACCAATGACGCCGGCGAGGGCCCGCAGGGCATCCGGTGCTGCCTGCCGTCGGCAACCGCCGATCCCGTCACGGGCCGGCTGTTCACCGCCTGGGACTCCGCGACGCCGGACCAGGTCAAGCTCGCATCGTCCTTCGACGGCCGGCACTGGTCGCAGCCCCGACTGGTCAGCGTCAGCGACAAGCCCGGCCTGGACCGCGTCAACGTCGACGTCACGGCTTACCGCGGCGAGGTGTTCGTCTCCTACGGCACGCGCGACACCACCGTCGAGAGCGGCCGCTTCGTGCAGCAACAGGTGTCCGAGTCTCCTGACGGCGTGCACTTCAGCGCACCGGTCTCGCTCGGACCGCCGTCCGACCTGAACTTCGCCGCCGTGGCGCGTGGGAAGTTCCCCGGGGACTACGCCGGAAGCTCGGCGACGAACGGGCGGCTGTACGTCGCGTGGTGCCGTTCGTCCGCGCCGGCCGACCCGACCGCGACGTTCCACCAGACGCTCTACGCCGCCGTCATCCGTCCCTGATCGAAGCTCGCTCGCGTTGGGCAACAGGGCGGTGGACGCGGCCGCCCTGTTGCCCAGCCCACTGAAGCGCAAATCCCGCGCGTCACACCAGTAACAGCCGGACCGCGCGTCGCAACCGGCTGAGCTGGCCCGTGAACCATACGATCGCCCCAGGACTCTGACCGGAAAAGGCGACCTGGAAGGCTATCGTGGCGTTCACACCGCTTGCACTGCTGCCCTCGCGTGGCGGTGGCGTGTTCGGCGGTGACCTCGCGGTCGACCTCGGAACCGCCAATACGCTGGTTTATGCCCGTGGACGCGGCATATTGCTCAACGAGCCCTCGGTCGTCGCCGTCGAGACCGCGACGAATGCGGTGGTGGCCGTCGGAGTCGACGCCAAGCGCATGATCGGTCGTACGCCTGGCCACATCCAGGCGGTCAAGCCGATGCGCGACGGCGTGATCGCCGACTACGACATCACCGCCGAGATGCTGCGCTACTTCGTGCGCAAGGTACTTCGCCGCCCGCCGATGCTCACCGGCCCGCGCGTGGTCGTGTGCGTGCCGTCGGGCATAACGAGTGTCGAGCGCCGGGCGGTCAGCGAGTCCGTGTACGCCGCCGGTGCGCGCCGGGTGCACATCATCGCCGAGCCCATGGCCGCCGCGATCGGTGCCGGGCTCCCGGTGAATCAGCCGTCCGGTTCGATGGTGGTCGACATCGGCGGCGGCACGACCGAGGTCGCCATGATCGCGCTCGGCGGCATCGTCGCCTCGACGAGCATGCGCGTCGCCGGCAACGCGCTCGACGAGGCGATCGTCGAGCACGTGCGCTCCGAGTTCGGATTGCTGATCGGTGAGCGCACCGCCGAGGAACTCAAGATCGCGGTCGGCTCGGCGTTCCCGGTGGCCGGGCCGCGACGCGCCGAGATCCGCGGCCGCGAGATCGGCACCGGGTTGCCGCGCAACGTCACGATCGCGGGCGACGAACTGCGCAAGGCCATGGACGGGCCGATCACGCGCATCATCGGCGCCGTCAAGGCGACCCTTGACCACTGCCCGCCCGAACTCGCCGGCGACCTGGTCACGCGCGGCATCGTGCTCACCGGCGGCGGCGCGCTGCTTCGTGGCCTCGACGCCCGCCTGCAGCACGAGCTTGGCATTCCGGTGCTCGTGGCCGATCGCCCGCTCGACTCGGTCGTGCTCGGCACCGGCACCGTCGTCGAGCACTTCGACCAACTGCAGAAGGTCGTCGTCGACGGCTCGCGGCGATGACGTCATGCGCCGGCTGACCGCACGCCAGCGACTCGCCACGATTGTGCTTGCCGTCGTTGCCGCCTGCTTCATCACCCTCGACGTGGCGGGCTCGGGTCTGGACGGCGCCCACGGCGGCGTCCGCGGCGCGCTCGGCGCGCTGTACCGAGGAACGGACGGGGTCATCGGCCCCGTCCGGCATTTCGTGCAGGGCCTTCCGTCTGCGGGCGCCAACCACGACACGATCGCGCGGCTGCGTCACGACAACGCCGCGTTGAAGGCGAGTCTTGCCGCCGACGCCGCCGACACGCGAACCAGATCGAGCCTCGACAAGCTGCAACTCGCCGCCGATTCGAGCGGCCAGCGCGTCCTGCCGGCCCGGGTCATAGCGCTCGGCCCGGGCCAGGGATTCGACTGGACCGTGACCCTGGACCAGGGCAGCCACAGCGGGATTCGTGCGGGCGAGACGGTGACCGACGGCTCCGCGCTGGTTGGACGGGTCCTGCACACGAGCGCCACGAGTTGCGTCGTGCTGCTGGCCGCCGATCCAGGTTCGGGCGTCGGGGCGCGCGACATGCGTACCGGCCAACTCGCCCTAGCGACCGGCCAGGGTCCCGACGGCTTCACCGTCGCTCCGCTCGATCCCCGAACGGTCCTGCTGGTCGGCGACGCCCTGGAGACGGGCCCGGCCGGGCGCTCGACCTACACGCCCGGGCTTTCCATCGGGACGATCACCGCCGTGCACACGTCCGCCGACGGTGCGGTGACGGCCAGCGTGCGCCCGGCCGTCTCGGCGACCGCACTCGACCTCGTCGGCGTGATCCTGTCGCCCGGAGGGACGTCGTCCCAGCAACGGCTCGCGTTGAACCCGTCGTCGGCCCGCGCCGCCGGACGGTGACGCGGATGACGCGGACGACGCGATGACGCGCGCACGCATCGCGGCCGCGCATGCGGCTGTACTGACCGCGTTGCTGTTGCAGGCCACGCTCGTCGCGCCCGTGACGATGTCCGCGCAGCTGAGCTTGCCGGCCGTGCTCGTTGCGGCCCTAGCGGTGAACTGCGGCGCGGGCACCGGCATCTCGGTCGGCTTCGCCGCCGGCCTGGTCGCCGACCTCGGCTCGTCGCATCCGGCCGGCGTGCTCGCCCTGTGCTGGCTGGCGATCGGCGTCCTGTGCGGGCTGCTCGTCGAGGCGGCCCGATCGCTGCGCGCGCAGGTCGTCCTGATCGGCGTCGTGTGCGGAGTCAGCAGCAGCGTCGCGACCGTGTTGCTCACCGCGCTGGGCGAGCCGGGCGCGACCCTCATGGGCGCTGCTCGCGGGTTGCTGCCGTCGATCGCGGGCGACCTGCTGCTCGCGCTGGCCGTCACGCCGATCGTGCGATGGTTCCTGCGCTCGCAAGCGTTGCGCGCTCCCGCGAGCAGTCATGGCTGAGCGTCGGCCGGCCCACTCGCGACGAGTGCAGCTCATCGCGGTGCTTGTCGCGTCGCTCATCGTGACCTTGTCCGGGCGCCTCTACTACGTGCAAATCCTCGAGCGGGACCAGCCGCAGCAGACGGCCGGGCTGCTGCACGAGGGGCACATCGTCGTGCCGGCGCCCCGCGGCGAGATCGTCGACGCTCGGGGCCGGCCGCTCGTGGCGAATCGGGTCACGCATGTCGTCACTGTCGATCGCGAGAAGTTGCAGCTACAGCCCGATCACGGCACGGCGGTGCTGGCCCGGCTGGCGCGGCTGATCGGTACGCCGCAGCGTGACCTCGCCCAGGAGATCACTCCGTGCGGCATCCACGTCCCGTCGCCGTGTTGGACCGGCGAGCCGTACCAACCGGTGCCGGTCGCCACCGACGCGACGACCGCAACCGTGCTGGCGCTGTCCGAACGCCGCGAGCAGTACGACGGTGTTGCCGTCGAGACGCAGACCGTTCGCGATTACCCGGGCGGTGCCCTCGCGGCGCACCTGCTCGGCTATTCGGGTGCAGTCAGCGCCGCGGACGAGAAGCGCAACCACGCACTGCACGACGCCGACACGATCGGCCGGTCCGGCCTCGAGCAGCAGTATGACTCCATACTGCGGGGTACGGATGGTTCGCAGATCGTCTCGCTCGACCCGCGTGGCGACGTCGTCGGGACGCCGCGCGACCTCCCCGCACAGCCCGGCGACACGCTCGTCACCAGCATCGACCGCGACGTTCAGGCGCTCGCCGAGCAGGCGATTGCCAAGCAGATTGCGGCATCCCGGGCCAAGGGCAAGCCGGCCACCGGGGCCGCGCTCGTCGTCCTCGACCCGAACACCGGCCGAATCATCGCGGCGGCCAGCTATCCGTCCTACGACCCGCAGGTGTTCGTCGGCGGGATCTCGGTTGCCGACTACGCCAAGCTCACCGCACCGAGCGCGAACGACCCGTTGGTCAGCCGCGCCATCGCCGGTGCCTACGCGCCCGGCTCGACCTTCAAGCTGATCACGTCGTCGTCGGTGGTCAGCCACCACGAGGCAACCCTCGACAGCACCTATCCGTGCCCACCGTCGCTCGCCGTGGACGGGCGGGTGAAGACGAACTTCGACTCGGAGTCGCCGGGGTTCCCGCTCACGCTCGCGCAGGCGCTGCAGGTCTCTTGCGACACGTGGTTCTACTCGTTCGCGGCCAACGAGTACTACGCCGACCAGGCCCGCATCGACGCCGGCCAGAAGGCGACCGAGTACCTGCAGCACATGGCGTCCTCGTACGGGCTGGGCCGGATTCCCGGCGTCGACCTGCCGGCGGACGAGCAGGCAACGGGCGGTTACGCCGACCGCGAGTCGCGCCTGACGCGCTGGGAGGCCAACCAGGCGCGCTACTGCGCCGATGCCAAGCGCGGGTTCCCGGACGAACAGGATCCGGCGCAGCGCGCGTTCCTGACCCGGCTGGCCGCCGAGAACTGCACCGACGGTTGGCGCTATCACGCCGGCGACAACGCCGACATGGCCATCGGGCAGGGCGAGACCACGGTGTCGCCGCTGCAACTCGCGGTTGCCTACTCGGCACTGCTCAACGGCGGGCGGATCTGGCAGCCGACCATCGGCCGCGCCGTCGTCGATTCGTCCGGCAAGGTGGTCCGCACGATCAACCCGACGGTGCGCAACCAGGTACCGGTCCGCCGGTCGACGCTCGACTACATCGCGAACGCCTTGCACTTCCAGGACAGTCACTCCGTCTCGGGCGCGCTCGCCTTCGACGGCTCGCCGTACAAGACGCAGATCGGCGGCAAGACCGGCACCGCCGAGGTGTTCGGCAAGCAGGACACGTCGTGGCTGGCGTCGTGGGGCCCGATCGGGCAGGACTCCCAAGGGAATCCGACCGCGCGCTTCGTCGTCGTCGGCATGGTCGAGCAGGCCGGCACCGGAGCGAGCGCCGCCGCGCCGATGGTGCGCACGGTGTATGACGGGCTGTTCGGTGCGGGGCGTCCGGCCGTACTGCCCGGATCGCGTCCCGAGACCTCGCTGCCCGTGATGCGGTCACGATGACCCTGCTCGCCCGCGATCCGGTCGCGCCGCTGACGCTCCATCCGGAGCCGATCAGCCGTCGCCGCAACGGTCCCCGCGTGGATCTGTGGCTGGTCGGCGCCGCGCTTGCGCTCGCCCTGATCGGCGCGGTGCTCGTCTGGTCGGCCACCCGGTCCCGCCTGGCCGCGGACGGCGGCAATCCGCAGAGCTACCTGTACCGCCACCTGGTCAACGTGGCGATCGGCGCGGCACTGGCCGTGTTCGCGTCGCGGGCCGACACCCGGATGCTGCGCTTCCTCGGCCCGATGATCTATGCGCTGAGCCTGCTCGGTCTCGCGGCCGTCTTCGTGGTCGGCACGACGGTGAACGGTGCCCACGCCTGGATCGAGTTGCCCGGCGGCCTGGCCCTGCAGCCGTCCGAGTACATGAAGCTGGGCCTGATCGTCGGCATGGCGGTCATGTTCGGGCAGCGCGCGGCGGCTCGCCGGGTCGCAGTCCCACCGCCGAACGTGGATGTGCTGATCGCCGTCGCCATGATCAGCGTGCCGCTCGCCCTGATCATGCTGCAGCCTGACCTCGGATCGGCGATGGTGCTCGCGGCCGCGGCGTTCGGCCTGCTGGTGGCGGCAGACGTGCGCGCCCGGTGGACGCTCGGGCTCGTGGTGCTCGGTGTCGCCGGCGTCGTCATCGCGCTGCGATCCGGCGTGCTGGCCGACTACCAACTCGCCCGATTCCGGGTGTTCACCAATCCGGGCACCGACGTCCGCGGCGCGGCCTACAACGTGACGCAGGCGCACATCGCATTCGCCAACGGCGGCCTGTTCGGACGCGGCCTGTTCCACGGCCCGCAGACGCGCGGCGCCTTCGTCCCCGAGCAGCAGACCGACTTCGTCTACAGCGTGGCCGGCGAGGAGTTCGGCCTCATCGGCGCCGGGCTGATCATCGTCCTGTTCGGAGTGCTGTGCTGGCGCGGGCTGCGCATCGCGGCGCGAGCCGATCGCACCGGGCGGCTGCTCGCGGTGGGCGTCGTGTGCTGGTTCGCCTTCCAGGCCTTCCAGAACATCGGCATGAACCTCGGGATGACCCCGGTGACCGGCCTGCCGCTGCCGTTCGTCTCCTACGGCGGCTCGTCGATGTTCGCCCAGTCGCTGGCGATCGGCTTGCTCGTGGCAGTGCATCGCCGCTCCGGGCAACGGTTTTGGCCGCCCAGTCACGTATCTGATGCCTGACGGCCAAAACCGGGCCGAATGGCCGGATCGCCGCGGCACGTAGCATCAATGCCCGTGGAGTCCCTGTTCGAACGCCTGGAGCCGTTGCTTCCCCGCGTCAGCAAGCCGATCCAGTACGTCGGCGGCGAGCTGAACTCGCGCACCAAGGACTGGGACTCGGTCAGCGTCCACTGGGCGCTCATGTATCCCGATGCCTACGAGGTCGGCCTGCCCAACCAGGGCGTCCAGATCCTCTACGAGGTGCTGAACGAGCGGCCCGATGCCCTGGCCGAGCGCACCTACTCGGTGTGGCCCGACCTCGAGGCGCTCATGCGCGAGCACGGCATCGGCCAGTTCACCGTCGACGCCCACCGTCCGGTGGCCGCCTTCGACCTGCTGGGCGTTTCGTTCTCGACGGAGTTGGGCTACACGAACCTGCTCGCCGCGCTCGATCTGGCGGGCATCCCGCTGCACGCGTGCGATCGCGACGAGACGCACCCGATCGTCGTCGCGGGTGGGCATGCGGCGTTCAACCCGGAGCCCATCGCGGATTTCGTCGACGCCGCTGTGCTCGGCGACGGTGAGCAGATCGTGGGCACGATCACCGACATCGTCCGGGACGCGAAGCGCGACGGCGTGAGCCGCGAGGAGTTGCTCGCCCGGCTGGCCCGCACCGGCGGCGTGTACGTGCCGCGCTTCTATGACGTCACCTATCTGCCCGACGGCCGTATCGAGGCGATCACCCCGAACCGTGAAGGGATTCCGGAGCGGGTCAGCAAGCACACCGTGATGGATCTCGACGAGTGGCCGTATCCGAAGACGCCGCTCGTGCCACTGGCCGAGTCGGTGCACGAGCGGATGAGCGTCGAGATCTTCCGCGGCTGTACAAGGGGTTGCCGGTTCTGCCAGGCCGGGATGATCACCCGCCCGGTCCGTGAGCGGTCCATCACCGGCATCGGCGAGATGGTGGCGAATGGCCTTGCCGCAACGGGATTCGAGGAGGTCGGCCTGCTGTCGCTGTCGAGCGCCGACCACTCCGAGATCGGCGAGATCGCGAAGGGACTGGCCGACCGCTACGAGGGCGAGAAGGTCTCCCTGTCGTTGCCGTCCACGCGCGTCGATGCGTTCAACATCGATCTGGCCAACGAACTGTCCCGCAACGGTCGCCGTTCGGGCCTGACGTTCGCGCCCGAGGGCGGTTCCGAGCGGCTGCGCCGGGTGATCAACAAGATGGTCTCCAAGGACGACCTGATCCGCACCGTCACCACTGCGTACACCAACGGGTGGCGGCAGGTGAAGCTGTACTTCATGTGCGGCCTGCCCACCGAGACCGACGAGGACGTTCTCGAGATCGCCGAGATGGCGCACGACGTCATCCGCGCCGGACGCGAGGCCACGGGCAGCCGCGACATCAGATGCACCGTGTCCATCGGGGGATTCGTGCCCAAGCCGCACACGCCGTTCCAGTGGGCGGCCCAGGCCGATCCGTCCACAGTGGACAGACGGCTGTCGAAGCTGCGCGCCGCGATCAACGCGAACCGCTCGCTGGGGCGCAACGTCGGAATGCGCTATCACGACGGCGAGCCGTCACTGGTCGAAGGAATGCTCTCGCGGGGCGACCGGCGAGTCGGCGCCGTGATCGAGAACGTCTGGCGTGACGGCGGCCGGTTCGACGGCTGGAGCGAGCACTTCTCGTTCGCCCGCTGGGTTTCGTCGGCCGAGAAAGCCCTTACGCCACAAGGAGTTTCGCTCGACTGGTACACGACCCGCGAACGCGACGCCGACGAGGTACTGCCCTGGGATCACCTCGACTCGGGCTTGGACAAGCAGTGGCTCTGGGACGACTGGCAGGACGCGCTGGCCGAATTCGAGCAGGACGACTGCCGCTGGACCCCGTGCTTCGACTGCGGTGTGTGCACGACGATGGGCACCGACATCCAGATCGGCCCGACCGGCCGCACGCTGCTGCCGCTCGTCGGTAAGTGAGCGAAGCGCAGATCCGGCTCGCGGGCGATAGCGACGTCGGGCGACTCGCAGCGCTCCGGCGCGCGTGGGTCGAGGAGTTCACCGGCACGGTCGGCCGAGGACGATCAGTACGAGGCCGACTTCGCCGATTGGTACGCCGCCGAGCGTGAGCGTCGGACCACCTGGCTGGCGACGGTCGAGCGTGTCGCCGTGGGCATGCTGAATCTGACCGAGTTCCGCCGGATGCCGCAGCCGGGCCAGCCGCGCCGGCGCTGGGGCTACATCGCCAACGTCTTCGTGCTGGCCGGGCATCGCGACGGGGGAATCGGTGGGCAATTGCTCGACGCCGCGGTGCGGGAGGCGACCGCGCGGGGATATGCGCGCATAGTGCTCAGCCCGAGCCCCCGCTCGCTGCCGTTCTACCAACGGGTGGGCTTCGTGCCGGCCGACTCGCTGTTGGTACTGACCCTGACGGCCTGACAGCCGGACAGACTCGCGCCAACGCACATCTGCCGGCAAGTTCCACACAATCGAACAATCTCACCGTATGTCTTGCTATGTCGACACACAGTGGCTAGAACATGTTTGAGAATGGTTGATCTCGGCGGGAGAGCTTCATAAACCCGCACGGATTCGCTCATGACCGACCGTTGGCCTCCAGTACCGGCGTGCGTGGTCCGGGCGTAGGAGAAGGGCAGGACGTCCAGATGGAACGTGGCATCAGATCAGCTCGCCGGATCGTCGCGGGCCTGGGCACGGTGCTGTTGGTGGCCGGACTCAGCGTCGTCGTGGCGTCCCCGCAGGCCCAGGCGGTCGACAACGGTCTCGCCAAGACTCCGCCGATGGGCTTCAACGACTGGAACTCGTTCGGCTGCAACGTCGACGAGCAACTCATCAAGCAGACCGCCGACTACTTCGTCAGCTCCGGTCTGAAGGACGCCGGGTACAACTACGTCAACATCGACGACTGCTGGCTGACGCACTCGCGCGACGCCGACGGCAAACTCGTGCCCGATCCGGTGAAGTTTCCCGACGGCATAAAGGGAACAGCCGACTACGTGCACAGCCTCGGCCTCAAGCTCGGCATCTACGAGGACGCCGGCACGGCAACCTGCGCCGGATACCCGGGCAGCCTCGGGCATGAAACCACCGACGCGCAGACCTTCGCCGACTGGGGCGTCGACTACCTCAAGTACGACAACTGCAACAACGCCGGCAGCACGACAACCCAGCAGTACATCGACCGCTACACCGCAATGGGCAACGCGCTCAAGGCGACCGGCCGGCCGATCGTCTACAGCATCTGCGAGTGGGGCGTGAACGATCCGGCCAACTGGGCCGGCGACGTCGGCAATCTCTGGCGCACCACCGGCGACATCGGCGACAACTGGAACAGCCTCAAGTCGATCATCGCCCAGAACGCGCCACTGGCTCCGGCCGCGCACCCGGGCGCCTGGAACGACCCGGACATGCTCGAGGTGGGCAACGGCGGGATGACCGACACCGAGTACAAGACGCACTTCGGCCTGTGGGCCGAGATGGCCGCCCCATTGCTCATCGGTACCGATCTGCGCACGGCAACCCCGGAGACGCTGAACATCCTGAAAAACAAGGACGTTATTGCCGTAGACCAGGACCCGCTCGGCAAGCAGGGTCAGGTCGTAGCGTCGAGTAACGGCACCATGGTGTTCGACAAGCCGCTCGCCAACGGCGATCACGCCGTGGCGCTGTACAACTCGACCGATGCCGCCGCCACGGTCGGCACCACGGCGGCCGCGCTCAAGCTGCCGAAGTCGGCGGGGTATCTGCTCCACGACCTGTGGGCCGGTACGACTACCGAGACCGCCGGCGCGATACGGGCGAGCGTTCCGGCGCACGGCACCGTCCTGTACCGCGTGAGCGCGAGCCGCGACTGGGACAACTACGCGCCTGCGTCGAGCCTCGGCATCGCGTCGTCCACCGCGTTCGGCGCCGGCGACGTCGCCACGCAGGCCGGGCAGAGTGCCTCGTTCACCGACACGCGTGACCGACTACGGCAAGGTTCCGCTGGAGGACGTGCACGTCAGCGGTTCGGCCCCCAGCGGCTGGACGATCAATGCGACGAGCCCGACCAGCACCGGTTCCATCCAGACCGACAAGTCGTTCACCACCGGCTGGTCGCTGCAGGTCCCGGCGGGCACGACGCCCGGCAGCTATCCGGTGACGATCAACGCCGCATACACCTACGACGACGGGACAGTCCCGGCCAGCATGCAGGCGAAGGTCGTCGTGCTCGTTCTCGCGCCGCCGCCGACAGGAACCACCGCGCTCAGCGACGACACCTGGGTGTCCGCGACGAACGGCTGGGGGCCGCCGGAGAAGGACATGAGCAACGGCGAGACGGCTGCGGGCGACGGGCATCCGATCACGATCCGCGGGCAGGTCTACCCGAAGGGGCTCGGCGTCCACGCGATCAGCGAGATCATCTACTTCCTCGGCGGGAACTGCTCGTCGCTCACGTCCGACGTCGGCATCGACGACGAGACGGGCGGCAACGGCGAGGTGATCTTCCAGATCTACGCCGATAAGACGAAGGTCGCCGACAGCGGCGTCGTCAACGGGACGTCGCCGGTGCAGACATTGCACGCCGACCTGACCGGCGCGACCTGGCTGCGCCTCTACGTCGACCCGAACGGCGCGAACTCCTACGACCACTCCGACTGGGCGGGCCCGGTGCTCACGTGCTGATCCGACAAAGGCGAACGCGAAAGGTCTAGTCAAATCTGGGCATGCGGCCTAGCCTCGGCAGAATGCGCGAATCGGACGAGAACGCCAACACCGGCCAAGGTCGAAACATCCGGCGTCGCCAGTTTCTGACCGCCACCGCCGGGTCGGCCGCGGTGCTTGCGCTGGGCGCCGGGCGGGCGGAAGCGCGCCCGGCGCAGCCGAACGAGACCGCGGCGCCGGCGCATCAGCACGTCGTGCGCACCGGCCTCGCGACGCTCATCGATTCGCACTATGCGACGTTGCGGGGTCAGCGCGTCGGCGTGATCGCCAACCCGACGAGCGTGACCACGGCGCTGACGCACGAGGTCGACGTCATGCACGCATCGACCGACGTCGACCTCGTGGCGGTCTTCGGGCCCGAGCACGGTTTCCGCGGGACGGCCCAGGCGGGCGGTTCCGAGGGCGACTCGATCGACCCGCGCACCGGCCTGCACGTTTACGACCTGTACGCCAAGTCGTGGCAGGACATGATGGCGATCTTCGACAAGGCCGGCGTGCAGACCGTCATGTTCGACATCCAGGATGTCGGCGCCCGGTTCTACACCTACATCTGGACGATGTACGACGCGATGACGGCGGCAGCGGCCACCGGCCGGCGCTTCGTCGTGCTCGACCGGCCGAACCCGATCGGCGGCGTCCACGTCGCCGGGCCGCGCCTCGAACCGCGGCTGGAAACCGGCGTCGGCAAGGCACCGATCGTGCAGCAACACGGTATGACAGTGGGCGAACTGGCCCGGCTGTTCGCCGCCGAGTTCGTGCCCGCCCGGGCTGGGTCATCCGTCGAGTTGACCGTCGTCCCACTGACCGGCTGGCGGCGCGGCGACGAGAACACCGGGCTGCGCTGGGTGGCCCCGTCGCCCAACATCCCGACCGTCAGCACCGCGCAGGTGTACGCGGGCCTGTGCTACTTCGAGGGCACGAATCTCTCGCAGGGACGCGGCACCACGCAGCCCTTCGAGATCGTCGGAGCGCCTTACCTGGACGAGCGCTGGGCCACGGCGCTCAGCGCGATGCAGTTGCCCGGCGCGATGTTCCGCGAGGCCGCGTTCGCCCCGACGTCGTCGACCTATTCGGGCCAGGTGTGCCGTGGCGTGCAGACCTATGTCACCGACGCGGCGGCGTTCGACGCGGTGCGTACTGCGGTCGCGATGCTCATCGCGCTCAAGCGGATCTACCCGGACTTCGCCTGGCGCTACGACACCGGCGACCCGATTGACCCGTACTGGCTGGACAAACTCGCCGGCACCGACCAGGTCCGTCTCGACATCGATGCGGGCAAGGACGTCGACCAGGTAGTGGCCGGCTGGCAATCCGGGCCTGAACGAGTTCCGCGCCATGCGGGCGAAGTACCTGATGTATCCGGACGGGAGATCCCAGTGAGCCGAATTCGCCGCGTGGCAAGCATGATCGCAGCCGTGAGCGCCGTGGCCGCCGTCTCCGCTGTACCGGCGGGCGCCGGGCCGACCGACGGGCCGAACGATCCGAGCACATCCGTCGAGCAGAACTCGCCCGCGCAGGCGATTCCGGCTCCGGCCGACGCGCTGTACGGCATGCTCGGCCGGCCCGCCATGACGCTGCGCCCGGGCACGCCGCAACAGGCCGGGTTGCTGCCCGGACCGATCGAGCAGATTCCGGCGGACGTCGAAGCCGGGATGCTGCCGCAGGGCACGGGCCATCACCCGCTCTTCCCGGGTGCGGTGTCACTCGTCGGCCACAACGGCCGGGTCGTCGAGCGGACCGCGCACGGTTATGCCGTGCTGTACTCCGACGACGCGCCGACGCATGCTGCCGCCGGACCAGCGAGTGCCCACCCAGGTCGACACGATCTACGACCTGGCCTCGCTGTCGAAGCTGTTCACGTCGATCGTCGCGATGCAACTGGTCGATCAGGGTCGCCTCGACCTCGAACGCTCCCGTCGTGCAGTACCTGCCGGCATTCGCCTCGCACGGCAAGAGCGACATCACGATCAACGAGTTGCTGACCCACACGTCCGGGCTGCTGCCCGATCCGGTGCCTGCGCTCTGGACGCTGCCGGAAGACCAGCGGATTAACGGGATTCTCGACACGACACCCGAAGCGCCGGCCGGCTCCGAGTACAAGTACTCCGACATCAACCTGATGACGATGGCGCTGGTCGAGCAGGCGATCACCGGCAAGACCCTCGACGTGCTGGTCCACGACTGGATCACCGGGCCGCTGCACATGACCAGCACGATGTACAACCCGCCGGCTTCGCTGCTGCCGAGAATCGCCGCCGAGGAGTACCAGCGGGTGCCCGCTCGCGGAATGGTCCGCGGCGTCGTCCACGACGAGAACGCCTGGGCGCTCGGCGGAGTCGCCGGCCACGCCGGGGTGTTCTCCGACGCCGACGACCTGGCGATCCTGGCCCAGACGATGCTCAACGGCGGCGTGTACGGCCACACCCGCATCCTGTCCGAGCACGCAGTCGTCGACATGCTGACCAACCGCAACCAGGCGTTCGTCGGGCAGAACCAGGGCTACGGCTTCGAGCTCTACCAGCACTGGTACATGGGCGCGCTGGCCACGCCGTACACGATGGGCCACACCGGATTCACCGGCACGGACATCGTCATCGACCCGACGACGAAGTCGTTCTCGATCCTGCTGACGAACGCGGTGCATCCGAGCCGGTCGTGGGGGACGACCAACCCGGTACGCCGCGCGGTCACCTACGACGTCGCGCGGGCGATCGCCGTGCACCCGGCACGGGGCGACAGTTCCTGGTTCTCCGGCATGACCGATGCGAGCACGGCGACGCTCACCGCGCCGGTGCAACTGCGCAGCGACGGCGGGCGCCTGGACTTCGCGCTCTGGTACGACACCGAGCCGCAGTCGGACATCCTTACCCTGCAGGCCTCTCGCGACGGCGGTACGACCTGGACCACGGTGCCCTTCACCATGCACGGCGGCGGCTACAGCTACCCGACCGACGGGACGGTGAGCGGTTACGGCTGGCACAGCTGGCTCGGCGCGTCGGCGGATCTGCCGGGTGGCTCCGGCTCGGTGCTGATCCGCTGGCAGTACGTGGCCGATCCGCTCTACCACGGGCGCGGCGTTTACCTGGACGCCATCCGGGTCCACGACCGGGACGGCATCGCCTTCGACGACGAGCGCCCGGCTGATGCGGCCAGTCTCAGCGGGGTCGGCTTCGCCCCCAGCGCGGACTGAGCGGCGAGGCCGACCCGGCACACTGGTCGGCATGGCCCGTCGTACTCCCGAAGGTCCGCCGCCCCCGCCCGTGGTGCAGCGGGTGCGCCTGCGCTACGCCAAGCGGGGGCGCCTGCGGTTCACGTCCCACCGTGATTTCGCGAGGGCGTTCGAGCGTGCCCTGCGCCGGGCGTCGGTACCGATGGCCTATTCGGCCGGTTTCACGCCACATCCGAAGATCTCCTACATGGGGGCGGCGCCCACCGGCGTAGCGAGTGAGGCTGAATACCTCGAGATCGGGCTCGCCCGGCGCGTCGACATCGGCGAGTTGAGCCAGTGCTCTGGATGCCGCATTGCCCGACGGTCTGGACATCGTCGACGCGGTCGAGGCCGACGCCGGCGCGCTGGCCGACCGGTTGCAGGCCACGGCGTGGCGTATCGAACTGCCGGGCGTCCCGGCCGACCACGTTGCCGCCGCGCTGCAGGCTTTCCTCGACGCCGAGAAAGTCGAGATCGAGCGCCTCACCAAGGACGGACGCAAGGTCGTCGACGCCCGGGGGCCGGTCGTGTCGGCGACGGTGTCCGGCGCGGCCGACATGGCTGATGGGCCGCCGCGTGCAATACTTGATGTGGTCGTCCGGTTGGCGACGCCGGCCGTTCGGCCCGACGACCTTCTCGCAGCGTTGCAATCTGTTGGTGGTCTCGCCCTTGACGTTTCGCGCCGTGAACACCGCGCGCTACGCCTGGCGCAGGGGCCGCTGGATGGATCTGGTGCGGTCGGCGACCCACTCGCCGCCGACCGGGCAACGCGTGAGCCGGCGCCGTAGTCCGTCCCGGACACCCCGATCGTGGCCGCCCGATGCGGCCGCAGTCGGAAGCAGACTTTGCGGGTCGCCTCCCGGCAACTCGCATTAACCGCCTCTGCGCGGTCGCGGTTCGAATCGGCCCAATGGCCCGTTCTGGCAGCGCCCGGAGGCCGAACGGAGTGACCCGAGCACATGCTCGAATCCGATAACAACTCAACTCATCCCGATGGCGCCGGTGCAACCGAGCAGCCGGCGGACAAACCCAAGAGAGCGCCGCGCAAGGCCGCCGCGAAGAAGGCCGCACCCCGAGCCAGAGCGCCGGCCGCGACTGACGCGACCGGCCCTGAGCCCGCGAAGAAGACCACCCGGGCTCGTAAGGCGGCCAAAACCGCCGAACCGGCCGCATCCGCCGATGCTGCGCAACCAGCCCAGGCCAGCGCCTCCGCTGATCCCGACATAGCAACCCCCGCGGCCAAAGCAGTCAAAGCGGCCACGCCGCGCAAGCGCGCGAGCAAGCGAGCCGCAGCCAAGGCGACGCCGGCCGCAGAGGCCCCGGCCGCCGAGGCCCGAACCGGCTGAACCGGCTGAGCCGCCCGCAGCGGCCGAGTCCGCCGCACCGGCGAGTCGGCGACGCACCCGCCGGACCGCCACGGATGCACCCTCTCTCGCCGAGCCTCCGGCGGAGCAGACCGAGCCGCGCAGTCGAGGCAGGCGCGCCGGCCGTGCTGTTCGTTGCGCCGGCCGATGCGCCGGTGCGGTCACGCCGGCGCCGGTCGGGCGCCGCGTCCGCCCCAGCTATCGATGACTCGGCACCGGAAGAGGTTGTCGCCGAGATCGAGGAGGATCCCGAAGAGGTTCGCGAGGCAGCGGCCGAGGAGGCCACCGGAGCGCGCCGTCGGCGCCGCCGGGGTCGTCGGGGCCGGGGCGGCAAGGGGCGCGACGGCGGCGATGACGCAGTCCGTCGACGAAGCACCAGGCGACCAGCCCGCCGAAGCCGAGCAACCGGCGGCCGAGACCGAGCCAGCCGCGGACGCCGAGCACGATGGCGAGCCCGAAGCGGGCGGCACCTCCCGCCGCCGCAGGCGCCGCCGCAAGGCCGGGGCATCCGATGCCGATACGACCCCCGACGACCCGCCGAACACCGTCGTGCACGTCCGCGAGGCCCGCGACTCAGCCGCCGCGGACGACGGCGTGCGGGGCGTCAAGGGCTCGACCCGGCTCGAGGCCAAGCGCCAGCGCCGCCGCGACGGCCGCGAGACCGGCCGCCGCCGCCCGCCGATCCTGAGCGAGGCCGAGTTCCTCGCCCGGCGCGAATCGGTCGATCGCGTCATGGCGGTGCGCCAGTCGGGCGACCGCACCCAGATCGCGGTCCTCGAGGACGACATCCTCGTCGAGCACTACGTCACCCGCGCATCCGCGACGTCCTATGTGGGCAACGTCTACCTCGGCCGGGTGCAGAACGTGCTGCCCAGCATGGAGGCCGCGTTCGTCGACATCGGCAAGGGCCGCAACGGCGTTCTCTACGCCGGCGAGGTGAACTGGGACGCCGCCGGCCTCGAAGGCAAGGCACGCGCCATCGAGACGGCGCTGTCGTCCGGCGACGCCGTGCTCGTGCAGGTCACCAAGGACCCGATCGGGCACAAGGGCGCCCGGCTGACCAGCCAGATCTCGCTGCCCGGCCGCTTCCTGGTCTACGTGCCGGGCGGCGCGATGACCGGGATCAGCCGCAAGCTCCCCGACGTCGAGCGGCACCGCCTCAAGGCGATCCTGAAGAAGATCGTTCCCGAGGACGCGGGCGTCATCGTCCGCACCGCCGCCGAGGGCGCGAGCGAAGAGGACCTGACCCGCGACGTCGAGCGGCTCAAGAGCCAGTGGGAGAAGATCGAGGCCAAGGCCAAGCAGCCGAAGTCGGCGCCCCTCCTCGTGCACGGCGAGCCCAACCTGGCCATCCGCGTCGTCCGCGATGTCTTCAACGAGGACTTCAACAAGCTGATCGTGTCCGGGGACGAGGCGTGGGAGACGATCTCCAGCTACGTCGCCGATGTAGCGCCCGATCTGGCCGACCGTACGAGCCGGCACACCGGCGAGGGTGATCTCTTTCATGAGCTTCGGGTCGACGAGCAGATAACCAAGGCGCTCGATCGCAAGGTGTGGCTGCCGTCGGGCGGCTCGCTGGTCATCGACCGGACCGAGGCCATGACGGTCATCGACGTGAACACCGGGAAATACATCGGTTCTGGCGGCAACCTCGAGCAGACGGTCACCCGCAACAACCTCGAGGCCGCGGAGGAGATCGTGCGCCAGCTCCGGCTGCGCGACATCGGCGGCATCGTCGTCATCGACTTCATCGACATGGTTCTGGAGAGCAACCGGGAACTGGTGCTGCGCCGGCTCACCGAATGCCTCGGACGTGACCGCACGAAGCACCAGGTCGCCGAGGTGACCTCGCTCGGGCTGGTCCAGATGACCCGCAAGCGGGTCGGCGAGGGCCTGCTCGAGGCGTTCAGCGAGATCTGCCCGACCTGCGACGGGCGTGGTGTGCTCCTGCATTCCGAGCCGGTCAACAACCGGCGCCCCTCCGACGGCGGCGACCAGCAGCCGAAGAAGCAGACCCGGCGCGGCAAGAAGTCGACCGAGCCGGTCGAGGTTGCCGAGCCGTCGCTGAACCCCGAGCAGCGTCAGGCGGCCGCGAGCGCAATGGCCGCGATCGCCGGGGCGGTCCACCTGGACGTGGGCGAGAATGGCTCACCGGGTCCGGAGTACACGGAGCAGGCGATGGACACGCAGGACGCCGAGGCCACCGAGAACGCTGAGTCCGCTGAGGCTGCGTCACCTGAGGCCGGCGGCGCCGTTGCCGGCGGGGCGGAGCAGCCGACGGTGCGGCAGCCGAGCGGCGTGACGGCAGCCGACGGCCGGGCAGCCGACAGCTCGGCAGCCAACGGCGCCGATCAGGCGGCAGCGGCCGTCGAGCCGGCCCCGCGCCGACGGAGGCGCACGGCCAGCCGGCCGGCCGGGCCCCCGGTCGCCGCATCGGTCGACTGAGCGGTTGTGGTCGCTTTGCCTCGCCGATCCGGCGTGCCGTAGTCTGTACCACGGCCCATCTGGTGGTGGGCCACAATTGCGTGTGCCCGGCACGGCATCGCACTCATCGTTTGTGGAGTGCTAGTCCGTTCGTCACCAGTTCGTCCTGAGGAGTGGAAGTCCGCGATGTACGCCATCGTCAAGACCGGCGGCAAGCAGTACAAGGTCGCCGTCGGTGACGTCGTCCAGGTCGAGAAGCTCGACGCCGCCCCGGGTGACGAGGTGGCGCTGCCGGCCATCCTGCTCGTCGACGGCGACGACGTCACGCACAACGCCGACACGCTGGCCAAGGTCGCGGTAACGGCTGAAGTGGTCGCGCAGACCAAGGGCCCCAAGATCCGCATCCACAAGTACAAGAACAAGACTCGGTATCACAAGCGGCAGGGTCACCGGCAGAAGCTGACCCAGCTCAAGGTCACCGACATCGCCGCAGGAAAGAAGTAGTCATGGCACACAAGAAGGGCGCGTCCAGCTCACGCAACGGTCGCGACTCCAACGCGCAGCGCCTCGGCGTCAAGCGGTTCGGCGGCCAGGTCGTCAACGCCGGCGAGATCCTGGTCCGACAGCGCGGCACGAAGTTCCACCCGGGCACGAACGTCGGCCGGGGTGGCGACGACACGCTGTTCGCGCTGGTCGAGGGCAGCGTTACCTTCGGCCAGTCGCGTGGCCGCAAGACCGTGAGCATCGTCCCGGTGGCCTGACGGGCCCCGAGACAGAACACCGCCAGGGCGGGCCCGGGTCGATCCCGGCGCCCGCCCTTTTGTTTGTCGATCGGGCAACTTGAGAACGCCGGCAGTTGCACAATTCGCGGAGAGGAGGCAGCGCATGGCCAACTTCGTAGATCGCATCGTGTTGCATGTCGCTGCCGGTAACGGCGGCAACGGAGTGGCATCCGTCCATCGGGAGAAGTTCAAGCCGCTCGGCGGCCCGGACGGGGGCAACGGCGGCCGCGGCGGCGACGTGATCCTGATCGTCAACCCGAACGTCCACACGCTGCTCGACTTCCACCACCATCCACATCAGCGGGCCGGCAACGGTAAGCAGGGCGCCGGGCAGCAACCGCAACGGCGCCGAGGGCAGTGATCTCGAACTGCGGGTTCCCGACGGCACGGTCGTGATCGACGAGGACGGCGAGGTGCTCGCCGACCTCACCGGTGCGGGTACCCGTTTCATCGCCGCCCGCGGCGGGCGCGGCGGGCTGGGCAACGCCGCGCTTGCGTCCACCCGTCGCAAGGCACCCGGCTTCGCATTGCTCGGCGAGCCGGGTGAGACCCACGATCTCGTCCTCGAACTCAAGAGCGTCGCGGACGTGGGCCTGGTCGGGTTCCCGTCGGCGGGCAAGTCGTCGCTGATCGCCGCGATGTCGGCGGCCCGTCCCAAGATCGCCGACTACCCGTTCACCACGCTCGTTCCCAACCTCGGCGTGGTCAGCGCGGGCGAGTCGACGTTCACGATCGCCGACGTCCCGGGCCTGATCCCCGGTGCTGCCGAGGGCAAGGGCCTGGGCCTGGACTTCCTGCGCCACATCGAACGCTGCTCGGTGCTGCTGCACGTCATCGACTGCGCGACGCTCGATCCGGGCCGCGACCCGATCAGCGATCTCGACGCCATCGAGGCGGAATTGCGCCGCTACGTAGGCACGTTCGGCGATCTGCTGGCCCGGCCGCGCCTGATCGCGCTGAACAAGGTGGACGTTCCCGAGGCCGCCGAACTGGCCGCGCTGGTGCGCCCCGAACTCGAGGCCCGTGGCCTGCCGGTGTTCGAGGTGTCGGCCGTCTCCCACGCCGGGCTGCGCGAACTCGCGTTCGCCCTGGCGGCACGCGTCGACGCCGACCGTGCTGCGCGCCCGGTCTCGCAGCCGGCGCGGATCGTGCTGCACCCAACGGCGCTCGACGATCCCGGGTTCACCGTGCTTCCCGATCCGAGCGAGGCCGGAGCCTTCCTCGTGCGCGGCACCAAGCCCGAACGCTGGGTACGCCAGACCAACTTCGACAACGACGAGGCCGTCGGCTACCTCGCCGACCGACTGGCCCGGCTCGGCGTCGAGGACGAGTTGGCCAAGCAGGGGGCAGTGCCGGGCGCGGCTGTCACCATCGGCGGCGTCACGTTCGACTTCGAGCCGGCGTCGAGCATGGCCGATGACGAGTACCGCCCGTCGCGACGTGGGTCCGACGAGCGTCTCGAGACATCCACCAGGGTGCGCGCCGACGCGCGGCTCGCGGCAAAGCGCTCGCGCCGGCGGCCACTGGACGCAGAGTGACCCGCGAGGCGATCGCCCGGGCGCAGCGCACAGTCGTCAAGGTCGGCTCGTCGTCGCTCACCTCGCGCGGCCGCCTCGACACAGCCCGGCTCGACGCCCTCGTCGACGCGCTTGCCCGGCGCCGGTCGGCCGGCCAGCAGGTCGTGCTGGTCTCGTCCGGGGCGATCGCCGCCGGCATCGGGCCCCTTGCCCTGCGGGCGCGTCCGCGCGATCTCGCGACGCAGCAGGCGGCAGCGAGCGTCGGCCAGTTGCTGCTCATCGAGCGTTACGCCGCGTCGTTCGCGCGCTACGACATCACGGTCGGGCAGGTGCTGCTGACCGCCGACGACCTGCACCGGCGCGGCCACTACCGCAACGCCAGTCGGACGCTCGAACGGCTGCTCGCCCTCGACGTCATCCCGATCGTGAACGAGAACGACACGGTGGCCACGCACGAGATCCGGTTCGGCGACAACGATCGGCTGGCCGCCCTGGTGGCGCACCTGGTTCGGGCCGACGCGCTCGTGCTGCTCTCCGACGTCGAGGGTCTCTACGACGCTCACCCGCGCCGATCCGGCTCGCGACTGGTCAGCGAGATACGCACGCCGGACGACCTGGCAGCGGTCCGAGTCAAGGGCAGCGGCAGCGAGGTGGGCACCGGCGGCATGTCGACCAAGATCGAGGCCGCGTCGATCGCCACTGGGGCGGGGATCCCAGTAGTGCTCGCGGCCGCGACCGCAGTCGGCGCCGCGCTTGGCGGAACGGCCGGCACGCTGTTCCACCCGGCGGGTGACCGCACGGCGTCGCGCTTGTTCTGGCTGCGGCACGCCACGAATCCGCGTGGGCAATTGGTGCTCGACGACGGTGCTGTCACTGCGGTGGTTCGCAAGCGCGCCTCACTGCTTCCCGCGGGCATCACCAAGGTCAGCGGGGACTTCGAGTCCGGCGACCCGGTCGAACTCGTCGGTCCGGACGGCACGGTCGTCGGCCGGGGCCTGGTCAGCTACGACTCCGCCGACCTGCCCGCGCTGCTCGGGCGAAAGACTCCTGATCTGCCCGAGCAGTTCCGCCGCGAGGTCGTACATCGGGATGATCTGGTCCTTCTGTAACGCACGGTTCCTCTCCGACTCCCTTCCCTTCTCGGGAGAATCACGTCATAGTTACCTCCACATCGGGGTCCGCTAGCCGTTCTTCGAGAAGAGGCAGTCGATGGTCCGAAACCGGATGGTCAGCGCAGGCTCCGCTCTGGTTGCCGCCCTCGGCGTGCTGGTCGCGATGGTCGTGTTCGCCGTACCGGCGTCCGCGACCGTGCAGTACGTCGCGCTCGGCGACTCGTACGCGTCGGGCGTCGGCAGCCGTTCCTACTACGCCGACAGCGGTTCGTGCTACCGCTCGCCGTACGCGTACGCCGTGGCCGATGCCGCTCGAATCGGGGCGACGCTCACGTTCTCGGCGTGCAGTGGCGCGACGACATCGTCGGTGCAGAGCGGCCAACTCGGTGGGCTCAACAGCGGGACGACCTGGGTGACCATCCAGGTGGGCGGCAACGACGCCGGATTCTCATCCGTCATCACGACCTGCGCTGAGCCGTCCTGGCTCGGCAACTGCTCGGCGGCCGTGGCCAACGCGCAGAACATCATCCGCAACACGTTGCCGGGCCGGCTGGACACGCTCTACAACAACATCCGCTCGCGCGCGCCGTCGGCGGGCGTCGTGGTCGTGGGCTACCCGCGGCTGTTCAACGGCGAGGACTGCAATGCCGGGACGTTCTTCAGCCCCGGCGACGAGTCACTGCTGAACCAGACCGCCGACCTGCTCGACAGCACGACGGCGGCGCGCGCATCGGCGCACGGCTTCGCGTTCGTCAACCCGGAGGCGGCATTCGTCGGACATGCCGTGTGCGACAGCGTCGAATGGGTGAACGGGCTGTCCAATCCGGTCATGGAGTCCTATCACCCGAACCGCAACGGCCAGGCCGCCTACGCGAATCTCGTCGACGACGACCTCTGAGCTAATCGATTCCGTGCCCCCGGCGCGGGTCCGTACGCTGAAGGCATGTCTGATCAGGTCGACTCCGCAACCGAGCAGGACGTCCGTGCGGTGGCTGCCCGCGCCGGCGAGGCCGCGGCCGAACTGGCCCCGCTGAACCGGTCGCAGAAGGACGCGGCCTTGCTCGCGATGGCCGACGCACTGGTCGACACCACCGACGTGATCCTCGAGGCCAACGCGGCAGATGTCGCCCGGGGCCGGGAGAATGGCACGTCTGATGCGCTGCTCGACCGGCTCTCGCTGACCCGCGAGCGGGTGGCCGCGATGGCCGACGGTCTGCGCGACATTGCCGCGCTGCCTGATCCGGTCGGCGAGGTCGTGCGGGGATACGTCCGGCCCAACGGCTTGGAGATCCGCCAGATCCGGGTGCCGATCGGCGTGGTCGCGATCGTGTACGAGGCGCGCCCGAACGTGACGGTCGACGCCGCGGGCCTGGCCGTCAAGAGCGGCAACGCGGCGCTGCTGCGTGGTTCGGCGTCGGCGTACCAGTCGAACACCGTGCTGGTCGACGTGCTGGCGGCGGCGGCCGAGAAGTCCGGACTGCCCCGTGACGCCGTCCAACTCGTGCCTGGCACCGACCACGCGAGCGTGGGTCATCTGCTCAATGCCCGGGGCCTGGTCGACCTGATCATTCCGCGGGGCGGCGCCGGTTTGATCAGCTTCGTCGTGGAGAACTCGACCGTTCCGGTGATCGAAACGGGCGTCGGCAACGTGCACGTCTACGTCGACGCCGAGTCCGATCTCGACATGGCCGAGCGAATCGTGGTCAACGCGAAGGTGTCGCGACCGAGCGTCTGCAACGCGGCCGAGACGGTGCTCGTGCACCACGATGTCGCCGCCGAGTTCGTTCCAAGAGTCGTGAAAGCCTTACAGGACAAGGGAGTCACGGTGCATGGCGACGCGACGTTCGCGGCTTCGCCGGGCGTCGTGGCAGCCACCGACGAGGACTGGGCGTGCGAGTACCTCTCGCTCGACATTGCCGCCCGGGTTGTCGCGGACGTCGATGACGCGATCGCGCACATCCGCCGCTGGTCGTCCGGGCACACCGAAGCGATCATCACCCGCAACCTCGAAACGGCCCGGCGCTTCGTCTCCCGGGTTGATTCGGCCGCCGTGATGGTGAACGCCTCGACCCGCTTCACCGATGGGGCCGAGTTCGGATTCGGTGCTGAGATCGGCATCTCGACCCAGAAGATGCATGCGCGTGGGCCGATGGGCCTCGCCGAGTTGACGACGACGAAGTGGGTCGTCACCGGCGACGGTCAGGTGCGCTGAACCGACCCGATCGATCCTTCCGGCGCGATCTGCGCCAGTCCACCTGGGTGAGACCTGCCGAGTGCTGCGGGTCCGCAGCCGCGCCGGCGGCGATCGACTTGACTCCATCGATCCTTCCGGCGCGATCTGGTCGCCTTACCAGCGGTGGTGGGCGAATCGCCGCGAGGCGAAGAAGATCCACACCAGCGGGAAGATGAAGAACGGCGGCACGTGCACGATGGCCACCCAGGCGATGCAAGCCGCGACGGCCAGCACGATCAGGGCCAGGCGGCGGTCGAATCCGCGGCGCGGCGCCTCGGGTCGCGCCGGGCGTGACGCCGGCAGGTCAGCGAAGAGCGGTTCGAGATCGGCGCCGGTTCGAGCCTGGTAGGCGCGGCGGACCCGCTCGTCGAACTCCTCGGCCGAGAGCCGCCCGGCGCTGTAGTGCTCACCCAGGTCGGCGGCCGCCTGCTCTCGCTCGGCGGTTCCTATGCGAAGGTCGGCCCGGCCACTCATACGTAATAATGTAATCCGCGCTTGGTCGGTCGCGCCACCACGTCAGCCGGCTCCCGGCTCAGCCGTCCAAATAGCGCAGCACGGCGAGCACTCGCCGGTGGTCCTCGCCCGAGGGCGCCAGGTCCAGCTTGGTGAAGATGTTCGCGACGTGCTTCTCGACGGCCCGCTCGGAGACCACGAGTTGGCGGGCGATCGCGGCGTTGGTGCGCCCCTCGGCCATCAGGCCGAGCACCTCGCGCTCGCGCGGCGTCAGCACGGCCAGGGCGTCGCGGCGACGGCTCGCGCCGAGCAGCTGGCTGACGACCTCGGGATCGAGCGCGGTCCCCCCGGACGCCACCCGGGTGAGCGCGTCGACGAACTCGCTCACGTCGGCCACCCGGTCCTTGAGCAGGTAGCCCACGCCGGACGACGAGGTGGCCAATAGCTCGGCCGCATAACGGGTTTCGACCCACTGCGAGAAGACGAGCACGCCAACCGCGGGGCGCTCCCGCCTGATCGCGATGGCCGCGCGCAGTCCCTCGTCGGTGAAGCTCGGCGGCATCCGGATGTCGACGACCGCAACGTCCGGGTCGTGCTCGGCGACGGCGGCCCGTAGCGCATCACCGTCCGCCACCGCGGCGACGACCTGGTGGCCACGGTCGGTCAGCAGTTGGACCAGGCCGTCGCGCAGGATCGCCGCGTCCTCGGCAATGACGATGCGCACGTCAGCTCCCCATCGGCAGGTGGACGGTGATCACGGTGGGACCGCCGTCGGGGCTGTCGACGGTGAGGCCCCCGTCGACGGTGCGAACCCGCTCGGCCAGTCCGGTGAGGCCGGTGCCGGCTCCGACCCGGGCGCCGCCGTCGCCGTCGTCGCGCACCTGAATCCGGACCATGCCGTCGTGCAGCGTGGCGTCGACCCCCGCGTGCATGGCGTGGCTGTGCCGGGCGACGTTCGTCAGCAGTTCGGCCACACAGAAGTAGGCGATCGTCTCGATGGCGGGGGAGGGGCGCGTCGGGATGCGGGTGTGCACCTCGACCGGCACGGCGCTGCGTGCGGCGAGGGTGGCGATCGCGGCGTCGAGCCCCTGGTCGAGTACAGGTGGGTGGATGCCTCGGACGAGGTCGCGCAGTTCGGCGATCGCGTCCTTGGCGCTGTCGTGTGCGCTGCCGACGAGCTCGCGTACCCGCGACGAATCGCCTGTCTCATCAAGGGATTCCCTCGCCTGGCCCAGGCTCATCGCGAGCGCGACGAGTCGGGCCTGCGTGCCGTCGTGCAGGTCGCGCTCGATTCGACGCAGGGCGGCCGCTGAGTCATCGACGGCATGCGCCCGCGTCTGCTCGAGTTCGTGCACCCGTCGCGACGACTTCGTCGGGCCCAGCAACCACCGCATCAGCAGGCGATCCAAGCGCGACGACCCCGCGAATGGGCCACGGGGCAAGGAAGATCGCGACGAGGCCGATCAGCGACAGGAGCAGCGCCTTGGGCCAGGTGTCGAAGAAGTAGTCGCCGAGTTGCAGCCCCGAATGGTGCCGCACACCGTGCGAGTCCTTGTTGGTGGGGTCGAAGATCGACCACCACACCGGGTAGAGGAAGGTCAGGATCGCCTGGGTCCACAGGATTGCCGCGCCATATGCGCCGATGATCGACAGCGCGAACTTGAGCATCAGGTAGGCGAGGGCGCGCCATCCCGTGGCGTCGCTGAGCGCGGCGCCGAGCCAGCCGAACAACCCAGGACGACGGCGGAAAGGCGCTGGTTCCTCGACCTGCGCCTGCACCATGCCGCGACCGATCGCGCGATGCATGCGGCCGAATTGCCGCCCGCCGAGCACGGTGACGCCGATGAGCGGCAGGCCGAGGAACGTGATCGCCGTGCCGACGCCGAACGCGAGAAACGTGACTGTATAGGCGAATCCGATAACGCTGAGCGGGGCCATGACGACGAGGTAGGCGAAGTCGAGCCAGGTCTGCTTCGCGATCGGGCCGCGGACGAACGCACGCCCGGCCCCCGCGCCCGCCGCGCGACTGGGCGCGGCGGAGGCGGGCGTGGTCGGCATAGTGGTTTCAGCCTGCCAGATATCAGACATCGCGCCGATTCAGCAGTATCGCGGCTAAGAGCACGGCCAGCCGGTCCAGGCGCAGGCGACGCCGAATCCCTGCCACGGTGATACCACCGAATCGCTTCCATGCCCGCTCGACATGATCTGCAGACCGGCCTGGGTGCCTGGCATATATGTGCTGAGGTACTGGCCGACCTTGCCGGCCAGGCCGCTGAGCACGGTGGGAAGAACCAGCGTCATCCCAAGAACGAGCACGATCGCGCCGGCGACATGTCGAACGATGGCGCCGAGCGCGAGCGCGAACATCCCGACGAGAGCGAGGTAAAGCCCGTAGCCGACGATCGCCCGGAGCACGCCCGGATCACCCAGCGAGATCGCGACGTGCTTGCTGATGATCGCCTGGCCCGCGAAGAACGAGGTGAACGCGACGACCTCGGCAAGGGCGAACGTCAAGGCAGCGAAGACGGCCAACTTGGCGGCGAGCACGGGCGTACGCCGGGGTACGGAGAGCATCGTCGCGCGGATCATGCCACTGGAGTACTCGGTGGCGAACAGCAGAACACCCAGTACGCAAAGGGCAATCTGTCCCCAGGCCGCACCGGGTTGCAGGATCAGCCCGATGGGATCCTCGACCATGCTGCGACGGTCGTCGGTGCTGAGCGAGTTCCAATTGCCGGTGAATATGGACGTTGCCAGAACGCTGAGTCCGATCGAGACCGCGATCATGGCGACGAATGCCCAGACCGTCGAACGCAGCGAGCGGATCTTCGTCCATTCACTGGTGGCGACGTCCCGGAACTGGATGCGGTCGATGCGATGGGCCATGGCGGTCACGACGAAATGCCTTTCCAGGATGAGTTTTCGCGGCGGCGACGGCGGATCCATGCGATCGCCGTGACCATCAAGAGCAGTGCGGGTCCGCTGTGCACGGCGAGCACGCCCAGCAGGGACGGCCCGCCCCAGTCGTTGCGGTACGTCGACGGGTCGTGCATGTCGATCACGAAGAACTCGCCGATGCCACGGACAACCAGGTAGACGGCGAGCACGCCGAGCACTGTCTGAAGCGTGCGGCGCGTCATCGCGCAACCCCGTCGTACTCGACGCTGTCCTGGGTCAGCTGCATGAACGCGTCCTCCAGCGATGCCCGTTGCGGCGCGAGTTCGTAGAGCACGAGGCCGCGTTGCGCGGCGAGTTCGGCGATCCGTGGGGCGGCCATGCCGGTCACGACGAGCGACCCGACGCCGTCCGGTGTCACCTCGGCGCCGTGCGCGGCCAATTCGGCGGCCAGCGTTCGGGCGTCGGGCGAGCTGACGCGCACCGAGTCCTTGCCGCCGCGCGCGACGAACTCCTCGGTCGGGCAGTCCGCAATGAGCCGGCCGCGTCCGATGACGATCAGGTGGTCGGCGGTCACGGCCATCTCGTTCATCAGGTGGCTGGACACGAGGACGGTGCGCCCTTCCGCGGCCAAGGTCTTCATGAGGGTGCGGATCCAGACGATGCCCTCGGGGTCGAGGCCGTTCACGGGCTCGTCGAACAGGAGCACCGACGGATCGCCGAGCAGCGCGGCCGCGATGCCGAGCCGCTGGGCCATGCCGAGGGAGAAGCCGCCGGCCCGCTTGCGGGAGACGGTGTGCAGTCCGACCAGGTCGATCACCTCGTGCACGCGGCGGCGGGGCAGGTGCTGGCTCTGCGCCAGGCACAGCAGGTGGTTGTAGGCACTGCGTCCCTTGTGGACCGCTTTGGCCTCGAGCAGCGCGCCCACCGTGCGCAGCGGTTGCGGCAGGTCCCGGTACGGGCTGTTGCCGATCAGGGCATGCCCGCGGTCAGGGCGGTCCAGGCCGAGCAGTAGGCGCATGGTGGTCGACTTGCCCGCGCCGTTCGGCCCGAGGAATCCGGTGACGCTGCCGGGATGAACGGTGAAACTCAGGCCGTCGACCGCGACGTGCGCGCCGTATCGCTTGGTCAGATCGTGCGCCTCGATGGTCAGCGGCGATGCGATGGATGTCATGGTCTGAGCCTGATCGTCATGGGCCGCCATCTCGATGGCGTCAGCACGTCTCATGGGGGTGTGGCTAACCGAACCGCGTTGCCCGATCCGGCAAGGCAAATCGCTACGCGGGAGCCGATCCGTAGGATTCGGCAACATGCCGGCGCGACGAGTGGGAATCATGGGCGGGACATTCGACCCGATCCATCATGGCCACCTGGTCGCCGCTAGCGAGGTGGCCGAACGGTTCGCCCTCGACGAAGTGATCTTCGTGCCGACCGGCGCACCATGGCAGAAGGCCGACGACGAGGTGAGCCCCGCCGAGCACCGCTACCTGATGGCGGTGATCGCCACCGCGTCCAACCCGCGCTTCTGGGTCAGCCGCGTCGACATCGACCGGCCCGGGCCGACGTTCACGATCGACACGATCCGCGACATCGGCGAATTGCGCCCCGGCGCCGAGCTGTTCTTCATCACCGGCGCGGACGCCCTGGCCCAGATCCTGTCCTGGAAAGATCACGAGGAAGCAGTCCGGCTCGCGCACTTCATCGGCGTCACCCGGCCGGGCTATGAGCTCTCCGCCGCGCACCTGCCGACCGACACGGTGACCCTCGTCGACGTGCCCGCCATGGCGATCTCCTCCAGTGCCTGCCGGGAGCGGGTTCGCGCCGGGCATCCCGTCTGGTATCTCGTGCCTGACGGCGTGGTCCAGTACATCGCAAAGCACGGTCTCTACCGCCACGTAAGCTCGCCGCCGTGACTGCCACCGAAGAAGCGCGCGAGATCGCGCTCGTGGCGGCCGGTGCCGCCGCCGACAAGCTGGCCACCGACATCGTCCTCATCGACGTCAGTGAGCGGCTCGTCATCACCGACATCTTCGTGATCGCCACCGGCTCCAACGAGCGCCAGGTCGAGGCGATCGTCGACGAGGTCGAGGAGAAGCTGCGCCGCGCCGGCCACAAGCCACTTCGCCGAGAAGGCCGCCGAGACGGTCGATGGGTGCTGCTCGACTACGCCGACGTGGTCGTGCACGTCCAGCACGCCGAGGAGCGGGTCTTCTATTCGCTCGAGCGACTATGGAAGGACTGCCCGACGATTCCGTTCACGCCAGACGGCCCGCCGTCGTGAACCGGCCCGTCGCGCCCGCCGGCAACCGGCTGGTCACCAAGCGGCGGGTGCTGCTGCTGCGCCACGGCCGCACCAGGTGGAACGCGCAGCATCGCTTTCAGGGGCAGGCCGATCCGCCGCTCGACGACACCGGCAAGGCCCAGGCGTTCGAGGCGGCCGCGCTCGTCGCAGCATTGCGCCCGGACCTGATCCTTTCCTCCGACGCCAAGCGCGCGATGCAGACGGCGGCGCCACTCGGCGAGATCACGGGCCTTCGCGTCGTGCCCGAACCACGGTTCCGCGAGCGCTCGCTCGGGCACTGGGAGGGCCTCACCCGCGACGAGGTCGCAGAGCGCTATCCCGACGAGTACGAGGACTGGATCCACGGTCGCGACGTCAGCCGGCGTGGCGGCGAGACCCGCGAGCAGGTCGGCGAACGAGCCCTGCAGGCGTTCAACGAGGTCGCCGACGAGACGCAGCTGGCGGTGATCGTCACTCACAGCGCGACCGCGATGGCGTTGTGCGCCAGCCTGCTCGGGCTGCCGCAGCGCGAGCCGGTGCTGGCGGCCTTGGCGAACTGCCACTGGTCCGAACTGCGGCACGGATCGAGGTGGGAGTTGCGCGCGCACAACGTCGGCGCTCCCGGCCCGGTGATCCCCCGGCTCGATCTCGAAGAGGATGCGGCCGACGCCGATGCGTGACGGCGGCCGCCGGCGCAGTTGGCACAGGAGTGACATGGCACGAGCGGCCCTGCAGTTCGAGTTGTCGGCGTACCTGGCCGGCCCTACCGTTGCGGAAGGTGCCCCGGCGTCCGGCGGCGACGGACGGCGGACGCCGGGCGAGCACCGAAATCCCGATCATCGTGTGGGTACGATGGCAGCGTGATGACGAGCCTGCTCCTTACCGGGCCGCGCTGACCCCCGCATACGTCAGCGCGGCTGAGCCTCTGCGATCCTTCGCAGGGGCTTTTCGTTTGCCCGGACCGCACAGCAGGAGACGTGAGACATGACCAGCGATACCCAGCCGACCAGTGGCGCCACTGTTGCCGGCGCGGCTGACGACGTGCCGCCGTACCGCTACACCGCCGCCATGGCCGGGCAGATCGAGCCGGCCTGGCAGGACCTGTGGGAGCGCGAGGGCACCTTCAACACCCCGAACCCGACCGGGGAGCTGAGCGAGGGATTCGACCGCGTGGCCGGTCGCCCGCGGTTCTACGTCATGGATATGTTCCCGTACCCGTCCGGTGCAGGCCTGCATGTCGGGCATCCGCTCGGCTATATCGGCACCGACGTGTACGCCCGCTACCTGCGCATGAGCGGCGTCAATGTCTTGCATCCAATGGGTTTTGACGCGTTCGGCCTGCCGGCGGAGCAGTTCGCCGTGCAGACCGGCCAGCACCCCCGAACGACCACGTACGCGAACATCGCCGAGTTCCGCCGCCAGTTGCGCGCACTCGGCCTGGGCTACGACCAGCGCCGTACGTTCGCCACCACCGACCCCGAGTACTACCGGTGGACGCAGTGGATCTTCCTGCAGATCTTCAACTCCTGGTATGACGTCGAGGCGGACAAGGCGCGCCCGATCACCGAGCTGATCGCCGAGCTCGACGCCGACACCCGGCTGCCGGGCCATGGCACCAACCCGTTCGGCAAGCCCTGGGCCGAGCTCGACGCGGTCCAACGTCGTCAGGTGGTCGACAACCATCGCCTGGTCTATCGCTCGGAGTCGGTCGTCAACTGGTGCCCGGGCCTGGGCACCGTGCTGGCCAACGAGGAGGTCACCGCCGACGGGCGCAGCGAGCGCGGCAACTTCCCGGTGTTCCGCAAGCCCTTGTCGCAATGGATGATGCGCATCACGGCCTATGCCGACCGGCTTGCGCGCGACCTGGACCTGATCAACTGGCCGGAGAAGGTTCGCGCGATGCAGCGCAACTGGATCGGCAAGTCATCCGGTGCGCACGTGCGATTCGCCGCCCCCGCCGGTCCGATCGAGGTCTTCACCACGCGGCCCGACACGCTGTTCGGCGCTACCTACATGGTGCTGGCCCCTGAGCATCCGATGGTCGACTCGCTGGTGGCCGACGCGTGGCCGGAGGGCACCAAGGACGTGTGGACCGGTGGGCATGCCGATCCTCGGGCGGCTGTCGCGGCCTATCGGGCCGCCGTCGCCGGGCGTTCTGATCTGGAACGCCAGGCGGGTGCGGCCAAGGAGAAGACCGGCGTGTTCACCGGATCGTTCGCCACCAATCCGGTCAACGGCGCTGCCCTGCCGGTGTTCATCGCCGACTACGTCCTGATGGGCTACGGCACCGGCGCGATCATGGCCGTGCCGGGTCAGGACGAACGCGACTGGGAATTCGCCGAGCGGTTCGACCTGCCGATCGTGCGAACGGTGCAGCCGTCCGAGGGCTTTGACGGCAAGGCGTACCCCGGCGAAGGCCCGGCGATCAATTCGGGATTCCTGGACGGCAAGGACATTGCCGACGCGAAGGCGGCGATCATCGCCTGGCTGGAGGAGTACCAACACGGGCGCGGAGCGATCACTTACCGGTTGCGGGACTGGCTGTTCTCGCGCCAGCGGTACTGGGGCGAACCCTTCCCGATCCTGTTCGACGAGACCGGCCTGCCGGTTGCGCTGCCCGACTCGATGCTGCCGCTCGAACTGCCCGACACCGACCAGTTCTCGCCGAAGACGTTCCCGCCTGACGACGCGGAGTCCGAGCCGGAGCCGCCGCTGGGCCGGCTGACGGACTGGGTCAACGTCACCCTGGACCTCGGCGACGGCCCGAAGCAGTACCGCCGCGAGACGAGCACCATGCCCAACTGGGCCGGCTCCTGCTGGTACGAACTGCGCTACCTCGACCCGACCAATACCGACGCAGTGGTTGATCCGGAGATCGAGAAGTACTGGATCGGGCCCACGCCGGAGCGTCCGGCCGGCGGCGTCGGCCTCTACGTCGGCGGTGTCGAGCATGCCGTGCTGCACCTGCTGTACGCGCGGTTCTGGCACAAGGTGCTGTTCGACCTGGGGTATCTGTCGAGCTCAGAGCCGTTCCACCGGCTGATCAACCAGGGGTACCTGCAATTGCCGGCGTACACCAACACGCAAGGCATGTACGTCGAGGCCGCCGAGGTGGAGGAACGCAATGGTGAGTTCTTCTATCGCGGCGAACAGGTGAATCAAGAGTTCGGCAAGATCGGCAAGAGCCTGAAGAATGTCATCACGCCGGATCAGTTCATCTCCGACTTCGGCACGGACACGTTCCGGCTGTTCGAGATGTTCAGCGGACCGCTAGAGCAGTCCCGGCCGTGGGACGCAAAGGCGATCGTCGGACCGTACCGCCTGCTGCAGCGCGTGTGGCGTGTCGTCGTCGACGAGGAGTCCGGCCAGGTTCACGTCTCGGACGATGCTGTGCCCGACGAGCTGAATCGCCTGCTACACAAGACGATTCACGCAGTGCGTGACGGGTACGAGACGTTGCGGTTCAACACCTCGATCGCTCGGGTCACCGAGTTGAACAACGCGATCGTGGTGGCCTATCCGGGCGGGGGCGTTCCCCGGGCCATCGCCGAACCACTCGTGCTCATGCTCGCTCCGCTGGCACCACACATCGCCGAGGAGCTGTGGTCGCGGCTGGGCCACGCCGAGTCGCTGGCCTGGGAGGCTTTCCCGGTCGCCGATCCGGCCCTGCTCATCGACGACACGATCGAGATTCCGGTGCAGGTAAACGGCAAAGTGCGCGCCGTCGTCATCGTGCCGGCCGGCGCGGATGCCGCGGCGATGCAGGCCGCCGCCCGAGCAGATGCCAAGATCGTGGCCGCGTTGGACGGACGCGACGCCAAGCGGGTGGTGACCGTTCCGGGGCGCCTGGTCAACTTCGTCATCTGATCGGGCACTCGGTTGCCGGGCCGAATCGTGTCGATGACCAAGTAGGGTCACGCTATGGCGATGGGATCAGGGCACGTGGCAGTCGTCACGGACTCCACGGCCTATCTGCCACCCGGAATGGCCGACGAATTCGCCATACGCGTGGTTCCCTTGCGCGTCACGATCGGCAATCGCGCCGGCACGGATGGCGTCGACATCTCGCCGGCCGAGGTCACAGTCGCGTTGCGGGAGCGCGATATCGGTTACGACGTCGCGCCCGTCGCCGGCCGAGTTTGCCGCCGCCTTCAAAGAGGCGCTGGACGCCGGCGCGACAAATATCGTCTCGGTGCACCTCTCCGCTGCCCTGTCCGGTACCTGGGAGTCGGCCGCGCTTGCTGCGCAGGACTTCGACTACGGCGTCGTGCGGGTCGTCGACTCCCGATCGACGGCCATGGCACAGGGGTTTGCCGTGCTTGCAGCGGCAAAGGCTGCGCGCCAGGGGGCATCGGCGGCCGACGTGCAGGACGCAGCGGTGTCCACAGTGGACAGAACGCGCACGTACTTCTACGTCGACACACTCGAATACCTGCGCCGGGGCGGCCGCATCGGTGCGGCAGCCGCGCTGCTGGCAACCTCGCTGTCGGTCAAGCCGCTGCTGCACGTCCTCGACGGCCAGATCGTCCCGCTGGAGAAGGTGCGAACGTCGGCGAAGGCGATTGCGCCGGCTGATCCAGCTGACGGTGAGCGCGGCCGGTGATCGACCGGCCGACGTCGCCGTGCACCACCTCGCTGCGCCCGACCGGGCGGCCGAGGTTGCCGATCGGCTGCGGATCGAGATCCCGAATCTGCGTGACCTGTACACCTCGGAGGTCGGCGCCGTTATCGGCGCGCACATCGGGCCGGGTGTTCTCGGCACCGTCGTCGTGCGCGGCTGAGCTGCTATCAGCAGTGCCCGCGTTCGGCGGCACTTTCGCGCGGTTTGGCCGAC
The DNA here is from genome assembly GCA_963709985.1 of uncultured Actinomycetota bacterium. Taxonomy (GTDB): domain Bacteria; phylum Actinomycetota; class Actinomycetes; order Mycobacteriales; family Jatrophihabitantaceae; genus DASXRA01. Next base: position 140,720 of record CAVPYQ010000016.1, read on the forward strand.
GAGGAGATGACGTAGCGCGCCGTGCCGCGGCCCTTCCCGGTGTGCACGACGACCTGATCCCCGGACCGCGCGATACATCCGCCCGAGGCGGTGTCGAGCGTCGTCCACGAGAACCAGCGGATCCTGACGTGGACGGTCGAGTTGCGTGGCGCGCTCAGCACGATGCGCGCGGCGTCCGATGAGACAAGGCGGCCGGGCGCCTCGACGATCTTGGTCGCACCCGTGACGGCGAACAATCTCCAGTGCCCGTCGTGCCAAACCTCGTGCAGATAGGGAAGTCCGGCCTGGATGAGCGCCCGCTCGCGCCGCCCCCCGACGGTGAGTCGCGCATCGGGCAAGGCGACGTACTGGACGGCGTTGGTAGCCAGCCACGTCCGGTAGTTCGCCAGCGTCAGGCCATGTCCGAAGAACAGGTCGTTGTTGAGTTTCGTATCGAGTTGGCGTAGCCAACCCCGCGCTATGGGGACGTGTTTGGCGAGCAGCGCGGCGTCCCAATGGCCGTTCATCTCCGGAACCTCGACCCGACCGGTCAGCGGTCCGCGATCATGTATCGCCGCGACCAACGGCTGGTAGTAGGAGCTGTGCGTGGACGGCATGCCGGCGAGCCGGATGATGTCGAGAGTCACCGGTGGCTGCGCGAGGAACGCGACAATTACTGCCGCCGCGGCGATCGGCGCTCGCCATTCGGCGAATGCGGCTACGACTGGAATCGCGAACAGTTGGCCGAGGCGCTCGGCGTTGCTGCCGACGGGCGATGACACTGCCCAGGCACCGATGACGAAGGCCAGATTGATGAGCGCGCCGAGGCGGATCAGGTTGTGCCGCCGCGGTAACAGCGCGACGACCAGCAGCGAGGCGAGAATCGCGCGGATCAGGCTCTCCGGCGGGAATCCCATCGTCGCCCCGTCGGCGAAGATGATCGAGACGATCGCGGTTCCGGCGGCGCTACCTGCGGCAAGTACGACCGCGTCGCCGACCCGGCGCCGGGCGAGCCCGGTCAGGGCGTAGACCCACAGGCCCAGGGTCGCGACAGGGCTTGCGGCTCCGGCGAGGAACGCCATGACGACCGCGCCCGCTCGGCGGTCGGCCAACAGCGCCAGAGCAGCGGCCAGCGCGCATACCAGCCCGCACTGGTAGGTGATGCGGCCCATCGCGAGGTTGGCGACCTGGCAGATCGCGATGGCAATGCCGCCCCACAGCGGGCGGGCGGGCGCGGCGTGCTGTATCAGGCGCGTCGCGAGCCAGGTGCCGGCAACGACCATCAGCGCGCCGAGCAGCCGGATGCCGATCAGTCCGCCCAGCCACGGCGCCCACAGCGAGTAGCCGAACTGCAGGGTGCCGCCGAACCAGCGCAGATCGACCGGCGTGAACGGATGGGCGTGCGCGAAGTCCGCGCGTGCCATTTGCGCGGACGTGTCCTGCCCGGCGAGCGGAGTGAACAGGTACCCGAGCGCGAGCACCGCCGCTACGGCTGTCGCGATGATGGCGGGGCGACGGTCGTCCGATGAGCTTGGCGTGGCTACCTCTTCGGGCCGTGCGCGCAGAGCGCCCTGCCGGAGGATAGCCGTCACGCCCACGGTCTGGAGTCTTTCATCCACAGGGCTGGTCGCTGTCCACAACCTCGCCGATTTGCGCCGATGGATGCCCCTCGGCGTTCCTATCGTCGTCGCGTGCATCGGTCATCAATGCGGGGCGAGCGGGCCCGGGTAGCGCGCCGGGTGCGCGCTGTTCTCGATACTCAGCCCCGGCAGGTCGGGGCTGGATCGGGCTGAAGCCTGGCCGGGATCCGTCCGCTGCCGGTTCGGTCCGGCTGGCTCGGCCGGCGGTTCCGGCTCGAGGTGGCGCGGCGCGAGCCTGTCGAGGTGGCGGAGTGGTCGCCGGGCGACGGCTTCGAGACATCGGCGCCGCCGGGCATGCCGCGTCGGCCCCGGGCTGACGACGCTCCGCTGAGTCGGTGCGCCGCCACGCCACCAGATCGGCACCGCTTCGGGCCGGTTGTCGGCCTGGCTGCAACGAAGTGGCGTGCACTTCAACCCTGGCCGCCGTGGCGCCGCGGCGATGGGCGCGGCCGTGCTGGTCGCCGCACTCGTCGCTGGCTGGTGGGTGTTCGCCGGTCGCCCGCACGCGGTCACCATCCCGCCGCCGGCGGTCGGCTCAGGAGTCCCCGCACCCGTCGGTGCGGTGCCCACGTCGTCAGCGCCGGCCGCGGCCGAGCGCCACCGCGACGTCTGCGCAGGTGGTCGTCGATGTCGTCGGCAAGGTCCGTCATCCGGGCGTCTATCGCCTCGCGCTCGGCTCCCGGGTCGACGACGTGCTGCGCGGAGGCAGGTGGTCCGCTGCCCGGGGTCGATCTCAATTCCCTCAACCTCGCTCGCAAGGTCGCCGACGGTGAGCAGATCGCCGTCGGCGTGCCCGCCGCCGCTCCGGGGCGATGCCGGCCGGCCCGGGATGGCCGGGTGGCTCCGGTGGCTCGGGTGGGCCGGCCGCGAGCTGGGTCGGGGCCGATCGATCTGAACACAGCGACTCCCGAGCAGTTGGACGCACTGCCCGGTGTCGGACCGGTGCTGGCGCAGCGCATCGTCGACTGGCGTACGGCCCACGGGCGCTTCGACTCGATCGACCAGTTGCGCGAGGTGTCCGGCATCGGGCCGAGCAAGTTCGACGACATTCGCGCACTGGTGACGGTGTGAGTGTGTGGGCGCCGGCCGGCGAACGGTCGCCGGCGCCGGCCCGCGGGTACGCGGCGCCGAACGTGGCTCGGCAGGGCGTCGACGTTCGGCTCGCGGTCGGGGCGATTGCGGGCTGGGTTGCGGTCATCGCGTGCCTGCCGGCCTCGCCCGCCCGAGTGCTCGTGCTCGCCTTGGTTGCGGCGGGCGCGGGTGCCGTCTTGTTGGCCGGCGCCCGGCGTGTACCGGTCCTGGCGGCTCTCGCACTGGCCGCATTCTGCGTTGCGGTTGTGCTACTTCCGCTCGCCGCCCGGCTGGCTCGTGCTCGTGATTCGCCCGTCGCCGAAATGGCGCGAGACCGCCTCCCGGTCACTGCCGAGTTGACGGTGACGAGCGATCCCCGGTTGCTTACCGCCAAGGGCCCGGCCGGCTCGCCCCGGGTGGCCGTCGATGCGCACCTCCGCTCGATCACCGCGTCCGGCAGGCGGGTACGGGCAAGCGGCGACGTGCTTGTGCTTGGACCGGCGGCGGGCTGGCGCAACGTGCTGCCAGGACAGCGAGTCCGCCTCGACGCCCGGCTGCAGCCGCCACTCGGCGGTGATCTGTTGACCGCAACCCTGTCGGCCGAATCTGACCCGGTGTTGGTCGGAACGCCACCGTGGTGGCAGCGCGCAGCCGGATCCGTCCGCTCGTCGTTACGTGCGGCGTCGTCCGGGCTGCCCGCGCAGCCGCGTGGCCTGCTTCCCGGTCTCATCGACGGCGACACGAGTGGGCTCGACCCTGTGCTGTCGGAACACTTCCGGATCGCCGGGCTTACCCATTTGGTCGCGGTGAGCGGAACGAACTGCTCGATCGTGGTGGGTGCCGTTCTGCTCGGGTTGCGGCGTCTCGGTGCCGGCCCCGCGACGTGCGCAGCAATCGGCTTGGTGGTCTTGCTGGCGTTCGTGGTCGTGGCTCGGCCGTCGCCCAGCGTCGTACGAGCCGCGGTCATGGCCGCGATCGCTCTCGCCGCGCTGGCCAGCGGCCGCCGGCGCGACGGCGTCCCGATGCTCTCCGCGGCGGTGCTGGGGTTGCTGCTCTGGCGACCACAGTTGGCCGTGGATGCAGGTTTCGCGATGTCGGTTCTCGCCACTGCGGCATTGCTGCTCGTTGCTCCGGGTTGGGCTGCCGCTTTGCGGCGGAGACGGGTGCCACCCTTGATCGCCGAGTCGCTTGCCGTTGCGGCCGCGGCCCACGTCGTTACCGCACCGGTGGTGGCCGCGATCTCCGGGCGAGTAAGCATCGTCGCGATCCCGGCGAACATGCTCGCCGAACCAGTCGTCGCCGTAACCACGCTGCTCGGCTTCGGCGCGGCAATCACCGCACCCTTCTGTCTTGGACTCGGGGCGCTGCTGGCGCAACTGGCAGGCTGGCCGTGTCGCTGGTTGGTGTGGGTCGCTGACTTCTTCGGCAGCCGGCACGGGGCGACGTTGCCATGGCCGAGCGGCGCATTCGGCGGATTCTCCTTGCTGGCAGCCACCTTGATCTTTCTCTGGCTGGCGCGTCGGCCGGGGCCGCGGCATGTGCTGATGTCCGTCGCGGTCGTAGCGGCCATCGTGCAGATTCCCGTACGCGCGGTGGTGTCCAGTTGGCCGCCGCCCGGATGGGTTCTGGTGGCATGCGACGTGGGCCAGGGAGACGCGTTGGTCTTGCCGGCCGGCCCCGCTAGCGCCATGGTCATCGATGCCGGACCCGATCCAGTGGCGGTTGATCGGTGCCTGGCCGATCTCGGGATCAGGTACATCCCGCTGCTCTTACTCAGCCACTTCCACCTCGACCACGTCGGCGGACTCGTCGGGGTGTTTCACGGCAGGCGGATCGGGCAGGTGATTGCCGGGCCACTGCGCCGAACCCGCCTCCGGCGTCGAGATCGTCCACGACGTCCTTGGGCAGCATCGACTGGCCATCGGTTCGGCCGTCGTGGGTAGCGCGTTCGACGTCGGTGCGGTGCACGTCGAGGTGCTCGCCCCGGCGGTCGCCATGCACGGCACCCGGTCGGATCCGAACAACTCCTCGGTGATCGTGCGGGCGACAGTGCGCGGCGTCCGGATTCTCCTGCCGGGCGATGCCGAGATCGAGGCACAGCAATCGGTCATGGCTGCCGGCATCGACGTCAGCGCCGATGTGCTGAAAGTGCCACATCACGGCAGTGCCTACTCCGACCCGCGCTTTCTCGCGGCGGTTCACGCCCGCCTGGCCGTCATCTCGGTCGGGCTGCACAACGACTACGGCCACCCGTCGCCGTTGCTCCTCTCGGAACTCGACCGGCTCGGCGTACCCGTACGGCGAACCGATCACGACGGGGACGTCGCTGTTGTCGCCGGGGCGTCGCACGCGCTGAGCGCGGTACTGCACGGCACGCGATCAAGCACGGTCGGCATGGCGCGTGCGGTCGCGGTCACCGCGTCGGAGCAGCGTGCCACGATGTGCTCGTGGCAACCCGTAGCTCGGCTGGCTTCGACATCGACGACGACATTCCTCCCGTCGTCCTGCTCGTCGGCGAGGAGGAGTACCTGGCCACCCGGGCCATCGAGCAGATCACCGCCGCGGTCCGCCGAGGCGACCCCACTGCCGAGGTCATGGAGCGGGTGGGTGGGGAGGTCGATGCCGCCGACCTGCGCGAGATGGCTAGCCCATCGCTGTTCGGCGGCCGCCGACTGATCGTCATCCTCGCCGCTCAGGACCTGCGGGCCGCGGTCATGGACACGGTCACGTCCTTGCTGGGCAGTCCGAGCGACGACATCTGCCTGGTGCTTGCGCACGCCGGCGGGGCGAAGGGCAAAGCGGTCCTGGTCGCCGCCCGCAACGCCGGGGCGCGCGAGATTGCGTGCTCGCGGCTCACACGCCACGACGAACGGCTCGATTTCCTACGGGGGGAGGTTCGCCGGGCGGGCGGCACGATCACGGCTGACGCGGCGGCACTGCTGCTCGACGCGGTCGGCAGCGACCTACGGGTGCTTGCCATGGCGGCCGCCCAGCTCGTGGGCGACTCGGGTGGTCGGATCGACGCGACGGTGGTTGCCGAATATCACCGGGGACGCGCCGAGGTGACGGGCTTTGCGGTTTCCGACCGCGCGATGGTCGGCGACGCTAGGGGCGCGCTCGAGACGCTGCGGTGGGCGTTGTCCATCGGCGTTCCGCACGTAGTCATCGCCGACGCGCTTGCCGACGGAGTGCGGTCGGTCGCTCGCTTGACCGCGGCCGGGCGTGGCAATCCGTATGAGCTTGCTCAGCAACTCGGCATGCCGCCGTGGAAGGTCAAGCGCGCGCAGGGGCAGGCGCGTGGCTGGACCGAGCCAGGCCTGCGGCGCGCGCTGGGTGTCGTGGCCGATCTGAACGCGGACGTCAAAGGCGTCGCCGCCGATCCCGGCTACGCGATTGAGCGCGCCATCGGCCAACTCGGCGCTGGCACGCGCGATGTGATCAACTGGGCCCGCGGAGCCGCTCGGCCTTGACGCTGGCCGCCCGGCGATGGCGGGGCCTGTGCAATCTGGGTAGCGTACGGCTGACGCGGCGCAGCGGTTGGCGTCGCTACGACGCCGCGATTGTGCAACTTTGGGCGTCGCTAGGACGGCGAGAGTTGCACGATCGATGCCGCCGGCTGCGCGCCGGGCGACAGATGGGTACGTCAGAGGCCGTTTGCGCGCCGCGCCATCGCGGACTTCTTGTTCGCAGCCTGGTTGGCGTGAATGACGCCCTTGCTGGCGGCCTTGTCGAGCTGCCGGGAGGCGCTGTGCAGGGCAACCACGGTTGCCTCGCGATCACCCGAGTCGGCGGCCTCGCGGAAGCGACGCACGGCCGTCTTGACGGCGGACTTGACGCTCTTGTTGCGCAGCCGAGCCGCCTCGTTGGTCCGGATCCGCTTGATCTGGGACTTGATGTTCGCCACGAAGTAAGCCTCGAGTTCTTGGATGGTCTAGATGAGTTGCCTGCCACGCACCGGCACTGACAAAAGCGAGTCTGCCTGCGGCATGCGGACAACCGCATCAGGCTACCAGCGCGCAACGTTGAGCCAAAATCAGCCGAAATAGCCCGAGCGCCGGCGCATCTGGCGCTGCGGCTCGGCGGCAACGAGCCGCGCTGTGCTCCGCACGGCTCGGCGATGTCACCCGCGGGGACCGCCTTGGCTGCAAGCGGGCCGCTGCCGACGTGGCTGGGTGTCGCCCAGTGGTCCGTGGCGGCCGCTGGCGCCGCGCCCGGCGAGGCTCGGTCGATAGTCGCCCCGAATGGTCCGCGTCGGTGCGTCGCGCGGCTCAGCATGCTTGGGCAGCCCTGGTTGCCAGAGCAGCGGCTGCAGTGCGGCCTCAAGCGACAGTCCTGGTTGCCAGAGCAGCGGCTGCAGCACGGCCCCGAGCGACAGCCCTGGCCCGGCCGCCGGTTCGGCTCGACGAAACAGCCGTGCGGCGCGCGATCCCCGCTCAGCTGGCGCGAATCGTGACCAGTTCGAACTTCGTGTAGAGGTAAGTGCGGACTCCGTCGGCGTCGCTGATCAGGTCGGCGACTGGGATGTCATCGCTTTCGTCGGTCGACACGGCAACTGCGCCGTCGTCGGTGAAGTCGACATTCGAGTCGACCGGCGCGATATCGGTGAGTTGGACGACGACGTATCGCCCGGCCAACGATTTGACGAGGGCTCGGACCTCCTCGGACGCGCCGCCGAGCTGCGCCGGCGATGGGTAGACGCCCAGCACCTCCTGCCAGTCGTCGTCTCCGCCGGGTGAGGTGTTGATCAGATCGCCTGCCCGCAAGGTCGCGGCCGGCACGCGGTATTCGACGATGGCGCGTGGATCAGTCATGCCGATCCGGGCCTTCCCGTCCGGGACGTCAGCGCATGACGCCCGAGGTCGGCGCGCCCCGCTGCGCCGAGGTTGACTGGCTCGCTGCACTCGCTCATGCGCTCATCCTGTCGGACGGCTCGACCGTGCGCGCACCGGGGCGGTGCCCGAGCCGGTTCTCGACGACGAGCCCCACGCACAGGATGCCCGCAATCGCGGCGAGTTCGGCGGCCGTCGAGCCGTACCGGCCGATCGGCACAGCACAAAGGCAAGCCATCGCACCGACAGCGCGCGGCAGCGGGTCCCCGAAGTGCAGCGCAATCCGGAAGTACGCGGAGCCGGCCGAGTACAGCCCGGCCCCGCAGGCCACGAGCCACGCGGTCGCCGTCGATGCCGACGCGAGCAGATCGTCAACCGCGAGCCGGGTCCCGGCCGCGACCAGCAAGATGCCGAAGATCATCAGGAAATGAGCCAGAAAGTAGCCGGTGATCGCGCGCCCCGGGCGTCGGTCCGGCGGGGCCGCGTCCATCGCTGCGACCGCACGCTCGTCATCTCCGACGAAGTACATCCACCACATCGTCGCTGCTGCCAACAGGCCCGCGAGCACGCCGATCGTGAGGTTCACGTCGACGTTCTCGTGCTCGCTGGCCAGCGCCACGCTGACGAGCGACTCGCCGAGAACAATCAGGATCACCAGGCCGTGTCGTTCACCGAAATGTGCCGCGTTGATCCGGAAGTTCTGGCCGACCCGGATCACGACCGGCGTGATCAGCTGTACCGCCACCGCTGCGCACCACAAGATCCAATCCACGGTGCCGTGCGACCACGCCGACGCGAGAATGAGCGCTGCGCTAAGGAGATTCCACGACATGAGATGAGCTACCGGGCGAACGGCGGCGCGGCCGGCGTAGATGACGAAGCCACCCGCGTGCACGACGATGACGACCAGATACGCCAGGGCGAATGCCAAGCCGCTGCTACCGAACGCATTGGGAACAGCGAGCGAACACACGAGGAACGCCGCCATCGCGGCAAGCAGCACACCGCGCTGCGCGGGCGTATTGGGCGGATTCGAGTTCGTCAGCCACGCGTAGCCGCCGTACATCCAGTAGATGATCGACAGCGTGATCGCCGCTCGCGCAACGCCGGCGCCGTTCGGCGACTCGGTGATCACAGCCGCGACCTGGGTGATCGTGAAGACGAACACGAGGTCGAAGAAGAGTTCGATGGTCGAGACGCGCGCCTCAAGGGTGAGGCCGTCGCTACTCATGCGCACACACCACGCTCGACCGGGATCGCGGCGGCACCGGGGCGCATCCGGCGCCGACCGACCGGCCGGACTGCAGGGCTAGAAGCAAGACACTCGGTCACGCGGACATCTTCGCGGCAAAGGGCGCGTCCGCGCATGGGACCATGGAACGCGTTCCCCGTCGTCAAGTGAAAGCCGCCCGTGACCGAGAGCAGCGCGAGCCGTACTGATCCGGCCCGAATTCGCAACTTCTGCATCATTGCCCATATTGACCACGGCAAGTCGACGCTTGCCGACCGGATGCTGCAGTTGACGGGTGTGGTCGAGGGCCGGCAGATGCGCGCGCAGTATCTCGACCGGATGGACATCGAGCGCGAGCGCGGCATCACGATCAAGGCGCAAAGCATCCGCATGCCGTGGAAATCGCGGGTCACCGGCGTCGAGCACGTGCTGCACATGATCGATACGCCAGGCCACGTCGACTTCACCTACGAGGTGAGCCGAAGTCTGGCCGCGTGCGAGGGCGCGGTGCTGCTCGTCGATTCGGCGCAGGGCATCGAGGCGCAGACGCTTGCCAATCTCTACCTCGCCCTCGAGAACGACCTGCGCATCATCCCGGTGCTGAACAAGATCGACCTGCCCGCCGCGCAGCCGGACGTCTATGCCGAGGAGATCTCGCGCATCATCGGATGCAGCCCCGACGACGTGCTGCGGGTCAGCGCCAAGACCGGCGAAGGTGTCGCCGAACTGCTCGAGGTCATCTGCCGCGACGTGCCGCCGCCGGTCGGCAACGCGGACGCCCCGCCGCGCGCGATGATCTTCGACTCGGTCTATGACATCTACCGCGGTGTCATCACCTACATCCGCGTCATCGACGGCCATTTCTCGCCGCGCGAGCGGATCAAGATGATGTCGACGGGTGCCACCCACGAACTGCTGGAGATCGGTGTCATCTCGCCCGAGCCGGTGCCGACGAACGGCCTCGGCGTGGGCGAGGTCGGCTACCTGATCACCGGCGTGAAGGACGTGCGCCAGTCGCGCGTAGGCGACACGATCACCGATTCGGCGAAGCCGGCGAAGGAATCGCTCGGCGGCTACCGCGATCCACGGCCGATGGTCTACTCCGGCCTTTACCCGATGGACGGTTCGGACTACCCGCTGCTGCGCGATGCCCTGGACCGCCTGCGCCTCAACGACGCCGCCCTGGCCTACGAGCCCGAGTCGAGCGCGGCCTTGGGATTCGGCTTCCGGTGCGGGTTCCTCGGCCTGCTGCATCTGGAGATCACCCGGGATCGCCTCGAAAGAGAGTTCGATCTCGACCTGATCTCCACGGCGCCCAACGTCGTCTACCGCGTCGTGCTCGAGGACGGCACCGAGTACATCGTCACGAACCCGTCGGACTGGCCGACCGGCAAGAAGATCGCCGACGTCTACGAGCCCATCGTCAACGCCATGATCATCGCGCCGAGCGACTACATCGGCGCAGTCATGGAACTGTGCCAGTCGCGGCGCGGAACGCTCGGCGGCATGGACTACCTGTCCGAGACGCGGGTCGAACTGCGCTACAGCCTGCCGCTCGCCGAGATCATCTTCGACTTCTTCGACGCGTTGAAGTCCCGCACGCGTGGCTACGCGAGCCTGGACTACGAGGCAGCGGGGGAGCAGGAGGCCGATCTGGTGAAGGTCGACATCCTGCTCCAGGGCGAGACGGTCGATGCGTTCAGCGCGATCGTCCACAAGGACAAGGCCTACGGCTACGGGACGATGATGACCGCCAAGCTGCGCGAACTCATTCCGCGCCAGCAGTTCGAGGTGCCGATCCAGGCCGCGATCGGCGCGCGCGTCATCGCGCGCGAGAACATCCGCGCCATCCGCAAGGACGTGCTCGCCAAGTGCTACGGCGGCGACATCACCCGCAAGCGCAAGCTGCTCGAGAAGCAGAAGGAGGGCAAGAAGCGGATGAAGATGGTCGGTCGCGTCGAGGTACCGCAGGAAGCCTTCATCGCCGCGCTGTCCACCGGCGGTGGAGAGGTCACCAAGAAGTAGCGCGGGCCACCCGGATTGTGCTTATTCGGCCTGATCCGAATGGCTGAACTTCCCGATCATGCTCGACAAGCGCTATGAATTGACGATGATCGAGGGCGAGACCGGGCTCATCCTGCACGTTCCTGAAGCTGATGCCGTCGTTGGCAAATGGCGCTCGGAGCACGACTCGTCAGCACCGTTCGGCGTGCCGGCCCACGTCAGCGTGCTGTATCCGTGGATCCCGATCGATGAGCTGACCGCCGACGATCGCCTCGCGGTGGCCGACATCGTCGCCGGACTCGGTCCCTTCGAGCTCACCTTCGCCACGCTCGGACGCTTCCCCGGCGTGCTGTGGCTCGATCCGCAACCGGCCGAGCCGATCCGTGCGCTGACGCGTGCAGTCGCAGGCCGGTGGCCGAAGTACCCGCCCTACGGCGGCGAGTACGGCGACGAACCCGTCCCGCACCTGACGATCTCCGACACGAGAGATCCCGACGAACTCGGCCACATCGTCTCCGACGTCGAAGAGTCGCTACCCCTGCAGTCGCGGGTGGGCGAGTTGAGCCTGCTGGTGCGCCGCGCCGACTGCTGGGAACTCGAGGAGACGTTCCCGTTCGGGCTCGCGAGCTCAGCCCGACCCGAGCGGCGCGTGCGCCACGTCGCCGGATCCGCCGACCAGGATGGTCGCAAGCGCGTCGACGGTCGCGGCTATCGGCCGGTAACTCCGCTGGACCTCGGCCTGGACCTTTCGTAATAGCGGCTTGGGCACACGGGTGGCCAGCGTGCAGTGGGCGATCCACTGCACGGGATCGCTGCGCTCGCCGAACGCGCGCGGCCAGCCCGTCCGATTGCAGCGCGGCATCGACATCGCGTTGCAACGCCTGCAGTTGGGCGGACGGTGACGGGCCGAGCCACACGACGCCCGCCCGCCCGAAGCGGCCCACCTCGCCGAGCCTGAGCGGAACGGGGCCGTGCAGCGCAGCGACGGCGCGCGCGACCTCGACGACGCGCGGCAGGTCGACCCGCGGCACCCGGGCGGCACCCAGACTGAAATGCGGCCGATGCGGCGGCCGGTCGGGCAGACGCACGCCGGCCGTCCGGACGATCTCGCGAACCGCCAGGATCGCCTCGTCGGTCGCGGGGTCGAAGGCCGCGCACACCACGGCAGTGACGGGCCCTGACCCAGTCGGCCCGGCCGGCGTTGACACTAGATCTCGATGACGATCTTCCCGACCAGATCGCCGGATTCCATCGCGGCGAAACCGTCGGCGGCCTTGGCGAGCGGCAACGTGCGATCGATGTGCGGGCGCACGCCGGTGGTGCGCAAGAACGCGATCAGGTCGCCGAGGTCGGCGCGGCTGCCCATCGTCGAGCCGACCACGGAGAGTTGCAGGAAGAAGATCCGGGCCAGCTCCGCCGGCGGATTGGGCCCGGACGTCGCGCCCGAAATGACGATGCGCCCGCCCGGGCGCAGCGATTTCACCGAGTGCGACCAGGTCGCCGCGCCCACCGTCTCCAGCACGGCGTCGACGCGCTCGGGCAACCGCGCTCCGGACGGGAATGCCTCGTGGGCGCCGAGACGCAGCGCCGCCGCCTGCTTGGCCTCGGTACGGGCGGTGGCCCACACGCGGTAGCCGCCCGCCCGCGCCATCGCGATGCACGCCGTGGCCACACCGCCCGAGGCGCCCTGCACCAGCACGGTCTGCCCGGGGCGCAGGCCCGAGTTGACGAACAGCATCCGGTACGCGGTGAGCCACGAAGTGGGTAGGCACGCCGCCTCGGCGAAGGACAGCTCGGCCGGCTTCGGCACGACGTTGCGCTTCGGCACGATCACCTGCTCGGCCATGGTGCCCTGGTGCTTCTCCGACAGCAGCGAGCGTTTGGGGTCGAGCGTCTCGTCGCCGTCCCATCCCTCGCTCGCGATCACGGCGTGGACGACCACCTCGTCACCCGTGGACGTGTCGATGCCGGCGGCGTCGCACCCGAGGGTCATCGGGAAGCGGTCGGCGCTGATGCCGACCCCGCGCAGCGTCCACAGATCGTGGTGGTTGAGGCTCGCGGCCTTCACCTCGACGGTGGTCCAGCCGTCCGGCGCCACCGGATCAGGACGCTCGCCGATGACGAGGGATGCGAGCGGGTCTTCGGGATTGGCCGACGAGGCATAGACAGCGCGCACGCCACCGACCCTAATCCGGCACCGATCGGGCAACTTCGCCGGGTGTCAGGCCGGAGGAAGTTGCACGATCGAACGGCTCATGCCGTCAGCTCCGCCGGAGCGGATGCCAGCGCCGCCTCGATCGCGGTGACGAGTTCGCGGGCCGACGCCGCTGTCAGTTCGACGGCGACCCGGGCGGCCGGCCCGCGCGCCGGGTCGGCGAAGTCGATGTTGAGGGTGTGCTCGGCGAGTGCGTGCACCGGGTGGTCGAAGTAGACGGTCGCGTCGGTCAGGCGAAACCAGCCGGCCGCACCCTTTCCGCTGCCGGCGATCGAGATCTTCTCGGTGAGGTATGTGCACATGACGGATCGCTCCTTACGCGAGGTGGCGGCCGAAGAAGTCGGCGATCTTCTCCCAGCCGTCGAGGGCTGCCTCGACCCGGTACGCGGGCCGGTCGACGGCGAAGAACGCGTGGCCGGCGCCTTCGTAGCTGTGGAACTCGAACTCCTTGCCCAGGCCGGTGAGCAGTTCGGTCAGCCGCTCGACCTCGGCCGGCGACGGGTGCTGGTCCTCGGCGCCGAACAGGCCGAGCAGCGGGCAGCCCAGCGAGGGCAACTTCGCCTCGATGTTGTGCATCGTCACCGCGTAGCCAGGAGGCGTATCGCCGATGACGAAGGCGCCGTAGCAGTCGACCGCGGCGTCCAACGGCAGGCTGCACGCCGCGAGAACCGATTGCCGCCCGCCGGAGCAGAAGCCGATCGAGCCGACCTTGCCGTTCGACTCGGGCAGGGCCCGAAGGTGCGCCGCGGCACCGGCGACATCACCGACCAGTCGCTCGTCGGGCACGCCGCCCTTGGCCCGGGCCGTGGCCGCCGCGTCGTCCGGGTCGGCGCCCGGCGCTTCGCGCGAGTACAGGTTCGGGCAGATGGCGTCGTAGCCCATCTCGGCGAATCGGCGGGTGATCTCCTTGCTCGCCCGGTCATAGCCGGGCATGTGGTGGATGACCACGACCCCGCCGCGAGGCGCGGCCGATTCGAGTGGGCGGGCGAAGTAGGCCTCGATGCTGTCGCCGCCATGGCCCTCGATGGTGATCGATTGAGCAGTCAATGAACTCATAGCGGCTATCGAAGCACTCGCCCAAATAGAGTGACCAACCGTGTCCCGCCGCCGCCTGCGCCGCCTGCGCCGTCCGCAGGTCGCCCTCGTCGTACTCGTCGCGGCGCTCGCGATCGGTTACGCGATCAACGCGGTGCGCGGCGAGCACCACACCGGGCTGCGGAGCGGGACCGTCGCGCTGTCGTCGCTTCCCCCGCAGGCGGCCGACACTGTGCATCTGATCGAGCGCGGCGGCCCGTTTCCCTACCGGCAGGACGGCGTCGTCTTCGAGAACGCGGAGCACCGGCTGCCCAGTGAGCCCTCCGGCTACTACCACGAGTACACCGTCACGACGCCGGGTTCGCCCGACCGCGGAGCGCGGCGCATCATCACCGGCAAGAACGGCGAGTTCTACTACACCGCCGACCACTACGAGACATTCCGCCGCGTGGACGTGACGCAATGACGCCGCCCCGACCGGGCCTGCACCGCAGACAGGCCGCCGACGTACCCGATGTACCCGGTGCCCGGACCGTCGAGGAATCATCGACCAAGGCCGACGCCATCCGCGCCATCTACCGCGCGGTCGACGCGCCGGGCTGGGCCGCCCCCAACCTCGACGCGCTGGCCGACGTGCTGCGCGATCTGTCCTGGCTGCCGCCCGGGCCGGTCGTCCTGGTGTGGCCGGCGCCGTCGGGCGGCGGCAATGCAGCGGTCGACGTCGTCGGCCGAGTGGCCGCCGAGACGGCCGGCTCGGAACATCCCTTGACGGTGTATCTCGTCGACCGGGGGTAGCGAGTGGCGGGTCGCTGTCACCACGGACTTGCCGCGCCGTGAACACTGGACGGGTGCCCCCTGCCCTGCCGACCGGTGAGCCCGCCCCGCGCGACGGACGGCTCCCGCCCGAGGCGCTCGACGAACTCGGCAACCGGCCCTTCGGCGTCTACGTGCACGTGCCGTTCTGCCAGACCCGCTGCGGCTACTGCGATTTCAACACCTACACCGCGTCCGAACTCGGGCCGAGCGTCAGCCGGGGGAGCTACGCCGACACCGTCCTGATGGAGTTGCGGCTGGCCCGGTCCGTGCTGAGCCGTGAGGTGCCGCCGGTCGAGACGGTGTTCTTCGGCGGCGGCACCCCGACGATATTGCCGGCCGAGCATCTCGGACTCATCGTGCGCGAGATCGGCGAACTGTTCGGCCTGGCGCCCGACGTCGAGATCACGACAGAGGCGAATCCCGAGTCGGTCACCCCGGCGTACTTCGGCAAGTTGCGCGCGGCCGGCTTCACCCGGGTGTCGATCGGCATGCAGTCGGCCGTTCCGCACGTCCTCGACGTGCTCGACCGCCGGCACCGTCCGGGCCGTCCGGAGGAGGCGGTCGGCGAGGCCCGGGCCGCCGGGCTCGAACACGTCAACCTCGACCTCATCTACGGCACGCCGCACGAGACGGAGGCCGACTGGCAGGCCTCGCTCGATGCCGCGGTGGCCGCGAAGCCCGATCACATCAGCGCGTACTCGCTCGTCGTCGAGCAGGGCACGGCCCTTGCCCGCCAGGTCGCCCAAGGGGTCGTGCCCATGCCCGACGACGATCTGCTGGCCGATCGTTACGCGCAGGCGGACGAGACCCTGCGACGGGCGGGCTTTCAGTGGTACGAGGTGTCGAACTGGGCCAAGTCGAAGGCCGCCCGGTGCCGGCATAACGAGCTGTACTGGCGCAACGCCAACTGGTGGGGCGCCGGGCCTGGCGCGCACAGTCACGTCGGCGGTGTGCGCTGGTGGAACGTGAAGCACCCGGTTCGCTACAGCACGATGCTGGAGTCAGGCCAGAGTCCGGCGGCCGGGCGCGAGACCCTCGACGCCGATGCCCGCCTGACCGAGCACATCATGCTCGGCATCCGGATGCGCGAGGGCCTGTCGATGCTCGACGTGCCGCGAAGGGCGCACGAGAAGGTGCCGCAGCTCGTGACGTGGGGGCTGGCCGAGCACACCGCGTTCCAGGACGGCCGGGTCGTGCTCACCCGCCGGGGCCGGTTGCTCGCCGACGCCGTGGTGCGTGACCTGCTCGCCTGAGCTCGACCCGCTGCCGCGGAGAACGTCACGCAGTGGCGGTCGGCCGGCTCTGATCGCGCTGGGCGGTGTGTCCGAGCTGACCGAGTTGGTCGAGATCGAGTACCCGCACGTGCAGGACATTGCGCTGTTGCAGCGCCGCCCGAAGCGCCCGGTGCAGGCCGTCTTCGAGGTAGATGTCGCCGTTCCAGTGCACGGCGTGCGGGAACAGGTCGCCGAAGAACGTCGAGTCCTCATCGAGTAGTTTGTCCAGCGCGAGCTCGCGTTTGGTGGTGACCAGTTCGTCGAGCCGGACCGACCGCGGCGGCACGTTGGCCCAATCCCGGGTGGACATGCCGTGATCGGGGTACGGACGCCCGTCGCGCACCGCCTTGAAGATCACTGTGACCGCTTCCGATGAGAGCTTTCGCCGATGCGTCAAATCTCGTCCGCAGGCAGCGTAGCGTGCGCGCGTTGGGCCCTGACGCATCGATCTGGCCGCCGCCGTGGCCGTGCGCACGCATGAATGCGTTCCGTGGACGACTGTGGCACCCGCGTGCCCGACATCGGGCCGTCCGGCGCTCTAAGCTGCAAGAAGATCGGGGACCGAAAGTGAGCGCGAAGTGAATGTCGACGAACGCAAGCTCGAGGTGCTGCGCGCCATCGTCGAGGATTTCATTGCGACGAACGAGCCGGTGGGCAGCAAGGCCCTCGTCGACCGGCACAATCTCGGGGTCTCGCCCGCCACCATTCGAAACGATATGGCCGCGCTGGAGGAAGAGGGCCTGATCGCCCAGCCGCACACGAGCGCCGGCCGGGTGCCCACCGACGCCGGGTATCGCATATTCGTCGATCAACTCACCTCGCTCAAGCCGCTGTCGACCGCCGAGCGGCGCGCGATCGAGACATTCCTCGACAACGCCGTCGATCTGGACGACGTGCTGCACCGGGCGGTGCGCAGCCTCGCCCAACTGACCCGCAACGTCGCCGTCGTGCAGTACCCCTCGCTGTCGCGCAGCCGGGTGCGTCACCTCGAGATCGTCGCGCTGAACGCGTCGCGGCTGATGCTGGTGCTCATCACCGACACCGGACGAGTCGAGCAACGGGTGGTCGAACTGCCCGCCGCCGTCACCGACGAGGCCGTCGCCGACCTTCGGGCAACGCTGAACAACCGCCTGCGCGACCGGCTGCTGGCCGAGGCCCCGCAGATCGTGAGCGATCTGCCCGCCGCGGTGGCGCCCGAACTGCGCGGCCTGGTCGTGACGCTCAGTGCCGTACTGCTCGAGACGCTGGTCGAGCGGCACAGCGACCGCATCGTGCTCGGCGGCACGGCGAATCTGACCGAGTACGCGCTCGACTTCCCGGCGATCCGCCCGGTGCTGGAGGCCCTCGAGGAGCAGGTCGTGCTGCTGCGCCTGCTCGACCAGTCGGTGACCTCGAGCCAGATCGTGGTCCGCATCGGCAACGAGAACCTGCACGAGGGGCTGCAGTCGACCTCGGTCGTCACCACCGGTTACGGCATCGGCGGCTCGGCGCTCGGCGCCGTCGGGCGTGCTCGGCCCGCGCCGGATGGACTACGCGCACACCATGGCGCGGGTGGCGGCCGTCGCCCGCTACGTCGGCGAGTTGATCGCCGAACACTGATCTAGCGGCGCCCGCGATCGCGAACCGCGACGGCGCGTCGCCGGGATCCGTACACTTGGTTGGCACTCCAAAACAGTGATTGCCAGACGTGATTATCAAAGGAACCGCCCGTGGCTGAGACCGTCCGCGACTACTACGCGCTGCTCGGCGTCCGCCGGGACGCGACGGGCGAGGAGATCAAACGGGCCTACCGGAAGCTGGCCCGCGAACTGCATCCCGACGTCAATCCCGATCCGGCTGAGCAGGAGCGGTTCAAGGAGGTCACCGCGGCCTACGAGGTGCTCTCCGACCCGGAGAAGCGGCGCATCGTCGACCTCGGCGGCGATCCGCTCTCGCCCGGTGGCGGCCAGGGCACGGCCGGCAATCCGTTCGCCGGTTTCGGCGGGTTCGGCGACGTGTTCGAGGCGTTCTTCGGTGGCAACGGGACGGCGACCGGTCGCGGCCCGCGCAGCCGGGTACGCGCCGGCGCGGACGCGCTGCTGCGCATGGAGCTCACCCTGGTCGAGGCCGCGTTCGGCGTGCGCAAGGACATCAGCGTCGAGACCGCGATCGTGTGCCAGACCTGTCAGGGCAACGGCTGCGCGCCGGGCACCTCGCCGCGTACCTGCCAGACCTGCGGCGGCGCGGGCGAGATCCAGTCGGTCCAGCGCTCGTTCCTCGGCCAGGTCATGACCACCCGGGCCTGCAACGCCTGCGGTGGCACCGGGCAGCAGATCCCGTCGCCGTGCCCCACCTGCGGGGCCGAGGGCCGGGTGCGCGCTCGTCGCACGATCGCCGTCGACGTCCCGGCCGGTGTCGAGGACGGCATGCGGATCCGGCTGTCCGGACAGGGCGAGGTCGGCCCCGGCGGCGGCCCGGCCGGCGACCTCTACATCGAGATCGCCGAGCAGGCGCACGAGACGTTCACCCGCGAGGGCGCCGATCTGCACTGCACGATCGCGTTGCCCGTCACCGCCGCGGCCCTGGGCACCGATCTCGTCCTGCCGACCCTGGACGGCGAGGAGAAGATCGACATCCGCCCCGGTACCCAGAGCGGCGCCGTGACGACCCTGCGCGGCAAGGGCGTTCCGCGTCTGCGCAGCAGTTCACGCGGCGACCTGCACGTGCACGTCGAGGTGCGCACGCCGACCAAGCTCGACGAGGCGCAGGAGAAGTTGCTGCGCGAGCTTGCCGCACTGCGGGCCGAAGAGGTCGCGGTCGCCAGCACCCGGACCGGCCTGTTCAGCAAGATGCGCGACGCGTTCGGCGGGCGCTGAGCCGAGCGAGCCGTCGCCGCTAGGGTCCACTCCCATGGTCGACGACTGCCTGTTCTGCAAGATCGTCGCGGGTGAGATCCCGGCGACGAAGGTGATCGAGGACGAGCACACGCTCACGTTCACCGATATCGACCCGAAGGCCGCCGACCCACGTGCTCGTCCGTGCCGCAAGCAGGTCAGTAGCGCCGACCCGTGGCGGAGCTCAGCGCCGACCCGTCCGCGAGCGAACCACCCTGATGCGCGGGTCACGTGGCCGCGAGCGCCGAGACGCTGGGCCTGACCGACTGTGCTCGCGGTGGTGTTCGAACAGCCGGCGCGCAGCGGCGCGGGCAGGCGGTGTTCCACGTGCACGCGCACCTGCTCGGCGGACGATCGATGAAGTGGCCGCCGGGCTGAGCGCGCGGCCGCGGCTCAGTAGCCGACTCGCGGCGGTACCAGTCCGCCGCGGCCCACCTGGTACCAGAACCGCCCGGCGCCGCACGAGCCGTTGTAGAGCTGCGCGTTCGTCGGTCCCTGATCAGACGGACGTATGCGAGGAATGCGCGGAAGCGTCGGAAACTCCAACCTTGCCCGGGGACCGGCCTGTGCCCGCGTATTGACCGTGAGATTGGTCGGTGTTCGCCGGTACAGTGAAGTGGCCGCACAGGTCGCGGCCCACATGCGCCAGAAGCACGGAAAGCAGGAACGAAGCCGACTTGACAGATCCAACCTCCAGATCGGATCACGTCTCCACTACCGTCGTCGTCCCCGGCGATCAGGCAATGGTCGCCCTGCTCGGTTCGCGTGACGAGTTGCTGCGCGTCATCGAGAAGAGCCTCGAGTCCGACATCCACGTTCGTGGCAACGAGATCACGATCACCGGCCAGCCCGGCGACAACGCCATCGCGGTTCGCCTGTTCGAGGAGTTGATCGAGTTGCTCGGCGTCGGCCAGCACCTGACGCCGGACGCCGTCTCGCACGCCCTCGGCATGCTGACCGCCGACTCGGGCGAGCGCCCGGCCGAGGTGCTCAGCCTCAACATCCTGTCGCGGCGGGGCAAGAACATCCGTCCCAAGACGCTGAACCAGAAGCGCTACGTCGACGCGATCGATCACCACACGGTCGTCTTCGGCATCGGCCCGGCCGGTACCGGCAAGACCTACCTCGCCGTCGCGAAGGCGGTCCAGGCGCTGCAGGCCAAGCAGGTCACGCGCATCATCCTGACCCGCCCCGCCGTCGAGGCGGGCGAGCGGCTCGGCTTCCTGCCCGGCACCCTCTACGACAAGATCGACCCGTACCTGCGTCCGCTGCTCGACGCGTTGCACGACATGGTCGACCCGGAGTCGATCCCGCGGCTGACCCAGTCCGGCACCATCGAGGTCGCGCCGCTGGCGTACATGCGGGGCCGCACGCTCAACGACGCGTTCATCATCTTGGACGAGGCGCAGAACACCACGCCCGAGCAGATGAAGATGTTCCTTACCCGGCTGGGTTTCGGCTCGAAGATGGTCGTCACCGGCGACGTCACGCAGGTCGACCTGCCGGGCGAGAACCGCAGCGGGCTCAAGGTGGTGCGCGAGATCCTCACCGACATCGACGACGTGCACTTCGCGAACCTCACCAGCACCGACGTCGTTCGCCACCGTCTGGTCGGTGAGATCGTCGATGCCTACGCGCGCCACGACGAGAACCAGAGCGCGCGGCCGGCGCACGCCCAGGCGCACTCGCACGCGCAGCCGCGTCGCTGATCCACGGAGCAGCAGTGAGCATCGAGATCAACAACGAGTCGAGCATCGCCGTCGACGAGGTCGCGCTCGCCGAGCTCGGCCGCCACGTACTCGACACCATGAAGGTGAACCCGCTCGCCGACCTGTCTGTGGTGCTGCTCGACTCAGCCGCCATGTCGGTGCTGCACGAGCAGTGGATGGACATCGCCGGGCCGACCGACGTCATGGCGTTCCCGATGGACGGCGCGGAGGCGATCGACCGACCACAGCGGGGCGGATCATCCGGGGCACCGCGAGGACGAGCACACGCACGAGGCCGTTCTCGGTGACGTCGTGCTGTGCCCCGAGGTCGCGGCGCGCCAGGCGCACGAGGCGGGCCATTCGGTCGAGGCTGAGCTGCACCTGCTGTGCACGCACGGCATCTTGCATCTGCTTGGCTACGACCACGGCGACGCCGACGAGGAGCGCACGATGTTCGAGCTGCAGGCGCGCGTCGTGCGCGACTGGGTCGCAGTGAGCGGGCGCGGACCGATCCGCGCGCCACTGCCCGGTACCGGCGGCGAGGTCCGTGATTCGGGCGAGCGCAGTGGCTGATCCTGCCCATACCGGCCCTGCGCAGACGCGTCTGCGCGGGATCGCCACGGGACGGGCGCGGGCGATGAATTCCGCCGACGTCGCCGTGCTGGTGGTCGCGATCTGCCTCGTGCCGCTCGGCGGCGGCGTTCGCCTGCGTCGACGCTGCGATGTCGCGGGTCTCGGTGGCCCGCGTCGAGGAGATGGTGCGCGAGCAGCGCCCGCGTGCGCGCACGCTCGCGCCTGATCGTGGGCGACCGCGCCCGCTACACGAACCTGCTGCTGCTGCTGCGGTCACCTGCGAGCTCACCGCCACGGTGCTCGTCACGCATCGTGGCGCGCGCGCAGTTCGGTGCCCGCTGGCCGGTCGTGCTGCTGACCGTTGCCCTGATGGTGGTCGTGTCCTACGCGCTGGTCGGCGTCGGCCCGCGGACGCTGGGACGCCAGCATCCCTATCGGGTGGCGCTCGCGACTCGCCGGCCTCGTGCGCCTGCTCGGCCGGGTGTTCGGCCCGCTCACGTCGTTGCTCATCCTGCTCGGCAACGCGCTGACTCCGGGCCGCGGATTTCCGCGAAGGGCCGTTCTCGTCCGAGGTCGAGCTGCGCGAACTCGTCGACATGGCCGAACAGCGTGGCGTCGTCGAGCACGGTGAGCGCGAGATGATCCAGTCGGTGTTCGAACTCGGCGACACCATCGCCCGCGAGGTGATGGTGCCGCGCACCGAGGTGGTCTGGATCGAGCGGTACAAGTCCGTGCCCCAGGCGCTCGCCCTTGCGCTGCGCAGCGGCTTCTCGCGCATCCCGGTGATCGGCGAGAACGTCGACGACATGGTCGGCGTCGTGTACCTCAAAGATCTCGCCGGCCGCGGCCAGGACGCCGACCGCGCCCGCACGACCCGCGTCGACGAGGTCATGCGCAAGCCGGTATTCGTGCCGGAGTCCAAGCCGGTCGACGAACTGCTGCGCGAGATGCAGGCGCACCGCACGCACATCGCGATAGTGATCGACGAGTACGGCGGCACGGCGGGCTTGGTCACGATCGAGGACATCCTCGAGGAGATCGTCGGCGAGATCACCGACGAGTACGACGACGAGATGCCACCGGTCGAGCGCATCGACGACGACACGGCCCGGGTCACCGCGCGGCTGTCGGTGGAGGACCTCTCCGACCTGTTCGACCTGGAGCTGCCCGACCGAGACGACGTCGAGACCGTCGGCGGCCTGCTGGCCGAGCGCCTCGGCCGGGTGCCGATTCCCGGGGCGACCGCGCGGGTCAACGGTCTCGAGCTCGTGGCCGAGAGTGCGGGCGGCCGGCGCAACCGCGTCGACACCGTGCTCGTGCGCCGGGTGCGTCAGCCCGGCGAGGCGACCGATCGATCGCGGCCGGCCCGGCCGGTGAAGGCGGCGATCTCGGGCGCCCCTGCCCCGAACGAGGGCAACGGGACGGCGGTCGACTACGACCAGGGCGCCGTCGACGCAACATTCGGCCGGCACCCGACCGAACCCGGCGCCGCCCCGGCCGGATCGGATCAGACCGCCGCCGGACAGGAACGGGAGCCGAGTTCGTGAGTGCACCACAAGATCCCGAGGACGCGAAGCTGATCGTGCTGGCGCGATCGGCGCGCGCACGCACCCGTGCCGCGCAGGGCGCCGCCGTCCGCGACACCGACGGCCGGACGTACGCCGCGGCTACGGTCGCATTGCCGTCGCTTCAGCTCTCGGCGTTGCAGGTCGCGGTGGCCATGGCCGTGTGCTCAGGGGCGCTGGGCCTTGAGGCCGCGGCGATCGTCGGCGACCAGGGCTCGGATGCCGCGGATGGCGCGGATGGCGCGGACCCGCCCGGCGAGAGCGCGGTGCGCGATGTCGCTCCGTCAGCGGCGATCCTGTACGCGGACGTCGATGGCACGCTGCGGGTCTAGTGTCCCGCGCCGGAAATTCGGACGGTAATTCCGGCGCCCAGGTGCACGCTCGCCGCGTTGTCCTCGTCGCCGATACAACCCCGGTAGCGGCTCCTCGTCCGCCTTGCGAGCGCACACCTGGATCACCGGACTTACTCGCCCAATTTCCGGCGCGGGACACTAGAAGTACCCGAACGGCCGGCCCAGATGCGAGGCGGCCAGCACCGGGCAAGGTCGAGCGCTGATCTCGCGCAGCAACTCGGTACGGGACTTCATGGCCGTCGCCGGATCGACCTCGTGCTCGTAGGGCAGATCGGGGGCGACGAGTTGCACGGCGTGCACGAGTAGATCGCCGGCGATCAGGACGTTCGCGTCGTCACCCTCGACCACGACGCTCTGGTGTCCGGGGGTATGGCCGGGTGTCGCGACGATGCGGATTGCCTTGTCGAGACGGGTGTCTCCGTCGAGCAGGCGCAACTGGCCGCTCTGTCGCAGCGGCGCGATCAGGCGTTGTTCGAGCATCTGGCTGCTCTGCTCGATCGCATCCCGGTCGGCGCGCTGCAGCAGGTAGCCGGCGTTGGGGAAGTACGGCTGGGCCGGCTCGCCCACCACCGCCCAGCCGATGTGGTCGGTGTGCATGTGGGTGAGCACGACGGCGCTGACGTCGGCGGGGTCGATGCCCGCCGCGGACAGTTCGTCGGGCAGCCGGCCGGGCACCGGCGCCCACGAGGCGGCCGGCGCCCCGGACGGCCCGATGCCGGCGTCGACGAGGATCGTCGTGCCGTCTTCCAGGCGCACCGCGAAGCAGCGAAACCGCAGCAGCCACTCGCCGTTCGGTCCCTGGGTACCGGGGTCGAGTTCGTCGGCCCGCTGCCACTGCTCGGTGCTCGCCTGCGGGAAGGCGTCGGCCCGCCGCTGGAAGTGCGGGCCGAGGCCGTCCTCGAGCGCGATGACCTCCGTCGACCCGATGGCATACGTAGTCGGCATGACGGCGATCCTGCCATCCGCCCTCGCCGCCGCCAGCGAGTTTGCCGATCGTGCAACTTCCTCCGGCCTCAGGCCGGGCGAAGTTGCACGATCGGCGTTCCGCGTACCAGAAGCTAGGGTCCGGTCACCTCGTCGGCGGGCACCTGCAACTCGGTGACCTGCAGGAATCCGGTGGACGTGTCCGGCGCCGGGCTGGTCATGGTGAGCCGGATCGAGGTGGTGCTGACCGGATCGAACGTGATGGTCGTCGGCTGGTTGGTCGCGGTGGCGAACTGCACCTGCTGGTTGCTCACCGGCAACCAGTCGGCGCCGTTCCAGTACGACACGGTCACCGCGCTCGGCAGCATCCTCGACGAGCTGATCGTGAAGTACGGGACCACCGAGGTCAGCCGCTGCGCGTCGGGCCAGCGCACCGACACCCACTCGCTCGCGTGCGCCTTGCTCACCGCGGGCAGCGTGTTCGTCGCGGACTTGTTGTAGAAGTTCGACCAGCCCCCGGAGGCAGTGTTGCCGTCGAGCATTCCGGCCGGAACCGAGTTGGGACTGCCGGAGTAGCCGGCGTCGGCGCTCGGTTTGGTCGGGCTCGTCGCCAGCGCGATGTTCTGGCCGGGCGTGAACGACGCGGTGACGTCCACGTCGGCGTGCGCCTTGACCGACGTCCCCGCGACGGTGCCCTCGACCGTGAACTGCCCGGGCGACGGCGTACTTCGCCGGATCGACCGCATCCCAGGCGACGGGCGCGGACTGCGTGACGCCATCGGTGTAGCGCAATGTCGCCACCGCGGGCAGTCCTGGCGGCGTGCCGACCGGCACGACCGTCGAGTACGGCGCGATGCTGTCGGCGGCCGTAGACGGTCACGTTCGCCCGTGCTGGCAGAGCGGCACCGGCTGCGTCGCCGGTGACCGGATACGTACCCGGCTGCTGGAGCAGTGCTGGGGGCAGTGCGTGCCAGGTGACACGGCAGTTGCGCGGTCGTCCCATCGGCGTACACACCGGCGACGGTCTTCGGCAGCTCCGGTGGCGTGCCGAGCGGGGTGCGGGTGTACACCGGCTGCACGCCCACGAGGCCGCTCGCGTTGCGGTTCACGGCGTACAGGGTCGTCGTCTCGGGCGTGAGCCCGGCGCCCGATGCGCGGATGGTGATCGGCCCGGGATGTTCGCCGGCCTCGACGATCGCCAGAACCTTGCCGTTGAACGCGTTGTGGGTCGGCGACTGGTATCCCTCGGCGTCGTCCTCCTTGCCGTTGTCGGCACCCGCGAAAGTGCCTGCGCCGGATACGTCGAACGTGATCGCGTTGTCGGCGTCGGGGACGGTGACCCCGTGCTGGTCGACGACGTCGACGGTCAGGTACGACAACGACTTGCCGTCAGCGGTCAGCACGGTCTTGTCCGGCGAAATCCTTACCGTATAAGGCTTTCCGGCCGTGTCGACCTCGTCGCGGGCGACCTGCGCGCCATGGTCGTCACGGGCCACGGCTACCAATTGCCCTGGCTCGAACGGCACATTCCAGGTCAGGTGCAGCTTGCCGGTACTGCCGTTCGGGCTCGTGTAACTGCCGCTCGGGTAGTTCTTGTCGTCGTTGGACGGCTCGGTCGTCTCCAGGTAGTTCACGCCGTCGGTGGATGTCTTGGCGTCGAACGACTTCGTGCCGAGCGAGTGACCGTTCAGGAACAGTTCGACGTTCTTGGCGTTGGAGTCCGCCCACACCTCGACGTTCTGCCCCGGCTTGTAGTCGGTCCAGTTCATCGGGACGATGTGCACCATCGGCTTCGTCGTCCACTGCGATTGGAACGCGTAGTAGGCGTCCTTGGGGAATCCCGCTGTGTCGATCGTGCCGAACGACGACGTCTTGACCGGGAACTGGTTGTACGGCGTGGGTTCACCGATGTAGTCGAAGCCCGACCAGATGAATTGCCCGGCGAAGTACTGGCGGTCGCGGTCCTTCTTCAACCCGTACTCGTCACTCATCGTCCACGACGCGAGGTTGTTGTCGTAGGACGACGGAAGGCGCTTGCCGGGCGTGTAGTTCTCGCCGGTGTTGACGTAGTCCGGGTCCTGGTAGACCCCGCGCGCGGATTCCTCCGACGAGGACTCGGATTCGAAGAAGAACTTGGTCGGGTAGGCCGCGTGCAACTCGTCGACGACCTGCGCCGGGTTGTAGTTCAGGCCGAGCCCGTCGAGATTTTGCAGCATCAGGTCGTCGCCCGAGCCCGGTGCTGGGCAGGCGGCGGTACTGGTCCGAACCGGCCACCACCGGCCGCGTCGTGTCGATCGCCTTGATGTCGGCGATCAGCCGCTGCTCGGTCGGGACGTTGGCCGCCGAGAACCAACCGGGGATCTCGTTGCCGATCGACCACATGATGACCGCGGGCGAGTTCTTCGCCTCGTTGACCATCTCGGTGATGTCGGAGTCGCTCCACTGGTTGAAGTACAGGTGGTAGTCGTTGGCGACCTTGCCCTGCGATCCACGCGTCGAACGCCTCGACCATCATCACGATGCCCAGGCGCTGGCAGACGTCGATCATCTCCGGCGACGGCGGGTTGTGCGATGTGCGGAACGCGTTCACACCTTCGCTCTTGAGGATGCTCATCTGCCGCCACAACGCGTCGTAGTTGTCGGCCGAACCGAGCGCGCCCTGATCGTTGTGCAGGTCGACGCCCTGCAGTTTCAGGTGGTTGCCGTTGAGGAAGATGCCCTTCGCCGAATCGAACGTCAGCCACCGAGCCCCGAACGTCGTGTCGTAGGTGTCGACCACGTGCTGGTGCTGCACGATCTGCGTCCGCAGCGTGTAGAGGTACGGGTCGGTCGTCGACCACAGGTGCGGGTTGGCCAGCCTGATGTCGGCCGCTGGTGCCGTGCCCGGTCGCCACGTCGCGACCGTTCGCATCGAGCACGGTCGAGACGACGTCAACCGGCGCGCCATCAGGATTGTCCACCTGGGTCTGCACATGCACGTTCGCGTAGTGCGACTGGACGGTGGTGGCCAGGTCGGGCGTCGTCACGAACGTGCCCCAGCGCGCGACGTGGACCGGGTCGGTGACCGTCAGGTGCACGTTGCGGGTGATGCCGCTGCCGGAGTACCAGCGGCTGCTGGGCTGCTTGTTCTGCACGACGACCGCGAGCACGTTCGGCGTCCCGTCGGTGTGCACGTGGTCGGTGATGTCGAAGCTGAATCCCGTGTAGCCGTAAGGGTGATTGCCGAGAAGTTCACCGTTGAGGTACACGTAGGAGTTCATGTAGACGCCGTCGAAGTCGACGCTGATCCGCTCGCCGGCCATCGACTTCGGCAGGGTGAACGTCTTGCGGTACCAGCCGAGGCCGCCCGGGAAGTAGCCGGTGGCGTTGCTCTGGTTCGACTGCGGTTGCTGCTCGATGCTCCAGTCGTGCGGCAGCGTCAACGACCGCCAGGACGAGTCGTCGAAGCCGGGCGCGGCGGCCAGCGGGTTGTCGGAATTGCCATACACGCCAGAGGGATCCGTGGTGTCGGCGGTGTTGACGAGCTTGAACTTCCAGCCGTGGTCGAAGTCGAGCGTCCGGCTGCCCTGGTTGAGCACGCCGTCGGCGGGATTGCTCTGGACCGTCGCCGTGTCGGGCGCGGCGGTCGCGGTGGTGTGCTGCACGGCCGTCAACCCGGCGACGAGCACGGTCACGGCGAGCGCTGCGCGGGCACGCGAGAACTTTGACATCAGCGATCTCCTCAGGACGGGATGACGCACGGGACGCCGTGCTGGTCGAACCGCTGGCACACCGCGGCCGGGTTCTCGAACAGCCCGATCGAGGGCAGCGCACGACCCTGGAAGTCGAAGAGGGTCAGGTTGTCGTTCGGCGCGCCGGCACCGGGCTCCCAACCGACGCCGGGCACCCACTCGGGCTCCCAGTAGAACAGGCCCTTGCCGTGCCCGTTCGGCACCTGCGCGAGGATCGAGAGCAGGTCGTTCGCGAGCGACAACTGCCCACCTGCGCTGGCCGGATAGCCGGGTTCGAGCTGGCTGGCCTGCCAGACGAAGTTGCCCGTGGTGTCGCCGTTCGCGAGCGTCCACGCCGACTGCGTCTCGGCGACAATGATGTCCTTGCCGAACTGGGTGGCGAGCTTGTCGACGTTGTCACGGAACGACGCAACCGGGCCGTGGAAGAACGTGTAGTACGACAGCCCGATCACGTCGAACTGAACTCCGCGCGTGACCATGTTGTTGAAGAACCGGAAGCTGTTGGTGTTGTCCCCGCCCTGGTCGAAATGCAGCATGACGAGTTGCTGATGATGCGGCGGGTTGGCGCTGCGGGCACCGGCCACGCCGGCCTTGAGCAGTGTCGCGAGGTTGTCCCAGCCGGTGTCGGCCGTCCAGTCGATCTGCCCGGTCGGCCAGAGCATCCCGTTACGGATCTCGTTGCCGATCGAGACCATGTCGACCGGCGTTCCCTGGGCGGCGAACGCGGCGATCACGTCGTGGGTGTAGCTGCGCACGGTCGTCGCGAGAGTGGGAAGGTCCTGGCCCTGCCAGGCGGCCGGCGTGTCCTGGTGCTGCGGATCGGCCCAGAAGTCGGAGTAGTGGATGTCGAGGTAGACCTTCATGCCGGCAGCGCGCACCTGCTTGGCAAGGGCGAGGTCGCTGGCCAGATCGCTATATCCGGCAGGCGGGTTGAGCCACAGCCGCATCCGGACGTAGTTGGCGCCGTGGGCCTTGAGGATCTGGATCGGGCTGCCCGCCTTGCCGTCGTCGGTGAACTGGGTGCCCGCCGCCTGCTCCTGCCGCATGAACGAGAGGTCGGCGCCGAGCAGCATGCCGTCGGTCGCGTCGCTGTGGCCGAGCAGTCGGAACTCGCCGACACAGGCGGGAGTGCCGTCGCCGGTGGTGACAGTGAGCTGGGCATAGCGCGCCGTCTGCCCGTGCGGCAGGGCCACGTAGGACGGGGTGTTGCCGTTCAGCGCGATGTTCTGGGCCGCGGCGACCGGCTGCCACGAACCAGCCGTCGTCCCGAGCGAGATCGCGACCGTGGACGGCGAGGCGCTCGCCCCGAGCGTGATGCCGACGCCGTCGAGGCTGCGCTTCGCGCCGAGGTCGACCGTGACGCTGCCGGTCCACTGGGTGGCGCACCACGTCGTCGTGGCGCTGCCGTCGACGGCGTTCGCGGCGGGGGCGTTGCTGCCCGCTGAGGTGGCGCTCGCGCTCGCGCCGATGGCGAGGTCGACGCTCAGCCCGGGGCCACCCGCGCCGGGCGAGGGGGCGTCCGGCGCGGCGAGCGCCACACTCGGGACGGCAATCGCCGCGGCCGCGCAGAGGGCCAGCCGGGCGATGCGTCGGCGACGCAGTGGGACGGTGCGCCGTAACGGATTGGGCGTTGAGTCATGCGTTGTCGACATCGGGCACCTCTCGACACCTCTGCACCCGGCAGAGTGTGGAGTATTGGGCGAATGGCCGACATCAGCGTCTACTTAGGAACACAATCCGTCAAGACTGAACGAAGATCAGTGTTGGTATCTGGGCAGATCTGGTCGGCGGCTCGATCCCGGGCTAGGCGGTCGGTCCCGGGCTAGGCGCGCAGGTCGACGGGCACCGGGGGCGGCGCGCCGAGTTCGGTCTGGCTCGCCACGATCGGGCAATTGCGTCGCGGGCACCTGCCCTGGTCGCACATGCGACAGACGAC
This sequence comes from uncultured Actinomycetota bacterium, assembly GCA_963709985.1. Lineage (GTDB taxonomy): Bacteria > Actinomycetota > Actinomycetes > Mycobacteriales > Jatrophihabitantaceae > DASXRA01. Next base: position 170,478 of record CAVPYQ010000016.1, read on the forward strand.
GGAGCCGGGGGAGTCGTCCAGATGCATCAGGGCCTTCTCGAGGATTGCCTCGAGCGTCGCCGATTCCGCGCGGGTGAGCGGGGGCAGCGCGCGGGCGAGGACCTGACGGCGAACGTCGAGGATCGCCAGCGCCTGGCGGTGGCCGGCGGCCGTCGTGGTGAGCGCCACTGCGGGGCCCTTGTCGGCCCGCCGGCGCCGGACGAGGCCCTGCTCGACGAGTCGGTCGACCACGCGCACGGTCGCCGGATGCGACAGGCCGATCGCCTGCCGGAGGAACTCCACGTTCCGGTCCGGGTAATGCGCGATCATCACCAGTGCGGCGCCCGCACCGCCGGAGTGGCCGACTGCCGCCTCGGTCTCGTCCCGCAGCCGATCGGCGACGGCGAGAGCGAATGCGCCAAGGAGGTTTCTACCGCGATCGGTAGTCACGAATATCCACTCCCAAAAGGATTATGCATGATGCATACATTGGCCTAGTGTGCGCGGTGCATACCTTACCGCCGAGGGAGTGGCCAGCAGATGATCTTGGTTACCGGAGCAACGGGCAATGTCGGAAGCGAAGTCGTGCAAGCCCTGCTGAGCGCGGGTGAACGGGTACGCGCCCTGACGCGGGGCGCAGCGACGGCCACGCTGCCGGCGAATGTCGAGGCGGTCGTCGGCGATCTGAACCGTCCGGAGACGTTGGCCGCCGCGCTCGACGGGGTCGACGGGGTGTTCCTGCTGCCGGGCTACCAGAACATGGCCGATGCCCTCGCCGGGATGCGTTCGGCCGGGGTGGGGCGGGTCGTGCTCTTGTCGGGCACCTCGGCGGCGGACGGCGACCTCAGCAACGCGGTCACGCGCTACATGATCGCCTCGGAGGAGGCAGTGCGGAACTCCGGCCTGCCGGCGACGGTGCTGCGGCCGAGCGGGTTCATGTCGAACACCCTGCAGTGGCTGCCCCAACTGCGTGCGGGCGACCTGGTGCGGGCGCCGTTCGCCGACGTGCCGATTGCGATGATCGACCCGCTCGACATCGGTGCGGTCGCGGCCGTGGCGCTGACGACGGCTGGACACGACGGGCAGGTGTATCGCCTCAGCGGGCCACGGGCATTGCGCCCGGCCGATCGAGTCGAGGTGCTGGCGGGCGTGCTCGGCCGCGACCTGCGTTTCGAGGCCCAGCCGAACGACGAGGCGCGGGCCGAGATGAGCCAGGCCATGCCGGTCGAGTACGTCGACGCGTTCTTCAGCTTCTACGTGGACGGCACGCTGGACGAGTCGCCCGTATTGCCCACCGTGCAGGAACTCACCGGACGGCCCCCGCGCACGTTCGAGCAGTGGGCGAACTCCCACGCGGACGCGTTCGCCTAGCGGTTGACATTCACTCCGGAGGCCCACGCGCCAGGATCATGATCGCCAAAGCGCTCGCGCTCGGGTGAGAGGATTCGGGGGTGACGTTCCACTCCGGCTTCTGCTGTTTCGTCGGCCGGCCCAACTCGGGCAAGTCGACGCTGACCAATGCACTGGTCGGCACCAAGATCGTCATCACCAGCGAGAAGCCGCAGACCACGCGCCGGGCCGTTCGCGGAATCGTGAACCTGCCCGAGGCGCAGTTGATCATCGTCGACACGCCCGGCCTGCACCGCCCGCGGACCCTGCTCGGCGAGCGGCTCAACGACGTCGTCCGCGCGGCCCTGTCCGATGTCGACGTGGTCGGCTTCTGCGTCCCCGCTGACCAGAAGGTCGGGCCGGGCGATCGGTTCATCGCGGCCGAACTTGCCGGTCTGAAGACGCCGGTGGTCGCCGTCGTGACGAAGACCGACATCGCGAGCCGCGACCAGATCGCCGCCCAGTTGATGGCGGTGAGCGAGCTCGGCGACTTCGCCGACATCGTCCCGGTGTCCGCGGTGGCCGACGATCAGGTCGACCTGCTCGGCGGCCTGCTCACGGCCCATCTGCCCGAAGGCCCTCCGCTCTACCCCGAGGGCATGATCACCGACGAGGACGTCGAGTCGCGTATCGCCGACCTCATCCGCGAGGCGGCACTCGCCGGCGTGCGCGACGAACTCCCGCACTCGATCGCGGTAACGGTCGAGGAGATGCAGGCCCGCGAGGCGTTGACCGTCATCTACGCGACGCTGCACCTGGAACGCCCGAGCCAGAAGGGCATCGTGATCGGACCGAAGGGCGCGCGGCTCAAGCAGATCGGGGTCACGGCCCGAGCCGGTATCGAGCAGTTGCTCGGTGGCCGCGTGCACCTCGACCTGCACGTCGCCGTCGAGGCGGACTGGCAGCGCGATCCGAAGAAGCTGGACCGGCTCGGCTTCTGATGCTCAAGACCTACCGCGCGGTGTTCCGCGCTCCGGGCACGGCTGCCTTCTGCGCGGCGGGATTCGTCATGCGCATTCCGATCGCGATCTACCCGATCGGGCTGCTGTTGCTGATCTCGACGCGGACGGGCCACTACGGGTTCGCCGGGCTGCTCAGCGGCGTCTACGTCATCGCCAACGGCGTGGGCAACCCGACGCTCGCCCGGGTCGTCGACCGCTACGGGCAGAGCCGCGTCCTGCTGCCGGCATCCGCCGTGCACGTGGCGGCACTTGCCGTCGTGTGCGTGCTGGCCGAGGCGCACAGTCCACAGTGGACGCTGATCCCGCCGACGGTGGTGGGCGCCTTCGCGTATCTGTCGGTCGGGTCGCTCATCCGGGCGCGGTGGTCGACGGTGCTCGCCGGGCGGCCGGAGTTGACGACGGCGTACTCGCTCGAATCCACGCTGGACGAGGTGATCTTCACCGTCGGGCCGCTGATCGCCACGGTGATCGCCACGCAGATCAATCCGGTCGTCGGGCTGGCGTTGGGTGCCGCCTTCGTCGGCGGTGGCGCCCTGTGGCTGCGACGCCAGCGCGCCACCGAGCCGCCGCCGCACGCGGTCGGCGCGCCGCGCAATCAGTCCGCCATGCGCGCGCGGGGCATGGGGCTGATGCTGATCGCGGCCGTCGGCATGGGCGGAGTCTTCGCCAGCGCCGAGGTCACGATGGTCGCCTTCTGCGGCCAGCACGACGCCACGGGCGCGAGTGGCCTCATGCTCGCCAGCCTCGCGTTCGGCAGCGGGGTGGCCGGCTTCGCCTACGGCGCGCGCACCTGGCACAGCCCGCTGATCCGCCGCTTCCGCCTGCAGGCGCTCGTCTTCGCCGTCTTGCCGGTCCTGTTCCTCGCCGCGGTGAACCTTCCGCTGCTCGCCCTGTGCGCGTTCGTCGTCGGCCTCGGCATCGCCCCGATGCTCATCACGGCGTTCGGGCTGATCGCCGAGATCGTCCCCGGCCCGGCGCTGACGGAGGGCATGGCCTGGCTGATCACCGGGGTGAGCCTCGGCTACGGCACGGCGTCGGCGGTCGTCGGCCGCATCGCGGACGCGCACGGGGCTCGCGTCGCCTTCAGCGTGACCATCGGATGTGGCGTGCTCGTCGGCATCGTCGGACTTGTGCTGTACCGGGCGCTGTACCGCCCGGCGGGCGAGTCGGCGGCCGCGGCCGGCGATCGGGCAACTTTCTCCGGTCTCACGCCGTGAGAAGCTGCCCGATCGGGGAGGCAACCGGGTTGTGTCGTCCCGCGATGCGACGATGGGCCGGTGCCGCTCTACCGTGACGAGGCGGTCGTCCTCCGGGTGCACAAGCTCGGTGAGGCCGACCGGATCATCACGATGCTCACTCGCCGGCACGGCCGGGTGCGCGCTGTCGGCAAGGGGGTGCGCCGCACGACGTCCCGGTTCGGGGCGCGGCTCGAGCCCGGTAGCCACGTCGACGTCCAGTTCTACAAGGGGCGTTCACTCGACGTCGTCGACCAGATCGAGTCAATGGGCGCGTACGGCGCGGCGCTGGCCGGCGACTACGCCCGCTGGACGGCCGCATGCGCCATCTGCGAGACCGCCGATCGGCTCACCGACGAGGGCGAGCCGGCGCTTCGCCTGTACCTGCTCGTCGTCGGCGCACTGCGCGCCCTGGTCGCCAACGAGCACCAGGCCGGGCTGGTGCTCGACGCGTTCCTGATCCGCGCGATGTCCAACGCAGGCTGGGAACCGGCCCTCGACATGTGCGCGAAGTGCTCGGCGCCCGGCCCGCACGCCGCGTTCAACGTCGCGGCCGGCGGGGCCATGTGCGAGGCCTGCCGCCCGCCCGGATCGGTGCGTCCCGAACCCGAGACGATCGAACTCATGACGGCACTGCTGAGCGCCGACTGGCCTCGGGCCGACGCCAGCGGGCCGGCTCATCGCCGGGAGTCCAGCGGGCTGATCGCCGCGCACCTGCAATGGCACCTCGAACGCGGCCTGCGCTCGCTGCCGCTCGTCGACCGGACGTAGCTGGTAGCCGCCGCCACAAGGGATTCGAATCTGATCGAATCCTCTCCCGCGGCGGCGTCCCGCCGACATGTACTGACGTACATGCACAGATCCGCCATCCTCGCGATTGCCGCCGTCGCGTTCACCGCTGTCGCGTCGGCTCCGGCCTCGACGGTCGCGGCGCCGTCGTCGGTCCCGCCGCCGGCCCCGGTTCACGTCGCCCGCCCGGCCGCCGAGTTACGCGGCGGCCACCCGTGCGCTGACGCCCCGGGCTTCACGTGTTCGACGCTGCGCGTTCCGCTCGATCGCCATAGCCGGCCTGCTCAGGACGGCCGCACCCTCGACCTCGCGGTGGCGGTCGAGGACAAGCCGGCCGCGACGCATTCACTCGTGTTCCTGACGGGCGGGCCGGGCCAGCCCGGCGTGCCGTTCGTGCCGAGATTCACGGCCGTCACCGCGTCCCTGCCGCAGTACCGCCTTGTCATGATCGACCAGCGCGGCACCGGAGCGAATGCCCTGCAATGCCCAGAACTTCAGGACCAGATGGCGTCCACTGACCTGGCGGTGCCGACACCGCAGGCGGTGATCGACTGTGCGAACGCGATCGGGCCGGACCGCCGGTTCTACGGCACGGCCGACACCGTCGCCGACCTGGACGACCTGCGCGCGGCGCTCGGCACCCAGCAGATCGCGCTCGACGCCGTCTCCTACGGCACCTACGTCGCCGAGCGTTACGCCATCACCTACCCACGCCGGGTGTCGAGGCTGGTGCTCGACTCGGTGGTGCCGGACGACGCGGCCGAGCCCCTCTCCCAGACGCCGATGCATGCCAGTGCGCGAGTGCTGCGCGAGGTCTGCGCCTCCCGGAGTTGCCCGGGCGACCCGGTCGCCGACCTGGCCAAGACCGTGCGGATGCGCGACGACGGCTCGGAGATCCTCAACGCGCTGACGATCAACGGCATCGTCGACCCGGACTACAACGGCGTTCCCGAGATGCTGCACGCCGCGGCGCACGGCGACTTCGCCGGCCTCGACGGGCTGATCGCCGCCGTGCACAAGGGATCGGCGGCCACGGCGGAGGAACTCAGCCAGGGGCTGCACGCCAGCACGCTCTGCGCCGACATGAAATGGCCCTGGCGCAGCGCCCAGACCCCACTGTGGTTGCGCAAGGCGGCGCTACTCCTGGCGACGACGCACCTGCCCGAGTCAGCGGTGTACCCGTACGACCGGCGCACCGCCTACGGCAACGGCATCGCCCAGACCTGCCTGTACTGGCCGGATTCGCCGGTGCCGCATCCGGGCGGGCACATGCCGCGGGTGCCGACCTTGCTCGTCGGGGGCGATCGCGATCTGTCGACGCCGAACGAGTGGCTGCGTCAGGAGGCCGTTCGCATCCCGGGCTCGCAGGTGCTGATCGTGTCCGGCGCCGGGCACTCGGTGCAGAGCCGGGCGAAGAATGGCGCCGCCCGCGAGGCCGTCCACGCATTCCTGCTGGCCGGTTAGGCGCGCCCGGCAAGTAGGACGTCTGCGCGTGACGTGCGCTGGTAGAGCACCCGCGGCCCCGAACGCGAGCGCCGGGCGAGGCCGGAGCGATACAGGATGCCCAGGTGGTAGGAGACCGCGCTGGGCGTGAGGTGGTGGCGGTCGGCCAGTTCGGTCGTCGTCCGCGCGACGTTCAGGTCGGCCAGCAGCGACGCGCGGGTCACGCCCAGTAGCGCCGGCGTACCGAGTTCGACGGGTTCGGCGGCGATCGCCGTGCCGACCGGGTAGCAGATCACCGGCGGCCGACGGTCCTCCCGGCACGGATCGATCAGGGTGAGGGGGACCGACGTCACGGCGCTGGGAACGAGGACCAGCGTGTCGTCGCAGCGGACGTCCGCCCGGTAGGGGGAGTCGACGTGGATCTCGCCGTCCTGCCAGCGGATCGCCGGGTGCAGGCCGGCCAGCAGCGCGGCCGCGCCCTCGCGCGCGAGAATGCCGGCGCGCCGGTCGATGTCGGCGCTCAGCGCGGCCTTGACCACGGGCCAGTCGGGCGCGAGAACCCGTTGCCACAGCAGTTCGAGTTCGCTCGCCAGGCGGTCGGTGAACCGCGCCTCGCCGCCGGCCAGCGCCTCTTCGACGACGGGCGCGAGCACGCGCGGCGCCATGCCGGCCTCCAGTCGCCCTTCGCGCATCGCGGTCATCTCGGCGCGTACCCGCTGCGCAGGGGTCGACCGAACGAGCGCCAACTCGGCCATGACGTCGACGTCCGCGCCGGTGGGTTGCGGGGTCAGCAGGTCCGGCAGGTAGCCGGGTGCCGCCATAGCGGCGAGCAGGGGCAGGTCGCCGCGTGACATGGCCGCCTGCGTGCACGCGAGCCAGCGGCGCCGCGACCTCGGCACCTTCTCCGGCCGGCACACGAGCACCACCAGGGAGAACACCTCGGACAGCGGCGAGATGGCGAATCGCGTATGCGCCAGACCGTGGAGTCCGAGCCGGATGCGGAACACCCGAACAGTCTGACAAGCGACCTGACGCCGGTGGTCGTTTGTGATGAGACCGTGGTCAGACAGATGTCCGCCAGTGGCCGCAGATCCGGGTCGCAACCGGCGGGGACGCGGCCGATACGGTGGGACGGTGACCTCGCCGACCGCAGCAGAAGGCCGGCGGCGTGATCGGCGGCGTGATCGCGACGCGATCTGGCCTGATCCGCCGGCGCATCCCTCCGGTGCCCGCCCGCCGCAGATTCCCGCGGACTTGGTGCCCAAGCACGTCGCGATCGTGATGGACGGCAACGGCCGGTGGGCCCACCAGCGCGGCCTGCCCCGTACCGAGGGCCACCGCGCCGGCGAGGCGGCGCTGATGGACGTCCTGTACGGCGCGATCGAGGTCGGCGTCTCGACCGTCTCGGCGTACGCGTTCTCCACCGAGAACTGGCGGCGCTCGGCCGAAGAGGTCCGTTTCCTGATGGGCTTCAACAAAGAGGTGATCCGGCGACGGCGCGACGAACTGGCCGCCATTGGCGTGCGCATCCGCTGGGCGGGGCGCCGGCCCCGGCTGTGGCGAAGCGTCATCGACCAACTCGAGGACGCCGAGCAGTACACGATCGACAACAACCGGCTCACCCTGCAGTTCTGCGTGAATTACGGGGGCCGCGCCGAGATCGTCGACGCGACGCGGGCGATCGCGCGCGAAGTGGCCGCGGGACGGCTCAATCCGGCCAAGATCGACGAACGCACGATCGCGGCCCATCTCGACGAGCCGGATCTGCCCGACGTGGACCTGTTCATCCGGACCGGGGGCGAGCAGCGCATTTCGAACTTCCTGCTCTGGGAATCGGCGTACGCCGAACTGGTCTTCGTGGAGACACCGTGGCCCGACTTCGACCGCCGGCACCTGTGGCAGGCCTGCGCTGCGTACGCATCGAGGGATCGACGTTTCGGCTCTGCCGGGCCGGTCGACGTCCAGGACTTGACGTAGCCTTACCACCTTGACCGAGGCCACGACGACGACGATCAGCCAGGCACCGCCGGTTGACCGACCCGCGCGCGTCGTCATCCGCCGGCTCGGCTGGGTAGCGATCGGACTCTGGGTCACCGCTCTCGTGATCGAGATCTGCATCGACGGCGTGCCGTTCGACCGCGAGGGTGTGCTCGCCTGGATTGCCACCGGCCTGCTGGCCGCGAGCATCGGCCGGCGTCCACTGTGGACAGTCATCGTCGACTGGCTGCCGTTCGCCGCCGTGCTCATCGCCTATGACTATGCGCGCGGAATCTCCGACAAGCTGGGCCTGCCAGTGCTGTGGCACCAGCCCGTCGACGTCGATCGGTGGCTGTTCGGCGGTGCGGTGCCGACCGTCTGGCTGCAGGAGCACCTCAAGCTCGGGCACTCGCCGTGGTGGGAGGCCGGGGTCAGCCTCACCTACACCTCGTTCTTCCTCATGCCCTACGTCGTCGCCGGCGTGCTCTGGCTGCGTGCGCGCTCGGAGTTCCACAAGTGGGTGCTGCGGTTCGTGACGATGTCGTTCCTCGGCGTCGCGTGCTTCATCCTCATCCCGGCCGCGCCGCCGTGGGCGGCCGCCGCCTGCCGGCCGGTCGACGTACAGAGCCATCCGGCGAATCCGATCTGCATGTACTTCAGCGCCCGCTACGCCGGCGACACCGGGCTGCTCGGCCCGATGCATCCGGTGCATCCGGGCGCCCATCCCTACGTCGAACGGCTGTCCGGGCGTGGATGGGAAGCACTGCACATTCCGGTCGCCCGGCAGATGCTGGACAAAGGCCAGGGAACGGTCGATCTGGTAGCCGCGATCCCGTCCCTGCACGGTGGTTGCACCCTGCTGTTCTCGATCTTCGCCTGGACGCGGGTGCGCAAGCGGTGGCGGCCGTTGCTCGTCGCCTATCCGCTGATGATGACGTTCAGCCTCGTGTACTCGGCCGAGCACTACCTGATGGACGTTCTCGCCGGCGGGGTGCTGGCCGTGATCGTGTCGCTGGCCTTCGGCTGGTTCGAGCGCCGGAGAAACTCCGCCGCCATGGTCGATACCCTGATGGTTCAACCGCCGACAGTCAGGGAGCATCCGTGCCCGCCGATCGCAACGACGCCGTCGTCAACCTCGCCAAACGGCGCGGTTTCGTCTTCCCGTCCAGCGAGATCTACGGCGGAACCCGTTCGGCCTGGGACTACGGCCCACTCGGCGTCGAACTGAAGGAGAACGTCCGCCGGCAGTGGTGGCGCACGATGGTCACCGGCCGCGACGACATCGTCGGCCTCGACTCCGCGGTCATCCTGGCCACCGACGTGTGGCGGGCATCGGGCCACCTTGACGCGTTCCACGATCCGCTGGTCGAGTGCACGAACTGCCACCACCGCTTCCGGGCCGACCACCTCGAGGAGGCGTACGAGGCGAAGCACAAGCACCTCCCGGAGAACGGGCTCGCCGACGTCAACTGCCCGAACTGCGGCGTGAAGGGCCAGTTCACGAAGCCGCGCGAGTTCAACATGATGCTCAAGACGCACCTCGGCCCGGCGGACGACACGGCGGACGACGTCTACCTGCGGCCGGAGACGGCGCAGGGCATCTTCGTCAACTTCCTCAACGTGATGACCACCGCGCGCAAGAAGCCGCCGTTCGGCATCGCGCAGACCGGCAAGAGCTTCCGCAACGAGATCACGCCGGGCAACTTCATCTTCCGCACCCGCGAGTTCGAGCAGATGGAGATGGAGTACTTCGTCGAGCCGGGCACCGACGAGAAGTGGTTCGGGTACTGGCTCGAACAGCGGTGGAACTGGTACGTCGACCTCGGCATCTCCGCCGACAACCTGCGCTACTACGAGCATCCGAAAGAGAAGCTGTCGCACTACTCGAAGCGCACCGTCGACATCGAGTACCGGTTCCGCTTCGGGGGCACGGAGTTCGCCGAACTCGAGGGCATCGCCAACCGCACGGACTTCGACCTCACCACGCACTCGAAGCACTCGGGCGCCGACCTGACCTACTTCGATCAGGAGAAGAACGAGCGGTGGACGCCCTACGTCATCGAGCCGGCGGCGGGCCTCACCCGCGCGGTGCTGGCCTTCCTGCTCGACGCGTACAACGAGGACGAGGCGCCCAATGCCAAGGGCGTGATGGAGAAGCGCACCGTCTTGCGGCTTGATCGCCGGCTCGCCCCCGTCAAGGCCGCGGTGCTGCCGCTGTCGCGCAACGCCGACCTGTCGCCGAAGGCGCGCTCGCTGGCCGAGGCCTTGCGCCGCAACTGGAACGTCGACTTCGACGACGCGCAGGCGATCGGGCGCCGTTACCGCCGCCAGGACGAGATCGGCACGCCGTTCTGCGTCACGGTCGACTTCGAGACTCTCGACGACAACGCCGTGACCGTGCGCGAGCGCGACTCGATGGCGCAGGAGCGGGTAAGCCTCGATCAGGTCGAGGGCTACCTCGCGACCCGGCTGGTCGGGGTCTAACCCGCGGCTGATCGCCGTCCAGGACCGGCGGCTGGATTGCGCTCGACGTGGGCGACCACTGCCCGCTGCCCGCCGCGGTGATGGCCGTGACCGGTGCCGGGGGCGCGAGCGGTGCTGAAGCGGCCGACGGTGCACGTCACGGCGGCAGTGGGGCCCGGATTGGCTTGGCCGCGCCGAGCGGCCCGCCGATGATCACCAGAGGATTGCGCACCGCCGACGGTGGGTGATCCGCGGGTGATCACGACGGTGGCCGGTCTTGGCGGCTGGAGCAGAGACGATCACGCTCCTGAGCGGCGGCAGATCGTGGGCACCTGCCCCGGCGGGGGGTTTGGGCTTAACGTCTGCGCGTGAGCAGCGTCGGGCGCCGACTGCGCCTTGAGTTCGCAGAGCTTCGGCGCGCGTTGCGACCGAACGCCGCGCGGGTGCTCCGCTTGACGGGTGCCGCGACGGCGGCCTACCTCGTGGCCGAGCTGGTCCTGCCCGAGCCGCAGCCGCTGCTCGCACCGCTGACGGCATTGCTCATCGTCCAGGCCACGCTCTTCGGCACGCTGGCCGACAGCGTGCGGCGGGTGCTGAGCGTGCTCGCCGGGGTCGCGGTGGCCATGGTGTTCTCGAGGGTTGTCGGCTTCTCGTGGTGGAGCCTGGCGTTGCTCGTCGCGGCGTCGATCCTGATCGGATTGGTCCTGCGGCTCGGGCCGCATCTGCTCGAGGTTCCGATCAGCGCGATGCTCATCCTCAGCGTGAGCAGCACCGGATCAGCGGCCGATGCGCGTATCAGCGAGACGCTGGTCGGTGCCGCCGTGGGCGTCCTCGTCAATGTCGCGTTCCCACCGGCGGTGCAGGCGCGGACAGCCGGGGCCGCCGTCGAGGACTTCGCCAACAAGCTCGCCGGCCTGCTCGAGCGCGTGGCGAACGAACTTCAGCAGCGGGTGACCGTCGATGACGCGCGGCGCTGGCTCGACGAGGTGCGTCGCATGGGCCAGCAGCGGGCCACGCTCGACGCCCTCGTGGACCAGGCGGAGGAGAGCCGGCGGCTCAACCTGCGGGCCGTGGGCACAGTCGACGTCGGCGCCGACCTGCGCAGCAGCGTCGACGCACTCGAACACATCGCCCTCTCGCTTCGGGCCATGTTCCGGGCACTGGCCGACCGCCTGACCGACCAGCCACCGGACATCGAGTTGTACGAGGAGGACGTCCGGCAGGCGTTCGCAGTGCTGATCAGCGATCTGGCGCGAGCCGTACGCACATACGGCGCACTCGTTCGCGTCGAGGCCGACGACGAGCAGCCCGGCGAACTGCATCCCGAGCACCTGGCCGAAGCGCTGGACTCCGTGGCCGAAGCCCGGGCCCGGCTGGCTGAACTGCTCCTCGTCGACCCGAAGGTCGAGCCTGTGGTCTGGGCGCTGCACGGGACGCTGCTCGCATCGATCGAACGGGTGCTGCGCGAGCTCGACATCCAGGAACGGCTACGGGAACACGAGCGGGCCAGGCGCCAGACTCGGTCGGCCCGCTTGCGCGAACAGTCCGCGGACCGGTTGCGCAGTGCGTCCCGGCAGGTCGGCGAGGTGACCCGGCATGTGGGAGAGGTGACCCGGCAGGTCGGAGAGGTGACCCGCCAGGTGGCCAATACCGGGAAGCCGCACGGCTGGACGCGTCGGCGTCGATCCTGATCATGCCGGCCCGCCGGCCGCCGGCCGCCGGCCAACGGGCCGGTCGTTGGCCGGCGGGTGGTTACCGCACAATCACCGTTCTTCGAGCACGGACAGGATGTTGCCCGCCGGATCGGTGAACCACGCGATGTAGGGCCCCTCGGCGCGGGCGATGCCCTTCTCGTCCTGGCCCAATCCGTCGTACCGCTCGAAGCGAACGCCCCGCTCGACCAATCCGTCGACGGCCTTCTCGATGTCGTCGACCGGGAAGTTCAAGATGGTGTACGTCGCCGGGGTGTGGCCGGGCTTGGGGTAGACGAGGATCGCGGTGCCACCGGCGACGTGCAGCGTCAGCAGGCCGTGCTCCTCGGTCACCTCGAGGCCGAGGGTCTCGCCGTAGAACTGGCGCGCCTTCTCCAGATCGTCAACCGAAAAGCCGCTGAACGCCTTCGAGTTCTGGAACATGCCGGATTCCTTTCATCGGTGTTGGCCGGTCGTGTCCGCCCTGGACGAAGTCAGTCACTGGCCGGCCTCATACCCTTCTATCGAGGCGGGACGGGCCGCTTCGACATCGGATCAGGGTCGACGTCGGTCGGATCTGTTTCGATGTCCGAGGCAGCCTTAGCAGGGTCAGCGGAGGAACGGAGCCAGTAGGTGGGTCGGATCGAAGTGACGGTCGCCCGCGCGGCAGCCCGCCCGGAATCGGGCGGTTCGCCGGGATGAGCGCGGTCACCGGCGTCGATAACCTGGTGCGCGAACTCGCGCCCCAGGCGCTCGGAGCACTCGCCCGGCGATACGGCAACTTCGATCTGTGCGAGGACGCCGTCCAGGAGGCGTTGCTCGCGGCGGCGACCCAATGGCCGGTCGAGGGCGTTCCGGACAACCCGCGCGGCTGGCTGATCACGGTGGCGTCGCGGCGCCTGACCGACCTGCTGCGCAGCGAATCCGCGCGCAGGCGCCGCGAGGCCAATGCCTTCGCGAGCCTGCCGGCCGACGAACTCGTCGCACGTCCCGCCGACGTCCCCGACGCCAAGGACGACACGCTGACGTTGCTGTTCATGTGCTGCCACCCGGCCCTCTCGGCGGCTTCGCAGATCGCGCTGACCCTGCGGGCCGTCGCCGCGCTCACGACGGCCGAGATCGCGAGCGCGTTCCTCGTCCCTGAGGCCACCATGGCGCAGCGCATCAGCCGCGCGAAACGCACCATCAAGACCAGCGGCATCGCCTTCCAGATGCCGCCCGAGGCCGAGCGGGCCGAGCGACTGAACTCGGTTCTGCAGGTGCTCTACCTGATCTTCAACGAGGGCTACACCGCGACGTCCGGCCCCGATCTGCACCGCGCCGACCTCACCGCCGAGGCGATACGACTCGCGGGCATGGTGCACGAGCAACTGCCCGACGACGGCGAGGTCACCGGCCTCTACGCCCTGATGCTGCTCACCGACGCGCGGCGCCCGGCCCGTACCGCCGAGGACGGCGCCCTGATCCCGCTGACCGAGCAGGACCGCTCGCTCTGGAACCAGGACTCGATCGCCCGTGGCGTCGCGCTGGTTACCGGTGCGCTGTCGCGAAGCGTCGTCGGTCCGTATCAACTCCAGGCGGCGATAGCGGCCATCCACGACGAGGCCGCGAGCTGCCGACGACACCGACTGGCCGCAGATCCTCGCCCTGTACGACCTGCTCCGGCAGGTCTCGGACAACCCCGTGGTCGACCTCAACCACGCCGTGGCGATCGCCATGGTGCACGGCCCGGAGTCCGGCCTGCAGCGACTGGCCGCGCTCGACGACGACCAGCGTCTCGCGGGCAGCCACCGCCTCGCGGCGGTGCGCGCCCATCTGCTGGAGATGACCGGCGACCTGGCGCAGGCCCGGGCCTGCTACCAGGACGCGGCGCGCCTGACCACCAGCCTGCCCGAGCGTCGCTACCTCAGCGCGCGCGCCGACCGGCTCGCGACGGGTGTGACATGACCTCGGCCGCCCCCCTGCGGTTGTCGCCCAAGGTGGTTGCCGACCCGCCGGTCGTCCTCGCGCCGATGGCCGGCATCACCAACGTCGCGTTCCGCCGGCTGGCTCGCGAGTATGCCGCCGGTGGCGGGCTGTTCGTCAGCGAGATGATCACCTCGCGGGCCCTCGTCGAGCGCAATGCCAAGACGATGCGGCTGATCCGGTTCGGCGCGGACGAGCAGCCGCGCAGCATCCAGCTCTACGGCGTCGACCCCGCCGTCGTCGAGTCGGCCGTGCGGATGATCGTGCAGGACGACCTCGCCGACCACGTCGACCTGAACTTCGGCTGCCCGGTGCCGAAGGTGACCCGCAAGGGCGGGGGAGCGGCGCTGCCGTGGCGCACGGGCCTGTTCGCCGACATCGTCACGGCGGCGGTCCGGGCGGCCGACGGCGCGGTGCCGGTGACCATCAAGATGCGCCTGGGCATCGACGCCGACCACCTGACCTACCGCGACTCGGCGCTGCGGGCGCAGGACGCCGGCGTCGCGCACGTGGCCGTCCACGGCCGGACGGCCGCCGACTTCTACGCGGGCCGGGCCGACTGGGCGCCGATCGCCGAGTTGGTGCAGTTGCTCGACATCCCGGTGCTCGGCAACGGCGACATCTGGGAAGCCGACGACGCGCTGCGCATGATGCGCGAGACCGGCTGCGCCGGCGTGGTCGTCGGACGGGGCTGCCTGGGCCGGCCGTGGCTGTTCGCCGACCTCGCCGCGGCGTTTGCCGGTCGCGCCGAACGCCGGCGTCCCGATCTGCGCGAGGTCGCCGGGGTGATGCGCCGCCACGCCGAGTTGCTGGCCGACTGGGTGGGCGAGGACACCGGCGTGCGCGATTTCCGCAAGCACGTGGCCTGGTATCTGAAGGGCTTCGCGGTGGGCACCGAGATCCGCGCCGCCCTGGGCGGAGTCGCCACGCTCGCCCAGCTCGACGACCTGCTCGGCAAGCTCGACCACGACCAGCCCTTCCCGCAGGACGTGCTCGGCCTACCGCGCGGGCGCACGAGTTCGCGCCGAGCCGTCGCGCTGCCCGACGGATGGCTCGCTTCACGCGACGACAACGCGGTCCCGGACGGCGCCGAGCTTCCCCATTCCGGCGGCTGACGCGAGCGTGAGGTTCACCCCGTCGTCGGGTTGCTCACATTCTTCGGACGCCTATTGGGAATTACCCTCTTGAGACACCCGTCGATTCCTGGAGGGCGCGCGATGCCGAAGCTTGTCTACGACTTCGCTGAGGGGAACAAGGATCTCAAGGATCTGCTCGGCGGGAAGGGCGCCAACCTGGCCGAGATGACGAATCTCGGCCTGCCCGTGCCGCCGGGCTTCACGATCACCACCGAGGCGTGCCAGGCCTATCTCAAGAGCGGGCGTGAGCCGGACGACCTGGCCGACGAGGTGAGCGAGCATCTCGCCGCGCTCGAACAGACGATGGGCAAGAAGCTCGGCCAGTCCGACGACCCGCTGCTCGTGTCGGTCCGCTCCGGCGCCAAGTTCTCGATGCCCGGCATGATGGAGACCGTCCTCAACATCGGGCTCAACGACCAGTCCGTACGGGGACTGGCGGCCCAGTCGGGCAACGAGCGGTTCGCGTTCGACTCCTACCGGCGGCTCATCCAGATGTTCGGCAAGACCGTGCTCGGCATCGAGGGTGAGCACTTCGAGGAGGCGCTCGACGCCGCCAAGGACGCAAAGGACACCACCAACGACCTCGACCTCGACGCCGACGACATGCGCCGGCTCGTCGAGACGTACAAGGACGTCGTCATCAAGCACGCGGGCCGCGAGTTCCCGCAGGAGCCGCGCGAGCAGATGGACCTCGCCGTGCGCGCCGTCTTCGAGTCGTGGAACACCAAGCGCGCCGTGGTCTACCGGCGCCAGGAACGGATCCCGTCCGATCTCGGCACCGCGGTCAACATCTGCTCGATGGTGTTCGGCAACCTCGACATGGAATCCGGCACCGGCGTCGCGTTCACCCGCGACCCGGCCTCGGGCGCGCAGGGCATCTACGGCGACTACCTGCAGAACGCGCAGGGCGAGGACGTCGTCGCGGGCATCCGCAACACGGTGCCGCTGGCCGACCTGGAAAAGATCGACAAGAAGTCCTACGACGAGTTGCTCCAGATCATGAAGACGCTCGAGGAGCACTACCGCGACCTGTGCGACATCGAGTTCACCATCGAGCGCGGCAAGCTCTGGATGCTGCAGACGCGAGTGGGCAAGCGCACGGCGGCCGCGGCGTTCCGGATCGCCACGCAGCTCGTCGACCAGGGCCTGATCGACCTGGACGAGGCGCTGCAGCGCGTCACGGGTGCCCAGCTCGCCCAGCTCATGTTCCCGCGCTTCGACGACTCGGTTTCGCGCCAGAAGATCGCCCAGGGCATGAACGCCTCGCCCGGTGCGGCCACGGGCAAGGTCGTCTTCGACTCCTACACCGCGGTCAAATGGTCGCGTTCGGGCGAGAACGTCATCCTCGTGCGACGCGAGACGAACCCGGACGACCTCAACGGCATGATCGCCGCCGCGGGCATCCTGACCAGCCGGGGCGGCAAGACGTCGCACGCCGCCGTGGTCGCGCGCGGTATGGGCAAGACCTGCGTCTGCGGTGCCGAGTCCCTCGACGTGAACACCAAGCAGCGCATCATGCGGGCACCGCACGGCGTCGAGATCCACGAGGGCGACGTCATCTCGATCGACGGCACCAGCGGCGAGGTGTTCCTCGGCGAGGTACCGGTGGTCGACTCGCCGGTGGTCCGCTACTTCGAGGGCGAGGTCGACGCGCGAGTCCGACGAGCTCGTGGCTGCCGTCGACCGGATCATGCGCCACGCCGACGGCGCGCGCCGCATGACCGTGCGCACCAACGCCGACACCGCCGAGGACGCCGAGCGGGCCCGCCGATTCGGCGCGCAGGGCATCGGTCTGTGCCGCACCGAGCACATGTTCCTCGGCGAGCGGCGCGCGCTCGTCGAGGCGCTCATCCTGGCCGACACCGACGAGGAGCAGGAACGCGAGCTCGCCGAGCTGCTTCCCTTGCAGCGCAAGGACTTCGTCGACCTGTTCGAGGCCATGGACGGCCTGCCCGTCACGATCCGGCTGCTCGACCCGCCGCTGCACGAGTTCCTGCCCGACATCACCGAGCTGTCCGTGCGCGTGGCCGTGGCCGAGGCCCGTGGTGAGCAGCGCGAGGGCGACCTTCGCCTGCTGCAGGCCGTGCACAAGCTGCACGAGCAGAACCCGATGCTGGGCCTGCGCGGCGTGCGTCTCGGGGTGGTGATCCCGGGCCTGTTCGCGATGCAGTCGCGGGCCATTCTCGAAGCCGCCGCGGACCGCGTCCGGGCCGGCGGAGTTCCCCGGGTCGAGATCATGGTGCCGCTCGTCGCGAACGTGCAGGAGTTCGAGACGGTCAAGCAGGACATCATCCAGGTGGCACGCGACGTCCGATCCGAGATGGGAGTTTCGCTCGACTTCCTGGTCGGCACCATGATCGAACTGCCGCGGGCCGCCCTGACCGCCGACCAGATCGCCGAGGCGGCCGAGTTCTTCTCCTTCGGCACCAACGACCTGACCCAGACGACGTGGGGGTTCTCCCGCGACGACGTCGAGGCGGCGTTCTTCTCGGCCTACCTGGAGAAGGGCATCTTCGGCATCTCGCCGTTCGAGACGATCGATCGCGAAGGCGTCGGTGAGCTCGTCCGAATCGCCGCCGAGCGGGGGCGCTCGCACCGGCCCGGGCTCAAGCTCGGCATCTGCGGCGAGCACGGCGGCGACCCGGACTCGGTGCATTTCTTCGACCTGGTGGGCCTGGACTACGTGTCCTGCTCGCCGTTCCGGGTGCCGGTCGCCCGGCTCGAGGCCGGCCGGGCCAGCGGCAGCCACTAGCAGCGGGCGCCGCCACGGGTTCGCTTGGCGTCGCCGCCAAGCGCGCGTGGGTAGTCTCGTCCTCGTGTTCCGGCGCCGTCTTCGCTCGCTGTCGGAGGTGGTTTCCCGGCCGGGCTGGCGTGGCGCGGGGACGCTCGTGGTGCCCACCACTCCGCTGCTTCAGCAGTTGCTCGACGAAATCGGGCTCAAGCACCGGATCGACGCCGACGGCGATCTGACCGTCCGGTGGGCAAATTGCAGCATCTTCTTCTTCCACTACGGCGACGACCGCGAGGTGTTGCAGGCCCGGCTCTACCTCAATCGTCGCTTCCCGGTCGAGATGCGCCCGACGCTTGCCCTCGCGCTGGACGACTGGAATCGCACCAAGCTGTTCCCGAAGGCTTACACGGTGCTGCCCGACGACGGCATGGTCGGCATCTGCGCCGAGCAGTGCCACGACTTCGAACGCGGCGCCACCCGCGACCAGATCCACCACACGGTCGAGGTCTGGATCCAGACGTTGCTGCGCTTCGCCGAGTGGATAGACGAGCAGATGTGACCTACGAGGCGGCCGCGTACGAACGGCGGATTGCCGAGCCGCCGAAACGGGCCGGCGCGCAGCCCGGGCGCAGCGATTTCGCCCGCGATCGCGCCCGGGTGCTGCACTCCTACGCATTCCGGCGGCTGGCCGACAAGACCCAGGTGGTCGTGCCCGGCGAGGACGACTTCCCGCGCACCCGGCTGACGCATTCGCTCGAGGTGGCCCAGATCGCCCGCGAGATGGGCGCCGCCCTGGGTTGCGATCCCGACGTCGTCGACGCCGCGGGGCTCGCGCACGACCTCGGGCATCCGCCGTTCGGCCACAACGGCGAGGACGTGCTCGACGAACTCGCCGCCGACTGCGGGGGTTTTGAGGGCAACGCCCAGACCCTGCGCATCCTGACCCGGCTCGAGGCCAAGGTCATCGCGCCGTCGGGCGAGCCCGGCGGGCTGAACCTGACCCGGGCGACCCTCGACGCCACGTGCAAGTACCCGTGGGAGCGCCGACCCGACTCGCGCAAGTTCGGGGTGTACGCCGCCGATCTGGACGCCTTCGCCTGGCTGCGCTCCGGAGCCCCCGAGGGCCGGCGCTGCATCGAGGCCCAGGTCATGGACTGGGCCGATGATGTGGCCTACTCCGTCCACGACGTCGAGGACGGCATCCACAGTGGACACATCGCCCTGTCCGTGGTCGACGGTGCGGAGCGCGCGGCGTTGTGCGACGTGGCCGCCGAGCTGTACTCGGCACAATCGCCGTCCGCGCTCGCCCCGGTCCTCGACGATCTCCTGGAACTGCCGACTCTCCGCGACCTGGCCGGCTACGACGGCTCGTACGCCGCGCAGGCCGCCGCCAAGCGGGCCACGAGCGAGCTGACCGGGCGCTTCGCCGGCGCCGCCGTGGCCGCGACGCAGACCGCGCACGGTGCGGCCCCACTTACGCGCTACGCCGCCGACCTCGTCGTCCCCGAACGCATCGCCGCCGAGTGCGCGCTGCTCAAGGCGGTCGCCGCGCGCTACGTCATGCGCCGCCGGGTGGCACTCGACCGGATGGCCGCGCAGCGCCGCCTGCTCCGCGAACTCGTATCGGCGATCGTCGACCACGCACCGGCCAGCCTCGACCGCGCGGCGTCGCAGGCGTGGCACCAGGCCGGTGACGACGGCGCGCGGCTGCGGGCCGTGATCGACCAGATCGCCCAGCTGACCGACTCGTCGGCCCGGCTCTGGCACGCGCGCCTCGTCCGCCCCGATTGATGCGCCCGGATTGATCCGCCGCCCGGCTTGATCCGCCCGGTCAGCCGGGCGCGGCCGCGCGGAGCACCGCCTCGTGCAGTGCGGCGTCCAACGCGCCACCCGCCAGGTCGCCGAGCGCGAGGGCGGCGGCGCCGGCCGCGCCCGGCCCGGCGTCGCGCAACCGAAGCTCCGGCTGATCGGCCGCCAGCTGGCCGCGCACCCGCCGCCGCACCGGGCCGTCCGCGAGCAGGAGTGAGCCGGCCAGCACGAGCTCGCTCGGGCCGGACCGTTCCGGCCGGACCGCACGGACCGCCGCCACCAGCCGGTCGGCGCCCGCGTCGACCAGGGCGGTAGCCACCGCATCGCCGTCGTCGGCCGCGCGCGTGACGAGTGGGGCGAGCGCGCCGAGGTAGGCGGGGGCACGCGCGTGCAGCGCCGCGATGGCCTCCTGCGCGAGGTCGGCGCCCGGCCCGACGCCGAGGTGCGCCGCGATGTCGTCCCGCAGTCGCGTCGCCGGTCCCCGCCCGTCGTAGGCGTCCAACGCCGCGCGGACGCCACGCAGGCCGAGCCATACCGCCGAGCCCTCGTCGCCGAGCAACCAGCCGTAACCGTCGCAGCGCCGCACGACCCGCCGGCCCGACACGGCGGCCGCCGCCGCGCCCGTGCCGGCCACGAGCAACAACCCGTCCGGGCGCGACGTTCCCGCGGCGAACGCGACCTCGAGGTCGGTGACGACGCGCGGGGTGCCGGCCAGTCCCGCCTGCTGCCAGGCCTGAGTCGCGGACGCCAACGCCGCCGACGCACCCGCCGCGCCACTGCCGGCGATGCCGAACACCCCGGCCCGGACGTCGTCGGCGCGCGCGTGGGGGATCGCGGCGCTGAGCGCCTCGCCCAGGCCGTCGACCGGAACACCGGAACTGGAACGCAGATTGCCGCCGCTGCCGATGCCGGTGCCTGCGGGGGAGCCGGTACGGGTGACGACGAGGCACCGCGTCGTCGTGCCCCCGACGTCCACGCCGACGACGAGGTCGACCATCCGGCGAAGGTAGCAGCAGATTCGGACGTCGGAAACAGTTGACGTGATGTCCGACATGGAGGAAATTTTCTGCCGTGGGATCCCAAAGAGCGCTAAGCACCACAACTCAGGCGGCGGGCGATCCGCCGCCGATGGGCACCGTGGTGCACATCCGCGCCCTGCTGCCGTCGTTGCCGCCCGCTGCGCAGTTGGTGGCCGAGCAGGTGCTGGCCGATCCGTCAGCGGTCGCCGCGCTGACCATCACCGAACTGTCCGACGCGTGCGGGGTTTCCGAGACGACGACGGTGCGCTTCTGCCGGGCCATCGGCTTCCACGGCTACTCCGAACTGCGTCTCGCCCTGGCCACCGAGACCGGGCGGGCGCAGGGCAGTGGCCGCTCCGCGAAGGTGGTCGGCAGCGACATCCGGCCGACTGACGACCTCGCCGCCGTCGTCGAGAAGATCTCCTACGCGGACGCCCGGGCAGTGGAGGAGACCGCTGCACAACTCGATGTCAATGTCCTCGGCCGGGTGGTCGACGCGATCGTGGACGCTCGGCGCGTCGACGTCTACGGCGTGGGCGCCAGCGCATTCGTCGCGTTCGACTTCCAGCAGAAGCTGCACCGGATCGGCCGGGTGGCCTTCGCCTGGTCCGACACGCACATCGCCCTTACCAGCGCGGCGTTACTCGGCCGGCAGGACGTCGCCGTCGGCATCTCGCACACAGGCGTCACCCGCGACACGATCGACGCGCTGGCCGAGGCCGGCCGCCACGGCGCCACCACGGTCGCGCTGACCAACTTCCCGCTCTCGCCGATCGCCCGGGCCGCGGACCTCGTGCTCACGACCGCAGCGCGCGAGACGACGTTTCGCTCGGGTGCCACCGCGAGCCGTCTGGCGCAGCTCACCGTCGTCGACTGCGTGTTCGTCGGCGTCGCCCAGCGCACGTACACCGACACGCGCAAGGCGTTGGAGCGCACCCGTGACGCAGTACGCAGCCGCCGGGTGTCCGGACGGGGAGGCCGCAAATGACCGAACTGGACGACCACCTGCGCGCCGCCTGGGTCCTGGCGCCCACCGAGGAGCGCAATCCGCGCACCCTCGACATCGACCTGCGCACCACCGTCGACATGCTGCGGCTGATCAACGACGAGGACGCGAACGTCGCCGGCGCGGTGCGTTCTGCCCTGCCCGCACTGGCCGAAGCTGTCGACCTCGCCTCGGCCGCGCTGCACGCGGGCCATCGCGTCCACTACTTCGGCGCCGGTACGTCCGGGCGCATCGCCGTGCTCGACGCCGCCGAACTCATCCCGACGTACGCACTCGAGCCCGGCCGCGTCGTGGCGCACCACGCGGGCGGCTCGCAGGCGCTGGCCCAGCCGATCGAGGACGTCGAGGACGACGAGGGCGGTGGTGCCGCCGATGCCGCAGCCGTCGAAGCGGGCGACGTCGCGATCGGGCTGACCGCCAGCGGCAGAACCCCTTACGTCACAGGCGCATTGCGCGAATCGGCCGAGCACGGGGCCAGCTACCGTGCTGATCTCCGCCAACCCCGAGGCCGACCTGGGCGCCCGGGTTGACGTGCATGTGGCGGTGTCCACCGGTCCGGAGGTGATCGCGGGATCGACGCGCATGAAGGCCGGCACTGCGCAGAAGTTGCTGCTCAACGCGTTCTCGACGGCGGTCATGGTGCGCCTGGAGCGCACGTACTCGAACCTGATGGTCGCCGTCGGCGCCACCAACGCGAAGCTGCGCGGGCGGGTGGTACGGATCCTCGTCGAGGCGACCGGGCTCGACCACGACGTGTGCGCCGACGCTGTCGCCCGGGCCGATGGCGATTGCCGCGTGGCGCTCGTGGCGCTGCTTGCCGAAGTACCGGTGCAACGGGCCCGAAGTGCGCTCGCGGATGCCGGGGGCGGTGTCCGCAGCGCGCTGACGCTGATCGGAAACGAAGACGACCACATCCGCGGATCGAACGAAGGGGTACAGGCATGAGAACCCGTAGAAAGCTGGCGATCGTCGCGGTGACGGCTCTGGCGATGGCCGGGGTAAGCGCTTGCTCGACGACCGGCTCGGGCGGCGGCGGCAAGGTCACGCTGTCCGTCTGGTCGTGGCGGCCGGAGGATGCGGCCACCTACCGCAAGATGTTCGACGCGTTCCACAAGTCGCACTCGAACATCACGGTGGACTTCAAGCCGTACAAGGCCACCGACTACAACACGATCCTGTCGACCGGCCTGACCCAGGCGGGCGGCCCGGACGTCATGCAGCTGCGGTCCTACGGTGGGCTGCAACCGCTCATCAAGGCGCAGAGCGTGGTTCCGCTCGACGGCAAGGTGGCGGGCCTTACCAACTTCGCCAAGCCCGCGCTGGACGGCGCGAGAGGCAAGGCGGACGGCAAGGTCTACGGCGTCCCGCTGGAGATGGCGACGTTCCAGACGTACTACAACAAGGACATCTTCGCGAAGTACCAGCTTCAGCCGCCCACGACGTGGGATCAACTGATCACCGTTGCGAAGACGTTGAAGCAGAACGGTGTCACGCCGTTTGCCGCGTCCGGCAAGGACAATTGGCTGTTGCCGCTCTATGACGACGCCTTCGCCGCGACGCGTTACGGCGGCCCCGAGTTCGAGAAGAAGGTGCTCGGCGGGCAGGCGTCGTTCACCGATCCGAACTACACGGCGGCACTCGGGGTTCTCGGTGAGCTCAAGCCGTACTTCCCGAAGGACATGATGGGTCTGGGCGAGACCGACGTGCAGACGCTCTTCGCCACGGGCAAGGCAGCCATGATCCCCGAGGGGTCGTTCGCGCTCGCGCCGATCAAGGCGATCAACTCCAAGCTCAACATGGGTGCGTTCAACGCGCCGCCGCCTTCGGGCTCGCTCGTCGATCACCCGCTGCAGGTCGGCTGGGTCGACGCGTCGTTCGGGCTGAACGCGAAGTCGAAGCACCAGAAGGAAGCCCTCGAACTGCTGCAGTGGATGACGACGTCCGAGTTCGGGCAGATGGTGGCCGATGACCTGAAGCAGGTTTCGCTCGTGAACGGCGTGCAGTCCTCCGACGATCTGCTCAAGCAGATGGTGCAGGACTACCGCACCAATCCGACCCCGTACCTGATGCTCGTCGACTTCCGGTACGGCACGCCGTTGGGCAGTGACCTCGAAGCGGAAGGTCTGCAGAACATGCTGCTGGGTAAGCAGACCGCTGCCGACGTCGCCCGCGACATGCAGAAGGGCATCTCCCAGTGGTTCAAGCCGACCGGGAGTTGACGCCGGCTCGCGCTGGTCGAAGTCGTCGTGGGCGCGGGTCTCGCCGCCGGCGCGGCTCCGCGCCCATGGCGCATCGAACGCCGGTGATGCGGTGGCGAACGGCCGCCGTGTTTCTCCTGCCGGCGTTCGCGCTCTACAGCGTGTTCATCATCTATCCGCTGGCGTCCGCTCTTGCCGACAGTTTCTGGAACTGGGAGGGAACGGCAAGAGGGACGTTCGCCGGATTCAGCAATTTCACCAGCCTGTTCACGCAGTTCCCGCTCAATCGCCAACTGCGTGCGGCGTTCTGGCACACGGTGATCTTCTTCGTCGGCACGATGTTCGTGCAGAACACGTTCGGGTTGCTCATCGCCGTTCTGCTGCACGAGCGGCGTTTTGGAAAGCGCTTCCTGCAGGCGGTATACACGGTGCCCTTCCTGGTGGGCGGCCTTGTCGTCGGCTACATGTGGAACCTGCTGCTCAGCCCCAGCTTCGGCCCGGTCAACAAGACCATGGAAGCGATCGGGCTCGGCTCGATGACCAGGGCGTGGCTGGGCGATCCCACCACCGCGCTGCCCGTCGTCATCCTGATCAATGCCTGGCACTACATCGGCTTTCCGGTGCTGCTCTTCGGTGCTGCGCTGGCCGGTCTGCCCGAGGAGTACGGCGATGCCGCGCGCGTCGACGGGGCGAACGCCTGGCAGCGGCTGCGACGCGTGACCTTGCCCTTGCTGTTACCGGCGATCGGCGTCGTGTCGATCCTGACGTTCATCGGCACGTTCAACACGTTCGAGCTTGTGTACGCACTCGAGGGTGCCCAGGGCAACCAGCCGAGCGGACCGGGCGGGGCCACCGATGTGCTCGGGCTGATCTTCTACCGGGTGGCCTTCCAGGAGGACGGCGTGAACGCGATCGGCCAGTCCTCGGCAATCGCCGTCCTGATGTTCGTGCTCATCTTCGGTGTAGCGGTGCTGGCCAACCGGTTCCTCCGCCGGCGTGAGGCTCGCCTGACATGACGGTCCTGTCCGAACGCACGCGTACGGTGCCGGCCCGGCCGGCCGTGCGCCGTCGCACCAAACCGCAGCGCACACCACGCGAACGACTGGTCCGAACGCTGATCGCGGTGCTGCTCTGGGGCTACGCCGCGGTGGCCATCGTGCCGATGCTGGTGATGCTGATCGACTCGCTTCGGCCGAACGCCAAGGTGCTGTCCGATCCGCTCGGCCTGCCGACGTCGCTGGACTTCTCCAGTTACGCCACCGCCTGGACGCAGGCCTCGTTCGCGACGTACGTGACCAACTCCGCGATGGTCACGGTCGCCGCGGTATTGCTCGACGTCTGCGTGTCATTGCCCGCCGCGTACGTGCTCGGCCGTTACCAGTTCCGCGGCAGTGGCGTGTTGACCGCGTACTTCCTGTCCGGGCTGATGTTGCCGATCCGCCTGGGCATTCTGCCGATCTTCTACCTGCTCGGCTCGTTCCACATGATCGATTCCCGGCTGGGCCTGGTGCTTGTGTACGCGGCGAGTGGCATCCCGTTCTCGGTGTTCATCCTCTCCGCGTTCTTCCGCGGACTGCCGTACGAAATCGAGGAAGCCGCTCGCATCGACGGCGCCGGGGAGTACCGCATCTTCAGCCACATCATGCTGCCGCTGGTGAAGCCCGCCATCGCGACCGTCGTGGTGTTTCGATTCGTCCCGCTGTGGAACGACTTCTTCTTCCCGCTGGTACTGCTGCGCAGCACGAGCAAGTACACGATCCCGGTCGGGTTGACCCAGTTCTTCGGCGAATTCCAGACCAACTGGTCGGCGCTGTTCGCCGGGTTGGTCATCGCGACGGCTCCGCTGGTGGTCCTTTTCCTCGTGGCCACCAAGCAGATCGTCGCGGGTCTTACGGCCGGAATGGGCAAGTAATCCGAGTGATTGCGTCGTAGCGGCGAACTAGGGTCGCCTGTGTGTCCGAGCTTCCGCTGATCTACGCGCGCGGCCTGACCAAGGCGTACGGCGACGTGCAGGCGGTGCACGGCATCGATCTCGACGTGCAGCGCGGCGAGGCGTTCGGCTTCCTCGGGCCCAACGGCGCGGGCAAGTCCTCGACCATGCGGATGATCGGCGCGGTGTCGCCGCCGACCGGTGGCGAACTGCGCATCCTCGGCCTCGACCCGGCCGTCGACGGGCCCCGCATCCGCGCCCGGCTGGGGGTCTGCCCGCAGGACGACACGCTCGACCCGGAACTGTCCACCCGCGAGAACCTCACCGTGTACGGCCGCTACTTCGGCATGAGCCGGGCCGACTGCCGGGCCAAGGCCGACGAGTTGCTCGAATTCGTCGCGTTGACCGAGAAGGCCGGCGACAAGGTCGAGAACCTGTCCGGAGGAATGCGGCGGCGGCTCACCATCGCCCGTTCGCTGGTCAACACGCCGGACGTCCTGCTGCTCGACGAACCGACCACCGGCCTCGACCCGCAGGCCCGGCATCTGTTGTGGGACAAGCTGTTCCGGCTCAAGCAGAGCGGCGTCACCCTCGTCCTGACAACGCATTACATGGACGAGGCCGAGCAATTGTGCGATCGACTGGTCGTCATGGACGGCGGCCTGATCGTCGCGGAGGGTTCGCCGGCCGATCTGATCCGGCGCTACTCGACGCGTGAGGTCACCGAGTTGCGCTTCGGGCTCGACGACGACCACGACGCGCTGGCCGAGAAGGTGGCCGACATTGCCGATCGGGTCGAGGCGTTGCCGGACCGGTTGCTGCTCTACTCCGACGACGGCGAGCGTGCCGCCGTTCTGGCTCATGAGCGCGGCCTGGCCGCGGCGAGCGTGCTGGTGCGCCGATCCACGCTCGAAGACGTCTTCCTGCGGCTGACCGGCCGCACCCTGGTCGACTGATGGACTACGTCCTGCGCCAGTACGACTACTGGGCCACCGCCTACCGGCGCACGTGGAAGGGCAGCGTCTTCTCCAGCTTCCTGAGCCCGCTGCTGTATCTGGCCGCGATGGGCGTCGGGCTCGGCAAGTTGGTCGACAACAACGCCGGCAGTGGGGCGCTCGGCGGGGTGTCGTACCTGGCCTTCGTCGCGCCCGGGCTGCTGGCGGCCGCCGCGATGCAGACGGGGGTGGGCGAGTCGACGTATCCGATCATGGGCAAGATCAAGTGGAATCACGTGTTCCACGCGATGGTGGCCACGCCATTGCGCCCCGTCGACGTCGTGGCCGGCCAGCTGGGGTTCATCGCGTTCCGCGTCGTCACTACCTGCACCGTCTTCCTCGGCGTCATCGCGGCATTCGGTGCGATCAAGTCGCCGCTGGGCGTCTTCATCGTTCCCGTGGCGCTGCTCGTCGGCCTCGCGTTCGCGGCGCCGGTGTTCGCGGTCGCCGCGCGCCTGGAGAGCGATTCCGGCTTCGCGATGATCTTCCGCTTCGGCGTCATCCCGATGTTCCTGTTCTCCGGCGCGTTCTTCCCGGTGACGCAATTGCCCGACGGCATCGAGTGGTTGGCCTACCTGACGCCGCTGTGGCACGGCGTTGCGTTGTCGCGCGACCTGAGCCTCGGGCACGTCTCGCTGTGGCCGACCCTCGGCCACGTCGCCTATCTGCTGCTGTGGATCGCGGTCGGTACCTGGCTGACCGTGCGCGGCCTGACCAGGCGGTTGATCCGATGAGCGAGCATCGCAGCGAGCGCCAGCGAGCGAGGAGCGCAGCGAATCCGAGCGATGAGCGCTTGCGCGAAGAGCAGGTAAGCCAATGAGCGAGCATCGCAGCGAGCGCCAGCGAGCGAGGAGCGCAGCGAATCCGAGCGATGAGCGCTTGCGCGAAGAGCGGATAAACCAATGAGCGAGCCATCCGGCGTTGGCGCGCGCTCGCGCGTTGACGGTGACCACGGCGTGCGGACGGTTGCCGCGCGGGTAGCTCCGTTGCCGTTCGTCCGCACGTCCGGGTGGCGACTCGTCGAGCGGAACTTCCTCGTCTACCGGCGGGCCTGGATCGTGTTCCTGTCCGGCTTCCTCGAGCCGGTGCTGTACCTGCTGTCGATCGGCATCGGGGTGTCGAAGCTGGTCGGCAATTTCACGTTGGCCGACGGCACGATCGTCAGTTACACGGAGTTTGTCGCCCCGGCGATGCTGGCCACGTCGGCCATGAACGGTGCGATCTTCGACTCGACGTACAACATCTTCTTCAAGATGAAGTATCTGCACCTGTACGACGCCGTGCTCGCCACGCCGATGCGGGCCTGGAACGTCGCCACCGGCGAAGTGTCCTGGGCGTT
The DNA here is from genome assembly GCA_963709985.1 of uncultured Actinomycetota bacterium. Lineage (GTDB taxonomy): Bacteria > Actinomycetota > Actinomycetes > Mycobacteriales > Jatrophihabitantaceae > DASXRA01. Next base: position 198,534 of record CAVPYQ010000016.1, read on the forward strand.
GCTGCGCGGCGCCACCTACTCGGCGGCGTTCATCGTCGTCATGCTGGCGATGGATCTGATCCGGTCGTGGTGGGCGGTGTTGGCGCTGCCGGTCGCGGTGCTGATCGGCCTGGCGTTCGCCGGCGCCGGGGTGGCGCTGACGACGTTCATGCGCTCGTGGCAGGACTTCGAGTTCGTCCAACTCGCGATCCTGCCGATGTTCCTGTTCTCGGCGACGTTCTACCCGCTGAGCACCTACCCGGGCGCGGTGCAGTGGATCGTGCGGATCACGCCGCTCTATCAGGGCGTCGACCTGCTGCGGAGCCTGACGCTCGGCGCGGTCGGGTGGCGGCTGCTCGTGCCGGTCGCCTACCTCGCGGTGATGGGTGCGGGCGGGCTGTACGTCGCATCGCGCCGGCTCGGCCGCCTGCTCCTGAAGTGATGTCGGGGCCTGCGCGCGGCACGTCCTAGACTGGCGGCGTGGCGGGCCGCATTCGGGACGAGGACATCGCCACTGTCCGCGAGAAGTCCCCGATCGACGAGATCATCGGCGAGCAGGTGCAACTGCGCAATGCCGGCGGCGGCAACCTCAAGGGGCTCTGCCCGTTCCACGACGAGAAGTCGCCGTCGTTCTCGGTCTCCCCGTCCAAGGGGCTGTTCTACTGCTTCGGCTGCGGTGCGGGCGGCGACGTGATCCGGTTCGTCGAGCGCACCGAGAACGTCGGCTTCACCGAGGCCGCCGAGCGGCTCGCCGCCCGGGCGGGCATCCAACTGCGCTACCTCGACACCGGCACGGGGCCGGCACGCCAGCCCGGCCAGCGGGCCCGTCTCGTCGAGGCGCACGCCGAGGCGGCGCGGTTCTACGCCGAGCAACTGCGCAACGCCCGAGGCGCGGCCCGCGCGCGAGTTCCTGACCGAGCGCGGCTTCGACGACGAGGCCGCCGCCCGCTATAGCTGCGGATTCGCCCCCGCCGGCTGGGACGCGCTGACCAAACACTTGCTGGCAAAGGGATTCTCGCACGTCGGAGCTGACCACCGGCGGGCTGTCACGGCAGTCGAGCCGCGGTTCGCTCATCGACCGCTTCCATCGCCGGCTGCTGTGGCCGCTGCGCGACATCGGCGGCGAGGTCGTCGGATTCGGCGCCCGCCGCCTGTTCGACGACGACCCCATCGAGGCCAAGTACCTCAACACGCCCGAGACGCCGATCTACAAGAAGAGCCAGCTGCTCTACGGCGCCGACCTCGCCAAGCGCGAGATCGCCCGCCAGCATCGAGCCGTCATCGTCGAGGGCTACACCGACGTCATGGCCTGCCACCTCGCCGGGCGTCACGACGGCGGTGGCCACTTGCGGCACGGCGTTCGGCGGCGAGCACATCTCGCGTGCTGCGGCGGTTGCTGATGGACTCCGACGCGTTCACCGGCGAGGTCATCTTCACCTTCGACGGCGACGCGGCCGGCATGAAGGCGGCCGAACGCGCCTTCGCCGACGACCAGAAGTTCATGTCGCAGACGTTCGTCGCGATCGAGCCGGCCGGCCTCGACCCGTGCGAGCTGCGGCAGAAGGCCGGCGACGCGGCGGTGGCCGACCTGGTCGCCCGCCGCGTCCCGCTCGTCGAGTTCGTGCTGCGCTCGACGGTGAACCGGTTCGACCTCGACACCGCCGAGGGGCGCTCGGCGGCACTCGATCGCAGCGTGCCGCTCGTGGCGCGGATCAAGGATCACTCACTGCGGGTCGAGTATTCGCAGTCCCTCGCCCGAATGGTCGGCGTCGACGATCCTGATCGCGTGCTGGCCCGGGTGCGCGGCGTCGCCCGCTCGGGCGGCCGCATCGAGGAGCCGCCGCGCCGCGTGGCACAGCCGGTCGACGACGCCGTGGCCTCCGTCGAGCGCGAGGTGCTCAAGGTCGCGATGCAGATGCCCGGCGTCGCCGGCCCGACGTTCGACGCGCTGCCCGACGGTGCGTTCCTGTTGCCCGAGCACGTCGCGCTGCGCCAGGGCATCGCCGCCGCCGGCGGCACGGCCAAGGCGGTGAGCGGTCCGGCCTGGGCCGGCGCCGTCGAGGAGCAGCTGCCTGATCTCGAGGCGCGCGGCCTCGTCCACGCGCTCGCCGTTGAGCCGTTGCACGCCGGGCGCCGACAGCCAGGAGCGCTATGCGGACGCGGTGCTCGTCCCGGCTGCAGGAGATCGTCATCTCCCGCCAGGTCGCGGCGCTCAAGTCGCGCCTGCAGCGGATCAACCCGATCGACGAGGCGGAGGAGCACGGCCGCCTGTTCGCCGAGTTGATCGCCCTGGAGAGCCAGCGCCGGATCATGCGCGACCGCGCGATCGGAGGCGCGTGATGCTTGGCTTCGCCGCGACCGCCCGCCGAGCGAGGCAGTGGCGCAACTCGATCGCGACGAGCGGGTGGTCTCGTGGGCCCGGCTCGACGAGGGTGCCGTGATAGCCACCACTCGCGGTCTGTGGCTGCCCGGCCGAGTCGGGTTATCGCCGGATCGGCTGGGAACTCGTCGACAAGGCCGTGTGGCGGGCCGGTGCGCTCACCGTCGTCGAGGCCGTGGTGGTCGACGGCGTGCTGCTGCGCGATCAACCGCCCGTAACGCTCGAACTGGCCGAGCCACGCGACCTGCCGCCGACGGTGCGCAAGCGCGTCGAGGCCAGCGTGGTGCGCTCGGAAGTGCTGCCCGTCGCCGGCGGGGCGGCGCGGTTCGTCGCCCGCCGGGTGCCCGGTCGCGACGGCGTGACGTGGTGGGCGCGCCTCGAGCCCGGGACCCCCGATATCGCCGGCACGCGCGCGTCCGTCCAGCAGCGGCTCGCCGAACTCGGCGCGAACTGGTCGATGTCAGACGCGTTCTGACACCGCGTCGTAGTCGCCTCGCGAGTCCGCGCGGTTGTGGCGGCCGATCCGCGGTTTAGCCCGATCTGGGTGGCGTGGGCGTTACGGACACTCGGCATGATCGACACGGCGGCTCAAGTCCATCTGCCGCATGCCGATTGGAGCCCACGGGAGGCGCCGCCCTCCTCGCGTCGTTTGCGTAGCCGGTCCGGCGGCGCCGACGGTGCTGCGCGGAGCGTCCATGAGGAGATCGAACGTGGCCAGTGGCAGGGCTCTGGTGAAACGAGCGGCGCTGATGGCTGCAATGGCCGGGGTCCTCGCCTGTGTCGTCGTGGGGCAACGCCTGATCGCCGGCCAGGCGTTCAACTCGCTGGAAGCGTCCACGGTCGCGGGCGACGCCAACCGCGTCGGCGTGGCCCTCACGTACGAGACGAGGCTGCTGGACGGCTACGGCTCGACGAACTCCATCTGGGACAGCTCGTACAACGACGTGCGTGCCGGTGACAAGGCCGCCTTCCTGTCCGACTTCCCACCCGCCGACCTGCACACCATGTACGGCGTCAACGGCGCAGTCGGAATTGACGCGACGGGACGCGTGCGTACCGGCGGAGTCGTCAGTGGCACCACGTTCACGCCGCTTCCCGCCGATCTGACGAGTGCGCGCCTGTTGAGCATGGTCGACCTGCACGCCAAGGGCGGAGCAGGTCGCTGCGGATTGGTCACCACCAGCCAGGTCCCTTACATCTACTGCGGATTCGCGGCCCGTCGCAGCGACGGAAGCGGGACGCCGAGCTACGGCCTGATCTACCTGCGCAGCCTCGACACCGCCACGGTTGCCGCCCTGGCCAAGAACACCGGGATCGAACTTCAGGTCGCCGCCGGCGCCGCCCCGACGTCGTCGGCCAAGCCGCTCAGTCTCGCCACCAGGCTCGGCGCGATGAACGTCACGACGCGGACGGTCGGCGCGGATTCACTTGAGCTGACAATGGTTCTGCCCGCACTCGGCGGCCAGCAGTTGGTCCTGACGTCCTTGCACGCGCGCCCCATCCACGCCACCGATACTCGCACCGCGAACGAGACATTCGTGCTCCTGGGCATCTGCGTTGCCGCACTGCTCGCGCTGATCTTCCTACTCGTACGCCGGTCGGTGCACGATCAGGTTGCACCGCTACGTACGACGACGCAGGAGATCATCGCCTCCGGTGATCGCGATCTGCGGGTCGAGTCCGGCCACCGCGGCGAAATCGCGGCGCTCGGGTCGACGATCAACTCGTTGCTGGACTCCATCGCCGAGCAGGCCGCCGAGGTCGAGCGTGGTCAGCACGAGCGCGAGCAACGCATCGTCGACTCCTATCAGATGCAGTCCCGCACCGAGTCGCAGGTACGCGAGCGGGCCCAGGGACGCATCGACGCCATGGCCACGGCGGTGGTCGACGAACTGACGAAGGTGATCGACCAGGCCAACCTCGTGCGCGCCGCCGCGGCCGACATCACGGCGAGCACGTCCGGCACGGACGAGATCACGGTCGAGGTCCTGCGCGATGCCGCCGCCGCGGACGAGGCGCTCAGTGAGCTGAACAAGACGCTGCAAGAGGTGTACGGCATCGTCGGCACGATCCAGTCGATCACCGAACAGACCAGAATGCTCGCCCTGAACGCGAACATCGAGGCCGCGCGGGCGGGCGAGCTTGGGGCCGGGTTCCGGGTCGTGGCCCACGAGGTGCGAAGTCTGGCCGCGGATACTGCCACGTCGGCCGAGCAGATCGCGACGACGACCGGGCGGGTCAGCAAGACGGCCACCCGCGTGGCCACCACCATCGACGGCGTCACCTCCCGCGTCGAGGCGGTCGGCCAGGCCACCCAGCAGGTGCGCGATGTCGCCAGCGGGCAGAGGGCAACGGTCGACGCCCTGGCCGAGGCCGTGCGCGCTGCCCTCGAGCGCGTCAAGGGAATGGGCCGACTCACCGACAACCTCGAACGACGCAGGCACGAGCGGATACCGATCTTCGGCGATGCCATGGTGGTCGCCGGCGGTGCCGAGCATCGCGTCTCACTCCGAGACATCAGTGCGGAGGGTCTGGAAGTAGCGGTGCCTCGCGGAATGACCCTGGCCCGCGGCGATCAGGTGCGCGTTCTGCTCCCGCCGGAACTCGGCGAACTCGTCCTCGATATGCGGGCCGCGTGGGTCGATCTCGCCGGCAAGACGCCGCGAGCCGGCTTCCAGGTCATCACGAAGTCCGCGGCGCTCGCCGAGCAGGCGCTGGCTTTCAAGGCCCGCTACGAAAGCTAGGTCCGCGAGCGCGTCGGCTCTGCCTGCCGTCGAGCCTGTGTCGAATCGTTCCCGCCGCTGACCAGCGGCCGGGCTACGCCGGGGTGGCCGCCTAGTGCTGGTAGCCGTTCGCGCCGGTGCTGGCCGGTGTGTCGGCGTGCAGCCTGGCGCTGACCGCCCCCTTGGCGCGTTGGCGCAGATCGTCGACCTGGGCGTGCAGGACACCGGCTGTGGCCTGGACCGTCTGACTGCCCGCGATCTTGCGCGCCACCCGGACAATCGCCTCGTAGCGTTCCCGCCCGGCCCGGGCCCCGAGCACGTAGCCGACTGCGGCGCCGACCAGCAATGACAGCTTCATAGCGTGCCTCCTCGTCCGGAAATGGGACCACTTCAACCCTAGCCCGAACGAGGCGATCTACCGGGATGGGTTATCCTTGCCCGGCCGCGCAGCCAGCCGTCAAGGCGGCCGGCCGCTGCGATCCCCCGTAGCTCAATTGGCAGAGCGTCCGGCTGTTAACCGGCAGGTTACTGGTTCGAGTCCAGTCGGGGGAGCCACCTACAGGCCAACGATTCCGGGGCCTCTGATATTCAGGTCGCTCACGCTAGATGATCTTTGTCCATGAGATTGTCCATGAGACAATTCGATGGTGGCGCAGCCATTGCGGCGATGCCAGCCCACCACACACCGCTGCGCATCAGGTGGACGAGCATGCGGATTGACAGCATCTCGGAGACGTCGACCTGCGCGGCGATATGTTGTTGCAAGACCCAGCCCAGACCCAGGGCTGCTGCCGCGCAGGCCGCGACTAGATAGACCATTGGCTCTCGCCGCCTTCGACATTCGAGGGCTGCGCAGATGTTCGGCGCGTCCCTACGGTGGGCATACCCACCGTCCTGTGCTGGCGAATCAGCAGCTTTCGCGCTGCCGTCGAGATCGCCGCTTCAGCGCTTGATCGCGCAGTTCGACCGTGTCTCGTAAGGGGATCCGCTACCGGGCCGTCTGCTCACCGACTGCGACAGATTGTCCGACGAGCGGCTGCGGGTCACGCGTCAACTGAGTGCGACAGGCTCCGTCCGCGAGTCCGTCCCCTGCGTCATCCGCCGGTCAGGTCCGCCCGTTGCGCAGTAGCGTAGGCGCCGGCGTCGAGATGGACTGAGTGAGCAGTGGCGGGCCGGTCTCCAGGGGATTGCCGGCTCCGGCGCAACGTTTACGACCCTGTGCCACTGCAGCGGCGCCGCGGCCAGCTGGTCACCGGACGCGACGTCGCTGGCGTTCGTGCAGACCACTGTCAGCGGGGGGCGGGGCGCCGACTGCTGGCCGCGGTGAGTGTGGCGTCTGCCCGGTGTAGCCAGGTGGTGAGGGCGGTGTCGGGGCGGCGGCGTTGTGTGCTGGCGGCGGCGCGGTGGACGAGGGTTCGGGCGAGCGGGAGCGCGACGGCGATCAGTAGCCAGGTTCGTAGGCGGGTGGAGAGGAGTAGCCACATCGGAGGTCGGTTTCCTTTCTGGGAGTCGGACGGTGCGTCGGTGGATGGGGGTCGGTCAGGTGGTGCGGTCGGCCGTGGGGCCGATGTGTTGGGGTCGTCTACTTGGTTTTGGCCGCGGCGTCGGTGCGGATTTTCTTCGCGGTCTGTTTGCGGGCTTTTTTCGCGGTCTTCAGCTGCGACTTGAGGTTTTTGAGGTCAGCCGTGTGGGCGTCGAGGTCGTCCTTGGCGGTGTTGATGGTCTTGGTGTGCTTCTTCAGCGTGGATCTGAGCTGCTTCTCGGTCCGGGCGGCGTGATCTAGCGCCTGCTGAGCCCGGATCAGTGGCTTCGGCGCGCTGCCGCTGGCTGGCTTTGTCGTGGTCTTGCGGGTGCGGGGCGTGCCGGTCTTGCCGGTCGCCTTGCGCGGTGTGCCGGTTTTCGACGGTGCCCTGGAGGGAGCGGCGGTGGTGCGCGACGGGGTGCGGGTCGAGCGTTTCGTGGAAGCCATGGTCGGTGTCCTTTTCTGGGTCGGTGCCGCGCGAGCTGCACGGCAATCAGGTCGGCACGTACTGGGTCACGCGGCGCGTGCAGGCACGCAGCGCGCAAGTTGGGCGCCGGCTGGTTGGGTGGCTCGGTACAGGTGATGAGTTATTGCGCGTTCCCACCTTCGTGGTGATCGAGTCAGCTACGGACGCTGCTTCGGCCGCCGACGCGCGTCCAGACAAGCAGCACGATCACGGCACCGATGACGGAGCCGATGATCCCTGAAGGCTGGAAGAAGCCGTCCTGGCTGTCCTTGTGGAAGATCAGGTAGCCGAGGAATCCGCCGACGAACGAGCCGATCATGCCGATGAGGATGGTCATCGGTATCGAGATGTCTTGCCTGCCGGGCACGAGAAGTCGGGCCAGCGCGCCGGCGATGAGTCCGATGAGGATGAGACTGATGATCAATCCGATCATGGTGCACTCCCTTATTGGTATGAGGTTGATGGCCGCGTTTGATCGGCGACATCGTGCGTGGCGGACTTTGCGTGATCTGCGACGTCGCTCGCGGCGCCCTTCGCCTCCTCGGTCACGGTGCTGGCCGCGTCCTGGGCGGTGGAGCGAACCGTGTCGAGCGCGTCGTGCGCTGGCTGGCGCAGATTGTCGGCTACCTCGTTGGCAGACCGCTGCGCTTGCTCGACCAGCGGATGGGCTGCGTCGGCAACCTTGTCCTTGACCGTGTCGGCGATCTGCTGCTCCGGCTTGCTCGCGGGCATCAAGGACGAGGCCAGCCAGCCGATGCCGAACGCGATCAGGCCGGCCGCGATCGGATTGCCCTGCGTTTGGCGGGTCGCCGCCACGGGGGCGGACTTCGTGGCATCGGCGACGGTGGACGCTGTCGAGGACACTGCAGCGCCGGCGTTCGACGCCGCCGATCGCACTGTGTCGGATGCCGGTTCACTGGCGCCCATGAGGCGTTCCCGCACGCCGGTAACCGCGGCCTTGGTTCGCCGGACGCGGCGCCCCACGATCCGGTTCGGGCTGACCTTGTCGGCGAGCGCGTTGACGTTGCTGCTCAGGTCTTCGCGGGTTCTGTCGATCTTGTTCTGGATCTGGTTGGGATTGGTCTGGCTCATGCTTGTCTCCTCCGGCCCTTGAGGGCGTCTGGTATCTGCTGCAGGGTGTCGACGGTGCGTTCGGGTTTGGGATGCACGGCGCGAAGCTGCCCGCGGCCACTGACGAACAGCACGGCACCGACGAGGGCCCATACGGCCGTGACGATCAGCGCGGCCCAGCCTTGATCCATCAGGTTCGACAAGCCCCACCAGGCCGCGGTCGAGGCGAACAGCAGCACCATGTATCCGGCGAACCCCGATCCGGCGAGCATGCCCGCGCCCTTTCCGGTCTTGGTGGCTTCCTGTTTGAGTTCGGCCTTGGCCAGTTCGATTTCCTGTCGCATCAGCGTGGACAGGTCGCGGCTGATCGAACCCACCAACTCCCCGAGCGATGCCGCGGAGTCGTCGACTCCTATGTGTTCTCCTACGTTCGTCGCCGACGGTGCCTGGGCGCTTTGGCCCGGCGGCACGGCGGTCCTACCCCCGCTCGACATGAGGGTTACACCTGCCCTTGGGGCTCTGGGCCCACGCCGAGGCCGGGAGCGCTGAACGGCGGTGCTGTCGGCGAAGGAACTCGCTCGTAACCCGGCACAGCCGCCTGTGGAGCTGTGATCTGGCTACTGGCGCCGTCGCTGTCAGACGAGGTGCTCGATGCCGCCTCGACCGCCCCTCTGGTCAGTCGGCCGACGACGACACCGGCCAACACGGCACCGAGTAGGAAGGTGCCCGGGTGCTGCCGGCCCAGTCGCCGAACCTCGCCGACCAGGTCGCCGGGCTCGCGCTTGTCGAGCCAGGACGCCGCGTGGCGCGCTCGCTCGGCCGCCTGGTGGGCCAGCTCAGTGGCCGGTCCGGACTGTCCGCTGTTCTTGGCCATCGAGGTCAACTCGTCCACCAATGACCGCAGCCCGTCGGCGACTTTCTGTTGTTGAGCCGAGGCCTGGCTACCGAGCTGACCCCGCGCTTCTGCGATCAGGTCGCGCGCTTGCCGTCCAGCCTCGCCGGTGACCTGCTTGGCCTGGTCAGCGGCCGTGCCCGCGAGCTGGGATCCCTTCTCCCCGGCGTGCTGGCTCACGTTCGAGGCCTGCTGCAGTGCCGCGTCGACCGGCCCGGCCGACTCTTCTGTTCTTGCGGTCGGTTGCGTCATGTCTGTGTCTCTCTTTCAGTGTCAGTTTCTGCGCCAGGTGTTGGCGTTTCTGGCTCGGGTGAGCACGGATCAGAGGTAATTGCCCAAGCCGCCGCCGAACTTTTCTTTGAGCTCGTCCAAATCAATGCCGTGACTCGTCAGCAAGTCGAAATGCTCTTCGCTGTCGACCTGGTCCGGAAGCTCCCGTGCGGCTTCGTCGGCCTGCTGGTCCTGCCCCTTGTCCTTGAGGAACTGGACGATCTGATCTTTGTCGATGTTCATGACGAATTCCCTTTCTGTGTTCGCGCCGACGCGCGGAGATACCGCGCACCGACCTGCACTTCTACGTCTCTGATTTGCCGCTCGCCGCTCGCGGTGCCCGTCTTCCGGACGACCTTGAGCGACCTTGTAGCGGACGAGAAATCCACGACGATAAGTTCGGCTACCTCGCGCGTCCCAGGTATTGCCAAGGCCCATTCAGCGAACGACGCATTGATCTCTCGACCGAGGTGGCCGATAGACGATGGTCAGGCTTAGGCATATGTGATCTGTGCGGAAGTCGCGCTGGGCACACTTCCCGTGGCAACGGATCAGTTCAGGGCTTAGCGAATGTTGATCATAAGTGGTACCCCCGCGTTGGAAAGGCTGGCGCTGGTTTCGCCTCGGGCGAGATCGTTTGCCCAACCCGCAAACGTCATACCCAGATCATCGATCCGTCACACGCCTCGACCATCAAAACAACCGGGAAGATCAGATCCGTTCTCATTTCGGCCCCGCCTCCCGCTCGAGTCCGACGCGTCGAGCGAAACGGCTGGCATAGCCGTTTGATTTCGGCTTCGGCAGAAATGGGGTAATCGCGTGAATTCCGCGGTGTGTACGCAGCGAGTGAACGGATCAAACGTCAGTTGAGCGGTGCGACGCGCTTGACCCGCGTACCGGTCGACTCGTGTTCGACGGGGGCCAGCACGGGGGAACGGCCGATCAGCACCGAACCGGTGATCATCGCCAGCACGTATAGGCATTCGATTGCCCGCAGCCTGTCGAAGTGGGGCCCCGGCTGACAGTACGTACAGCGCCGTGGGCCGGTCCTTCCGAAGATGGTCCACGGCCCGCGCCGTCCTAGGTCGTACGCATTCGTCGCACAATCCCGCATATGCCGGGCCGGTACGAAATGCGGGCACACATCGCTGAATATATCGGCCTAGCAAATAGTCCTGGACGGACATTTCGCGACTTGGGTTTACTGATCATTAGTCGGGGGTAATTCCCGCACATGGCGAAGGGCTTAGTGCAGTTGGTTGTTCGGATCTTAGGTGCGGATTCGATTGAGCGGATGCGGGTCGCCTGCAATCCGATGATCCACTGGCGGCGGCATTTCATCTGGTCCGTCCGGGAACTGGCCGAGGAATTCTTGACCTTCCCTCGGGCAAGACATCTCGGTCGTCTGGTTAGGCGGGCGCAGTAATGACAGTCGATCAGTTTGAGCGCTTCTCGACGACCCGCTGCCGCCGGCACAGTCCACTCGCGGCGCAGGGTAGCGACTGTCACCCTTTCGAACTCCTCCACGGACGGGCTCTGCCCGAACATCGGGGGATGAAGGCTGAGCACCGGTGCATGACGCGGACGGTCGAGGATGACTGAGCGACGGCAGCGTGCGCTGGCACCAGTACCCGGCGGCGGAGGGGGTCGGCGTAGCGCCGGCGGCCAGGTATCGGATAGCGATGCTCGCGCCGCCGTGGTTGCCCGTGCCACCTCCCGAGTACGGCGGTATCGAGTCGGTGGTGGCCCTGCTCTGCGAGGGGTTGGTCGATCGGGGTCATCAGGTGAGCCTGTTCGCCGCTCCGGGATCTGACTCGAGCGCCACGGTGTGCGACGTGTTGCCCGACTGCTATCCGGACCGTATCGAGCGCTCCTTGCACGAGGCAGATCACGTCGCTCGGGTCTTCGACGCGGTCGATCGGGAAGCGCGGCGCGGGCGCCCGTTCGATCTCATCCACGACCACTGCGGTTTCACGGCGTTCGCAATGGCCGACCGCATCGAATTGCCGCTGGTGCATACCCTGCACGGGCCGTTTACCACGGAGATCACCGACTTCTATCGCCAGCACGCAGGCAAGGCGCAGGCGGTCGCGATCAGCGAAGATCAGCTAGCTGCGGCGCCGCCGGAGTTGCGCATAGCTGCCGTGATCCCCAACCCGATCGACGTTGCTGCCTGGCCGTTTCAGCCGGCCAAGAAGGACTACCTGCTCTGGATCGGGCGCATGAACGAAGCCAAAGGCCCGCACCGGGCCATCGCCGCGGCCCGGGCCGCCGGGGTGCCACTGGTCATGGCAGGCCCGGTGCAACCAGGCCAGGAGACGTTTTTTCGCGAAGCCGTGGCCCCGCACATTGACGACGACAGTGTCAGCTACGTCGGTGAAGTCGGAGGAGAGGTCAAGCGGCGACTGTTCGCCGATGCCCGCGGGCTATTGATGCCAATCCGATGGGCGGAGCCGTTCGGCATGGTCATGATTGAAGCGATGAGCTGCGGCACGCCGGTTGTCGCGTTCGCCGAAGGCGCCGCGCCGGAGATCGTGCGCGATGGCATCACCGGCTACCTGGTCGCCGACGAGACCGAGATGGCCACGGCGATCTTGTCACTCGACCGAATCGATGCCGCCGCCTGTCGAAACGAGGTGCTCAACCGCTTCGATGTTCCTCGGATCGCCGCTGCTTACGAGAGCGCCTACGGCGCCGTGATCGCCGATTTCACATCGTCGACGAATTCCGTCTCCGCCCGAGGCCGTCCAGTCACGACCAAGCTCAACGACGCCGTCGGTTGAGACCATTCTTGGTGCCGCTCGCATTTCGCATGGCAGGCACGGGTGCAGCCATTGCGGCCCTGGGCATGTCGTGCACCGGGCTGGTCTGCCTATCCTGCTGGCTGCGCCGCGATCGGCCGAAGGTGGCACTGTGACGGGGCCGCGACATGTTGGGCCGCGATCGTCGGCCGATAGCCGGCCGTAGTCGCGCGCCGAGGCCGCTCAGGTGCTGGGGCTGGCCAGATAGCGCAGTCCGCGCCGGCGCGGAGGAGTCACCCGTATGACGAACAGCCAAGGTGAAATCGAGACCGTCGATATAGACCCGTTGTGGTGCCTCGTGCTCGACGGCTTCGATCCCGAGCTGGAACGGGTCCGCGAGGTGGTAGCCGCCTTGGCCGATGGCCGGGTCGGGATCGGGGGCGCGACCCTCGCCAGCCATCCCGGCCAACGCCGCTGGGCGCTGGCCTGTGGCGTCTATGACGGCGAGGGCCCGCAGACTCACCTCCTGCCCGGACCGGTCGGGCTCCACCTGCCCTATCGCCTCGACCCTGGTGCCCAGCTGCGGCGGGTGCTTGACCTGCGTACCGGTGTCCTCTGCGAGGAGGCAGTGTGCGACGCCGGGCCCATGCGCGCTGTGCGGTTCTGCTCGCTGGCGCGCCCCGGCGTGACCGTCATGCGGGCCCTGTGCCCTGACGGGCGCCACGGGCCTTTGCTTCAGCCGTCAACGGATGGTGCTGTGGCCGATGAAGGCAATGATGCGGGCGTTGCGTGGATGCGTGTCACCGGTGCCTCGCCGGCGAGTGGCGGAATGGTGGCCGCTGCGCACGAGGTGAGGAGGTCCGTCGACAGTGGGTACATCGCCGATCGCGTCGTCGCCTACGAAACCGACGCAGAGCACGTTCCCACTGTCGAAGCCGCTGTGCGTCGCGCCCGCGAGGCGGCGGCAGCCGGATTCGACCACCTGCTCGCCGAACAGCGTCAGGCATGGGCCAGCCGGTGGGAGGACGCGGACATCTCCATCGAGGGTGACGATGCCCTGCAACTGGCTACCAGGTTCGCCCTGTTCCATCTGATGGCCTCGGTCCCCGAGGAGGGGGAAGCACCGGTCGGCGCCCGCGGGCTGACTGGGGACGGCTACCGGGGCCACGTGTTCTGGGACGCCGACACCTTCACCCTGCCGTTCCTGGCTGCGACACGTCCGGCCGCGGCTCGCGCCATGCTCGCCTACCGGGTGCGGCGGCTTCCTGCCGCGCGCGACATCGCTCGATCTTCGCGCCGCGCCGGCGCTCGGTTCCCGTGGGAGTCCGCCCGATCGGGCCAGGACGTCACGCCGAGGTTCGCCCGCGACCGCACAGGGCGGATCGTGCCGATCCGAACCGGTCTGTTGGAGGAGCACATCGTCGCCCAGATCCCGTGGGCCGCGTGCTGCTATGTGGATTGGACCGGCGACGACGAGTTCGCCCGGGGCTCGGGTCTGCGCCTGCTCGTCGAGACCGCAAGGTACTGGCGCTCCCGCGTTCGCCTGGCGGGCGACGGCACGGCGCACATCTACGGCGTCATCGGCCCAGACGAATACCACGAGCCTGTCGACGACAACGCCTTCACCAACGTCATGGCCCGCTGGAACCTGCGCCGGGCAGCGGACGCCGTCGAGGCCACACCAATGGGCGCTCCGGACGTCGACGCCGGTGAGATCCTCAGCTGGCGGCAGACGGCCGACGCGCTGGTCGACGGCTACGACCCCGGCACCGGCGTGTACGAGCAATTCGCGGGATTCAACCATCTGGAGTCGCTGCTCATCGAAGAGGTAGCGCCCCGCCGGCCGATCGCCGCGGACCTGCTGCTCGGTGCCGACCGCGTCAGCGGTGCCCAGGTGCTCAAGCAGGCCGACGTCCTCATGCTCCACCACCTGCTGCCCGACGACGTCGCGCCGGGCTCGCTCGAGGCCAACCTGCGCTTCTACGAGCCTCGCACCGCGCACGGCAGTTCGCTGTCCCCGCCAGTCCACGCCTCGCTGCTCGCCCGGGCGGGTGACTACGAGCGGGCACTCGACGCGCTGCGGATCGCGGCCAACATGGACCGCGACGATCTCACCCGATCAACCGCGCGCGGGCTGCACGTCGCGACCATGGGAGGCCTGTGGCAAGCATTAGCCTTCGGGTTCGCCGGCCTGCGTCCACGCGGCCAACGCCTCCAGGTCGATCCACACCTCCCGCCTGACTGGAAAGCGCTGGAGGTACGGATCCGGTTCCGGGGCAGCCGGGTGCGGGTTCGCAGCGAGAAACGTCTCCTCACGATCCACGCCGACCCGCCAGCCGCTGTACTGGTGGATTCGACGCCCTACACCGCCGGGCCAGGCGGGTTGCGCTTCTCCCGCCGCGGGTCGAACTGGCAGCTGGTCCCATGAACACGATCATCGCCGCGATCGACGACTCGGCGGCCGCCCGGCCGGCGCTGGCGACTGCCCTCGCACTCTCCCCCGTCCTGGGCGCGCCTGTGGAGGCTCTGCACGTGGCCAACGGCGTCGGCGTGACCGCGCACGCCGCCGCGCAGGCCACGGGGATCACGCTTTCCTGCGCGAAGGGCGACCCGCTCGACTACATCGCTGACCTGGCCGGTAAGGACGAGGCTGTCGCGCTTGTCTTCGGCGCACGGGCACGGCCCACCGGCCGACATCCAGCCGGCCATATCGCGCCGGCGTTAGCCGGCGTCATCGCCAAACCGGTTGTAATCGTGCCGCCCGAGGCATGCAGTAGCAGGGCCCGTGCGCCGGCGCTGTCCGCCGATGTCGTGGCGCAACTGGTGAGCGGTGACTTACCCATGGGCGACCAGGCCTGGACGGCAGCCACAAGAAACACTGGAGAAGCGTTGGTCTGCGCTTCTATCGTGGGTCACGTTGAGGTCTCGGACCACGCAGTAATCTCACATATGTCGTGTCCGCTTCGACTTCGGTCGGTCAGGATGGACGGCAGTGCCGGTTGAGAAAAAGGGAATGCGGCGAGCGACTGTGAACACAGTTGCTGACGATGCTGGTGTCTCCCGTCAAACCGTTTCCAACGCGCTCAACGCGCCGCACCGGCTGCGCCCAGAAACCCTGCAGCGGGTGCAGCAATCCATCGCTCGACTCGGGTATCGGCCCGATGCGGCAGCTCGGTCCCTGCGTACACGGTGCACCCGCAGGATCGCCTATCAACTGGCGAGCACCGCAGCAGATAGAGCTGCGGCCCATGGGCGCTTCCTGGAGGCGCTTTGTCGCGTCGCCGATCAGCACGGATATGAGATTGTCACGTTCTCCGCCTGTGACGAGTCAGGCGAGGCCTATGACGATCTGCTGCGGCGCCACGCCGTCGACGCATTCGTACTGCCCGCGCCGCAGCAGTTCGGTTCGCACAGTCGCAGTTCACCTCGACGGGGAATCCCCTACGTCGTGCTGGGTCGTCCGTGGACAACCGAGGGACAGCGCTACTCCTGGATAGATATGGATGATGCGGCCGGCACGGCTATGGCCGTGCATCACCTCGTCGCCCTTCATCATCGCCGGATTGCCTTCATCGGCTGGCCGCCGGACGGGGGACGGGGCGACGAGCGCTACAACGGTTGGCGAAACGGCATTCAATCGCAGAGTCTGCCGACCCGTGGACTGTTTCGACGCGGTGAGAATTCCGTTGAGGCCGCCGGCGAGATGGCAAGCCGCTTGCTCGGACTCCGGGGAAGACCCACCGCGTTCGTATGCGTCAGCGATATAGCCGCACTGGGAGTCTCCCTGGCGATCAAGCGGCGAGACCTGCGCGTGGGGCTCGATGTCGGGGTCGTGGGCTTCGGGGACACCGCTCTGACAGCGGCCACTGACCCACAACTGACGAGCCTGCGCCCGTCCTTCGATGTAATGGCAGCCCAGGCGCTTCAGACACTGACGAAGTCACTCGACACGCGACGCGCGCCCAAACATTCCAACATTCTCGTCCCACCGCAACTGGTGGTGCGGGCGAGCAGCCAACCTATCGAGATACCCGCGCGTTCGCGGCGTTAGGTTTCGACGCCTGCATTCGGACTTCATCGCGGACTATGGTCCGTGCGTGGTAAGCGTGTTTCAGCAGATCGTCGATCGATCGGACGAGTGGCCGTCCACCCCAAGTGCCGTAACCAATACCCCGAAGACGAGCACGACGTGACAGTGCTGTGCTACTTCCGACCGCTCGCCCCGATTCCGTTCGCTCCCAAGCACGCCCGCGCTCCCAAGCACGCGCGCTGACGTTACGAATGTGGCTCGGCACGCCAGGTCTCGCTCGCCGGTGGTTGCGAGGGCTACACCGACCACGCCCGCCGGGTCATCGCCGCCGATGCAGGCCTCGGCCCGGTGGCCCGGTTGGTCGTGCTACTGACGAAGCCGCCGCACGCTGTCCTGCATGGCGACCTTGCGCCGGGCGAATACTAGGCATGAGTGTGCGAAACCGAAGCCGAATCGGTCGCCTACGTGCTCGCGACCCTGCCTGGCGTCGAGCCAGCTCGATCAGCTACGTCGGCCGGCTGGTTAGGCGCCGACCCTGCCATCCTTACTGCAGCCGCGACCAACGTGCTGCAGGCGGTCAACACCATCGCCGCAGGCCTCCGCCTCGATGAGGCCGCCAACCAGGCAGCCGACGTAGCGAAACGTGGCCCAACCCGCAGACTGCAGCCGCGCCGCGCCGCGCCCGGATGCAACGGGCCGCGCTAGCGTCGTGGTGCGGCTGGTGGCCGGATGTCTTCTCGCGCCGGGGTTATCGCATCAGCCCGTACGACGAGTTGCGCCGCCCACGACGCACTTGTCTCGCACCCGCCTCCTGGCTTTTCGGCGCCATGCCAGACGTACCTGTCAATGTAGTTGGCGCAGTCCGATCTTGAAGACGTAAGAAGTCACGACCGGTAGCCGAGCAAGGCGAGCGAGGTGCGGCCGATTCCGGGCATGGACGCGCGCGGTCACGAGAGGATGCGCGTTCGGCATCGGCGGTCAGCCGGGGCGCGGTCACCTGCCGGTGCGCGAGGCGGTTCGGCGCAGGGCCAGCACGGCGATGTCGTCCTCGTGGGGGCGGTTGCCGATGAGGTGGTGCATGACGGTCTGGCAGACGATGGCCGGCTCGCCGGCGCGTACTGCGGTTCGCAGCCTCCGAAGGCCGTCGTCGATCAACTGGTCGCGATCCTCGACCAATCCGTCGGTGTAGAGCAGGAGCGTCGCGCCTTCAGGCATGCCGATCGACCTGGCGGTGCGGCGGACGTCAGGTAGGGCACCGAGGGGTGGATCGGGCAGGACGTCTACGAACTGCGCCTGCTGGCCCGGGACGGCCAGGACTGGCGGTAGATGGCCGGCTGAGGATATGTCGATGCGGTCGTAGGGCGGCGAGGAGACCGCGCAGACGACGGTGATCATGGTGCCGACCTCGAAATGTTGCACCTTGCGGTCGGTGCGTTCGAGGGCCTGCTGAGGTGTATCGCATTCCAGCGCGTAGGCGCGGAGCGCGCTCTTGACCCGGCCCATGACCACGGCCGCGGGCAGGCCATGTCCGGCTACGTCGCCGACGACCAGCCACAGCTGGCCGGAGGGCAGTGTGAACGCGTCATACCAGTCGCCGCCGATCAGACGGCTCTCCGACGGGACGTATCGGGCGGCCAGTTGAACACCGGGCAGGCGCGGCAGGCGGCCGGGCTGCAGGCCGCGTTCGAGCAGCCTTGCGGCCGCGGACTCAACGGCGAGCTGTCGTGTCTGCGTGGCGCCGGCGACCCGCTCGGCGACCACTTGCAACAGTCCGGCGTCGTGGCCGGTGAACGGGCGATCATCGAGCCGGCCAACGTGCAGAACGCCAATGACGTCCTCGCCACTGAGCAACGGGACGCCGAGCATCTTGCTGATGCCCTTCTCCCACAGGATCGGATTCGCCACCGTGGTCGAATCCACCCGATCCAGCACGACCGGGCACTTGCGTTTCGCGATGCTGCCTGCGAATCCCGTGCCGATCGGGACCCGGACGCCCTGTCGAACCTCCTCCTCCAACCCGCGCGCTGCTCGGGCAACCAGCTCATCAGAACCGCCATCACGCAGCAGCACTGCCGCTGTGTCCGCGTCGAGAACCGAGCGGACGCGGTCGAGCAGTTCGAGGAGGAGATCCTCGACATCAAGACGGCCCAGCGTCGTGTCGGTGACAGCAAGCAAATTGCGCAGCTGTTCCGACTCGTCGTGCGACGTCACTGCGCCCGCCTCAGGGCGTGACACCGGCCGCGATATCGGAGCACCGTATCTGCGCGAATAATCTTCATCAGTTCGTAGTGATCTCTTCCATGGTCGCAACGCTAGAGCCTGCAATCAACGGCGACCGTGAGCCCGGACGGGACCGCCACATCCGCCCATACCTGCTTGCCATGTGACTGGTGCTGCACCCCCCACGCACGGGACAGGGAATCGACGATCGGCAGTCCCCGGCCGCCCGGTCGATCACTGGGGCCACCTGCCGCGACCGATCGTGGCACGCCTGGACCATCGTCGTGAGCAGCGATCCGAAGATGATCACGATGAACCTCCACGGTAATGCTGACCGCGGTGCAGCTGGCCTTGACCGCATTCGTAATCAGCTCGCTCACCACGAGCAGGTAGTCATCTATCAGGTCGGCGGCAACGGAGCTGACCGGGAACAGCTCGCGCAGACATGCGAGGCAGAACTCCCGTGCCCGTAGGGGCGTTGTGACGTGGCACGGGAATGTCGTCGCGCTCGACAGGCACATGCGCCGGTCAAACCCGACTCGATGAACGATCCGCCATGCGCCATGTGTACCCAACCGCAGGGTGTACGCAACGTGACGGACCAGGGCCGGGCAATCGCTCGGGCCACTCCAGGTGCGTCCGCGTGACGGCCACGCACTCGGCGACGAGCACCGCACACAAGTCGACAACGCTCGCTGCTGGCGTCAATCGATGTGGGACCATCACGCGGTGGCCGGCCTAAACATCGAGATTCAGGCGCACACGGAGCAGGCGATACTCGTCCTCCACGGCGAACTGGACATGGCCACCGAATCGCAACTGCATGACGTAGCGGTCGCGCAACTCGCCGTGGAGGGTCTGTCCAAATTGGCATTGGACCTGGCCGGCATCACCTTCCTCGACTCGACCGGCGTAACCGCCCTCCTGGACCTACGCAAACAGGCCAATGACCGCGGCATCGACATGGAAATACTGGCTGTCTCGCGGCGGGCAGCCCGCGTTCTGGCACTCGTCGGTCTCGCCGAGTCATTCGGCATACCGGCCGACCCTGACACGGCGCCGGGGCAATCAGCCGACAGTGACTCCTGACCAGCGCCGAACCGACTCGTCAGGCAGGTCCATGCACTCGACCGAGCGCTTACCGCCGCTGGCCCCCTCGATCACGGATCACAATGGGACTGTTCGACTAATCGTGTTTCCGACCTGACGCCCTGGGCCTGATGGGCTGGCGAGGAAAGCGCCTGAATGTCCGTTCGTCCCAGTCGCGGCCGTCCCCCGACAGCGAGTCCGGGTCGGCGGCAGTCACCTGCCGGTCCTGTTGATCACGGTGGGCCAGGCCCGCAGCCCAGCCCCGCCGCGGTTGCTCGATGTGCGTCGCGTCACGTGATGGGATCGCCGGATTCATTTCCGCCAAGCGCGGGTATGAAACCGACGTCTGTTTGCGGACAGCCGCAGCTTTCCCGAAATCGTCGCTCGGACGGGTGCCGAACAGAGGAACGACCTGCGGTCGTTTCTGAATATAGGAGCAACATGACCGTTGTCCATAAAGGCGAGACCACCACTACCGTGGTCTAGCCGAACAACGCCCCGCTCGTCGGCTGAGTGCGGAGACGAAGTCGGCGTTCGAGACCGCCGACTTGCCTGATCTGCGCTGGTCGAGCACACCGGCGGCGTCCCACGGAACGAATGACCGAATGCATGGCTGACGCGAAGCCGGGTCGGCTACGTCGTGGACGTTTGACACGGCGAGCGAGCGCTTATTGAGTTATAGATCAAATGAATTGGGTGCCATCAACAGTTGCTGCGGCCGCTCGCACCCCTCTGGCTCGCTCGGCCACCGGGCGGCAGTCAGGAAAGGTTCACGCACAAGCGCGGACAGCTCAAACAGAGCATGTCGGCTACCGATCCGCTATTCGAAGGAACAGTCATGTCCACTGATGCGATCGTCCTGCTCAAACAGGATCACCAGGAGATCAAGAAGGTTTTCCGCGCGTTCCAGTCCGCCGGGGAGAACGCAACCAAGCGCAAGGGTGCCCTGGTCTCGAAGATGATCGAGTTGCTGACCGTGCACACCTACCTCGAGAACGAGGTCATGTACCCCGAGGTGCGGCGATTGTTGCCCGACCTGGAGGACGATGTCCTCGAGTCCTACGAGGAGCACCACGTCGCTGACGTGTTGTGTGTGGAGCTCTACGCGATGAACGCGGATGCCGAGCGATTCGATGCAAAGACGACTGTCCTGATCGAGAACGTCACCCACCACATCGATGAAGAAGAGGCCGGCTGGTTCCCGAAGGTACGCAGCGGACTCGGCCGCAAACAACTAAGCGAGCTCGGCGCCCAACTGCTCGACGCCAAGCAGAAGGCCCCGCGCTCACCGGCGCAGCCCTCCGCACTGAAGAAGACCGTCGACGCCATCATCAAATAGATGCACGGCGAGCCCACACGGTGGACATCACGACTTTCCGTGCCGACCAGTCGCGGTTCTACGTCGTGGTGCTGCGAAGCATCGGTTATATGGCCAGCCGCGGCCTGCCGAAATCAGATAGCCGCCAACACAGCGACGCTCCGCACGCCGACTGACCGAGAAACCGGCAGGGGCCGCCAACGCGGCGAAACACTACATCCAATTCAGGAGACATTGTGACTAGTGATAAAGCCGGAGAGGCCCGCAAGGGGTTGTTCGACACCGTGGCCGGCAAGGCGAAGGAAGTTGCCGGCGCGCTGAGCGGTAAGGACGAACTCGCGGAGGAAGGGCAGCTACAGCAGGCCGGGGCGCACGCACGCAAGGAGGCGAACAGCCTCGAGGCGGTCGCGAGTGCCGACGCCGAACAGGCGAGCGACGAGCTGCGCGAGCGTACCGACCGACTGAGCGAGGACAACCGTCGAGCCCACGCCGTGGCGAGTCAGGACAAGCAGGCCGCAGTGCGAGCCGGTGCCGCCGCTAAGGCAGACGCCGCAGGGCAGGCGCAACGCGAGGAAGAGGTTGGTCGTCGCGAGGCCGAGCACGCGGCGGACGCGGTCGCGGCCGCTGGTGCGGGCGACGCGGCACGACTCGAGGACGAGGCGCTCCGCACCGAGCGCGGTGCCGTGCAGCAGCACGACGATCTCGCAACCGAGGCCGCCGAGGCCGAACACCGAGCCGCGCAACTGCGCGACGAAGCCACGAACTGAGGACCGTCATGAACCCCGGAATACTGCTCACCGTTCCCTACAAGCTCTACCGTGTCCCGCTGGCGGTCCTCGACCACCAGGTCGCGCAGCGACTGCGCGTCGACTCCCCGCCCAGGTTGGCCTTTGACCGCGCTCTGGGTTCCTACGATCGGCTGGCCGGGCGCTTGCTCAACGATGACGACATTGCCGAGCGAGGCCGCGAGCGTATCGCTCGTAGCGCGAAACTTGCCGGCGCCGTCGTACTCGAACGCGACGCAGCCGCTCGTCGCGAGCAGGCCGCTAAGGCAGCTGAATCAGGCCAGCGCAGCGCTACCGTGAAGCGGCAGGAGGCGCAGCGGCGCTTGGCTGACGGCCTCCGCGCCGCAGATGCCGCCGAACGTCAGGGCAAACAACGTGCAGCCACCCGGGCCCGCTCGCACGCCGGCGACAACAAGCGGCAGGCCGACGCCGTGACCAAGCGCAGAGTGAACTCCATCAAGGACGAAGTGACGCAGGCCGACGCCGCCACCGATGCGAAACTGCAGCAGGCCCGCCGCGGCGCCAAGGCCAAGCTCGACGACGCCGCCGCAAGGAAGGCAGCCGCGAACTCCGCTCGCACCAACGCCGACCAGCTTGGCCGACTTGCTGCAGCCAAACGAAACTCGCGCAAACGCTGATGGCTCAACCCGATCGTTGTCCCACGGCGCGCAATGACCACCGCGCTGCCCGCCTCGGGCCTATCCGCGGCGAGCAGCGCGCGCCGAGCACGGGCCATCGCGGCCTGTTGATCGGGGCTTCTGTGGGGTGCGGCCGCTGGTGCCGCCGCGTGTTGACGGAACTGCTCCGGTGAGCGAGCGGGACGCTGACGCGCCTGCAGCACCGAAGCCACCTGCCAAGGTGGTTTCGGCTGCCGATCAGGCGGCTTCCGCCGTCGACGGCCTCGTCCCGATCAGCGATGAACTCGCAAATCGGGTGCTCGTGGACAACACCCGTCTCGTTCGGTGGGCCGCGCCGGCATTCGTGATCTGCTCGTTGATGCTGCTGCCGTGGACCATCGTTCTTGGCACGACCCTGCCAGAGCGACAGCTGTCGCAGCACTACCGCCTAGCCTGGACTGGCTATGACCTGGTGTTGATGTTCGGCCTTGCCTGCACTGCGATTGCGGCGTTACGCCGCTCTCGAGTGCTCCCGATCGCTGGCTCCGCGACCGGTGCGCTGCTTGTCGCCGACGCCTGGTTTGACGTGCTCACCTCGCCCGGGGGCCCGGATTTCGCCGAAGCCGTGGCCATGTCCCTGCTGGCTGAGTTGCCCCTCGCGTTCGTCTGCTTCTGGCTCGCCGTACACAGCCAAGACGTCGCCGAGCAACGACTGGTCCTGCTGCTGAAAGGTCGTCGCGATATGGCAGCCGACCCAGGATTCGCCTCGCGCACCCGCGCCGGCGATGATGATCCAGTTCTGGCGGGCGACGATACCTGAGGCGGGGGTAGTGCCGGTCAGACCGGGATCTGCGTCACGGTCTGAACCGACGGACTCTGCTGTCAGTCGCCTCAGCCATTCGCCTAGGTTCCGGCGTGAGCTTGGACGAGGACGGCTCACCACTGAGCGACGCGTCCGGCCGTCGAGGATGGGACGGCAACCCTTGGCCGGATCAGTCGGAGTCTCCGCCACGTAGGCGTTCGACGTCATGCACCGATGTTGGTGGCTCCCGGTGATCGCAGGCTCCGATGTCACGGAAGGGCTGAGGAAGCAACCATCGCTCGCTCATCGGTCGGGTTGGACGACGACCTCAGCCGAGAGGGGAAACAAGGCCCTGTGACTGATATGTAGGGGTGTCTTGTCAAGTGCAGGGTGAGGCGCCCGCGCGGATTGCGCCGTGCGGGCGCCTCGTTTCGTCGCTGCGTTTGGTGGTGGGCGTGTCGGTGGCGACGCGCGGTCAGACTGATATTCGCGGGTTGGTTACCGCAAGACGGGGTGTTCGGCAGGAGCTTGGCCGCGTGTCTAGGGTCGAGCGTTGCGGGCACGTTGTGCTGGCTGCTCATAGTCAGGTCGCGGGTTGCTCCACGCGCTGCTTGGCACCGTGGGCGGCGACGAGGTCTATGGGTTGTTGGTTATTCGAGAACGGCCAGCGATCAGCACCAGCCGGCCAGTTCCCGGGCGATGGCGATGCTGGCGATGACGGGGCGTTTGCGGCGCACGTTGAAGGCGACCCAGCGGGCGTGCAGGCGCCGGTTACCCATGTCGGCGCGGGCTCTGGCTTCTGGTGGGGCGAGTTCCCATCGGTCGCGCAGGGTCTTGCTTGGTCGGTAGGCGGCGCGGTGGTGCCAGGCGGCTTCGACGAGCAGGCGGCGGGCGTGGGTGTTGCCGGTCTTGGTGATCGGCCCCTGCACGCGCGACGTGCCGGAGGAGTGTTCGCTGGGTCTGGGTGGGCTGGCGCAATACCGCGGTGCCGCGGGTGGCGTGCTGCGCTAGTGATCTGCTCCGCTCGCGGGTTTGGGACCCGCGTAGCCATCCACGCGCTCCCCCAGTAGAGGAGGTGCAGCTGCACCGCGCGCAGCACCGGACCGTGGTAGTCGAGGAACTCCCCAGAGCCTGCGGGCGACTCGGGCGCCGCTGCGGATACTGCGGCCGAACCGGTCGAGACCAGGACCGCAAGCCTCGCAGCCGCGCCCGCGACCAACCGGCGCAGACTAGTGCCCGAACGCCACGAAACCGCGCCGGCTGCCGGCGTTCCTCGCCACCGGGTGGCCGCGGCGCCCCGCTCGATCAACGCCTGTGCAGGACAGTCGAGCGCGGCCGCGGTCGCGTACTGCGCAGTCGCGCCCGCTGCGGCCGGCCCGGCTGTCGTTGTCGTACTGCGGAAAGGTGGATTCACACCTGTCAAGCTCGGGTTAAGGGGCAGCCAGACACATCCGCCAACCGCGCACGACCGGCAGCACCGTCGCCTTAGATGCAGACCGCTACGCCTTACGCCCGCGCACAGAGCGCGAACGGAGCACCGGCGAGGACGGGGTCAGCAATGCAACCGGATCTAGCCGCTGCGAGCGCGGTTCTGGCGGAGATCCGGCCGGGAGTGGCCCGGACAGTCACGCGCGAAGCGGAAGGTGCCGACGGACGGACAGGTCCTCAGCGAACTCGGCTTCGGGTACAGGCGGTTCCTGGTGGCCCGGCGCTACCAGACGACGTTGGCGCCCGACATGGCCAGCGCCGTTCCGGTACGCCCCGAACCGCGCGCGGCGCACCGTCGAGGACCCGATCGTTCGGCTGCACGAGTTCTGCAACCGGCTGGCCCATCACCAGCGGATCTGGAGCGAACCAGTGGCGGACCGCTACCGGGACTGCCTGCAGGTCGCGGGTACATCGACGGTGACCTGCGGGGTTGGATCGCGGCGACGAGCCGCGTCCGGAGCTCCTCAGCCGACGCCCGCCGTGACTGCTACGACTGTCCACTGTGGACGGTCTGACATTCAGTCTGTCATTCAACGCCAGTCGTCCGCTGCCAGCGATGCCAGCACAGCCATCGGCGAGGTCAGTGTTTCCGGGCCGTAGACAGCCCAGCCACACGGGTTACTGATCTACGGATCTGTGAGTGTTGCTGCGGCGGTTCTGGGTGGATCGCTGCCAGGCTCGGCGCTGGTGCTCGGGGTGACTCGCTACGGATCCGGCCGCTTCGGCGTGCCCTTCACTTGACATGTCCCCTGGTGCGCCGGCACCGGCCTGGCCCACCTGCTGGCTTGATCAGAAGCCTGTCCGCGGTTGCCCGCGTGACTGTTCACAGATATGCCGTTCGGTGATCTCCACCCAGGCCGGTACCGACTGTCAACCCGGTTCCTGGAAGGAGACCGAATCGCAATGGCCATGGTCGCAGACATTGTCGACGTTGTTGTCGGCGGTGACACGCACAAGGACACGCATGCGTTGGAGATGCTCAGCCCGGTCGGTGCGACGCTGGCACGACTGAGCATTGCCAACGACGAGGACGGTTTCGCTGAAGCGGTGGCCTGGATCGCTGAGCATGCTGCGGGTGCGCGGGTGCTCGTCGGCCTGGAGGGCACCCGCTGCTACGGCATTGGGCTGGTACGGGCGTTGACCCGAGCCGGGCTGACGGTGGTCGAGGTTGAGCGGCCCAAACGCGAGCAGCGCCGCGGGCGGGGTAAGTCCGACCCGATCGACGCGCACCTGGCTGGCCTGGCGGTGCTGCGGATGGACGCCGAGCGGTTGCCGACCCCACGCGCGGACGGGGATCGGGAAGCGTTACGGATCTTGCTGGTCGGGCGCCGCGAACTCGCCGACACACAGACCCGGCAGACCAACCAACTCAAGGCGCTGCTGCTCACCGGCGATGAGACCGAACGACAGTTGGCTAAAGGCCTCTACACCCAGGCACGGTTACAGGTCATCATCCGCCGCCGTGGCACCGGCCACGAAACTCGCGAACAGGCAACCCGCCGAAGCGAGGCCCGCCGCCTCGCCCAAGCCATCCGCGACGGCGAACGGGAGCTCAAGGCCAACACCAAGCAACTGCGCGAGATCCTCGGCACCCTCGCCCCCGGCCTGCTCAGCAAGTACGGCGTCGGTCCAGTCAGCGCCGCTCAAGCGATCGTGTCCTGGTCGCACCTCGGACGCTGCCGCAACGACGCCGCCTTCGCTGCCCTCGCCGGCGCCAGCCCCATCCCCGCCAGCAGCGGCCGCACCGTGCGGCACCGACTCAACCGCGGCGGCGACCGACACCTCAACAGCGCGCTGCACACCATCGCCATGACCCGCTCGCGCGGCTGCCCCCGCACCATCGCCTACATCCAACGCCGGCAAGCCGAAGGCAAAGGCGATGGCGAGATCCGCCGCGCACTCAAGCGCTACATCGCCCGCGAAATCTATCGAGCCCTCAACACGCCCGCAGCCGCTTGACAACACATAGAAGCGTCAAGAGGTTGCAGGTTCGAATCCTGCCGGGCGCGCCAGACAAACCGGTCCGGAAACCTCAGGCCCGCCGCTATCTCGGGCCGCACAGCCGAAGCGGACGATGCCGTAGCAATCGCCCGCTTGACCCCCACGATTGACCCCACCGGCACTCGTCCTCGTCGTCCTGGTCGTCGTCCTCGAACGGCGAGCCGAGCTGGTCGAGCGCGTCCCGATGTACGCCCTTCAGCTGCGTCCACGTAGCTCAGCTTCGTGGTTGCAGGCGACCCGTGGCCGAGTGCGGCCACTCGTGCCGAAGCGACGGTGTTGCCGCTACGACGTCTGCACTTGGCTGATGCGGGTCTCGTAGTGGCACAGCTCGGAGTCGGCTTCGACCGGGTAGAAGCCCGCGTGTTCGAGGGTCCGCTGCGACGCAATGTTGTCAGGATCGGTGTCGGCGCGGATCGTTGTCACACCGAGACCGGCGGCAATCTGCACGAGGGCCCCCAGTGCTTCGCTCGCGTAGCCCTGTCCTCGCGCGGAGGGCACCAGGCCGTAGCCGATCTCCACGACTCCGCCATCGGGGGCTCCCTTGAAGCCAACGCCGCCAACGGCCAGACCGTCGGACTGACGCCTGATCTGGTAGTAGCCGAACGGACGCTGCTCACCGTTCTGCTCGGTAGCGCGCAGAAAGCTGCCGATGGCAGCCAGGTCCCCTTCGAATGGGTAGTCGGTCGCCCAGGCGTCGCCTGATTGGGGTGCGCGATCGTGGATGCGCCGTGCCTCCAGCGCATCGATCGCGTGCAGGCTCAACCGTGCAGTGCGGGAATCCATGTCGAGCACTCAACCAGCATGAATCATCTGAGCTCAACGAAGTTACGAACCTGTCTACCTTGAACTTCATCGTTCTGTTGCGACGGGGACGGGCGGCGTTGGGGAATGCCATGCCTTGATGACCTGGGTCTGGAGTGACTGGCCAGGACACGTCCGGGCCCGCTGAGCGGTCCTGGTCGGGCGTCGTCGTGTTGTCTCCCGAATGATCAGTGGTGGCGCTGTCCTCGTCGGTGCGAGCTTAGGATTTTTAAATGTCGAAGGACTCCACGTCGACGGGCGGCTTCACCGCCAAGCCGCTGAATGACGACACGTGGCCCGCGTTCGCCAGGTTGGTCGAGGCGAACAACGGAGTGTGGGGCGGTTGCTGGTGCATGGGCTTCCACGTCAAGGTGGGCAAGGGACGCACTCCCGCGCAGAATCGTGCCGAGAAGGAGGCGCGAGTTCGTGAGGGTCGGACCCACGCCGCGCTCGTGTTCAACGGCGATGAGTGCCTGGGCTGGTGTCAGTTCGGCTCGCCGGAGGAACTGCCGGAGGTCAAGAGCAGGCGCCGCTACGAAGCGGGCCTGTCGACCCCTCCGGACTGGCGCATCACCTGCTTCTTCACTGGCAGAGGGCAACGCGGCCGTGGTGTCGCGGACACGGCGCTGGGAGGGGCGCTGGCCGACATCGCCCGCCACGGCGGAGGCACGGTCGAGGGCTACCCGGAGGAGACCGACGACCGCACGGTATCGGGGTCGTTCCTGCACACCGGTCCGATGGCCGTCTTCGAGAACCACGGCTTCACACGCACTCGGCAGATCTCGCCGCACCGCTGGGTGGTCACCTGCATCGTCGCCCCGGCATAGGCGTCACGATCGGGTGTCGGCACGACCGCTGAGCGATCCGCAATGGGCAACCCCAGTCCACGAATGCATCGAGTCCGAATCGCACTCATCTAGCCGAGGAGCTTTCCGAAGCCCTGCAATACCTTCTGCGTAAGGAGGCGAGCATGAGCGAGCAGGGCTGGCGGGAGTTCCTCGCTGCGGAGGGCGTCGACGACTGGGTGGTGTTGCACGGCGGAGCGACTGCTGTGTTCCGCGTTCCGTCGCTCGGCGAAGCGGCGCAGCTTGCCGAGGCGGTCGCGCAGGTGCCCGGCCTCGAGGGCTCGGGGACTCTGTTGACGATCACCGATGGCCGTCTCAGCGTGCGGTTGACCCGCGGTGTGTTTCGGCTGGAGGAGCGGCACATCGCACTTGCGCGGGCAGTTTCGGCGATGGCGCGGGCGCACGGTGCGGTCGCCGATCGGACAGGTGCGCAGGAGGTCCAGCTGGCGATCGCTGCGAAGCCCGACGCGGTCGACGTCGGCTTCTGGCGCGCCGTCCTCGGGTACACAGGGCTGGACGACGACAACGCCATCGACCCGCTCGGCCATGGCTCGACGGTCTGGATGCAGGAACTCGATGCGGCCAAGCCGCTCCGGCACGCGATGCACGTCGACGTGTCCGTCGCTCGCGAGCACGTCGAAGCGCGACTGGCTGCGGCCCTTGCCGCAGGAGGCCGCATCGTCGACGACGCCGATGCCCCTGCGGGCTGGATCCTCGCCGACCGCGCCGGCAACCGCGTGTGCATCGCTTCCTGGCCCGACGGATCCGTCCCGCCTTCCTGGCTGACCCGCAACAGCCCGCCTTCGGACTAGCCCCCGGGCAGGTTCACGCAGATGGTTCTTGGCGGCCGCGATCAGCCGAACGTACGGATCTGGCCGCGCAGAGGCTCGTTCAGGCCGGGACGCTTGTTGGGTCGTCCGGCCCAGGCATCGGCTCGACTGGTGCGGCCGGGAGGGTCTCAGGCGTGTCCGGTGAAAGTTCGCCCGGGTCATCGGGCACCGGCTCATCGAGGGTCGATCGGCGGGTAGCTATCCGGATCGGGGCCAGGCTGCACCATGACTCCAGTCCTACCCGAAGAACCCGGTCTCGAACGCACTGATCTGGCCGCTGCGGGAGCGGTCTTAGCCGAGATGCGTGCGTCGCGATGGTGCATGTAGGTACTCCACAGGGCGTGGTCATTCGATGTAGTCCGGTCGCAGTCGGTGCGCTGTTTCGCGGCGCGCGAGGTGCCTACGTCGTCTTGCTGCGGGCGATGATGCTCGTTCTTAGCTGACTGACGGCTGCGGACCGAGCGCCGGCCAATGCGCTGTTCCCGCGGGCTTGGGCCAGATCGAGTGGAACGGATCGGGGGAGCGTGGTCATTCGTGCTTGCACCGCCTCGAAAACTGGAGCGGCGGTACCCCAGTGGCCGCCGATGACGACGAGTTGCGGGTCGCAGAAGGCGATGGCTG
>CAVPYQ010000017.1:0-82787 GCA_963709985.1 uncultured Actinomycetota bacterium
TGTTGAGTTTCACCTCGCGGGTGACGAACTGATTCCAGCCGCAGACCAGGCAGAGGACCGGCCGCCCGTCGGGCAACTGCGCCAGTAGCGGGCTCTGGGCCACGGTGGGTGCTCCCCTTCTGCTGTCCGGAAAGTATCTGCCAGATTCCCCATCGGCTGGCTTCGTCCTGCATAAGCCACATGCGAAGACCGTGCGGAACACCAAATGGCCTACTGGCCTAGCCGTAAGGAGCGGATCGACCGGATATGCCGTTGCGACACGAGGTCGCACGTTGCGAGTGAGCTCGTAGATTGGAGGTCCGGCTGATGTCGGTGGCGTAGTTCCGGGCGCGTGCTCAACGGCCTGTGCCCCACCTCTGACGTGCGTCGCTGGTAACGGCGGGGTGCGAAGCTCAGGGAAAGCCCAAGGGTTCCCGTTCCATCCGGGGGTTACAGGCAAGGGGAAAGACCGGACGGGTGAATCGCGTGAACCCTCGTTGATGCCTCGTTATCGTGAGCCCCGCAGGTGGGTTGTGCGATCGGGGTGCAGGGACTGGCCGTTGTGAAGCGGCAGGCGCCGGCCGGGCACGGCATTCGGCCGGGTGAGCACCGCCGTCCCCGGGGTAGAGAGGGCACCCACCCCGGTCGCATCTCGCTGCGTGTGGAACGTGGAAACCCCGTCGGGGTCCGGGCGGCAGATTGGTGCCGGTAGGCCGACCGTAAGGAAGGCCGAACTCCCCGGCGGGAACAGGATGACCCAAGAAGCGAACGCCGGTGGCCGAAAGGCAACAGGAAACCGGGACACGATGGCCGGCTCCTCCGCCGGCCGTTCCGGATAACTGGCCGGATACGGGCTGATGCCCGGACCCGAAAGGGTGCTGACGCGGGTCAGGTGAGCCTGTGAAGCAGATGGTGATGACGACACCGGAACCGAAGGACAAGTTGGACGCCATGACGATGCAGTCAGCGGTGGCGTTGTGGCCGTGCCGGTCGGTGTCGCGTGGTGAACGGACCGGAGGGCGAGCTGCCCGGTTGGCACGCGATCGATTGGCGTGCGAGCGAGGAGCACGTACGGCGTCTGAGGCAGCGGATCTTCACGGCATCGCAGGCGGGGGACCTCAAACGGGTCCGCAATCTGCAGAAGTTGATGCTGCGGTCACGCGCTAACACGCTGGTCAGCGTGCGGCGGGTGACGGAGCTCAATGCTGGACGCGCGACGGCGGGCGTGGACGGACAGGTGGTGCTGGACTGCCGCAGGCCAAGGCTGAGCTGGCAGGTGGGTTCAGCACACATCCGAGCCGTGGCAGGCCCGTCCGGTCAAGCGGGTGTATATCCCCAAGGCAACGGAAAGCAGCGCCCACTCGGGATTCCGGTGGTCGTTGACCGCGTGCTGCAAGCCGCGTGGTCCAACGCGCTGGAACCGGAGTGGGAGGCACGGTTCGAGCCGAGGTCCTATGGCTTTCGGCCCGGGCGCGGCTGCCACGACGCGATCGAAGCGATCTTCCACGTCGGTAAGGGCGGCCGAAGTGCCGACCCCCGACGGCGGTGGGTGCTCGACGCGGACCTGACAGCGGCGTTCGACCGGATCGACCACACGCACCTGCTCGGCCAGCTCGGCACTTTCCCCGCCAGGGAACAGGTCGGCGGCTGGCTGCAGGCCGGGGTGATCGAGAACGGCCGGTTCACCCCGACCGAGGAGGGAACTCCCCAAGGCGGGGTGATCAGCCCCGTGCTGCTCAACGTTGCCCTGCATGGGATGGAGCAGGCCGCCGGAGTCCGCTACCAACGCGTCGGCAAGACACGCCGCCGTAACGGCAAGCGGGCTCCCCGGTCGCTGGTCAGATACGCCGACGACCTGGTCGCCTTGTGCCACTCCAGGGATCAGGCCGAACAGGTCAAAGCACAGCTCGCCGGGTGGCTGGCGCCCAGGGGTCTGGCCTTCAACGAGGACAAGACGCGCATCGTCCACCTCGATGAGGGTTTCGACTTCCTGGGCTTCAACGTCCGCCGCTAGCAACGGCAAGCTGCTCATCAAGCCGAGCAAGGCGGCGGTCAAACGGATCCGGGAACGGCTGCGCACCGAAATGCGGTCCCTGCGCGGGGCCAACGCCGCAGGCGGTGATTGCCCGGCTCAACCCGATCATCCGGGGCTGGGCGGCCTACTACCGGACGGTGGTGTCCAGCAAGATCTTCACCGCGCTGGATCACTACCTGTGGAAGCTCACCTACAGGTGGGCCAAGCATCGGCCACCCGAACAAGCCGAAAACGGTGGGTCATCCACCGCTACTTCGGCGCGTTCAACACGTCCCGGCACGACCGATGGGTCTTCGGCGACCGCGACAGCGGCGCCTACCTGCACCAGTTCGCCTGGACGAAGATCGTCCGGCACCAGATGGTCCACGGGATGGCGTCGCCGGACGACCCCACCCTGACCGACTACTGGGCCGAGCGGCGCCGCAGAGGCAACCCCCGCGCGCTGGACCTGACCAGCCTGCGAGCTGCTGCAGTCGCAGAACGGTCGCTGCCCGACGTGCGGGACCTGCTCCTGCACGCTGACCACCCGCCACAAACCCCACGCGAGTGGGAACAGTGGCTCACGGTCACCCGCAAGGCGATGATCCCAACAGCATCGTCGCACGGGCACCCGGCACGCCGGACGAGACCAACCTCCGTCTGCTCCACACCTCCTGCCACCGACGCACCACACGCGGCAGGAAACCAGCACTGCTGAACCCCCCCGAGCCCTAAGGCTTGCTTGAGCCGGATGCGGTGAAAGTCGCACGTCCGGTTCTGAGGGGGGCCGGGCGCAGCAATGCGCCCGGCCTACCCGGCCCGTGAATGCCCTTATGCCACCGATGGCGCTGCGAACTTCGCGGCGTCCCCAGGGCGAGCATCAGCCTGGACCGGCGGCTGCCTTCCTGCGCTGCGTTGGCTGATGCGCACACGGTCGCCCGCTGGGTGATGTGCGAGCGTCGATCTGGCGAGCGTGCTTCTGTCGTGACCGCAGTGGTCTAACCTGTGGGGTCGCGGATCTAGCAGGGTCCTGAGGGCCAGCGCAGCGTGAGGACGTTGGAGCCGAGGCTGATCGTTTCGGTGCGCGTGAACGCGACGACTCGGACCCGCAGTCGCAGATCGGTCCAGGATTCGCTTGGGTGGGGCCGGCAGTCGGCGGCAGTGTCGTGAGTGAAGCGCAGCCTGTAGACAGCCTTTGGGGCTATGGCGACCGGCTGCGATGTGTAGCGCGCGGGGACAGCGTCCCCGCGCACGGTGCGTGTCTCGCTGACGGTCAGATGGTCGGGCTCAGCGGTCTGGCTGCTGTCATCGGCCAGGCCGAGGATCGTCTGGGTGACCGACGCCGGGTTGTAGATCTCGACGAAGAACGTTTGCGCATGTCCGGGACGCGCGGACGTGACCAGTGCGCGGTATGGGCCGGCCTGCGAGTTGTCCGGCGGCAACCATCCGATTCCACCACCGGTCGCGAGGTCGGGGGCACGAAGGTAGTGGGACGACACTGCCACCGCGGCAGTGGCGCCGCCCGCGACCAGCGCGAAGGCTGCAGACACCGCAATCCAGAGCCGCCAACGGCGACGCCGAACCACAGTCACGGAGGCTGGCACTGCCTCCGTCTCGACCATGCGCCGATCGTGACACGGGCCTGCCCGCGGCGACCAATGCCTTTGGTGCACGGCGAGCGGGTATTTCGACCCTTCCGCTGATCGGCCAGGTGCTGGCGGACGCCAACCAATCCATCCGGTAGTAGCCGCTGCGGGCGCGATTCGGCCGAGTGCCGGTTCGTCGGGTTGATCTCGGTGCTGCGGTCTGTTGTGAATGCGAGCCGAGTGTGTCGGTGGGTGCCATCGCGTCCGTGGGGTGGGCCACAGGTCGGGTGTCTCGGGTCGCGATCTTGTGGATCGGCCTGCAGGTGCCGTGTTTGTAGGTCTTGCCGGGCGATCGTGATCGTCTACCTTCTGGGCGTCGCGCCCATCGGGGGCCGAA
Organism: uncultured Actinomycetota bacterium; assembly: GCA_963709985.1. Classification (GTDB taxonomy): domain Bacteria; phylum Actinomycetota; class Actinomycetes; order Mycobacteriales; family Jatrophihabitantaceae; genus DASXRA01. The sequence goes on from CAVPYQ010000017.1 coordinate 3,977, forward strand.
CAGCTTTTGAGCTGGTGCTCAATTCTCGTCGCTAGGTGGGTGGGTTAAGTGCGGTCGAATCCGGCCGATAGAACACCTGTGATCACGCGAGCGACTCAGTTCCGCCGCCTGCTGATCTGTCTGCTCGTCGTGCTAGTCGCATTGTCTGGAACGCTCGGCGCACGCGGCGCCTCGGCCGGCGCTGCTACCGCGCCGGTGGCCACGACGTTCACCGCGACGCTGAGCGGCACCCAGATCACGGCCACGCTGACCGCCGCGGACGGCAGCGTGCCGGCGGGGCTACCGGTCCTGTTCTTCTTCCAGCCGGCGGGTGCGGGCGCCTCGTCGGTCAGCGGCTCGGTGACCGATGCCAACGGTCAGGTCAGCGTCAGCGAGGGCTACCCGGACTTCGGCACGACCTACTGGTACAGCTGGCCCGGCGACAGCAACTACGACGCCTCGACCAGCAACAGCGTGCACGTCAGCGCGCCGGTGGCAACCCGGCTGTTCGTCTCCTCGGGTCTGAGCGGTGCGACTGTGTCGGGTACCGTCATCAGCACCTTGCACGGCTTCACCAAGCCTGGCCTGACTGTCCAGCTCTACGCCGGCGCGTCGGCGCCGACCGCGCTGGTCGGTTCATCGGTAACCAACGACGCCGGCCGCTGGTCGGTGTCCCTGCCACCGATCACGACGCGGACCATCTTCCAGGCCGTCATCGTCAGCGATCAGGAGAACACCGGCTCGGCCAGCAACACAGGCACGGTCAAGGTGTCGACGAAGACCACAATGGGCCTCGTCACCTCCGGTGGCCGGGTCACCGTGCACGGCGCGGTCACCGACGGCAACGGCACGGGCCGGTCCGGCCTACACGTCCGGCTCGTCGTCGGCCCGCCCGGTACCTCCAACGTCCGAGATCTCATGGTGGTCACCACCGACGCTCACGGTCACTACAGCTACACGGGTTCGGCATGCACCACTGCCTGTGTCTATCAGGCCATCACACAAGAAGACGCCACCTACCTGTCCTCCTGGGCCAGGACCGGCACCGTGAAGGCACCCACCCGCCTCGCTTTGACCGCTCAGCGCGGCCGGCCCGACCAGCTGACAATCACGCTCACCCACGCGGCCAACAACACCCCGATCGCGAACCAGAAAGTCACCGTCTACTACCACTACGCCGGGCGAAGCAGCTGGGTCAGGCAAACGGTCGCCACCACGAACCGATACGGACGGGCGTCCGTGCCCGAACAGCCTCGTCGCGGCTGCTACTTCACCACGCGCTACTACGGCGCCAGCACCGTCGCCCCCGCCGCGAGCACCAACGTCTACCTGGCCTACTGACCCAGCGACGTATCGCGGCAGCGGCTACTCCGGGATGAACCCAGCGCCCCAGCAACCACTGCACCGAACCGGAGACCCAGGCAATGCGTCGCCGTTGCTCGCCGCTAGCCTGCAGACCTGTCCAACCCCAACCAACCGGTGGCAGTTCGCCTCCTGGCGATGGTTGATCACACGAACCTACGGATCTAGCCGCGAACAGGTAAGGCGGGGTATGCCCGATCTTGCTGCGCGGACCTGTCGGGTACGTAGCGGCGAACGCCGACTCCGGGTCTGTTGTGGGGGACGCCGGCCGGGAATCGGGCCCCGGCCCGGACGCGATGCTCTGACTTGTCCGGTGACTAGCCGCGTGCCGCGTGGCCAGGTCGAGGACCCCGCGCGATGTGGCCTACAACGGCCGCAACGGTTGGTACCTTCGGCCCCGTGGCGGACCGGGTGGTGATGCGCAGGCTGTGCGGTGGGCTGGTTCTCGCTGCGGCCGTGACGGTCAGCGTGTCCTCGTGCGCTTCTCAGGCGGTCGGCAACGCACCGTCCACATGCACCGAGGCGAAGGGCGCCACTGTCGGTGTGTGGCTGAACAAGGATTACCTCGTGCCTCGTGAAGCTGCACCTCAGGTGTCGGGGTTCTGCTCTCCGAGTGGTCCACATGTCGGACCGGGCCGCGGCCCCGACCCGGGCCCGACCGCGAATGCCAACGGAGCGATCCGCCACGGGGCCGGCCCTGAGCTCGGCGCCCGGCACGCACTCATCCGCTACGTCGCGCAAAACTGGACTGGCACCCGCGTCTATCACAACTCGTGGGCGCCCGGCTCCGGCGGCGCACAGCCGATCACGGCAATCCAGGCGTCCCGCTGGGTGAACTCCGCAGCGGCGTTCGCCCATCTGGGGCAGTTCGACTTGTATGTCGGCGGCCCAGACTGGCTCGGGATCAAGGCCAGCGGCTGCGTAGTCATGCTGGTCGAAGTCGTCGGCGCCCAGTGACCGCTGCGCGCCGCTGGGTCGCTCATTGTGAAGTCGTCTACTGAGCCCGCGACACAGCACGTGGACATGAGCGGATCTGCCGCTGATGCTGCATCCGCTGACTGGAGATCCCTGGATCTCAACTGCCGTCAGCGGCGATAGCCTGAGGAGACAAGATTGTGAGTCCACTCGCGGACTCAGCCACGATGATCATTGCCGTCCATTGCCGCCGTCTTTCCGGCATCGAAACCCTGGCGCCCGCATACTGGCCGAATGGCCGAGGCGGATGACTTCAGTCGGTATTCGCGCCGGGGCGGGTATGCCTGGCTGTCACCGAGCTACACCTACCCGCACCGGTGGAACGTCTCCATCCCCACGGGGCGAGACAGTTGGCGCACACAAGAGGTGTCGTCCCTGGAGGACGCATTTCGTGTCGTCGACGAGCACGGCTTGCAGCTCGACGTGGACGATTGGACCTACGCGCGCATGGTCGACGAGGGTGTCGCCCTTGCTGCGCGACCGGATGCCGCGCATCGGCCGCCGGGGATGTATCCGGGCACCGGCCCCGGTGACGAGGACGTCCGGCCGCTGAGTTGGGCCGTTCTCCAGCAGGCCCCGGACTTCATTGGGCTCACTGCGGCGGCAGCGACGCACCTGGCGACCGAGCGCAACCTGGACGTGCGGATGATCGATGAAGACGACCATGTCATGACCGCGGACTATGGGCCGTGGCGACTCAATCTCTACATCGCGCGGGACCGAGTGACCGGAGCGTCCGTCGGCTAGAGAACGAGGCCACAGGCACGGAGGTTTGAGTGCTACCGGCTGCGCTTGTCGACCCGGTGACGTGCTCCGTTTGCGAGGCCTGACACGACGGCCGCGCCTGCTGCCGTGCCGACCAGGATGAACAATGCCCCGACTGGCCAGAGGTTTGGCTCCTCGATGCTCGGATCAGTCGCGGAATCTAGTGACCAGAGCAACGTCAGCGTGACGGTCTGCGTCAGCATGCCGGCGCCGGGGTGCCCGCGCCAGCCACACCAGAGGGCGAGGGCCGCAAGCAGACCGATCAGTACCCAGACCTGCCATGTCTCGTAGTCCTGCAGACGATGCCAACCGAGCAGCGCGAAGTATGCCGCGACCGTAACGACGGCCACACAATGACGATGGCACGACCGGATGGTCCCGAGCGGTCAACGACCTACACAGCAAGCTCCAGCTACCTGGACATGTGATCTTTTCATCGGCAGCGCATACCTCGACCTGAAGCCCGTGCCATTAACGTGCCATTACCACCGTCAGAACGGTGCCACTCCAGATCACTCGCGACCATCAACAAGCCAGCGAACACGGCTGATCGGCACGCATGCCGGCGTCTTCCAAGCTGAGAGTGCAGTCCGAGGCCGAGTCCTGATTCCGGACCAAAGACCCGCGCGGGCAGATCAACATCCGCGCGATACTTCGCAGTGTGCAACCACCACGAGGGGCATGGACCGAGCTGGCTCGCGGACTCGTCGCATGGACCCTCATTGCCGCCCTGCTCGTGAACGCGCCGCGCGGCATTTTCGGCGTGCACTACCCGATGTGGCTGCGCTGGATCGAGTACACGCTCGGGGTGATATTCCTCGCCATACTCACGACCTACGTCGTTCTGCGGGCCCGCGAAATCGTCAGCTACCGGCGCTCGCCGGCGGGCCATTAGCGGGCCATTACCCCTCTCCGTGGAGGGTCACTCAGTCCAGGCCGCTCACGGCCATCGGCTAGCCGGCAAGCACCGTGATTCCGGCCTAGTCGAAACAACTCCCAAGCTGATCCGGGCCGCGACGGCTGACGCCAGCTCGACCCAACGTGCACCGACAACGGCGCGCAGTCACTCGCCACCGCCCGCGACAAATCCGCTAGAAACCCTGGTGTCAGTTGACTTTCCAGTCCTCTTAATCAGCGGGTCACACATTTTCGAACGACGAATCGCTGCCACGATCAATCACGCAAACGACCACAGTGGCAAAACGCACTGATCTGGCTGCGAGCGCACTTTGTCGTCGAGCCTGGACGATGAGAAGTGCGACACGATCCAGCCCATGCGGCACAGACAAGGCCAAGACGAGCAGCCGTGTGTCGAGCAGCCGTGCCACCGCCGGAGTTAGACCCCTCAGGGATCAAGACGCGGCCTGACGGCCGCGCGCCGCCTGGGCACCCTGGCGAGCGCGAGCAATAGGCCACAAGCAAGCCCAACGGTCTACTGGCAGTGTTGTGGATGTCTGCCCTCCGCCGCACAATCGTCCACGGCAGTCCGGCCGCGTCAAGGGCCGCCTACGGCGTCGCAGGCGATTGCGCGAGCGCCACCTTCACGCGACCGGCCAGCCGAGCAATGCGGCAGCTACGGGAACGCAGGGACGGGTGTGCGCGCTGCTCAATCAAGTGCGTCAGCGCATACTCAGCGCATGGCAACGACGTTCAACATCATCGTGGTCATCGTCGCACTCGCGGCTGCCTCGCTCATCGCCGTGCCAGCACTCGCCACCTTGCGCGGACGCAAGATCACAAGCCGTTGGGCCAAGATCCACATATCCGGTCGCGTCGGAGCGGTTTACGTGCTGATCGGCGCAGCGGGCATCCTCATAGCAACAGGCGCCTATGTTGCAGACAACCCAACTGTTCAGTTCGCCGGAATCATCATCATGAGCGTCGCGATATTCGCCAGCTCGGCGCGAGCATCCGGGAAGTGGAGACTTTAACGCGACCGGCGAACGGTCCGCGAGGCTGACCCAATGCGACCCCCAACGTGCACCGACAACAGCACGCAGACACCCACTGCCACCCGCGACGCATCTGCTAGAAACCCTCGTGTCAGTTGACTTTTCCCGGTCCTCTTAATCAGAGGGCTGCGGATTTCGAACGACGAATTGCCGCGGGGGCAAATCACGCGACGACCGCAATGCGAATCGTACGGATCTAGCCGCAGAGCGGCCCTCCGGGCCTGACTCGACGAACCGAGCGATGATCATGGCGGCGCCGTCTTCGATGGGTGTCGTTTTGGTGGTCGGCCGATCGTGGACCTGGGGAGAGGCGGCCGGCCGGGCCGCCCCATAGGCTCGCAAGCTCGTCATCAGATGGACGACAAGGGGACACGATGAGCAACATCAGGGTGTTGGTATCAGGCGCGAGCATCGCGGGCCCTGCGCTGGCCCACTGGCTGCACCGACGGGGTGCCGAGGTGACCGTGGTGGAGCAGTCGCCCGGGCTGCGCCCGGGTGGGCAGGCTGTGGACGCTCGCGGGGTGGCCAAGGAGGTCATCCGGCGGATGGGGCTCGACGCCGCGGTGCGCGCGGCGTGCACCGACACCGCTGGCGCGTACACGGTGGACGCGGACGGCAACGTGCTGGAGACCCACCGCGCGGAGGATAACGACGGCGACGGGTACATCTCGGAGATCGAGGTCCTGCGCGGAGACTTCTCCCAGGTGCTGTACGACGACACCCGCGACAATGTCGAGTACGTCTTCGGCGACCGGATCGCCGAGCTCACCCAGGACGCGGACGGGGTCGACGTGACCTTCGCGAGCGGCGAGCGGCGGCGCTTCGAACTCGTGATCGGCGCCGACGGGCTGCACTCGGCGCTGCGGGCGATGGTCTTCGGGCCGCGCGAGCAGTTCGTCCGTCACCTCGGGCTGGTGCTGGCCTTCTACAGCGTGCCTAACGAGTTCGGGCTGGACCGCTGGCTGATCGACTACCAGGAGGCGGGGCGCTCGGCAGGGCTGCGGCCCATCCACGACGCCACCCGGGCGATCGCCATGTTGTCCTTCCCCGCGCCCGACTTCGACATCGACCACCGCGACGTCGAGGCGCAGAAGCGGCTGCTGCGCGAGCAGATGGCCGGCTTCGGCTGGTTGACCCCGCGCATCCTCGCGCACCTGGACGACACCCCGGACTTCTACCTCGACCAGGTCGCCCAAGTGGTGATGGACCGCTGGTCCAAAGGACGGGTGGGACTTCTCGGAGACGCGGCGTTCAGCGCGTCACCGATGTCCGGCGCCGGCACCGGACTGGCCCTGGTCGGCGCCTACATGCTGGCCGGGGAACTCGCCGCCGCCGACTGGGACCCTGCGGCCGGGTTCGCCGGCTACGAAGACCGGATGCGCTCCTACGTCGAGGCCAACCAGGAGATCGGCCGGCTGCACGTGCAGATGCTCGCCGCCCCCGACCCGGACGCCGAGCCGAGCCCGGAGCCCGACATGCAGGCCCTCACCGACCTGATCGAGCGTGCGGTCAACGGCCCCGAGCTGCCTGACTACGAAGGCGTACCCGACTCCGAGACGACCGCCGCTCCGCCAACCACCCCGCACACACGTTCGTAGACTTGAGCAGAGCGGGCCGGCGCCCGGACCATGCCGGATTAAGGGCCGCGACGCTCGCCCGGTCTTGCCGCTGCGAGTGCGAGTCCGCCGATGAGCGGCCAAGGGCCAAGCACGGGACAATCTGGGTCGCGTGACTTGATGTTACGGCTGATCTTGGTGGCGAAACCGGCCGGGTAGGAGCTTGGGCTTGAACTCGACTAACCCTGACGAATACCCGGACCGGACACAATTTCCATGGCGGCTGCGGTGGATCGGTGGCGCGAATCTGCCGACCTTGGGCGGGTCCCGGATCAACGCAAGCGAATTCTTCGCCGAACTCGCCGTCAGGGATGGCGTTGTCGAGCTTCGTCTTCGCGGCCGGCTTGGCAAGCTGACCAGAGCCGAAACATTGCGAGCGTCACGCAATGATCTGGAGTCCGTGTTTCCCATTCGCTCAAGGTCGAGGTTCGGGTGGCTACGGTTTCGCGGAGTTGGATTCCGCCGAGTCGACGGCCACGAGTACTACTTCAAGACCCGCAAGACTGACGAGGTTCTCGCCGCGCTGCGCTACGGCGGCTTTCCAGTATCAACGCAGGAACAGCCAGCCTCGAAGATATGGCGAGGGATTCCGTAGCCAAGTGCGCGAACGTTCGGACTAGCTGCGCTGCGGGCGGTCGCGCATGTCGAGTCGTCCCGGCGACCCGGCGTTGGCACACTTGTCGCTGTGGAGCTTGAAGGTTGGAACAGCATTCCGGTGGGCTGGGGCGCGTCGTTCGATCTTCACAGTGCTCCGTGGTGGCTTCGGGCGTGGTTCCACACGCCGTTCGTCGATCGCTACGCATATCCAGTCGTCGTCCGCCGCGGCTACGGCTGGCTCTCGCCACAACCCGGTTTGACCGACGACGAACTCGGCCACGTGCCTCCTGGCTGGCGGATCCGGCCAGACGGCTACGAGTCACCTGGCTCGACCGCATACCTGTCCTGACGACCTCGCGAACCGACAGCGTCCGGAACTGCCGCTGCACGCGCGGTTTTGCCGAGTTGAGTGCGGATCCGGTGATCTTGGTTCGCGACCGGTCTTGCGGATGAGCGGAATGCAAAATAATCGCCCAGGGTGGGCGGATAGTTCTCTGAAAGTGCCTCAGCTGCAGCTTCTTCGACGCGACCACGCATCCGCGGTGATGGCGTTCGAACTGGCCAATCGAGCGTTCTTCGCTACGGCGATCTCTGACCGTGGCGAGGCGTACTTCGAACACTTCACCGAGCAACACAACGAGCGGGTGGCCGAGCAGGAGACAGGCCTGGGCGCCTACTACCTGCTCGTCAATGGCGACTCGTCGGTGCTTGGCCGGTTCAACCTGATCTTCGGGCCACAGGACACCGCCACACTCGGTTACCGGGTTGCCGAGCACGTCTGCGGGCAGGGCGTGGCAACCGCGAGCGTGCGTGACCTGTGCCAGCTTGCCGCCACTCGACATGGCGTCCGCACGCTGAAAGCCGCCACGTCCCACAGCAATGTGGCCTCGCAGCGAGTCTTGGCCAAGGCCGGGTTCGTCCCCGTCGGCCCAGCGGAACCGGCAGATCTCGGCGGCAAGTCAGGCACCTGGTACCAGCGCGTTCTGACGGTCGAACCAACCCCTGATGAATGACCGACTACCCGCGCGGACAAGTAGTCGCCGATAGTGCGCTGACGTGGCCGATGAGGGTTCGCCTTCGGGCGCTATCGTCTGGGCATCTGCCAGGCATGTGAATGGCGGCCAGGACGTGGTGCGTCAGTCACCTCAGGAGAAGAAGCAACTGAGCTACGAGCAGGACCGGCGCAACGTCTACGGCGAGAATGACAAGTCGTCGCGGAAGGCTATCCCGTTCAGGAAGCGAGCGGTCAACAAGGCCAACCGTCATGCCGATCACCAGATCATGCCGATCACCAGATCCTTCTCGGCGTGACGGTATCCGGGATCGCGCAGCCGAGGACGTGACCGACGACCGCGTTCATGGCAGACGGCGTAAGCGATGGCGCAAGCAGCCAGACCGGCCGCTCGGTGAGGTTCTTGACGGCAAGCGCAGGCGTAAGCAGAGCCTTGACCAGGACGGCTGACGCTCTGCCCAACGCATGGTCATGCCTGCTGATGGGGTGCGGACGCTAGTCCGGCGATCCGTGGATCGTGGTCATTGGCTGAGGGCCTTCCGTGTCGTCGATACTTGGCTGCGTGGACGAGGGAAATCATCAACGTCGGTCGTACTCGTTACCGACGAACGGGTGGCGGCCGGGAATGCCCTCGACTTTGGCGTTGAGGGCCGGGCCGTTCCACGCGCTGCTGACCCCGACCGGCGCAACCGCGTGGGTTGGAGCGGAACGCTGCCCAATGACCTGGCCTGAAGGGTTCTCGGTCCGGCTGAAGACCCGATCGAGCTGCTCGGTCCGGACGGGCAAGTGCTGGCTCGCGAAGGTGACGTCCTGTACGCCACCGGAGGCATGGGCTCTGATGGCACCTTCGCGATCGGGCCTTTGGAGCGCCAAGAGGACTGGGACCGACGGCAGGCCGAACTCCGCCGAGCGCCTCGCGACCTCCGCGGTCGCTTACCCAACCAATGACGGAACAGCTGAGCGTGTGACCGTATTTGCATTTCGGCCCAGCAGCAGCACCATCCTGGGGGTCCGTTGACCGAACGCATGGATCTGCCGTTGCCAGCGTGAATCGGGCGCATTGAGAGCGCACGTCAAGATGGGCGTATGCGCAGACCGCAGCCCGACGACGACCACTCGACAGAGTGGTTCGTGGTGGAGGAGCACATTCACGACCGTGGCCTTGCGGCGCGCGCCTGCCAGGCCATACTCGACCTGGTGAAGCCGAGGGCAACGCGTGCAGTCCTGGATGCGTACACCGACCACCGCAAGGCGATGCCCCCAGATGCCGAGGCGGCAGAAGATGCGCTCTGGGCCAAAGGCAAGCGCCAGCACAAGCGAGATCCAGGCATGAACGTCGAGCTTGACCATCGGACGCCGACGACTGGGACCTGCTCACTCGGTATGCGCCGTGGTCGATCAACGTCGACCTGTACGACGCCACCGACGATCTCATCGCAAACTTCCACGACTGCGGCCACGACGTGACCGCACGGCTATCTGCCGACCAGGCAACCCGCCTCGCGGATGACCTTGTCGGCATGCTCCGCATCGACACCCTCGAAGCGTTCCAGGCCCGCGAAGGAGATCACTGAAACTCGACCGGACATCAGCGTAAGTCGTTTCGTGTCAAGGGTTTGGTCGGTGCCTCGTCCGTCGTCTGTCCCTGCATAGGGGACCCGGTCGTGCGCCTTGCCCGGTGGCAGGTCGCGTTCCCGCTGATGGTTCCTCCAACGGAACGGCTCAACTGCCACCGTCGACGTGATGTCGCCACCTGTCGTCAAGACGCCTGGCTCGCGCTGCCGGAGTGGGCGGACGCGTCGTACCAGCGCAGCACCCGCAGCGCCCTCAAGGTGTTCCACCGGCTAGGCGTGCCGTCGGGTTCCTCGAACCGGAAGTGGACCGCGCCGGAGTGGTTGTTCTCGAGCAGCCAACGCCCGTCGGGTCGGCGCTTTGCGCGGACGCGTTCGATCGCTTCGGCCAGCCGCGGATCCGGAGTGCCCCCACGCCGGGCGAAGTACTCCGTGGCCTTGAGCAGGTCGTAGTGCCAGCGTGGGGGGTAGGAGAACAATGCCCACTGCGGGTTGACCACCTCGCCCGTGCGTAACGACCGGAAGAGGTTGCGCCGGAGCAAGTACTCCTCTCCGTTCCGGCGAGCCCGGCGGACCTCCTCAGATCCGCCGGTATGGCGCTCCCACCTCAGCAGAGCGTCGATCACGTCCAGGGTGCTTGCGAAAGATGCCGGCGCTGGGCGCGTCTCGGCCCAGCAGTTCCAGCCACCATCCGGCATCTGGTCGGCCACGAGCCGCTGCACCACCGGGTCGACGTCGACGCCCAGGTAGGCACCGATCAGGATCGTGCCGGCGTTGATGCAGCAGTCCACCTCGCCGGCGAAGAACGGCAGCCCGTCGTACTCCCAGCGGCAGTTGCGGGCCACCAGGTGTGCGGTCTCTTGCATCACCGGACTGTCCGGGGGTATGCCCAGGTGGCACAGGTCGAGCAGGACCGGGTACGTCGCGGTCCACGGCTGGCCCGGCTCGGCACTCGACCCGTCGGTCGGTGCCTCGGCCGGTTCCGCGTCGGGCGACGGGAAAGGCGGCGGTGGCTCACCGGCAGCCAGAGCCCGCGCAGTGGCCGCTGCGAACGCCGCGGTACCCGGAAAGTAGGCCCCGTTCGCCCACAGGCCATCAGGAGCCCGCAGCGCCAGCAGCCGAGCACCCCAGCCCTCGTGCTCCACCCGCGCTCGCTCGGTCGCCACCTCGGTCTCCGAGGCGTTGACGAGGTCGCGCAGCACCTGCCAGCGGATCGCCGGATCGCCCTGCAGCAGCCACTGCACAACCGGATCGTCCTCGGCCATCGGCGGCGTTCGTGGCTGGTAAGGGCCCTGATTCTCCGTCGGCTCCATCCCTGAACCCTCACCTACGCCGACGCTACGAACGCCCGAGTCGCCTCGCTAAGGGCAACCAACGCTTCCATGGCGCGGTTGCGCATGCGTTGCTCGACGAGTCGCTCACTGGGGCGTTCGGGATCGTCCACCCTCCGAAAGGTAGCGGACCGACAGGCTGATAGACGTCCCTATGCCGCGATTCGCGGAAGCGGCACCCAGCACTGGGCAGTCCAAGTTAAGGGTTGCGCTGCGGAATGGGCCTGGCCCGGTCTGATCGCGGGTGGCCGATGCTTCCGTGGGTCGGTGGCCGCTGGCATGATCTGGCCGTGGCCGACGAGGAGTCGCCGCCTCGCCCAGGGGCCTTTCGGACGGGGCGAATGGAGGCGTTCAGCGATGGCGTGTTCGCCATCGCGATCACACTTCTCGTGCTCGAGATCGGGGTTCCCAGTGGCGCCGAGCACGATCTCCTGAGCGCACTGCGAGACGAGTGGCCCTCGTATCTGGCGTACTTGGTGAGCTTCGCGACGATCGGCGCGGTGTGGTTCGCGCACACCGTGATCACGGAGTACCTCGACCGTGCCAACTCGGTGCTGATCCGGCTGAATCTGCTGCTACTGCTGGTGGTTTCGTTTCTCCCGTTCCCGACGCGGCTGCTGGCCGAATACTCCAAGGAAACCGATGCCGAGCGCGTGGCGGCCACTGTTTATGGGATCAACCTGCTCGTGGCGATGATCCTGGTGTCGGTCCTGTGGCGGTACGCCGTCCGCGAGCGGCTCGTGCGGCCCGACCTGGCCGACGAGGACGTGAAGACCCTGACCAAGCGGCTCACACCCACCTTGGGCGTCTACGTTGCGATGATTGTGTTGGGGCTCTTCGTGCCGACCCTTGCGGTGCTCGGCTACCTGGCGAGCGCCGTGTTCATCCTCATACCATTCAGCGCACTCCGGCACCGGCGGCGCCACGCCTGACAACCGTTCGCATACCCCGCAGCCAGGCAGGTCAGAAATCTCCGGCTGCCAGCCCCACACCACCAATTCGAAGCCGCCAGTGCGAACGTACGGATCTGCCCCTGGGATGCACTCTTCGGCGGCCGCTACATTCGGCGCGTGACTGCCTTGCCGAGTGCCTCAGTCCTCGTCCGCACGTGGTTCGGGGATGACAGCGCATGGGAATCCCTCGTCTCGGACGTAGAGACGCCGAGCGACGAGGGGTTCCTGGCAAATGTGGTTCCAGTGAACGACCCAGCCTTCGAGGGCTTGAGCGCCCAAGCGCTGAAGGTGAAACAGCCGGGCGGGGCGATCGTTTCCTTCATCGCCGACGAAATGACACTCACCAATGCCGAGTGCCCGATCCTGGCCGTTTGGGTGCTGGCATTGCACGCCGGCGACGGCCGGCCGGACCAGCTGCCCTTCCGGGTAGTGGCTGCTGAGTTGTCCAGTGTGGAGAACAACATCAATCTCGCGAAACATGGACTGGGAAGACTTCACGCAAGCCGCTGGTGAGGACGGCATCTTCCGCGGCTTCTGACGTCCGATCATGTCGCGACGAGTGCGCTGCGGTGCGGTGCGGCGCCCACTCGTGTTGGTGACGGTATCCGCCTATCTGGCGCGCGATCATGCGCATTCTCGATGTTCGCCGGCCTACGGTGTCCTCGGAGTCGCCGACACTCGAGCCTGCAAGAACCTCGACCGGCACCCCAATTACATCCTCGCCGCCTACATGGCCTCCGGCACCTGAACGACGAATCCGCAGCACCAAACGTGAGCCGCCCTTTGCAAGCGCTCGTAGCCGAGTGCGGACGTCGAGTGGCTAGCCGAATCGCCGAATAAATGACTCCAGGACATCGACATAACCGTCGAGCGTTAGGCCCTCCGGGTATCCGGAGCGGCCTGGTACGGCTCGTCGGAGAGGTTGCCCGACCAGAAGACAACGTCGCACCACGCGCCGTCGAATAGCACGACCTCACCTTCTTTCAGCCCGCGCCGAACTGCGATGCCGACTGAGTCCGGACGTACAACTTGTGCGCGGACGGTCTTGAGCGATGGTGGCCAGTCTTCGCCCTGGTCGCGCCAAGTTGGGTCACCGATCTCGAATCCAGCCGCTCGCCACTCGGTGACGCACCGGTCGAGCTCGACGGGCGCGGCGTCAAGATCGAGGTTTGGTCGCACGGTGCAAGCGTCCCCGCCGGACGCGGTCACATACAAGCCGATGCGCGACACATCTGCTCTGGCCGCTGGTTGCGCGCGCTCCTGCCGACGAGCGGGCTTTGATGTTGGGAGCCGCCCAGGGCAACGTTGCCCTGGGCGGGGCGGGTCTTCTTCGATCAGACGAGCGGGTCGAACATGATTTCCCTGACCTCCTGCGCGCATCGGCAGGCGACAGCGAACTTGGCAGCCCACTCAAGCGCCTCCTCGCGCGAGGGCACATCGACGATCACGAACCCGCCGATGACCGCCTTGGTCTCCGGGTACGGGCCGTCGGTGACCGTCCCGTCTGTGGCCACGATGCTCGCCCTCTGGCTGTCCACCCCGCCGCCGAAGATCCACACCCCTGCCTCCTGGGCAGCTCGGACCACCGCGTGGGCCGCCTCATCCGCGGCGGGCAACTCCTCCTCAGGGAAGGTCATCGCGCCATCGTCGAACGAGATCAGGTACCGCGTCATCCCATGACTCCCTTGTCTGTCCCAGCCGCCTCCTCTGGCGGCCTTTCACGTCGTCTACGAACGCCTAACTCTGGATCCGACACGTTTGGCCAGAAGAGTTTCACGGCGACTCCCCCGGCGTGCACGCACAGCCGCCGTTGGTGCGAGGAATTGGCCGATGTCGGTGCATCGTCCAGACTTCGGAACTGGCAACTGGGTATTGCTCAGTGTTTCGTCGCCGGCCTGTCTGCCGTGTCGGAGATCGACACAGGCAGCCGACGCGCGGCATCCTCGTGGCGTGGGTTACCCCGAGGACATCGATCGCCTGCGTGACTATGTCCGCACGACCGGTCGGGCCGACTACCGGCGCATGCGCGAAGTGTCCGCCGACGTTGTCCAGGTCGAGTTCCTCGTGAACGCCGAGCAGCACGCGGGCGCTATCGCGCGGCTGGTCGACGATCCAGAACACGTGCGCGTCATCGAGGCAAACACGAGCGGCGACCGCGCGGAGCGCGCACATCGCTACTGGGAGCCGATACAGGAACAGATCGCGACCTTGATGGATGACGACGAGTCGGTGACGGGCCTGTGCTTCACGAACGACAATGCCGGGCCACTGATCCTTATCGGCGTCTACCCGTTCACCGCCGAGGTGGCCGTACGAATGGCGGAGAAGTGCGCTCCCCACCGCGTTCAGGTTCGCGAAATGGAGGCCCCGACCCCGTTGAGTGGCGCGTGAGTCGCGAGAGAAATCTTGGTGAAAGGTCCAGCCGCCGCCCATTGTGGCGGTGGGAGGCCCCGCACCTGCCTCATGGTGTCCTCCGAGAGCGTTCTGGCCTACGACCTACCGCTGGGTAGATGCGCGCGGTCCTGCATCAGACCAGTCGCTACGGTGGGTGCGATGAACGTCAGCGAGTGCAGTAACGATCGGAGATGCGATGACGACGAAGTCCGATTTCTCGGCCGAGGAGTGGCAGCTCATTCTTGAGGCCCCTCCGAGTGCTGGCATGATCGTGGTCACGGCCCAACGCGGAGGGGTTTTCCGCGAAACCATCGCTATGGGCAAGGCGTACGCGCAGGCGCGCCAGCAGCACGGTAAGAGTGAGCTCCTGGATGAGATCGTATCGGCTAAACCGGAACGGGATCACACTCACTACCACTCCCCGGACGAGCTCAAGCAGCACGGACTGCAGCACGTGCGCGACTCGGTCGAGGTGCTTGAGCGCAAGGCCTCGCCGGTTGAGGTGGAGGAATACCGTCAGTTCATCGTCAACTTGGCCCACAAAGTTGCAGCTGCCCACCGCGAGCACGGCCAAGACGTGAGCGAGGCGGAGCAGGCTGCGATCGACGAGATTGTGGCCGCCCTGAACACGACCGCCGGATAAGAAGCCTTGAGGGGCTCAGGCAGTCTATTTCGGGCAATGGCTAGCTAGCGTTGTGGTGCCTCCTGACAACGCTACCCAAGATCGTTCCGTCGCACCGCGAGGCACCACATGCCTATGCGGTCAACGTGCCAGCGGCTTAACGGATGCTCATCGAGCGCTCCGCGCTCGCCTCCGCTGCGGCAGAAGTACCCGGGCACACCCGTCGCGGGCTGCGCCGACAACTTGACCGGCGCAGGCACGCCGTCACCACTGACTTCCTATCAGGAGTTCGACGACCAGGTCGGCCGTCAGGTAGTCGTAGACTCCCGCCTTTCCGATCTTCGCAGCGACACGTTGCTGGTCGACCCCGCATGGTTCGGGCATCGCCGCGCGAACCTGGACCGCTTCATTCAGGAAACAAAACGACTGCCGCCGCTAAGGACCACGCCGCGCGCCGAGCGTCTCGTCCGAGGCCGCTGACTCGATCGCATCGTGCGCGACGCAGCCGTGGTACGTCCTCGGCAGGTCGCGGCACTCCGACAGTTGCGGTTGCGGGGCGGTGGGATGCGCACATCCCACCGCCGACGAGACTTAGATGCCGCCGTACATCGTCGAGTACGTCAGCCCGCCGTAGGCAGGCTTGAGCCGCACCTCGGCGTAGACAGTCGTTCGCCCAGTACGCGCGACGACAACAGGACCCGCGTAGTAGTGGTAGTTGCCGCCGTCGTGAACAGATGCGCCGTCGCTCTGCAGGAAGATGTAGAGGAAATTGGTCTTGCCCAGGTAGGTCGACGTGGGCCGTGTGACCGCGCATACCCGCGTGGCCGAATGCGGATAGAACTTCTGATACCAGTAGGCATATCCGACGGTCTTATGTACACCGGCGCCGTACGGAGCCCGGATCGCCGACTTGCTCTGGTAGGTGTAGCCGGCACATGGGGCGGTCGTGGCCCCTGCCGCTCGAGTGCCCCCCTTGACAGCACCAGCGGCGGCGAAGGCGCCCACGGCAATACAGGCCACGGCAACGACAGTCGCCAACCTTGTACGGAAACTCATTCTCCGTCAAACCCTTTCATTCAGTGTTGACATCAAGCGTCGATCAGTAGTGGGTATCGCTGTAGACCCCCTCGTTTCGCGGCGGTGTCAGGCCTCCCCCGCCTCCAGAACTGTCTGCGCAACACGAGACGACACAACCCCGCCGTTTGTGACACCAGGCGGGTAGACGCTCCGACGAAGATCGTTGCCCGTTGTCGCTTGCCAGCGCGATGTGCCGCTGCGTCCCTTGGGCGCTCGCCGGTGCGCAGCCGACGAGTGGGGTCAGGCCAACGCCCTCATTTTGCCGCCGTTGGTGCCTGGAATTGCCGACCGTCGGCACCGATCCAGACGTTGCCACGGTCGCCGAAGCCTTCTCTTACGAGGGATCTGGTAAACGGTCCTGGGCGGGCATGGTCGTCGTGGTGCTGCCCGAATGATCAGTGGTGGCTCTGTTCCGGCCGGTGTGAGATTGGGACTTCTGAAATGTCGAAGAGCGACTCCACGTGCTAACCGGAGGAGACCGACGACCGCACGGTATTGGGGTCGATCCCGGACGCCAGTCCGATGGTCGTCTTCGAGAACCACGGCTTCACACGTGCTCGGCAGATCTCGCCGCACCGCTGGGTGGTCACCCGCATCGTCGCCCCGGCGTAGGCGTCACGATCGGGTGTCGACACGACTGCTGAGCGATCCGCAATGGGGCCACCTCACGCCAGGAATGCGTCGAGTCCGAAAGTCATTCATGTAGCCGCTGATCGGGTCTGCTTCTGCCGTTACCGCGGGAGCGAGGTCGAAGGCACGTTGAAGGACCGAGACCCGTGGGTCGATCCGGGCCGGTCTACGTCTCAGCGAACATTCTCATGAGGGCCGTCCTGCTGTCGCTGCCACCCTTGCCGTAGACCGCCGTGCTCTCCCGCGAGCGAACGCCATGACCGATACCCGCCAGCATTCTCGCGCGGCGGCTGTACATCCTCGACGCCATGACGATCGTCGAGTCGAGCCCGTTCACGTTCAAGACCTGGTACCACTTCGCCGACGGCGGTGTGGTCGAGCAACCCACAGCGCCATCTCTGGACGGCGCGGGCATCCCCTTCGAGATCGCGCGCTGGGAGGTCGAGCCGGGCCAAAGCAATGACCGGGAGTCACACCGTTCGGCGGAGCTGTGGGTGGTCGTCAGCGGTGCCGGGCACGTCGTCGTCGACGACAACGAATTCGACCTGACTGCCGGCGAGTCCGTTCTCATCCCGTCAGGGAGCACGCATCAGCTGACCAATCATGGTGACACCGCCGTGCGGGCCTACTCGCTGTACTGGCTGCCGGAGCACAAGCCAGCCTGACGCCCGCGCCGTCCCCGGTGGACACGGCGCGTTACGCGGCCTCTATATCCAGGACCTGCTGCGCTCTGTGGGGCGGATGGTTCCGTGTCACGTCGATGTCTCCCTGGCCGGCGGCAGCATTGGCCCAGAGTTGGATCCCGGTCGAGACCGGCCGACTTGCCGCCGTGACATGGGAGCGGAGTAACCATCGCGGCGAGCCGACAGCAGCGATGTCCGATCGATGGAGCGATCGTGTCGGGCGTGGCGTACCCCGCGCGGACGCCGGCCTCTAAGCCGCTTGCGAGCCACGCGTCGGGGCCACCAGGACGACTGGCTGACCCGGAATTCTGCACCGAGTTGCTGGCCCGCGTTGGAGCCGATGGTGGGCGTGCTGCGATCCTCCGAACAGTACGGGCCGGGGATACCGGAACTCGACGACGCTGACGCTCAGGCCCAATGCTCAGGTTCATCGGCCCTGACCCGACCAGGAGTCCCATCGGGTAGATCGCGGTGTGACGCGTTCGGCGGCGGTCGTGCTCGTTCATCTGTCACGTAGCCCTGTCGCAACACGTCATATGAACAGGGCCCGAGGCGCCCCGCCGATGTGACGGGGCTTCGAGCATCCCGCGCATCGCGAGCAGCGCGCAGTGGGCTCGGCGCGGCCGCAGAGCCCGGTAAGGGAGCAGAGCAGACGTGCACCGGCGACGGATTTGCAGACCATGAGGACGAAGCGAGTGGCCAGGCTGGGCGGCTGGTTCGACGAGCGGTTCGGGCTGGCCGCGCCGGTGCGCAGGCTGGCGAATCGGGTCTTTCCCGATCGCTGGTCGCTGATGATCGGCGAGGTCGCGTTGTACGCGTTCGTCGTGCTGCTGTTGACCGGCGTCTACCTGAGCTTCTGGTTCGACCCGTCGGCGACCGAGACCGTCTATCACGGCCGGTACGTGCCGTTGGACGGCGTGCCGACGTCGCGGGCGTACGCGTCGACGCTGGACATCAGCTTCGACGTGCGCGGTGGCCTGCTGGTCCGCCAGGTCCACTACTGGGCGGCGCTGCTGTTCCTGGCTGCGCTGCTGGTCTACCTGTGCCGGATGTTCTTCACCGGCGCATTCCGCAAACCGCGGGAACTGAACTGGCTGAACGGGTTGCTGATACTCGTCCTCGGCATCGTCGAGAGCTACACCGGGCACCTGCTGCCCGACGACCTGCTGTCCGGCACCGGGATGCGCGTGGCCGACGCGACCATCCTGTCGATCCCCCTCATCGGCACCTGGACCTCGTTCCTGATCTTCGGTGGCCCGTTCCCGGGCGGCGGCGAATGGATCGGGCGCCTCTACATCACCCACGTCGTGCTGCTACCGGCCGTTCTCGTCGCGCTGATCGGGCTGCAGGTGGTGATCACGATGCGGCAGCGGCACGCCGACGTGCCAGGTCCGGATAAGAGCGAGGCGACGGTCAGCGGCATCCGGTTCTTCCCGGCGTACACGGTGCGAGCCACCGGCCTGTTCTTCCTCGTCTTCGCCGTGCTGGCCGCACTCGGCGGGTTGGCGCAGATCAACCCGGTCTGGCTGTACGGGCCGTACAACCCGGCGCAGGTGTCCGCCCTCTCTGGGCCGGACTGGTATCTGGGTTTCGTCGACGGATCGAGCCGCCTGTTCCCGTCCTGGGAGATCCGGCTCTGGGGCCACGATGTGCCGCCACTGTTCTGGGCAACGGTGGTACTGCCCGGCATCCTGTTCACGCTTGCCGCGGCCTACCCGTTCATCGAGGCGAAGCTGACCGGCGACCGGGCTCATCACCACCTACTGCAACGCCCGCGCGACAACCCGGTTCGCACGTCCCTCGGCGCGATGGCGCTCAGCTTCTATCTGACGCTGTTCGTGGCCGGCGGCAGCGACAGCATCTCCCGAGCCTTCGACATCTCAGGCAACGCCATGATCTGGGGCGGACGCATCGCACTGCTCACCCTCCCGCCGATCGCTTACGCCGTCACCTTCCGGATCTGCTTGGCCCTGCGAGGCAATGACCGAGACGTGCTCGACCACGGCGTCGAAACCGGGATCATCTACCGACTGCCGAGCGGCGAGTTCATCGAGGTCCGCCGGCCGCTTGACCCGCTCGATGCGCACCGGCACAGCGCCCGAGAACCGCAGCTCACCGACTGATCGGCCGGGGCGCTCCGGGCGTCTTGATGCCCACCCGCGGTCATGGCCGCCGCTATCCACCTGGACAGAAGACGGCAAGGGCGTGCCCACGACAGCCGGCCCAGACGGCCTCCATGACGCCGTCGACGCCTCGAATCCGGGTCGCGCGCCGGCCATGGTGGCCAGTCCGGGCGTTGAACGCCGCGGCATTGAGGTGCAGGCTTTTGCCGGATGGCGCGGTCTTGAGTGCCGGCCGGTAGGCGGCGTCAGAGGTCGCGACGCCCCGATTATCGGACGATCACTACTTTCCCGAATGGATTGCCGTCGCGGAAGTACGGGTACGCGTCCGCCGTCTCGTCAAATCCGAACTCCCGGTCGATCACCGGTCGCATCCCGTGCCGGACAGATGACCCGGCGTACCTCCACGTCGTACTCGAGGAACGGCACGAACTCCGGCCAGGAGCTCTGCCAGCGTCTGACGATGGCCGGGTAGCGCTGGCCACGCGTTCGCGATCACCTTCGCGGGCCGGCTCGACAGAGCCATTCACTAGAACCGCCGGACCTCACACACCGTTGGTCGGACAGACCCGGTGAGTGTCCGGGTTCGGGTTCTCGTAGCGATCCAGCACGGCCCGATATCTACCCCTCGACCGATAGGGCTCGACTGGATATCGACCGCGCATCGGCACGAGCGCGCACTTTCGGCAGATCCGTGCATTATGGAGCCTGTCTGTCCAGGTTTCGCCTTGGGTCAGTGCCTTTGTGGGCGCGACCGTCACGAGGTCCTTCACGGACTGGGCGAGTGGACGTCGAGCGTGATGAACGCGTCGTCCGGAGTTGGGTCAGTGCGACGTCTTCGGCGTTGACGGTGTCGGGTCACCCGAGCCTGTCAGCGACCTTCCATGCGACGTTCTGAAGGACGCGATCTCCGAGCCAATCGAATCCGCAGTCCACGCACGTATTCGAGCGGATGATGGGAGGGAGATTTCGGCGGAGCACGATGTCCGCGAGACGATGTCGATTGGTCATCTGTGGAGAGCGCTGCTCGAGGTGTCGAGGCGGCTTCTTTCCAGACCGCCTCGACACCCCGTTGCGGCGTTCGCCGTTAGTGGCTTCGGGCGGCGGCGAGGATGAGGTCGGTGACCGCGTTGGGATAGCTGATCATTGCCACGTGTGAGGAGTTGATCTCAACGGTGTGGGCGTGTGCGCGGTGGGCCATGAAGCGTTCGGCAGCGGGTGGGATGGCTTGATCCTGGTTGGCGACCAGGTACCAGGACGGGATCGTCTTCCATGCGCCTACCTGCGGCGGGCGTCCAAGTTCACCATCGGCATGGTAGGCACCGTGCTTGGTCGCTCGGCCTACTGCCGGGCCTGGTGGGCTGCGTCAAGCCGGGCAAGGTCGTCGGGCGCAAGCCGCAGCGTTCCAGCGGCGATGTTGTCGGCGAGGTGGTCGAGGTCGCCGGTGCCCGGGATGACCAGCACGTGCGGTCCACGGTGCAGCGCCCATGCCAAGCGGATCTGCGCCGGGGTGGCCTGGTGCGCGCGAGCGACGGCGAGCACCTCATGGTGCTCGGCGGCGCTGGGGCCGGCCTCGCGCCCGGCTCCGGCGATGGCGAAGAACGGGACGAACGCCACGCCCTGCTTGCCACAGGCGCGCAGGAGCTCGTCCTGCTGGGGGCGGTGGCCGAGGCCGTAGGAGTTCTGCACACACACCACCGGCGCGATCGCCCGGGCCTGGGCCAGATGCTCCGGGCCGGCGTTGGACACGCCGAGGTGGCGGATCAAGCCCGCGTCGCGCAGCTCGGCCAGCGCGCCGAAGTGGTCGGCGATCGCGTCCAGCCCGACCAGGCGCAGGTTCACCAGGTCCAGGTGGTCGCGGCCGAGCTGGCGCAGGTTCTCCTCCACCTGGCCGCGCAGCTCACCAGGTGTGGCCAGGGGCAGCCAGTCGCCGGCCGGGGCTCGACGCGGCCCGACCTTGGTCGCGATGACCAGGTCGTCCGGGTACGGCGACAGCGCCGTGTTGATCAGCTCGTTGGCCGATCGCAGCGAGGAGAAGTAGAACGCGGCGGTGTCGATGTGGTTGACGCCCAGCTCGACCGCGCGGCGCAGCACCTTGATCGCCTGGTCACGATCGCCCGGGATGGCCTCGGGCGCGAACGCCGGGCCGCGCTGGGGCAAGCGCATCGCGCCGAACCCAATCCGGTTGACCGTCAGATCCCCGAGCGTCCAGGTTCCCGCAGCCGCCGCGTCCACCGTCTCAGAAAACATGGCCGGAGTCTGCCACGCGTTGATCGCGAACTCGCCCGGCCCCGTGGTCATCTGCGGCGTGGAGCGCGGCTTGCGTCCATCAGCCCCGGCCAGCGCTCGTCGTCGGTCAGAAGTCGCTCGACAGAGTCGCCCGCTGAGTCAGTCACAGGCGAAGGCTGCCAGAGAGCGACAGGCCGAAGATCGACGAGGACAACCGGATCTCGACGCGAACGTGTGCGCACTCTCCGCGGCATGGCGGATGTCGGCGCGAGGCGGTATCCGAAGGCCGCCGCCGAGCCTGCGACATGCGTGGGAGCGTCGCGCAGAGGCGATGCGCTATTCGCGTCCGGCGTGAGCGAATCGTGCTCAGCTGCGTTGCCGTCCACGGCGTTGGCGGCGTGTGCAGTTGATCGCCTCTTGTTGCGTAGTCAACGCTTCCGGGGCGCTGCCAGCTCTCCAAGGCAGGAACACATGAGATGACCGGAGCGGTCGGCGGCTCACGTAGACCGCCTATCTCGCCGCGACACGTGCTGTTCAGTGGCCCTGACGGCGAGATGTCCATGCCGATGAGTTGCCTTGAACGTCGGGGATCGCGTCGGCAGGCTCCAGAGAACGCCGAATGCGCCGACCTCGTGGTTTGTGCCGACCTGATGACTGGATCGCCTGCCTGGCAAGGCATTTGCCGTCAGCAATGTCGGCACAATCCGAGGTCATCTTCGAGTGGCGACATCGGCCGCGACTGAGATCGGGCGACGGCGTGATGCCTTCTGCGCTCCAGGTCATCGGGTGCCTCAAGGCTTGGATGGCCACCCGCGCCTGGTGTTCACCGGGGGGTGGCCTCGTCGGGCACGCCGATCGCCTGCTCGCCGATGACTTCGGATCACGCATCCGGCATGGGCGAACGAGGGGCGCGGATTGCGCCGAGCCCACGCGCCCGAGTGCCTCGTCCGGTAGCTGGATCCGCCGCCGCATCGGCACAATCCCGAGGTCGGCATAGCCGGGTATCGTGATCATCTTCGACGTGCGATCTGACCACCTTTAGCTGTGCACTCCCATGACCAGCCAAAGACGTCTTGTTCGCCATGACGAAGCACGAGGCGCCCCCCACGGACAATCCCGGGCGGGCGGCTCACCTTGCCTCTTGACGGAAGGTCAGTCCATATCAGCTGTCCCTGGGTAGCCGCTTCCCGGTATGTGGGCCGGGGAGCCGATGGCGGGTTGCCGCTCGGCTCAGTGAGGGTGTGGTCGTGCCCATCAGGTCGTGAGTTCCGGATGGCTTGCGGTCATTGTTCGGTGGCGATGCTGAAGGCGTAGGTGGCCGTGTCGATCTTCACGGTGGCGAAGGAGGCCTGCGGCGGCACGTGATCAGGGACAGGGATCGCGTGATCGCCGCGGTCGAGCCGGTCGTCGAGGAGCAGCAGCGAGTCGCTCCTCGGGTCGGGTGGCACGAACGAGGTCTGCCACCACACGGTGACCTTGACGTCGGCTGCTGCGGCGAGGGTAAGTCGGATCGGCCGGTCGTCGGGCGTATAGGTGGGCGCTCGGGTGGAGTCTTGGTGTTCGGCGGTGAACGCGCCCTGCACCTGGTTGACGATCAGGCGTCGGGCGATGGCCTGCACGATAGGCTGCCCGAGGCCTAGCCCTCGCCGACCTGGTCGGTGTGGGCGGCGGAACGAGCCGCATCCGCCTCGCGGACCACGTCGTAGCCGAAGACGCGAGCACTACCCTCGCCGGCCACAGCAGGGTGGTCAGCATCCGGATCGTCGTGGTCTTGCCCGCCCCGTTCGGACCGAGCACCCCGTACACCCCAACCGCCGGCATCCTCAGGTCGATGCCGCTTACCGCGGCGGTCGCACCGAATACCTCGTCAGCCCGACCGCCTCGATCGCGGCTTGTTGCTGGCCTGCCAGGGATCTCTTCTCAACCTTGACATGTTGTCAAGGTTGGGCGGTAGGCGCCCTAGGCCTGTCACCTCTGTAAGAGCTAGCTGTCGTTGTCGGCTAGCTGCGGAACAGGCGTTCCACGGCCTGCCGCATCGCACTGCGCGCCTGGCGTGTGGTCATCCGGCCGGCGCGAACCTCCTTGCCCGCGGCATGCCCCAGGGCGACCGTCGCGGCCACCATCCACGCCACCGGCAGCGTCCGGTCGAACTCACCAGCGCGCCGTCCGCGCCTGATCAGCCGCTCGAGGTGGGCCAGAACCGGCTCGTGCAACACGCGGTCCTCGGTTGCAGTCTGCGACGGACCGGGCAGTTGCAGGAGGAACGGCTCGGCCTCGAAGGCTTCCCATCCGATCTCGAGCAGTCGGACGAGCCCTTCGCTCGCGGAGACGCTGTCCAGGTCGGCGGCGTCGAGCGCGGCGACGACATGCTCGGTTGCTCTGGCGGTGAGCGCGCCGAGCAGGATCTCGCGCGATGGGAAGTGCGTGTAGACGGTTTGGCGACTGATTCCGGCAGCCTGCGCGATCTCCTCCATGCTCGCGTGCGGATCTCGCCCGAGCACCCGCGTGGCCGCGTCGAGGATCGCGGCGATGCTGCGTTCCGCATCGGCGCGGCGACGCCGAGTCCGTAGCTGTGACGCACGTACCTCTGACACAGTTGACAAGGTTATCAGCCTGCCATTACGTTGACAGCACTGTAAAGGATAGCCGTCTCGGGGTAACGCACGAACCCGCGTCGGCGGCTGCTCAGCCGAACTGTCGAGGAACGCCGCTCATGCTGCACGCACCGCATCAATCGGACGGCTCATTCAGCCCAGAGGACCGGGTCGTTCTCCCGAGCGATGTCAACTTCACGATCATGTACGCCGCGCATGATGCGTTCAGTCGCGACCTGCGCCGGCTCACGGACGCATGCATGACCGGGCAGGCCTGGACCGCGGACACCGCAGCGACCTGGGCAATGTTCAAGTCACAGCTGCGGATCCACCATCGAGCCGAGGACGTCGCGCTATGGCCGCAGCTACGCGCCGCGGTCTGCGCGCCGGATGCGCTCGCGGTCCTGGACGCGATGGAAGCCGAGCACGCACGAGTCGATCCGGCACTCGACGCGGTCGACGCGGCCGTCACCGCTGGCGACCAGGCCGGCCTGACTGAGGCGATCGAGCGACTGTCGGCCGGCCTCGGCATGCACATGCGGCACGAGGAGAACGCGGCGCTGCCGCTGGTCGAGGCACACCTCGGGACGGCGGGCTGGTCCGCGTTCACCGGGCACATCCGCCGGACGCAGGGCCTGCGCGGGGGTGCGGTGTTCTTCCCGTGGCTGCTCGACGACGCACCCGTGACCGTTCGCGACCGCGTGCTGGACCTGGTCCCACCGCCGGTCCGGCTGCTGTACCGGTGGATCTGGGCCCCGCGATACCGGCGGGCACAACGATCCCTGGGTGTGACGGAGTAACCCGTCGCTCCGCGTTCTCCGCATCTGTGCTGCGTGACAAGTCCCAACTCTCGAAAATCGAAGGAAGTGCCATGCGTCGGATCGCGACGTTCTGCTCGACCCATGCCCGCTGGGTCTTCCTGGCCTGGTTGCTCGTCACGGTCGCGGGCGCCGCCGCGGCGGGCGGGCTGTCGTCCCGGCTGGACAAGACGTTCACGCTGCCTGGACAGGCTGGCTACGAGGCGAACCAGGCCATCATCAAGACCTTCGGCGGCGGAGGCGACCGAGACCCCGCCTTGGTGGTGGTCACACTGCCTGCCCGGCGGCGATGTGACGTCGCCCAGTTCGGTGGCCGCCCTCGCGCGGGGCGACGACGCGCTCGCCAGCTCACTCGCGGTCCGTGGTCGACCCGCTCCACGCGTCGTCTCCTACGCCAACGCGGCCAACTCTGTGCTGGTCAGCGCCGACCACCGAACCACCTTCGTCCTGGTGTACCCGCCGACCTCCGGCGACTTCTTCGACAAACCGCTCGGACCCTCGGCCGCCGAGACCTTCGCCCAAGGGGCGCATCTTCCATCCGGAACCACGGTCGGCCTGACCGGCTTCGGTGAGCTGACCGGCTCGGACCGCGGCGGGTCCAATGTGCTCACCGAGACACTAATCGGCGCCACCGGCGCGATCGTCATCCTCGCATTCGTCTTCGGCTCATTCATCGCCGTCCTGCCGCTGGTCATGGCAGCTGGTGTCCATCCTGACGACCTTCCTGCTCGTCAGCGGACTGACCCACGCCGTCGACGTGTCGTTCCTCGTGCAGTTCCTGGTCGCGCTGATCGGACTGGGCGTCGCCATCGACTACTCCCTGCTCGTCGTCACCCGATGGCGCGAAGAACGCGCCCACGGCCGGGACAACCGCGACGCAGTCGAGATCGCCATGCAGACAGCCGGCCGCTCAGTCGTCTACTCCGGCGTCACCGTCGCGCTCGGCCTGCTCGCCCTCGTCGTGCTACCCGTGCCGTTCCTGCGCTCGGTCGGCTACGGCGGCGTCCTCATCCCGCTGATCAGCGTGCTGGTCAGCATCACCCTGCTGCCCGCCCTGCTCGCCACCGCCGGCCCGTTCCTCGATCGGCCACGCCGCCGCCGAGCCGCCACCGCGTCGCGAGCGTGGACCGCGTGGGCACGCCTGGTCGTCCGGCACCGCTGGCCGGCCGTGCTGCTGGGCAGCGTCGTACTGATCGCGCTGCTGATACCCGCGTTCTCGCTGGTGACGGGTGAGCCGTCATCGTCGGCGCTGGCGTCCGCCGGCCCGCCACGTACCGCGGCAGCCAGCCTCGAACGAGCGGGCATCTCCAGCGGCGCGCTCACCCCGATCCAGGTCTTAACCAGCACCGGTCAAACTAACCGGGTCATCGCCGCCACCCGCGGGCTCCCGGGCGTGCGAGGGGCATTGCAGACCGGCGTGGCAGGTGGGCGAGCTGTCGTCGACGTCATCCCCGAACGAGAAACCAATGCCGGCGCCGGCGCCGCGGTCATCGCGGACGTACGCCGCGCGACCCGAGGCCTCGACGCGCGGGTCGGCGGCTCCGGAGCACGATCGCAGTCGTTCAACCACGCCGTCTACGGATCGTTCCCGCTCATGCTCTCACTCATCGTGCTCGTCTCGTTCCTGCTGCTACTGCGCACGTTCCGCTCGGTACTGATGGCATTGAAGGCCGTCCTGCTCAACCTGCTCAGTGTCGGCGCGACCTACGGCGTGCTCGTGCTGGTCTGGCAGAAAGGCCACGGCTCGCACGCGATCTGGAACATCCCCGCTACCGGGGCGATCACCAACTTCGTGCCGCTCATGGTCTTCGCGTTCCTGTTCGGGCTGTCCATGGACTACGAGGTCTTCATCCTCAGCCGCATCCGTGAGGAATACGACGCCGGCGCGAGTACCTCAGCCGCCATCGTGGAAGGGCTCGGACGCACCGGGCGGCTTGTCACCAGCGCCGCGCTGATCCTTGCCTTGTCCTTCTTCGCGCTCTCCCAAGCCCCCGACACCGACCTCAAGGTCTTCGCCACCGGCCTGGGCGCCGGCATCCTGCTCGACGCCACCGTCGTCCGCGCCCTCCTCGTCCCGGCCCTACTCGCCCTCTTCGGCAAGTACAACTGGTGGCTACCCAACCGCCTCGCCCGAGCACTGCACGTCCCACCCGGCCGAGCCCCCACGAACCAGACCGAGCCGATCCCGGCAAGCGTCCCCGCGGGCCGGCATACCTAGCCCGACCTGGCCCCATGCCGGTGTGCGCGAGACGCCGCTTGTATCACCCGCTCAGTCCGTCACCCGACTCGCCGACCGGCCCGACCCGTACCCATACGACTGCCAGTCCTGACCGTCTCTTCGACACTGAGCGGCCCTCACCTGAAGCCCCGGTGGGTGTCCCGATATCGCTGACGACGGCCGCACTCGACGCCCAGCCCGGAGCTGTCGTAGAGCACGTACTGCGGTCTTCGCCATCAAGAGCTGGAGTCGCTCGCCACGAGTGGGCCGCGGCACGTAGTGCGGCGAGCACGTCCGCTGGCTCTGCCCGGACGCGCCAGTCGGTCTTCGCGAAGGCGAACCGGATTCGGCGCTGCTGGTCGACGACGTAGGTTGCCGGAAGCTCTGGCGCTGATGTTAGCGGGAACGCAGAGGGTCGGCTATCGGCCGGGGAGCCCGGCGGCGGGCGCAGGGATCCGGTCGGCGATGAGCGTCTTCGGCGCCTGTCCGGTGCTGGTCCCGGTTGGAGGGCTTGACTGGTCGAGCATCAGGCGCACGTGCACGGTGAGCAGGTCGGCGCCGAGCACGCGCACGTTGATCGCGTTGAAGGCGCGGAGCGGGTGCCAGCGGATGATGCGTCGTTGGCGGGCCAGTGGGTCGTCGTCGGGCAGGACGGTGGCCAAGCCGGTGACCCAGCGGTAGCGCAGGCCGATCCGCAGCCGCACCCGCACCCGCGGGTCGTGCTGGATGTTGCGCACGTATCCGGCGCGCAGGCCGTGTTCGGCGATGATCCAGAACGCGTCGCCCTTGCGGCCGTTGCCGACCGGTACCCGCCTGGGTTTGCCTGATCTACGTCCGCGGGTCTCCAGGATCGCCAGACCCAGCGGGTTGATGCCGATCGCGAGCAGCAGGCGCATCAGCGGGTTGATGGTCCAGCGCTGGACGGTGCGGACGAGCAGGACCTTGATCCGCCGGCTTCGGACGGTGAGAACGAGCAGCCCTGCATAGAGCGCAGTTTGCACGGCCGAGGACACGAGGTTGCGCCCCGGGTCGATCGCGAACAGCCCCCAGACCAGTGCCATGGCTGCGGCGGTGCCGGTGATGAGCCCCCGCGGAATTGTCATACGAGTGTATTGCTTCGTCATACGACTGTATGATGCCAGTCATGATGCGGGAGTCAAGCCCAATACCGAAACAGGCCGCCGTCACCGACGCGCTGCTGCACATCGTGGCCGAGCGTGGCCTGGACCAGGTGAGCGTCCGCGAGGTCGCCGCGGGCGCGAAGGTCTCCATCGGGACGGTCCAGCACTACTTCCCGACCAAGGACAGGATGCTGGCGGCCGCCTACGAGGAGGTCATCCGGCGAATCCGGTCGCGGCTTGAGGCCGTCACAGCTCGGCACCGACATGCGCCAAAACCTGTCCAACCTGCTCGCCGAACTGCTCCCGCTCGACGAACAGCGTGTGCTCGAGGTCCGCGTTCACCTCGCATTCGCCGCCCGCGCAGCGACGACGCCAGAACTCGCCCACACCCAGCGCGACGCCCTCGCCGAGCTCCACACGGCCGTCACCGAGGCGTTCGCGACCGCCTGGGGCGATCACGCCTCGCGTGCCACCTGCGCGCTGGCCGCGCACGCCGCGATCGCCGCAGCCGACGGGCTCGCGCTACACGCAGTCAGCTCAGCAGGCTGGCTGCCACGGCGCCGGCAAACCGCGACACTCGAACTAGCCCTGGACGCCCTCACGTCCATCCACGACCGTGAAGCACCGTAACCTCACACCACCCGAGAATCTGCAGTGGTCACGACTGGCAGCGGCGCTCATTCAGCCGACCCTCGGAAGAATCCGCCGCGCCCGCCCTGGCGGGCGACGAGAGTTGCGCGAACCGGTGGACCGACCGCCTCGAACAGCAGCCCGGCAGTTGCCGGGTCATCGAGCGGAACGAGTCGATGAGCCCGTTGGGCGAACGCGGAATGTCTGCCGGGCCGCGCGTGGATGGCGTGCCACGGAACTCGGCGAGCGGTCCGCCGGCCCGCACGGCGAGGTGATCCACGCCGATCCGGCCATCGGTGACTCGGCTGGGTGCGATTGGTGCTGTCGAGTGACTCGTGAGCTGCGGGCGCGATTGGTGAGGTCGCGCTGCTCACCCACACTCGTTGGGCCAGTCGACCAGTGGGGAGTCATCGTGGGGTCAGTCTGATCGCTTGCGCGCCGCCGAGCCAGGCCAGTCGTAGGTCGTGGCGGCGCGGCTCACCGTCGTCGCCGACCCGGATGTTGTTGAACTTGGCGAAAGTCGGGTTTACCCGTGCCATGTGAGCGTAGGCCGCGATGACCTCGGGCTCTGTTGTGTAGGTCTTGACGTCGGCCCAGCGACGCTTGCCCATCAACCGGATCTCGAGGGGTTCGCCGGTACGTAGGTTCCTTCCCCATCCGAAGGAGGTGCCGATCAGCAGGTCTTCGCCTTGGACCCGGTAGGCGACCGGGACCGCGTAGCAACGCCTTGACGTTCGCCCAACCACGTACAGGGTGACCAGTCGACTCCCGACGAGCCGGCACAGGCCTGGCGTGCGCAGCATCCCGCGCACAAGAAGGTTCACCAGGCGCTGTCCCGGCACGGTCTGGGTTCGCGGCCGCGAGCCGGCACCGTGCGCCCTGACCTCACCAGTCATCGCTGCGCGTGGTGACGCGGCTGACCTCGGGAAGCCGCTGGTCCGCGGCCGAGGTCGGGACCATTCGCATGACCACGTTCGGCATCGCGCCGACGGTGAACGCGCGGACTGAGGAGCCGACGGCAACCGTTGCGAAGGAGGCTTCGGACGGCACACGGTCTGGGAGTGGGATGCTGTGGGACCCCTGTTCGAGCTCGCCGTCGAACACCTCCATCGAGGTGCTCTTGGGCTCCGGCGGCGTGAACGACGTGCCCCACCACGCGTGGACCGAGACATGCGTGGAGCCGTTCAGTGTCAGCACCACCGCCCGGCGCGCCGCGTCGTAGGCGATCTGGTCGTCGTCCGGTTCGCCGGGTGCGACCACTTCTTCGACCTGGGCGGCAATGAGGCCAGCGATGCCGGCGAGCCCTTGGACGAAGGTCACCTGTGGGTTGCGCTCCTTGATCTCCTCGCGCAGGTACTGCTTGGTGTCGGGCGGAACCATGCCTCCGAAGACGAGGACGTCGATGTTGGTCACGTCGTAGTCGTCGAGGACCTGGTCGAACTGGTTGGTCGCGTTTGCCGAATAGCCCTTGCTGCGCAGGATCTCGACGGCGTCGAGGAGTACGCCCGGGCTTCGGCCGACGATGAGGATGCGTGCGGAATCGTCCTTGGGTGCGTCGTTCATGAGATCCTCCTTGATGGCGGGTTCGAGACCAGCTGCGTCCTGCGACTGGCCAGGTTCAAGTTCGTCCCCCAGGGATGCTGTGGGATCGTCGTGGGTATTCGGCTCAGCGCGAGCGCCTGACTGATTCGCTCGCCGACGGGATGGTTGTCGTTCGGGTAGGCGTAGTGGGCCAGCATGCGTGGCTCGTTCGCTTGGACGAACTCGGTGTACTGGCGGCTCAGCTCGGTGAACGCCGCGAGTTGCTCTGGCTCTACGTGGTGGGTGGTGACGAGGATTGAACGGTGTGGACATGGGGGTGTCCTTTCTCTTGATCGGTTGGTGGAATCGAGTCAGTGACCGTCGCGGGCGTTGCCTGGCTGGCCGGGTACGACGAGTGCGGCGAGCACGCTGGCGGTGAACGCGGCGACGGCGCAGACGGCGAACGCCCGGCTGAACCCGGCGGTACCGGCGTGCGGAGCCGCCAGGCTTGCCCCGGCGACGCTGGAGACGACGGCGACGCCGACCGCTCCGCCGAATTCGTGGAAGGTGTTGACGACCGCCGAGCGCAGCCCCGACTCGTGCTCCTGCACGCCGGCCAGCGCGGCTGTGAACGCTGTGACGAAGGTGGCCCCGATTCCCAGCGCGGCCACGCTAAGGCCGAGCACGACGGAGACCGGACCCTGCCAGAGGGCCGCGACGCCGCAGCCGCCTCCGGCCAGGGCGAGGCCGATCGCCGCGAGCACCCGTGCATTGACGCCTGCTATCGCACGGCTTGCGGAGCCGGCACCGATGACGGTGGCGACGGCGATCGGGAGGAAGACGAGTCCGGTGTGCACCGCGCTGTAGCCGTGTTCGCGCTGCAGGTAGAACGAGCCGAGGAAGAACCCTGCGACGAGCAGACCGGTCGCCACCAGCATCAGCAGCGAAGCTGCGACCACCGATCGACGGGTGAGCAGCCTGATCTGCATGAGCGGTACCGCTAGGGCGCGCTCGATCCCGACGAAGAGTGCGTAGAGCAGGACCGACGCCGCA
The DNA here is from genome assembly GCA_963709985.1 of uncultured Actinomycetota bacterium. GTDB lineage: Bacteria > Actinomycetota > Actinomycetes > Mycobacteriales > Jatrophihabitantaceae > DASXRA01. The sequence goes on from CAVPYQ010000017.1 coordinate 35,800, forward strand.
AGCGGGACCAGCGTCGACACGGCGGACCAGCCGTGGCCGCCCACGTTGATGAGCCCGTAGATCGCGGCGCCGGTGGCAGCGGTGACGGTCAGCGCGCCAGGCACGTCAACCGGGGCGCGCTTTGCGTGCCGTGGTGCCGCCGGGAAGAGGGTGGGCAGGACGACGAGCAACGCGAGGCCGATCGGAACGTTGATGAAGAACACCCAGCGCCATCCCACGCCGGAGGTCAGCACACCGCCGAGGACCACGCCGAGGGCCGCTCCGGCGCCGCTGATCGCGGACCACGCGCCGAGCGCCTTCGCCCGTTCTCTGCCCTCGAATCGCATGGTGACCAGCGACAGCGCGGTCGGCGACATCAGCGCGGCGCCCAGGCCCTGCGCCGCGCGACCAGCGAGCAGGGTCGTCGCTGCGTCGGAAGCCCCGCTGAGCAGGGACGCGGCGGTGAACACGGTAAGGCCGGTGAGCAGGACCCGGCGTGCTCCGAAGACGTCGCTGAGGCGGCCGCCGAGCAGCATCAGGCCACCGAAGACCAGCGTGTAGGCGGTCATCACCCACGGCAGCGTCGCCCCGTGCAGATTCAGGTCGGCCCCGATGTCCGGCAGCGCAACGTTCACGACCGTCACGTCGAGGATCAGCATCAGCTGGCACAGGCACAGCAGTGCCAACGCGACCCAGCGACGGGGGTCGAGCGTGGACGCGGGCGGATATTGCGTGCCCGCGGCGGCGACGCTTGCCATGGCATGCTCCCAAGGTGTGTTGCCGAGAGCGGCCTCTCGGCTATCCTGAACTGCAGTGTTCGAGTTTCGAGGTCGAGACTAACTCATACATTGCTGTCCGAGAAAGGATTTGGTGTGATGCCGCCCACCGGTTCGCGTTCCACACCCAGGCCGCAACGGGCCGACGCCCGGCGCAACGTTGCAGCGATCCTGGACGCGGCGGCGGCATGCCTGACCCGCAACCCGGAGGCGAGCATCGCCGAGATCGCCGAGGTCGCAGGCGTCGGCCGCGTGACCCTCTACGGCCACTTCAAGACACGCGCCGAGCTCGTCGACGCGGTCCTAACCCGTACCGTCGCCGAAGCCGACGCAGTCCTCGACGCAACCGATACCACCGGTGACCCGAGCGCCGCGCTGGTCCGACTAGTCGGCGCGTCGTGGCAGATCGTCAACCAGTCGCGCTCGGTCCTGCACGCCGCACAGCGCGAGCTGCCCGCCGAACGCATCCGCGGCGTGCACGACCGGATCCTGCGCCGCGTGCAGACCCTCATCGAGCGAGGCCAGCGAGCCGGCGTCTTCCGCACCGACCTACCCAAAGCGTGGCTCGTCACCACCACGTTCAGCCTGATGCACTCCGCCGCCGAAGACCGCACCGCCAGACGGCTAGACCCCGACGACGCCGCCCGGATCATCGGCGCAACCCTGCTGGCGGCCTTCACACCACCCGGCCAGACCATCCCGACAAACTAGAAGCCAGCAGTCCCGACATCGGTTCGTGGATCGGCGCTGTTGCGTTGTTCGACCTAGGGCTGCGTTGCAGCTTGTGCCGCGCGGATGGTCGCTGTTATAGGCAGCGTGCGAGCTCGGTGAACGCGAACGCGGACCCGATCATGGACGGGCGTGTCGACGGTGATCGCGTAGTGCCCGCGGCGCAGGTTCTGCACGAATGCGTGTCCGGCCGCGACAGTGCGCAGGGAGCGGATCTGTCTTCAGTCCGCGCATCGGTCGCAGCCGGGCCTTGAGTCGGCCGTGATCAGCTTCCACGCGGTTGTTACCCGGTATGAAAGGCGGTGGCGTCGCTGGTTCGGCTGGTCTTCTCGCCATTGGTTGTGGTGCGGCGATCGGATTACGGTGCGACCGTCCGGGACAGGGGCGCCGGGAGTGAAGCAGGGTGGGCAGGCCGGTGTTATGCGCTGGGCTGAGAGCCCGAGTTGTTAGATGGCCGCCCCTGCGACCTGCCCGGTTGCGCTGCGCGCGCGGATCCGTAGGTGTCGCTTTGCCCACCCGCTCCCGACATCGGAAGTCAACCGTTACGGAGAGGGGTATCAGCGATGAGTGAGCAGTTGAGTCGCCGGTGCATCGGGCTGGATGTGCACCGCGACTTCGCGCAGGTCGCGATATGGCAGGCCGGGGTGGTGCGGGAGGCGGGCAGGTTCGCGACCACTCCGCAGGAGGTCCGTGCCTTCGCCGTCGAGCTCAGGCCGGGCGATGAGGTGGCGTTGGAGGCGACCGGGAACACCTGGGCGATCGCGGCGCTGCTGGCCAGCCGCGCGGGTCGGGTGGTGGTGTCCAACCCGGTCAAGACCCGGGCCATCGCCGAGGCGAAGGTCAAGACCGACAAGGTCGACGCCGCGATCCTGGCCCAGTTGCTGGCCGCGGACTTCCTGCCCTCGGTATGGCTGCCCGACCCGGCGACCGCGGCGTTGCGTCGCCAGGTGCGGCGCCGAGCGAACATCGTGCGTGAACGCACCCGGCTGAAGAACCAGGTGCACGCGATCCTGCACCGCAACCTCGTCAGTCGCTGCCCGGCCAGTGACCTGTTCGGGATCAAGGGACGTCACTGGTTGGGGCAACAACAGATGCCCCCCGACGAGCAGGCCACGGCCATCGCGCTGCTGCGACAACTGGACTTCCAGGGCGAGGAGCTGGCGCTGATCGACGCCGACCTCGCCAGCGTCGCGCTCGGGCGAGACGACGTCGGTCTGTTGATGAGCATCCCGGGCGTCGACGCGATCGTGGCCCTGTCGATCGTGGCCGCGGTCGGCGAGATCACCCGCTTCCGCGCCCCGGACAAGCTGGTCTGCTACTTCGGTCTCAACCCCCGGGTGCGCCAATCCGGCCGACATGCGGCCAGCCACGGACGGATCACCAAAGCCGGCCCGGGGCACGCCCGCGGCATGCTCGTCGAGGCGGCCTGGGCAGCGTCGAGGACTCCCGGCCCGCTGCGCGCGTTCTACCAACGGGTGCGGGCACGCCACGGCACGCAGGTTGCGATCGTGGCCACCGCCCGCAAGCTGGCCGTGCTGTGCTGGCACCTGCTCATCAAGGGCGAGACCTACGCCTTCGCTCAGCCTTCGCTGCTTGCCCGCAAACACCGCACGCTCGAGCTGCGCGCAGGCCAGCCACCGGCCAACGGCCGCAAGGGCAACGCCGCCGGCTACTCGCTCAAGGCCGTCCGCGCCGCCGAACGCGAGCTCGCCGCTCAAGGCGAAGCCGCCTACCGCACGATGGTCGCCGCCTGGCAACCCAGCCGACCCCACAGCAATACCCCAGCACGCAGGAAAGAGGCGGTGGGCGCGGACGCCAGCAACGGGACGCGACTCACACAGCCCGCAGGCTAAGCAGCGCGGCAAGACTTCCAGTCCCAACATCTTGCTCTTCGCTCGGCGGTCGACCACGCCCACCGCAGCCCGACGCTACCGCGGTCCTCGCCGCGGTCAAGGTCGTTCGTCCAACCGGGCGCTCCACCTTGACCGCGGCTGCGGGCCGCCGGTCTCAGGCAGCTACAGCGGGCGGGAAAACGGCCTAAGAACACACGCGAGCGCCGCCACCGTCGTCTTCCTCGTTGACATTTTCATCCGTCGCATACTGCTCCAGATGACGTGCCGCGCGGCCGGGGCGAGCTCGTCGATCACGCGCGGGTACACCGGCGCCCGGTCGGTGGTGACCTCCACCGGCGACGGGCCGTGGGTCAGCGCGCGGGCGAAGAACGCCCGCGCGGCCGCGCCGTCGCGGCGTTCGCGAGACCAGGACGTCGATGACCTGACCGTGCTGATCGACCGCGCGATAGAGGTAGGTCCAGCGGCCGGCGACCTTGACGTAGGTCTCGTCGACGAACCAGCTGGACCCGGTCGCGTGCCGCGCCGTACGAGCAGCATCGATGAACTCTGGCGTGAATGTCTGCACCCACCGATAGACGCGTCACGTGATCGACGTCGATGCCGCGCTCGGCCAGCAGCTCCTCGACATCGCGATACGACAATCCGTAGCGCAGGTACCAGCGCACCGCAACCGCGATCACCTCCCGCGGGAAGCGGTAGCCGGCCGGTGCAGACGAGACAGACCTCGAAGCGATCACCCGATCAGTCTCCTCACCCGTGGGACAGCCCCCAACGCAACAGACCCGTTCTGAGATCAGATGGACTCGTGGGGTGACGATCTCGGGTGCAAGTTGGGCTGACCCGCGGGTTGGGTTGCAGGGCAGGGCCCACGGCGGCCAGTCCGCAACTTCGGTGATGGCCCGGCCAAATCGATCGCCCGCGCCGACCGGGTCGGCGAGACTGTTTACATGTCGTTCACTCGCGCTGAGCTCGACGCAGTCACCGCACTCGTGCACGGCACGCTGCCGACTACGCCGACCTATCGTTGGCCGCTGCTCGCGGCGGAGTTGGGGGTGGACGTCTGGGTCAAGCACGAGAACCACCTGCCGGTCGGTGCGTTCAAGGTGCGCGGTGGTCTGGTCTACGTCGACCGGCTGGTCCGTCGCAGGAGCGACGTCACCGGGTTGGTTTCTGCGACCACCGGCAACCACGGGCAGAGCCTGGCATTCGCCGGGCGTGCGGCCGGCCTGCCGGTCCGCATCGTCGTGCCGTTCGGCAACAGCCCCGACAAGAACGCGGCAATGCGCGCGCTCGGCGCCGAGGTGATCGAGCACGGCCATGACTTCCAGGTCGCCCGCGAGCACGCCGCGTTACTCGCCGCCGCGGACCCTGGCTTTGAGACGGTGCCCTCGTTCCATCCAGACCTCGTGCTCGGCGTGGCAACTTATGCGCGCGAACTCTTCGAGGCCGTCGCACAGATCGATACGGTCTACGTGCCGATCGGGATGGGCTCGGGCTGCTGCGGGCTCATCGGTGTGCGCGACCTGCTCGGCCTGCCTACCGAGATCGTCGGCGTAGTCAGTGACCGCGCCGACGCGACCGCGCGCTCGTTCGCGGCCGGCGAGGTCGTGGTCACCGACTCGGCCGACACGTTCATCGACGGAGTCGCCACCCGGTCGCCGGACCCGGAGGCGATCCGGCGCATCGTCGCCGGCGCGGCGCGGGTCGTCACGATCAGCGAGGACGAAGCGGCGGAGGCCATGCGGCTGCACTTCCGCACAACGCACAACGCTCCGGAACCGGCCGGCGCCCTCGCACTCGCCGGGCTGCTGAAGGAGGTCGACCGAGCGCGCGACAAGCGGGTCGCGCTAATCCAAACCGGCGGCAACATCGACTCGGCGACGTTCGCCACCGTGCTCGAGGGACAGACGCCCGCACCGCCGTCGGCACTGCTTAGGCGCTAGGAGACCGCTGAATTAGGGAACCCTCCAGACCACGGCGGCGCTCATCGCGAGTTGGCTGCGTCTCGCAGCGCCGCGAGCACGTCTGCTGGTTCGGCCCGGATGCGCCAGTCGGTGTTCGCGAACGCGAATCGGATTCGGTGCTGCTGGTCGACGACGTAGGTGGCCGGCACGGTGAGCGTCCAGCTTCCGTCAGCGTTTTGCACGGACAGATCGACGCCGAACGCGTTCGCGTACACGTCCTTCAGGGCCGCGGGCAGCTCGTACCGGAGCCGGTAGGCGCGGATCGCGGTCTGGTCACGTCGGACAGGAACGGGAAGGCAAGTTCGTGCTTCTCGGTCGGTGACTGCGCGCTCGTTAGTCGCTGCGGGCTGACCGCGATCAACTGTCCGCCTGCGGCGGTCACCTCACCGAGCAGGCCCGACGCACAGCGTCCGGCGCTCGACAAGCTCGACAGTTGGGCGGCGCTGCGGCGCTGCGGCGCTGGCGCAACGGCGTCACCGCATTGCAGCGGCAGCTGCACTGCGCGGGAGGCTGCCCAATCGGTTCAATGGCCAATGAACTCGCCGAACACGACCCACAGCTGCGCGCGCAACTGGCCGAATCGTTCGCGACCTGGCAGGGCTATATCGAAAGGGGCCTTACGGAGATGCGCGATCGCGGGGAACTTCGCCGCAACGCCGATCCGGCGACCCTCGCGCTGGCGACGATGGCTGCGCTGCAGGGTGGTCTGTTGCTGACCAAGACCACGCGCAGCACGCGACCGATCGAGGTGGCACTCGACGCCGCGCTGGCACACGTTCGGAGCTTCGCCGCATCCAGCGGATGACCAGACCGTACTTCCAAACCGCCGTCGCGTCGGACCTCGACCCTCCGGGCGCGCACATAACGTTCGTCTCGAACCGAGCGCGCAACGCGACGTAATCGGCGCTCGGCGCGATCTGCCGGCCGCGGTGCGCAATCGCGTCGGCGTGCCGCTCCACGCCAGCTGTGCGCGAGCAGTCCGGTCGTTCCGCGCCGGGTCCCTGCGATGCGCTGCAGGCGTGGATCGCCGAGCCGCTCATTCGTGGGTATGCGATCAACAGCCGCCATGGACCGGCTGGGCGGTTGGCGGGCCGAGCGAAGTAGCCGAGCGGCGCGGCACGGTCCGGAGCGTGGCGGAGCTGAGCGCCGCAGGTCACGCAGCCACGATCGCGGTACTCGGCTGCACGGTCACGCTGCGCGTGGACATGGACAATCGCTCGGCCGAGGTGAGCATCGTGGTGACCTGCGCATCGGACCCTGGATCGCGGTCGTCGTCGACGTGGACCGGCAGTGGCCCAGCGTCGAGGTCCCCCACGACATGCGTCGACTGTGGAAAACCGCATGCGCGATCGTCGCCAACCCGGAGCCCCACTGCCGCGGACCGCTCCCCTGCTCTCCCGCGCCGACACGCAGCACGCCACAACCACCGCGGTTCGCACCACCGGCCCGGCTACGATCAGATCCAGCCGCCCACCGCGGCCAGCAACGACCAGATCCAGGCAGGAGACCTCAGTGCAGCCCCGCAATCACGGGCCTGGACTGCGGATAACACGGGCCTACCGCGGCAACAGCGCTCGTGTCGGTGATGGGCATTCGCAGTCACACATTAGATGACAGCGCGCCGAGGGCCCGTCGCAGTCGCGCAGACGCCGCTGGCTCGGGATCCAATAAGGCGCATCCAGAGATCCTTGAGCAGGAGCGCGCGTTCCGGTCGCAGATCATGTGATCTGGGACCGCACCCGCACCCCCAGATATTCACTAACATGCCGATTTGAGTGCGTTCTCTGCCCGCATGCTTATGCATTGATAAGCATGTTGACTGGTGGTCTCGATGGCCGTTGGCGCCCCACGTCCGGCAAGCACCAAAGCACCGAGTTGGCAACCCGCCCTCGCCTCGGAGCTGCCACCGCGCACTCTGATTCACCGCGTCGTCGTCGGTGGTTAGCGTCCAGTCGGTGGAGCCACGCTGCTTCGCGATCCTTCGAAGTTCCGGTATCGCTGGGTTGTGGAGTCCTGACGGCGGTGGCCCTGGGGTGTCCTGCGACCCCGCGGCATGTCACGGGTGGACGGCGGCCAGGTGAGCGTGAAACGAGCGTTGGCTCAGGCTGACCCGGGCGCAGAATTGGCAGACCCAGACGCCGATCGGCACGACGATGTTGCGCGCCTGGGCATCCTCGCGGGCGCAGTGCAGGTGATAGGCGAACGCGAGGCGGCGCCGCGCCCGCCGCAAGAACTTCATGCGAATGGAGTGTAGTTCGGGTGGGCGCCGGTTAGTGCCGCGGTGCGTCGGGCAGGTGTCCATGACCGAGCGAGGATGACCCCCTGTCGGGTGGAGATCTTGAACACCGCTGCTGGCCAGTTCGGCGGTAGTGGCGTGTCGTTCGGCGATACCACGGCAGCCGGCCCGCCGTGGAACGACCTGCCGTACTCGATCAACGGAACCGTGCCCCTGCTCAGTCGGCTCTGGTTCAGGCACGATCCGCTACCGACGGCTACGTGAGCGCCCTCCACGCGGTGCGCCAGCGGTTTGGTTTAGGAATGGGTCGATTCTTAGGTGTTCATCTGTGGACCTGACCCGCGATGCTCCGTCCGACACCGAGTTCGGCTGCAGTTCGGCAGGTTACTCGGCTTGGCCGAACGCTTTGATCTCTTCGATCTGCTGCGGGGTCAGTTCTCGGGGTTCCTCGCCGCGTTCGAGTTTCTCGCTCTGCACGCGGTGGCGGATGTCGTTGACGATTTCCGGGTTGGCCAGTGTGGTCACGTCTCCGATGTCGGTGAAGTTGGAGATGGCTGCGATGACTCTGCGCATGATCTTTCCGGAGCGTGTCTTCGGCATGTCGGCGACGATCCACACGTTCTTCGGGCGGGCGATCTTGCCGATCTCGTAGTCGATGGCGTGGCTGACCTTTTGCTCGATCTCCGTGCTCGGGGAGATGCCCGGCTTGAGGGCGACGTACATCTCCACGGCGCGTCCGCGCAGTTCGTCCATTACTGGTACGGCGGCTGCTTCGGCGATCTCCTCGACAGTGAGACAGGCCGATTCGAGTTCTTTGGTGCCGAGCCGATGGCCGGCAACATTGATCACGTCGTCGACGCGTCCGAGGATCCGGAAGTAGCCGTCGGCAGCCTGGACCGCGCCGTCGCCGGCGAAATAGGGCCAGTCGTGCCAGTCGGTACTCGCTTTGTCGCGGCAGTACTTCGCGTAGTAGATCTCCACGAAGCGATCGGGCTGGCCCCAGATCGTTTGGAAGATACCCGGCCAGGGATTGCGTATGCAGATGTTGCCGGCCTTGCCGCTGCCGCCGTCCACGACGTTGCCGTCTTCGTCATAGATCACGGGATAGATGCCCAGCACTCCGGGGCCGCAACTGCCCGGCTTCATCGGCTGTAGCGCCGGCAGGGTGCTCCCGAGGAAGCCGCCGTTCTCGGTCTGCCACCAGGTGTCGACGATGACGGCCTCACGCTTGCCGACGACCTCGTGATACCAGCGCCAGACCTCGGGCTCGATCGGTTCCCCGACCGTGGTCATGTGCTTGAAGTGGTAGTTGTACGCAGACGGCTCGTGCGGGCCGAGCTTGCGCAGCATGCGGATCGTCGTCGGCGCGGTGTGGAAGATCTTCACGCCGAGGTGCTCGGCGATGCGCCACAGTCGGCCCGCGTTGGGATAGGTCGGCACGCCTTCGTACATCACGCTGGTCGTGCCGAGGGCGAGCGGGCCGTACACGATGTAGCTGTGTCCGGTGATCCAGCCGATGTCGGCCGCGCACCAGTAGGTGTCTTCGGGGTGGATGTCCTGGTAGTACTTCGACGTACCGGCCACGTAGGCCAGGTAGCCGCCGGTGCTGTGCTGGCACCCCTTCGGTCGCCCGGTGGTGCCGCTGGTGTACATGAGGAACAGCGGCGCCTCGGCCGGCATCGACACCGGGTCGACCAGGCGTCCGCGATAGTCCGCGAGCAGCTCGTCGACGAAGTAGTCGCGTCCGGGCACCATCGGGCTGTTCGAGGCGTATTGGCCGGGGTGCCGGCGCCAGACGAGGACCTTGTCGATCTCGTGGCCGAGCTTGCGGGCGGTCTCCACGGCTTCGTCGGCCTTGGCCTTGTGGTCGATGAGCTCGCCGTTGCGGTAGTACCCGTCCATCGTGATCAGGATGCGGCTCGTGGAGTCGGCGATCCGGTCGCCGCAGGCCGGCCCGCTGAAGCCGCCGAAGACCTGGGAGTGGATGACGCCGAGACGCGCGCACGCCAGCATCGACACCGGCAGCGCCGGAACCATCGGCAGGTGGAATGTCGCGCGGTCACCGGTCTGGAGGTCGCAGAAGCCCCGCAGCAGCGCGGCGAATTCGTTGACTTGGCGGTACAGCTCCTGGTACGTGATCGCCTGCGTGGTCTCCTCTTCGGGCTCCGGCACCCAGATCAGTGCCGCCTTGTTCCGATCCGTCGCGAGGTGGCGGTCGACGCAGTTGTAGCAGGCATTCAGCTTGCCGCCGACGAACCACTTCCAGAACGGTGGGTTACTGGTATCCAGCGTCGTGTGCCAGTACGTGTCCCAGGTGAGCAGGTCGGCGTACTCCCGGAAACATTCCGGGAAATTGGCCTCGCTGAACCGCTCGAACAGAGCCGGGTCAGACCCGTTCGCCTGAGCGATGAAACTCGCCGGCGGCTGGTAGTACTCCTCTTCACGCCAATGGACCGCGATCTGCGCTTCTGAGAGCTGTGCTTCGCGAATCTGTGCAGGTGTCGGTTGCGCCTGCTCCTCTGTCGTCATTGTTCTCGACCTCCCCGATCAGCTAAATGGGATGTGCAAGGCCTACCGGCTGGTTTCCGCTGACAAAGTTGCAGCCAGGGCCAGTGCGTACGGCACCTCCTCCTCCGGCCGTGACAACCAATCGTCGTCGATTAGCAGTCTTCGATGTCGATCAAGTCGGAGCACACCGCGAACTCGAGCAGCCTGCCGGCCAGCTCGGCCTGGTCATTGAATGCCGCGAGGTCGCCGTGCGACAGCGAGGCCCAACACAAGGCATTGGTCAGGTGTATCGCACGGACGGCTATGGCGGGCAGCTCCCGCAGCGATGACGTCTCGGCCAGCCGCCGCAATCGCACGGCTTCATCGACGCACGTCCTGGTCTTGGCCGCCGCCACGACACTCGCCAGAAGTAGCGACAACTCCCCGATCAAGTACTGCTGAGTCACCACCATCGCCGCCGAGCCGCCGACTCGCAACCTCGCCAGGCCCTACTTCCCGCCAGGCGTAATCACACCGGATCGCGCGCCGCCGTGCTCGGGTAGCCACTGCCCAACCTGCGCGCGGTGCCTGGGTGCGCGTCTCTGGCGGCGCGGCCCGATGCCACACCAGCACGCGGTCAATCCCGTCGCTTCCGGTACCACGAAATCAGTTCGGCCGCCTCGCCCCAGAACGACACGGGCGCCGTCACACTGCGCTCGACGGCCTTCTCGTAGTTGCCCACAAACCCGACTCCGCCTACTTCTTCACCGGGAAGACCGGCAGAACGGTGCGCCCCCACGTCGAGTTCGTCACCCCCGCAGCGCTGTGATACCAGGCCAGGGCCGCCGTGATGATTCCCGTCCAGCCGCCGATCTTGGTGACGAGCGGGTGCAGACCGAGCGCGCCCACAGTCAGCAGAATGAAGGTGGCCAACAGCATGACGAACACCCCAACAAGCGCCCACGTCGTCTTCATCGACGCGAGCAGCATGTACGCGGTGAAGATCGTCCAGGCCAGCAGGAAGATCCCCGCGGCCTGATGTGCCTGCGCGGCAGGCAGGCCGGGCTCGACGAACCGAACGAAAGCCGCAAGCGAAAGCCAGAACGCGCCGTACGACGAGAATGCCAGCGCGCCGAACGTGTTGTTCTTACGGAACTCCCACATGCCGGCGAAGAACTGTGCGATGCCTCCGTAGAACAGGGCGAACGGCAGGAACGTCACGGCCAGCCCGGCGGTTCCGATGAGGTTCGTGTTGAAGACACTCAGAACGAATGTCGTAGCAGCGAAAGCGCCGAGGCCCAGCGGGCCCGGATCGGCGATAGCTGGTCCCGCCGCTACCGGCGTGGTCGCGACCTGCTCCTCTGGAGGGAACGGTGCGAGTGGCGGGTGGTCTTCGATGGTGGTCATGGCGACACCTCCGTGTCCCAAGTCGTAGGTGATCGGGTCATAGAACCGACCTTGATGTGATGCGGCTGCACAGAACGTCGTCGTCGCGTCCGGGCCATCAGCAACCTGTTGAGAACCCGCGGCGAATGGTCCATGAATTCGACCATCGGGCAGACGGCGCTCCACGACCCGCACTGCATGCAGAATCGCGGCAAACTCCCGTCGGCCGCACCCAGTGCCCGGCCTGCCACCAACTCCGCGATGACCTACCCACGGGACACCTCCCTGCTCTGGCACATGACCAGCGCTTGAGGGTCCTCCAATCGGAAGGCATTGAAGGCAGGTTCTGCTAGAGGCCGAAGGGTGCATTCTGACAGGGCTTAAGACCCATGCCGATATGCCCGACACCGCATCGGACCCGGGCGCCGCCGCTGGGCCAGACGCAGGCAGGAACCTGAGAGCGCTTCGTGTAAAGACACAAATGCTTCGGGCCGTGTTCGGCGACGCGCGCTACTCCGGCTGCGCCTGGCCGACCAGGGTCGGCGCGACCATCTCGGCCAGCGCGAGCACCTCGTAGGTGGACACGTTGTAGACGGGCGCCTGCGCGAGGAGGTTGTCGAGTTCCGCGTTGGAGTCCACGTTGTAGATCCATGCCCCACCATGCCCACCCACCAGGTGGCAACGCGCCTCAAGCTTGCCCATCTCCAGCAATCGGTCGCCGTAGTCCTGTTGCCCCAACACCGCCCGGGCCACGTCCGGGGTCACCCGGCTCAGCTCCCAATTACCGTCGATGGGTGACGTCGGCATCCGCTGACGGCGGCGTGTCCGCGCAGATGTCGAGTACCTTGGCCCCGTCATCGTTGCTGAGTCGGCTTTGATCCGTCTCATCTCGGCGACGCCGCGCAGTTTGTAGTCGGCCTTGCCGCGGTGGTGACGCATCCGGCGGCCGGCTCGCACGGTGGCAGGCAGCGTCGTCGTGGCCCCCTGTCGCGGCCGCTGGGTGGGGTGCAGGTTCGGGTCCTTGCGCCCCGGCACGAGCAGCCGCAGTTCTGCTGCTCGCCGCGGATGAAGTTGTCCTCGCTGGGTAGCCGGCGTCGGCGAGCACGGTGCGCAACCGTGGTCGGACCCCGGCCTGGGTCAGTTGCCGCCGGCAGGTGTCGAGCAGCGGGTGGAGCAAGGCGCGGTCGACCGGGTGCCGGCTGAGCATCGCGCCGACGATCACCTGCGCCTCCGGCATCAAGAGCGGCTGATCACGCTGCGGGTAAAGGAAGTTCTGCGGCACACACCATGATTCCAACCACGGCCCGGCAACCCGGCGACGACGCGCCGACCCTTTGCGCGACAGGCTCACTTATGCGCCGCGCGAGTTCAGAGCGGAACGGCCGCAACTCATGCCGCCGAGAGTGCGTTCATGCCGAAACCATGACACGTGGTTGCGGCGAAGCCGCCCGATACGAGACGGCAGAGCAAGGGCATGCAGCGTCGTACTGATGGGCGTGCAAACGGCGAACGGAGGCTGCGTCCGGCTCTGTTGGTGACGCAGCCTCCGTCGCCGAAGCCCGACTCAGGCGGTGTAGCTGTTCGCGACCTCGCCCTGCAGCACTTCGGGGCGACCCTGCGGTTCGTCGAACGCAGTGGCCAGCGCTGGTGCGAGCCGCTCCTCGAGGAACCGTTCGGCGTGCTGCTTGGACTCCCAGACTGCGACCACGCGGATGCCGTCGCCGACGTCGGCGACGTACCGCGCCTGCAGGCCCTCCGGCTCGCCTGGGGCGATCCCCACTGCGCTTCTGAGCTTCTGGAAGCCTTCGAGTGTGCCGAACACCGGCTTCGCGATCGTCAGGTACGACATGTTCTCCTCCTCAGTTCGTCGGCCCCGGTTGGCCGTCGAGAGAGGACGCTAGGAGCGGTCACTACCGCTGGACATCCGCCGAATCACTCATCGACCTACTCAGTGCGCTGCGCAGCTACCCACGCGGCGATCTGCGCTCGGCTCGTGAAGTCGAGTTTGGTGAGGATGTGCTGCACGTGGTTCTGCGCCGTGCGTTCGGAGATGAACAATCCCTGCGCGATCTCGCGGTTGGTCGCCCCTTCGGCGACCAGCCGGGCGACCTCGTCCTCGCGTGCGCTGAGGATGCCGGTTCGTGATCGGTCATTGAGCCGGGCGAGCAGGTCGGCGATCGGTTGGAGGTAGGCGGCCATGCCGATGGCCTGAGCACTACGTCGGGCAGTCTCGGCAATGGCCTTCGCCTCCACCGGGTCGCGGGAGGCGAGCGCGGTCGCGAGGTGGAACTGAGATTCGGCAACGAACCCTGGTGAGCCAGCCGCTTCCGCCTGCGTGATCGCGATACGCAGGTCTTCGACTGCGCCGTCGACGTCGCCGAGCTTCGCCCGGCCGATCCCGAGCGTGAGCTCCACCGGTCCGTCGTAAGCGACCCCGGAGGCCGTCGCGTGCTCACCGCGGAGCGCTGCGAGTCGGTCGAGGATGAGCTGTAGGTCCGCGACCCGGTCGAGCGCGGCCGCGATGACTCCGGCACGCGCCAGCGCCGATACGATGAAGAACGCCGGCAGGTCCCAGTCGTCGACCCGACCTGCTTCGGTGATGATCGTGTCGGCTTCGTCGGTGAACCCGGCGAGCAGGAGCTGATACGCCCGGGTCAGCCGGCCCATCACGCGAAACCGCTCGGGTGAACTCCAGTCCCCGCGCGCGAGCGCGACGACGTCGTCGACGGACCCGCGGTGGCGGGCGAGTGCGGTCTGCAATGCCATGAACGCGCCGTGCGCCGGTGCCGGCTCGCGAACGCGCATCTGCGCGAACGCACGCCGTGAGAGCCGGTCCGCTTCGTCGAACCGACTGAGGGCTTGCGCGATGCCGGCGGCCGCGCGGTCATGCAGCCACCCGCTGACCGGGCCACCAACTGAGCTGACCGCTCGACCGAGTTCCGGCAGTAGCCCTTCGGCGGCGGCGAACTCGCCGCGTTCGGTCAGCACCTCCACCCGCCATAGCCGACCCCACATTTCCGCGCGGGGGCTGCCGATGCGCTGCGCCGCGGCGGTCATTTCGTCGGCCAGACGGTCTCGCTCCGCGCGACCAGCCGGGCCGGGCAGCGCTTCCTGCCGAGCCCGCAGCGCCTCGACGAGCGCCCGGTCGTCACCTGATGCGCGGGCGAGGTTCAGTGAGGTGCGGCTGCGGGCGTCAGTCCCGGCGCGGTCGCCGGCGTAGAAGGCCAGGTGGCTCAGCAGCGCATCCAACCGGGCGCGGAGCGCAGGATCGTCGACGCGGTCACGATCGAGTGCACCGAGGGCCTCGTCGGCGAGGTCGCGGGCGGTCGCGTTGACGGTCGCGCCGGGCGCCGCTTCCAGGGTGAGCGCCGACTCGGCGAGCAGTCGCGCGTCCGCTGCGGCCCGGGCACCGTCCGCTGCGGCGCGCGCGGCGGTGACGGTGGCAGCCAGGTCACCGGAGAAGTACGCCGCGCGGGCAAGCTTCAGCGACAGCCGGCACCGTTCGGCATCAGTCACCTCTGTCGCCGGCAGCCGTTGCGCGTTGCGATAGAGGCGGACACCCTCCTCGTACGCGAGCCGGCGCACCGCGTCGTCCCCGGCGCGAACCGCCCAAGCCCGCGCCGTGGCTGCCGCCCCGAATGGCGCGATGTGTTCCCAGTGCCGGGCGAGGTCGGCCAGGTGTTCGCTCAGATCGTGGGCGTACGTCGTCTCGATGGCGAGCGCGACCGCTCGGTGCAGTTCGATGCGGCGAGCGCTGTCGAGTGAACTCTCGACCGCGTCACGGGTAAGCGCGTGCACGAACCGGTAGCCCCCGATGTCGTCACTCGCGCGATCGATGAGCCCGTAGCCGATCGCCTCATCGGTGACGTCGAGCAGGTCGGCGCCGCTCCTGCCGAGCGCCGCGGCGGCGACGAGGAGCGAGAAGTGGCGTCCGACGATCGCCGCTGCCTCGAGGAAGGTCCGGCAGTCGGTGGAAACCG
Organism: uncultured Actinomycetota bacterium; assembly: GCA_963709985.1. Lineage (GTDB taxonomy): Bacteria > Actinomycetota > Actinomycetes > Mycobacteriales > Jatrophihabitantaceae > DASXRA01. The sequence goes on from CAVPYQ010000017.1 coordinate 51,190, forward strand.
CGCGGAGGCGAGCGACGACAAGGTCGCGAACGGTCGCTGGTGGCGCACCGCGCGTCCAGGTGCCGTCGGCCAGCGCACGCGCGAGCTCGCGGACGAAGAACGGGTTCCCGCCGGTGACGTCGGCGACCTCGCGAGCCCGGTCGTCGGCGACGGCGACATCGACGACCAGCGAGAGCTGGGAGCGAACGTCCTCCTCGGCAAGGCCACGCAGGTCCAACCGCGCTGCGCCGACGACGCGAAGCAGATCCGCAAGATAGCTGCGCAACGGCGACTGTGGTTCCACGTCGCGGGCCGTCATGGTGACCACCAGCGGCAGATCGGCAACCCTGTTCGCGACGTGCCGGAGCAACAGCAGTGACGGCTTGTCCGCCCAGTGGGCGTCGTCGATGACGATGACCGTGGGCCGCTCCGTCCCGGTCCCGGCGATCGCGGTCGTGACATCGTCGTATCGGCTGAACCGTTCCTCCGGTGACTCGATCGTCGCGGTAAGCGCATCGGTCTGTAGGCCGAGCGTCCGCAGGATCTGCAGCCAGGGCCAGTACGGCGGAGCGCCGTCGGATTCAACGCAGCGCCCCCAGGCCACGGCGTGACTGGCGGCGAGCGCGCGGCCGGCAATCTCCTGCGCGAGCCGGGTCTTGCCTATGCCGGGCTCGCCGAGGACGAGCACGAGTCGGCCCACCCCGTCCGCGGCGTCGTCGAGTGCCGACCGCAGCACCGCTATCTCGCGTGCACGGCCGACCAGGGCATCGGCGCGGCGGGATTCGCTCGCTGGCCTCACCCGGGCAGCATCCCCGTCACACGGGTCCCCGCGCCAGCGGCGACTCGCTCGCACATGCCGCGCAGCGGCCTTACCGGATCTCGCCGTTGGTGCGTGGAATTGCCGAGATCCGGTAAACCCGTCGGAAGCACTCTGTGCCAGGCCAGTTGGGCGGACGGCCGCGGCCACAGTCCGGCTGCGACATCACCGGCCGTGTCGGCAGGCGTCCCGGCGAGGACGTTCGACTCTGGCCGTCTGGCGCTCGCCCAGTATCGGCGGCACGTGATCCTGACCCTGGAGTGACAACCAGGCGGCAGGATGGCCCGCGGCGCGAGCAGGCCCGTCGTGACTGCCGGCCGGGGCCTGCGCCCCGAGCCCGAGGGGCCTAAAGCCTCTGGGCGCTCGCGCCGTTTCGCTCTCTACTGGAGGTCGGTTATTGGCGCGGTCGGCATCGGGGCCGGTTGCGCGAGTGGGGCGAGGCATGTCAGAGCGAGTCGCAAGTCTGCTTGACGAGGTTGAGACCACTGTTCAGCAGCGGAGTCCGGCGGAGCCGGAGTTCCTGCAGGCTGTCCACGAGACGCTGACGTCGCTGGCGCCGGCTCTCGAACTTCACCCGGAGTACGCGGAGTGCGGGCTGTTGGAACGGCTGTGCGAACCGGAGCGGCAGATTATCTTCCGGGTGCCGTGGGAGGACGATGTCGGGCGGGTTCATGTCAACCGCGGAATGCGGGTCGAGTTCAACAGCGCGCTCGGCCCGTTCAAGGGCGGGTTGCGTTTCCATCCGACGGTGAATCTCAGCATCATCAAGTTCCTCGGCTTCGAGCAGGTCTTCAAGAACGCGCTGACCGCGTTACAGATCGGCGGCGGCAAGGGCGGGTCGGACTTCGACCCGCACGGCCGCTCCGACCGCGAGGTCATGCGGTTCTGCCAGAGCTTCATGACCGAGCTGTTCCGGCACGTGGGCGCGCATACCGATATCCCAGCCGGCGACATCGGCGTCGGCACCCGCGAGGTCGGCTACCTGTTCGGGCAGTACAAGCGGATCACCAACCGCTACGACTCGGCCACGCTGACCGGCAAGGACATCGGCTGGGGCGGCTCGCTGGTGCGACGCGAGGCGACCGGATACGGCAGCGTGTTCTTCCTCGAGCACATGCTCGCTACGCAGGGCAGGTCGATGGACGATATGACCGTCGTTATCTCCGGCTCCGGCAACGTCGCTATCTACGCCGCCGAGAAGGCCCAGCAGCTCGGCGCCCACGTCATCGCCGTCTCCGACTCCTCCGGCTACGTCGTCGACGACGCCGGCATCGACGTCTCGCTGCTGCGCAACCTCAAGGAACTGCACTGGGAGCGGATCTCGGCCTACGCCGATGCTCGCCCGTCGGCTCACTTCGTCGCCGGACGGAGCGTGTGGGGTGACGTCGCGTGCCAGCTGGCGATCCCGTGTGCGACGCAGAACGAGCTTGACGGCAACGCGGCGGCCAAACTCGTCGCCAACGGCTGCATCGCGGTCGCTGAAGGGGCGAACATGCCAAGCACCCCGGAGGCGGTAGCCGTGTTTGCCAAAGCCGGGACGTTGTTCGGCCCGTCGAAGGCGGCCAACGCCGGTGGCGTAGCCACGTCTGCACTGGAGATGCAGCAGAACGCCAGCCGGGAGAAGTGGACCTACCGCGAGACCGAGCGGCGCCTGCACGACATCATGCGTGACGTCCACGACGTGTGCCTGCAGACCGCGGCGGCCTACGGACGGCCGGGCGACTACCTCACCGGCGCAAACATCGCCGGCTTCATGCGGGTCGCCGACGCCATGCTGGCGCACGGGCTCGTCTGAGCTCAGGCAGCCACCACGCGGGCGATCGACCCACCCGGTCAATGGACCGCTAAAGCCGCGGCCAGGGCGACGAGACGTAGCCTCGGATCGTGAGCTGTTGGCCGCTCACCTGGAGATCAAGGCGTCGGCCCGACGGTCTGGCGCTGGCCGACCGCTGCGCGGGCGCGTTTACCGAATGTCGCACTTCCGAGGGTGCGCTGCGGCGTCATTCTGCGCGCTCAGGTGTTCACGCCGTGCGCCCGCAAGAGGATCCGCTCGGGGAAGCCGTCTCAGGTTTCACGTCAGTCGCCGACGCCCGGCTGCTGATAGATGCCGAACCGGTTGGCGTCGGGGTCGGTGAAGACACCCCATCGCTCGCCGTCGGTGTGAATGTCGGCCGGGTCGACCGTGCCACCCGCTTCGCGGATGGCCGCGATGACCGCGTGAAGGTTCTCGACCATGATGTGTACTTCGACGTTGTGCTCACTGGCTGGCGGCCGATCCGTGACCCGCGACTGCTTGTAGCCGTAGGTGTCCTGGCCGCGATTGTGGGCGCTCGACTCGCCAGTGACCACATCGGCGGGTGGGCCTGGCCGGTGAGCATTGTTCTGTTCATTGGCGCGGGGACGATTCCGATCGTCATCCACAACGCAGGACTACGGTCGCGCACCCACGAGCCGCCAGCGGGCAATCGAGCGGTGCATTTACCGAATCACGCCCGATACGACGTGCGTGACTAACCGAGTTACTTTCGCCGAGATCGGCAACGGGCATCAGCGCCCAGCCACCTCGAGGAAACCGGCAATCGCGGACTGGGGACCACGTGATCCACCACTGGGACGATGAGCGCGGAGTCAACGCTGTGCTCCATCGGTATTCATGGATCTGCCGCTGCGGGCGCGATTCTGGTTGTCCGCCGGCCGGGGTTTGGCGGTCTCGGCGTCGTCGAGGTCGTGATAGCGACGGGGCACTGTGTCAGCCTGATGCGCTCAGCGCTTGCCTGCACCCCGCGCACCCCCGGCCAGGCGGCCGTCTCGCCTGCGATGATCGATCCGTGACCATTCCCCAGCCTGAAGGCTGGCTCTTCGCGCATCTCGCCTTGAAGGGTTCGGACGTGACTGTCCGCAGCGTCGACCCGTGGGCTTACAAGTGGCAAGCGACGGGAGACACGGTCGAGGTGCCCCCACCCGTTGTATCCGTCGCAAAGGCACATCCTCGGCGTCTGGCAGATCGAGACGGATGATCGACCCTCGCCAGGCCCGCAACGCGCACCCTCGCAGACGCCGGGCCCACCGTCGGGGCCGGTCGAGGTTCACCACGGGTCAAGTCGCCATCTGGCCCCTCCGACGACGGCGGCCGAGGCTGCAGACGAATTGTTCGCGACACCCCAAGGCAAGCGCGAAGCCCGAGCGCCACGGTCGTCCGGCCGGGTCTCGGGCTCACTACCTCGCCGCTACTGCAGCGGGCATCCCCAAGTGTAGGCACGCGAGATTCCAGCGCAGGGTTGCTTTCCGCCAAGCCGCCCAAGTGACCGCCAGGGCGACACGCGTAGCGCACTCGGCTGCACGGTCACGCTGCGTCTGGACATGGACGATCACTCGGCCGAGGTGAGCATCGTGGTGACCAGCCATGGGACCCGGATCGTGGTCGTCGTCGACGTGGACCGGCCATGGTCCACCGTCGAGGTCCCCCACGACATGCCTCGACTGCGGGGAAACCGCATGCGCGATCGTCGCCAAACTGGATGTCCTGCTGCCGCTGACCGCCCGCCTGCAGGTCCCGCGCCGACACGCAGCACGCCACAACCACCGCGGTTGACGCCACCGGCCCGGCTACGATCAGATCCAGCCGCCCACCGCGGCCAGCAACGACCAGATCCAGGCAGGAGACCTCAGTGCAGCCCCGCAATCACGGGCCTGGACTGCGGATAACACGGGGCTACCGGAGCTACAGCGCTCGTGTAGGTGTTGGGTAGTCGCAGTCGCCGACCCGCTGAGGCTGCGCCGCTCCTCCTATCGGACGGGACCCATTTCGGCTGACGCCTGAAGCCTCACCCGCTTCGTGGACAGGGTTGATGTGAAGGAGCTCCATGGGCAGGCGACGAAACGTTGGACGATGGGACAGCGCGTCGTCGCGTAGTGACAGTGGAGGACACGGCAGGGTTAAGCAGGGTGAGTGGGGGAAGGGGGGGACGATCGCGGGGCGTGAGCGTGCCGAGCAGTTCGCGGCGACGCTCGAGATGACTGAGGGACGCACGTTCTGCATATCTGCTTGAGTGCAGTAGTCTCGGATCGTGGGATCGCAGTCGGCCGGTGGGTGGGGTTGACTACCCGCGCACCTATCAGGAGTTTCGGGACTGGTTTCGCGATGACGGCGCGTGTATCGAGTACCTCGGTCAGTTGCGCTGGCCGGACGGGTTCGTCTGCCCGGTGTGTTTCGGGGAGGACGCGTGGCGCACGGCGACGCTGAGTTGGATGTGCGCGCACTGCGGGCGCAAGACGTCGGTGACCGCGGGCACGATCTTTCACCGTTCGCATACGCCGATCTCGACGTGGTTCGCCGCGGTGTGGTTCGTGACCTCGCAGAAGAACGGTGTGTCGGCGCTCGGGTTGCAGCGTGCGCTGGGCTTCGGGTCGTATGAGACGGCGTGGGCGTGGATGCAGAAGTTGCGCCGCGCGATGGTGCGTCCCGACCGCGAGATGCTCAGCGGGGTCGTCGAACTCGACGAGACCTTCGTCGGGGGCAGAAGCACCGGCAGGCCAGGCGGTTCCAGCGACAAGGTGCCGGTGATCGTGGCCGTGGAACGCCGGGGCGCGCACCGCCTGGGCCGGGTCCGGTTCCAGGTCGCCGAGCAACCCAACACCCGCGATCAACTCGAGTTCGCCCAGGCCGTCGATCGAGCCCGGGTCCACCATCCGCACCGACGGCGCCAAGATCCTCAAGCGGCTGGCCGACGATGGGCTACACCCACGAGTACGTCAACGGCTACCACGCCACCGACATGGGCGAGGTCACCCCCGGCGTGCACCGCGTCGCCTCCCTGCTCAAACGCTGGATCGCCGGCACCCTGCACCTACACGTCAGCCGCGAACACCTGCCCTACTACCTGGACGAGTTCACGTTCCGGTTCAACCGCCGCAACTCCACAGCCCGCGGCCTGCTCTTCTACCGCCTCCTGCAGCAGGCCGTCGCGACCGACCCACACCCACTACGCGAACTCGTCAGCCACTAACTGCACTCAAGCAGATATGCAGAACGCACGTTCGAAGCCGAGGAAGATCCGCTCCTGCCCGCATCTGCTTGGGTGCCTGAGCGGCTGACTCCGCGACCGCCGGACGGCGTGCCGCCGCTTGATCCACCGCCGACCGCAAACGCCGACGTGCTGGCTCGGTACCGACCCTTCGGAGCCGTCCCCATCGAGTACAGGCCCGGCGGCGCGCTCGCCGTTCCGCACAAGCCCCAGGTAGGCGTCGTCGTCTGGGCCGCCGGGGTTGAGGTCAAAGCGCGAGACATCCTCCGCTGCCAGCCCACGCTGAGCGCGACCGCCGCCCTGCAAGGTGCCGCCAAACTGTTGTGCCTACACGAGACGTTTCACAGCTACGTCGACCAGGCACGCCAACATTTCAAAGCTCTCACAGGCCATAACGACGAGGTGGACAGCGTCCCCCTGGAAGAAGCTCTCGCCAACGCGTTCGCGGCACGCAACGTCAGCGAGCCACTGGCCGATGCGCAGGTGGCGATCGCCGAGGCGGGTGACCTCGTGGGATACGCCGAGCTGTCCTCTTACCTCAAGGAGGATGAATTCCACGACGGTTTGCTCAAACTCGGCCGCGCATACTTCGGAGACCAGTACGCGCATCTGATCTTGGACGTCGTCGAGCACAACGATGCCTCCGACACCGAGATCAGTCTCGGTCTACCCGACAACGAGACGCTTTCGGCCTACCGTGCAGGCGCCTGGCGCATTCATGGAGGCGATTACCGGTACGTGATCGACGCGGCGATGCCACCGATACGGTGGCCAGCCTCAAAGAGGCGCTGGATGACAACCTGGTGCTGTTCGGCAGCGGCGTGCTGGTCAGGTCGCTGGTGCGAGGCGACCTCGTCGACGAGTTCGTCCTGTTGACCCACCCGCTGGTGCTGGGTTCGGGCCGCCGGCTGTTTTCGGACCCCGGCTCGAACCTGTCCGCCTTCCGGCTGATCGGAAGCGCGACGACCGACACCGGCGTGGTCATTGCCACCTACCAGCCTGCTGGAAGTCAGTCACGCGAGCCTTAGGCGGGCCGGCGACCCTGACTGCGCCGAGCGGCCGGCGTGGCCATCCGCAGCTACCGCCGGCCTCGACATCTCGGCCACGGCTGCGTGGGTGCCGACCGCGAACACCGCGACCGTCATGAGCGCTGGCGCAGGAGGAAGTCAAGCGTCGCGCGGTTGAAGGTCTCGGGGTCCTCGTGCAGCCCTGCGTGCGACAGATGCTCAAAGACCACCAGCTCGCTGCCGCGGATCCCGCTGTTGAGCGGCTCGGCGAAACGGGTGGAGCAGACGAGGTCGCGCGCTCCGAAGGTGATGAGGGTCGGCACGTCGATCTCGCCGAGCACCGCGCTCGCGTCGTGGGCGATGACCGCGTCGATCTGCGCCAGGAATGCGTCCATGGGCTGAGCGGGGCGACTTCGCACGAAGTCGGTCAGCGCGTCGACGAACTCCGGCCGGTCGACGTACATCTCGGGCGTGAAGCACCACGGGAAGATCCCCTGGATCACCACGTCGGCAACCGTCGGCAGCGCGGAGGCCATCGTGCGCCACTGCCCAACGACACTCGTCAGATACGGGTCGCTGGCATGCCAGCCGCTGTGCAACGAGATCGACCGCACCCGGTCCGGATGGCGGGCTGCGAGGTGGATGCCTACGGCGGCGCCCAGCGACACACCCGCCACGTGGGCGCGCTCGATGCCGATGGCGCCGAGGAACGCGGCAACCTGGTCGGCATAGCCATCGGTCGAGTATGGCCCGGCCCCCTGATCGCTCTCACCCGAGCCGGCTAGGTCGATCGCCACGCAGGTGAAGTGCTCGGTGTAGGCCGGCAGCTGGAAGGCGTAGCAGGCGTGGTCGGCCGACGTGTATGGGATCAGCAGGAGCGGCTCACCCTCGCCCTGAACCTCGTAGTTGATCATGAGCCCGTCGACCTCGACCTGCGGCATGCGCGCCATCTCCCGACTACCGGTTGCACCCCGCGCCACGCAGCGCGGCGGTGCGGACGAGCGGCTCGAGCACCGGCGCGAACGCCCAACTACGCCACGCCACCGATCGTGCCGCGCTCCAGCAGACATCATCGCTGCCAGCGCCGCAAGCATGCGTCGCAAGCCGATCCGCAATCGGGCGACGGACCTGGTGACCGGCCAGCTCACATCGACTCAGTCCGTCCACCATCCACCGCGGGAACTCGCTCGTCTGTTTGTCGGTCGTCGCTGACCTGTCCGGCCTATGTCGCGACCAGCACAGCCGTCGATCAAGGCTGGTTGCTTCCCGCCGTCGAGGGCCAGGGCGGACCCTCCGCTCGGGTGAGGACGGTCAGCTGCGGGCGGTTCGGGGTCGTCCGCGTCTCGGTAGAGGCTCGGCGTGCTTGGGCATCCGACCGGCGTCGGTGAGCGCCCGGCGTAGCAGCATCTCGACCTGCGCGTTGAGGCTGCGGAACTCGTCGTTGGCCCAGCGCATCAGCTGCGACGCTCGCGAGCGCCACCGTCACCTTCAGAGAACCGGCTTCGTCATCGGGCCTCGGCTGAAAGCTACGTGAGGCCGCCCGCGGCCGAGGATGTGTCGCGGCGGTCTGTCCAGGTGTGATCTCGACTCACACTGTGGCAAATCGCGCTGCTGATCGGGCTGCTGGCCGCCACCGTCGCACCGGGCGCCGCGGCAATGTAGGAGGCGGAGCGGCTCTTCAAATCCGCCCAGGCTGCCGACTGCGGCGGGCATCACTGACCTGTTGTGGTGTCAGGTGCCGTCTAGGCGTGCCCGATCGAGGGCACGCCAACGGACGGGGACGGCGATGGCGTGCGAGGTGGGGTTTCCCTGCCGCAGGTCGAGGTCTGCTTCGACCCACGACAGCTCGGCGCAATTGGGGGGTGGGACGAGCGGCGGTCACGCTGATTCGACTGCCAGCTTGGAGGCCGTGCCGACCGACTCGGTGAGGTATATCGGCTGCTCTGGCACCTGTTCGGACTCGTCGAGGCGGACCAGCACGATGCCGGTAATGATGAGAACCGCGCCGATGCCCTGCTCGAGGCTCGGCAGCTGGCCGAGCAAGACCCACGCGAACAAGACGGCGAACAGCACCTCGGTCAGTCCGACGAAGGATGAGAGTTTCGGCCCGAGTCGACGCGCGGCGTGGATGCCGGCCACGTAGGCGATGGCTGCGGCTAGGACCGATAGCCCTGCGATAGGCACCAGCCAGCTCATTTGATGGTTGACGAGCCTCACTGTGCCGAAGGTGGCATGTAGCGGCAGGATTCCGACGACGCCGACTGCCACGAGGGCGACGGCACCGACGGCTAACCCGACGCCGGCCATCGCGATCGGCGGCAGCGTGTCAGTGGAATGCGCCGAGAGCACGAAGTAGGTGGCGAGGCCTACGGCTGCGCCGAGGCCCCAGAGCACACCCAGCACATTGACGTGGGCGCTGCCGAACAGGTTGAGCACGAAACTCAGCCCGACCAGCACGACGGCCATGCCGGCGACCGTCAGCGGGCGCGGCGGCTGGCGGTGCCGAAGCCACATCCAGCCGACGACCAGGGCGATGCCGAGGTATTCCAGCAGCAGCGCGACGCCGACCGGCACGTACTTCACGGCGTTGAAGAAGCACAGTTGGGCACCGCCGATAGCTCCGACCCCGTAAATGACGGTTGGTGCTGTCGAGGCGCGCAACGTCGCCGGCGAGCGGCGCAGGGCAACGGCCGTTGGCACCGCCAGCAGCGCAGCGGCAATGCTGACCCGCGCGATCACCACGGCATCGGGTGTCCACCCGGCGTCAAGCAGCGACGTGGCGAACGATCCGGAGGTGCCGAACGTGGCGGCGGACAGCAGCGCCAGGCCCGCCCCGGTGGCAGAGTTGCCCGATTGCGACACGTCCCGCTCCTGTAATATGCAAAAATAGTTTATGCTGATGACAGTCTGGACGCTACCCGGCCGGGGTGTTAGGAGTCAAGGTGGTTTTTGGTCATGACACCGAGGTGGCCCTGGCCGCCGCCGTTGCCTTGGTAAACACTCTCGACGGGCCCGACGACCACCTCACCGACCTGGCCGCGCTCGACAAATTTGTCGAAGCCTGGGGCTGGACCGGTACGCGTACCCACGACGCTCATGAACTCGAGGCGGTCCGCGCGCTGCGGCCACAGCTTCGCGCACTCTGGGACAGCGACGAGGACCTGGTCGTCCGGCACGTGAACAACATGCTGCGCTCCGCGAACGCACTACCGCAGCTCGTCAAACACGACGCCTGGGACTACCACCTGCACGCCACCCCGCCAGAGGCACCGCTGGCCACCCGGATGGCGGTGGAAGCAGCGATGGCCTTCGTAGACATCGTGCGCAGCGGGGGGCTCGATCGGCTGCGCGTCTGCGACATGGACGACTGCGACGCCGTCGCCATCGACCTCACCAAGAACAAGTCCAAGCGCTATTGCGACGGCGGGTGCAGCAACCGCGCAGCAGTCGCGGCCTACCGCGCACGCAAAGCCGCGCACACCAACTGACGCGCGTAAGCGACGGCCGACTGGCGCACGTCGGCCCAACCACGATCCAAGAAATCGACGGCTAGGCCCGCTGCCTGCGGCCATTTCCGTCGTCACCGGCTGCCGGCGTGCTCGCCGACAACCGAGCCCGTACGGCCCCGTGCGGAGGACTTGAGCCGTCAACCCGCGCCTTGCAGAGCCGATGAGTCCCGGCAGCACCGGTGACCTTCGCTGCGCTCCAGTTGGGTTCGAGGCGTCTCCGACTCCCCCAAATCTCGAATAGGTAGCTGCAGTCATTGCACGAGCCATTGCACGGCAGCGTAGAGATGGCTGGGCGCGCAGGGCCACTAAACGTCGCCGTTATTTGGCAGGCCACGCCCGTGCCCGAGCGGTGGCGGCGAGTTCCCTCTCTGAGGGCGAGGACGCCGATGGTGGGCCGCAGTGATCTTGCAGGTCCGAGAGCCCGGATGCTCGATTGTGGATCGTCCCTTGGTCTGAGCAGGGGTGAGGCCGTCTAATAGCCTGAACGCGACCTCGGGGGTGCGCGGTGAGGTTTTCCACTGCTCTTCTCGCCCGCGCTTGTAGCCGTCATGCCGGGCGCACACTCGTCGCGTGGGGCGTCGTGCTCGTGGCTTCGATCGCCGCCCTAGCCTTCGCGCTGACCGGGTTCACGACCGAGGCAACGGCGACGAACAGTCCGCAGTCCGAGCGCGCCAGCGACCGGCTGGTTGCGGCGTTCCCACCCGATCCGCAGCGGGCGGTCACCGACCTGGTGGTTGTGCGGTCCGCGCGACTGAGCGTCAACAACGAGGGTTACCACACCTTCGTCGACAGCCTGGTGCGTGCGGTCCGCGACACCGGCGGTGTGCGCACCGCAGTGACCTACTACGACAGCACGGATCGCGCGCTGGTGTCGGCCGACCGGCACGCGATGCTGGTCCGGCTCAACATCCCCGACAACAAGGACGCCGGCGCTGTCATCGACGCGGTCCGACACGCGGACGCCGATCCCGGCTTCACGGTCGCGATCACCGGTAACTCCACCCGTGATCACGACTTCAACGAGCTGTCCGAACGCGACCTGCGCAATGGCGAGCTGAGATTCGGGATCCCGGCGGCGCTGGTCATCCTGCTGCTCGTGTTCGGCACGCTCGTCGCCGGCCTGGTGCCGCTGCTGATGGCGATCGTCGCGATCACCACCGCGCTCGGGCTGGTCGCGTTGCTCACCCAGCTGGTCGAGCTGTCGATCTTCACGACCAACATGCTCACGGGTATGGGCCTCGCGCTCGGGATCGACTATGCACTGTTCGTGATCTCGCGCTACCGCGAGGAACGCGGGCATGGACGCACGCCGGATGACGCGATCGTCGCCGCGGGCGCGACGGCGAGCCGCGCGGTGCTGTTCAGCGGGTCGGCGTTCGTGATCGCCATGTTCGGCCTGCTGCTCGTGCCGTCCTCGATCTTCCGCAGTCTGGCTGCCGGGGCGATCCTGGTCGGGGTCACTTCGCTCGCGGTCGCGCTCACGCTGCTGCCGGCGCTGCTCGGCCTACTCCACGACCGGGTCGATGCCGGCCGCTTACCGATCGTCGGCCGGCGCTCAATGGAGCGGGACAACCCGGAAGGACGGTTCTGGGGAGCGATCATCGACCGGGTGCTGCGCCGCCCGGGACTCAGCCTGGCTATTGCGACCGTTGCGCTCCTCGCGCTCGCGCTGCCCGCCCTCGGACTCAAGATCGGCACATCCGGGGTCAGCACGCTGCCCAACGACCTCGCCGCGAAGCAGGGCTACCTCGCGCTGCAGCACGACTTCGCCGCGCAAACGGCAGATCCGGTCCACGTGCTCGTCGCCGTGCAATCGGGCCAGGCTGCCCCGGCACTCCAACAGCTTCGCGACCAGCTCGACGCCGACCCGCGCTTCGGGCCCGGACAGATCCGCACCGGCATCGGCGGCGTCGCCGACCTCGTCGTGCCGGTGCGTGGCGACCCCGCCGGCAAGAAGGCCGTCGCGGCGGTGCGTGACCTGCGCGAGCACCTTGTCCCGGCGGCATTCCACGGCACCAGCGCCGACCCGCTCGTGGGAGGTTCGACCTCGGAGACCGTCGACTACCTCGACAACGTCACCAGCCCGGCGCCACTGGTGTTCGCGTTCGTCCTGGGCCTGTCATTCGTCTTGCTGACAATCGCCTTCCGCTCGATCGCGGTCGCGCTGACCGCCATCGTGCTCAACCTGCTCTCCGTCGGCGCCGCCTACGGCCTGCTCGTGCTCGTCTTCCAGCACGGCGTCGGCGCGGGCGTGCTCGGCTTCCAGACCGTGGACGCGGTCGAGGCCTGGGTGCCGCTGTTCCTGTTCGCGGTGCTGTTCGGCCTCTCGATGGACTACCAGGTCTTCCTGCTCAGCCGCATCCGCGAGCGCTACGACCAGGGCGCCGACACCGCCGCCTCGGTGCGCTGGGGCGTGGCCTCCACCGCGCGGATCATCACCGGAGCAGCGCTCATCATCGTCGCCGTCTTCGCCGGCTTCGCAGCCGGAGACCTGGTCATGTTCCAGCAGATGGGCTTCGGCATCGCCGTCGCGCTGCTCATCGATGCCACGATCATCCGCTCCGTCGTACTGCCCAGCGCAATGGTGCTGCTCGGCGACCGCAACTGGTACCTGCCAACCTGGCTCACCTGGCTCCCGCACCTCGAAGTCGAAGGCCACCTAGACACCGAAGCCCGGACACGCCCCGCCTAGATACGCCCCCGGCAGGTCGGCGCGACACAGCGACCGCCCGCGCCAGGCAAGACACGAATGGCCACCACACTGCCAGTGTGGGATTTGCCGTGGGAACACACGGCATCCGGCGCGATCACTGCGCACCGCTGGCGCCGAAGTGGGCACCGGTGGCATGAGTGGGCAGCAGTTTGCGGGCCAAATTGAGGGCCAGTGGTCAGTGCGCTTCCGGGAGACCCCTCATGGGGGCTCGTCGCGAGGATCGGTTTACCAGGCCGATGCCGCGTGCGGAACGCAGCGACCCGACACCCCGATGACGGCCAGGCGCTTCGTCTCAACAGCCCGGCGACAGCGGCCGTGCTCAGACCTCGGTGGGCGCCCACACTCCGACGATGATGAGCTGATGGACGGGGACGGACCTACCGCTTGCGGACGAGACGCTGGCGATTCGAATCGGTCCGATGGGTTGCCGCGCCGATCTGCCTGGTCGACGATGTGTTCGTGCCTGGCCGGGCGCGATCGAAGCCGCGCAAGGTCCTCGTCGTCGCGTTTGACGGGGTCCGGTTCTTGGACGTGGTCGGTCCGCTGGAGGTTTTCACCGTCGCCAACGAGCAGGGTGACTTCTACTCGGCGCGGGTGGCGACTCTCGGGGGCAGGGATGTCATCACTACGACCGGTAATCGCCTTGGCGCAGATGTTGCGCTTGAGGATGTGAGCGGGGATGGCATCGACACGGTCCTGGTAGCCGGTTCACCTAACTGGAGCCTTCTTCTCGAACCGACGCTTGTGCGGGAGGTCGCGCGAGTGGCAGGGCCGGCGCGTCGCGTGGTCTCGGTGTGCACCGGCACGTTCGCCCTGGCCGCGGCCGGCCTGCGAGACGGCAAACAGGCGGCGACGCATTGGCGGCACGCCGCGGCGCTACGCCATCAGTTCCCGTCGGTCGAGGTCGATCCTGAAGCGCTGTTCGTGCGCGACGGCAACGTCTTCAGTTCTGCTGGCATCGCCGCTGGAATGGATCTCGCCCTTGCGCTGGTGGAGGACGATCTCGGATCGCCAGCTCATGCTGCAGCCGCCGCGCCGCGTCCGGCCCCAGCGGCTCCTTGCGGACGACCGTGCGCCCGGCAAGAAACAGCCGAGTGACGCGCGTGCCTGCGCTCTCGCGCATCAATTCCATCCGAACCGGCAGATCTCGGCCCGGCACGGCGCCTGCCCCCATGCGACACCTCCCCGCAGCGGCCGCGCCCACAGCGTGCCTACACCCATTCGAGAGCCAAGTCGACTGTCCCGCACCGCACTGCTGCTGGGCGATTCGCCGGCAGCCGCTCGGGACCGAGATCGCATCTGCCAGCACGGAGGAGATCGGCACCCGTGCCTGGAGAGACAGCCGGGGCCGGCAGGTGTGCTGCCGGCCCCGAATTTCGCGAACTGGTGCCCGCGAATTTCGCGAACACCCCCGTTGTAACGGGGGCAGGATTTGAACCTGCGACCTCTGAGGGTATGAGTGTCGGCGAATGGGCCGGACGCTCGCGGCATGCGTCGCCGTCGGGCAAGTCGTAGACCACGATTGAGCACACCGTGCCCTGGCGCTATGCCCTACGGATGAATCTTGATCGGCGGTTCGACCTCGAACCCGTGACTGGCGATTCGCACCGCGTATCCCTGCGTTCCGCCAAGGCGGTGAGCACAATCCGACCAGCGAGACACCGGCTAGCTCGTGACGGGCAAGGACGCCAGATGCACGGTCGTGACGTCCAGTCCGAGCAACAAATCAGCAACAAATGATCAAGGGCTCCAGCGCCGTAGCGCTGCAGCCCTTGCCGTTACTGGCCTCTGGGTGGGCGATACTGGGATTGAACCAGTGACCCCTACCGTGTCAATGCTTTCCAGAACAAGTTGGTTGGTGCCGCTGACGTTGGAACCGTTGGTTTCCGGGACCTCCGATGTTGGTTGGCGTGGCTGGCGACGGTCTGTTTCGGTTGCGGCGTGGCCCCCATGTGGCCCGGGCGAGTGTCGAAGATCACGATCTGGCTCGCCTCCGCGAGGCCTCGCCTTGCTGGCATGCCGGCTGAGCGGCTCGTTCGCGGATGCACGCTCCTCAAAGTGCGATGCCGCTCCCCCGCAATGAGGTGATGCGCCAGGCCCAGCGGTCCGACCCGGAGGCGACGTCGAACCGCATACATCCGCCCATGAAAGCGTGCGGCTGTGCCAGAGCGATTCATGGCCTTCCATCGTGCCGGAAAGACACAGATCATCGTCCGGCGCCAGCACAGCGCACGTCGCTGACGAGGTGCGCTTGTCGGGCGCTCGCTATCGGCCTTGGTCTCAGGTGGTCATCGCAACGCCTCGTCGAGTGCTTGGGATGGTGACATCCAGCCGAGGGTTTGTCGAGGGCGGTCGTTGAGTTCGGCGGCGACG
The DNA here is from genome assembly GCA_963709985.1 of uncultured Actinomycetota bacterium. Lineage (GTDB taxonomy): Bacteria > Actinomycetota > Actinomycetes > Mycobacteriales > Jatrophihabitantaceae > DASXRA01. Next base: position 66,612 of record CAVPYQ010000017.1, read on the forward strand.
GCGTCGAGGTCGGCTTGGGTGTGAGCCTCTGAGGTCGCTGCGCTTCGGGAAGTACTGGCGCAGCAGTCCGTTGGTGTTCTCGTTGGTGCCGCGCTGCCAGGGGCTGCGCGGGTCGCAGAAGTAGACGGTGACGCCGGTGTCGACGGTGAACCGGGCGTGCTCGGCCATCTCCTTGCCCTGGTCCCAGGTGAGCGACCGGCGCAGCTGTTCGGGCAGCGTCGCGATCTTGGCGGCGAGGGCGTCGGCGACGACGTCGGCGCGGTGCCCGTCGGGGAGCGCGACGAGCATCACGAACCGGCTCTTGCGTTCGACGAGCGTGGCGACCGCGCTCATCCGCTTTGCCGAAGATCAGGTCGCCTTCCCAGTGGCCCGGGCACCGCCCGGTCGTCGGCCTCGGCGGGTCGTTCGCTGATGTTGATCGTCCCGCGCAGCTGGCCTTGGCCGTTCATCACCGAGTGTCCGAGCGGCCGGCGAGTGGCGTGCCCCCGATCGCAGGTAGCGCGGTCAGCTCCTTGCGCAGCGCGCCGCGGGACTGCACGAACAGCGACAGGTAGATCGTCTCGTGCGACACCCGCATCTCCGGATCGTCAGGGAAGGCTCGAGCGAGCCAACCCGAGATCTGCTGCGGCGACCAGCGCCGCTCGAGCTTGGCCTCCACCACCGCGCGCGAGCCGTTCGCACTGCGCCAGCTTCGCTGGCTTCGGCCGACGAGCCCGCCGCAGCGCATCTCGATCTGCCCGACACGCCCGATAGCGCGCGCGGCCACCGTTGCCGCGCACCTCCCGCGAGATCGTCGACGGCGCCCGACCCAGCCGCCCGCGATCGACCGCAGCGACTCACCACCCGCCAGACCCCGCGAGATCTCCTCGCGTTCGACCAGCGACAGCCGCAACGGCGACCGCTTCGGCTCCGGCTTCGCCGGCCGCTGCAACCGGTTGATGTACCGGCGGATCGCCCACCGAGACCGACTGATCTCCCGATGCATCACCCACGCCGGCGCACCCGCCGCCACCAGCTCCGCGATCCGTTCCTTCTCCGCTTCCGACAACCGTTCCACGCCACACCTCCCGATCCGATCGAACCCGATCGACGGAGCTGTTGCGTTGATCCCCTGAGACCAAGGCAGATATGTGTGCTGGCGGCTAACCGGCCGCCGCGCCGCGCTGATGGATTGACGAGTCCGATCCCCCCATGCCGGCGGAACGCTGGCGGTGTACCGGCTCTGCAAGCGCACGAGCCAGACCGATTCGAGCCTCAACCGGCCGCGGTGCCACCACCGGTCGCGCCGTGGACAGCTGCGTTCTGCCCGCGTTCGTGATCACCTGTGGGTGGGGCCGGCGCACCGGACAGCCGTGCGTGTCGACGGGTAGCAGCGACTCACGGTCTCGCGGCTACCGTTACTTGAGCCCTGACGCCGCGTCCCGGGGACGCTGGTAGGGAGGAACGGGTTGCCCGTGCACAGCTCGGGTGTGGTCGTGGTCGGAGTCGACCGATTAGAGGTCGCCAAGGCCGCGCTTATGTTCGCTGCCGGTGAGGCCCGACCGGCGCGGCGGCCGGTTGGTCGTCGCGCATGCCGGTGACCTACCCAGGCGGGAGCATTCCGAGCGGAAGGTGGAACCGTTCGGCGAGTTCCTTGAGCCGGGAGGCGATGACCGTCGCCGCGGTGGCACCGCACGTGGACTGCCGGGTCGAGGTGCGCCAGGCCCATGCGTCCGATCTGCTAATTGAGCTGAGCATCGGTGCCGACATGCTCGTGGTAGGGACGCACCGGACGGGTCGGCTGCGCGGCTGGGTGCTCGGGTCTGTAAGCCGAACGAGTGGCTGCCCATGCCAGGTGCCCCGTGGTAACGATCAGCGGAACCCCGACCCACGACATCGGGCCGGTCCTACTCGGCGCGTCAGCGAGTCCTGGCGGGCTGGCGGCGGCGCGCTTCGCCTGCGAGGAGGCGCGGGTCCGCGGCGCGGAGGTCCGCGCCGTCCGCGCGATCCGCACCGAGGACTGGGCTGTTGCCGGGCCTGGCTACTCGATGGTGATGAGCTACGACGCGCTGCAGCACGCGGCGCAGAGCGAGCTGAACAAGGTGCTCGGCATGGCCGAGCGGTCCTACCCGGAGGTCTCGATCGTCGGCGAGGTGGCCGAAGCCGACCCGTTCTCCGCGCTGATCAACGCATCGCACCACGCGGCCATGATGGTGATCGGCGCACGCCGCGGCGAGACCTCTCCGCTGCCAGTTCTTGGCCCGGTCGCAGCCTGACTGCGGAGCCAGGCCCAATGCCCGCTCGCGGTCGTCGGGCACCCATCCGAGGATGCTCCCTCCCGGTACGCTCCGAATCCGAGCTGATCACCCGCAACAGCGCAACAAGGAACAGGGATAAGCGGCGGCGTTGCGTGTGGGGCTCAATAACGTCGGACCGCCGCGCTGGGGAGTCCATTCAGGCGGCGTGACGGTATTCGTCGATCAGACCACCGAGGATCTCGACCCGCCGGACGGCCAGGTTGCCATCGGCACGTTCGAGGCCGCGGTCACCGATGGGTGGCAGTTGCTCCAGCGAGCGATGCGGGCGGTGCGTGTTGTAGTGGTTCTCGTATTCGGCCAGAACGTGCGCGAGTAGCCGCTCACCGAAGATCAGCATCCGGTCCAGGCACTCGCGGCGAATGGTGCCGACCCACCGCTCGGCGTAGCCGTTGGCCTTCGGCGCACGCGGCGGACTACGCAACACCGCGATGCCGGCATCTGTGAATACAGCATCGAAGCTAGCCGTGAACTTGGTGTCGCGATCGCGGACCAAGAACCGGAAACCGTCGGCCCAGTCCCCCACCGCGAGCATGAAGTTGCGGGCCGGCTGAGTGACCCACTCCCCCGTCGGGTGCCGTGTCACTCCAAGGATGTGGACCCGGCGGGTGCCGACTTCACGGACGAAGAACACATAGATCCGACGCAGCAGCACGGTGTCCACAGTGAAGAAATCACACGCCAGCATCGTCGCCGCCTGAGCACGGCAGAACTCCCGCCATGACGGGCCGGTGCGCCGCGGAGCCGGGTCCAGCCCTGCCCGGCGCAGGAGGTTCCAGACTGTCGCCGGAGCCACCCGAAAGCCAAGTCCTACGAGTTCGCCGTGGATCCGGCGGTGACCCCACGCAGGGTTCTCCCCAGCGATGCGGATCACCAACTCACGGATCGGTGCAGCGATACACGGACGACCTCCAGCTAGCTACCTCTTCAGCGGGTAGGTCCAATGCCGAGCGACCAGTCGCCGGTGCCAACGAAACAGCGTCTCCGGAGTCACGATCCTCACCCGCAAGAGTTCTCTCGGCAGCATCCGGGCCAGCCCGGCCAGCACAAAGCGGTCCTTCGGCTCTAGCCAAGGACGGCCCACCCGCCGGCGCAGCACCGCCACCTCATGTCGCAGCACGAGCAGTTCGACATCCTTCGCCGGCTCTCCACGACCGCGGGTCACCAAAAGATCGAGTAGCACGCGGAAGGCCGCATACAAAGCAGAGAACAGCACCCTAATGATCATGCCGAACCCCGCAGATACGCCGGGCCGAGGTTATTGAGCCCTACAGGCACCGGCCGGGGCAGGCCAGACCGAACGTCAACAAGTCAAGATCCCCCTAACCAAAGTCTTTACGGATTCGGGGATTGCCGCCGTATCCAATGCGAGCCGGACCTCGTGGGTGGTGCTTCTTTATGCGGTGCTGTGTAGGTGATGAAGGTTGTGGCCCTTCGGCGTCGCCCTTCGGGGGAGGCGTCAGACCGCCTCGTGCTGCGTTGGTTGACGACCGTCGTGGCCACGAACGATTCAAGGTGTGGATCGGTTGGTCGAGGAGCGGTGTTGTGCGTGGTTTTACGCCGGGTGCGGCTGGGCCTCGGCTTCCGGGTGGCCTTCGATCTGGAGGTGCGGGATCCAGGTGAGCCAGCGCGGTAGGTACCAGTTGCGGTCGCCGAGGAGCGCCATCGCGCTGGGTAGTACGACCGAGCGGATGATCGTGGCATCGATGAGCAGCGCGACGGCGATGCCAAAGCCCATCTGTTGGAACATGACCAGGTCTCCGGCTGCGAAGCCGGCGAAGACGGCGACGATGATGAGCGCTGCTCCGGTGATGATCCGCGCGGTGGAGGCCACGCCCCAGCGGACGGCGGCGGCCGTGTCGGCGTCCTGGTCGTAGCGTTCGCGGATCCGGCTGAGCAGGAAGACCTGGTAGTCCATCGAGAGGCCGAACAGGACCGCGAACAGGAACAGCGGCACCCAGGCCTCGACCGCGTCCACGGTCTGGAAGCCCAGCACGCCCGCGCCGACGCCGTCTTGGAAGACGAGCACGAGCAGGCCGTAGGCGGCGCCGACGGAGAGCAGGTTGAGCACGATGGCGGTGAGCGCGATCGCGATCGAGCGGAAGGCGATCGTCAGCAGGACGAATGACAGGCCCAGGACGAACGCGAACACCAGCGGCGCCGGACTCGTGACGTTGTCGAGGTAGTCGACGCTTTCCGAGGTCGAACCTCCCACGAGCGGGTCGGCGTGGGTGCCGTGGAATGCCGCCGGGACGAGCCTGTCGCGCAGGTCGCGCACGGCCGCAATGGCCCGGTCGCCGGCGGGATCTCCACGCACGGGGACGACGAGATCGGCGACACCGCCGGTGCCGACGCGGATTTCGCCGGGCCCGAAGCGTGGGTCGGTGTCGAGTTGGTCGCGTAACTGCTGGAGTGACGTGGCGACCTGGCCCGAATGATTCCTGACGAGTATGTGGACCGGATCTGCCGTCTGTGCCGTGAAGTCGTGTTGCAGTGCGAGGTAGCCCTGTTTCGACGCCAAGTCGTTGGGCAGCGTGCTGACCCCCGACGTGCCGATGTTGAGGCCGAACGCGGGCAGCGCGAGGGCGACGAGCGCGACAGTTGAGAGGGCGAGGCTGAGCGCAGGGCGGCGCAGTACCCGGTCGATGATCGCGCCCCAGAACCGGCCCTCCGGATTCGCGCGCTCCACCGACCGGCGGCCGACGATCGGCAAGCGAACGGCGTCGACGCGGTCGTGCAGCAGGCCGAGCAGCGCCGGCAGCAGCGTGAGCGCGACCGCGAGAGAGGTGACGCCGACCAGGATCGCCCCGGCGGCCAGGCTGCGGAAGATCGAGGACGGCACAAGCAGCAGGCCGAACATGGCGATCACGAACGCCGATCCGCTGAACAGCACCGCGCGGCTCGCCGTCGCACCCGCGGCGACGATCGCGTCGTCCGGCGCGCGCCCGCGCCCGCGTTCCTCGCGGTAGCGCGAGATCACGAACAGTGCATAGTCGATGCCGAGCGCGAGCCCCATACCGGTGAGCATGTTGGTGGTGAAGATCGACAGCTCGACCAGTTGGGTGAGCAGCGCGACCAGTCCGAGCGCCGTGGTGATCGCGACAAGAGCCATCAGCAGCGGCACGAGGCCCGCGACGAGCGTGCCAAAGACGAGCAGCAGGATAACCAGCGCCGCCGGCAGGCCGAATTTGAGCTCGCCGTTGCGCAAATCGCGTTCGGAAAGCAGGTTGAAGTCGTGTTCGCGTGTCTTGTTGCCGGTGATCGCGACGGTGAAATCTGGTTCGGCGTCCGCGCGTCGGACGGCGGCGATGACGTCGCCCGCGGCGCCGTCATCGGTGATGTTGATCAGGATCAGCGTCGCGTGCCGGTCGGCGGAGACCAGCGATCGGTCGGCGGTGTCGAAGTAGGTCGCCGCGCCGCGCACGCCGCCGGTCTCGCGGGCCGACTGCACGAGTTCGCCGACAAAGCTGTGGAAGCCCGCGTCGTCGACAGTCAAGCGCGCAGAGCGCACGACCATAAGGTCGCTGACCGCGCGTTGCGGATCGGGCGGGAAGGCCGCGCGCAATCGGTGGTCGGCCTGCTCGGACTCCGGATTGTTCGTAGCGGTGGCCTCGGTGGTGAATCCGGTCAGGGCAAAGGCAAGGGCCGCGATCGAACCCGCCAGTACCAATCCCCACACGGCCAGCGTGCGTCCGGCATGACGGCTGCAGACGCGGGCTGCCGACGCAGTCGAGAACTTCACCGTGAACCCCCGAGGTCACGTTCGCCCCATTAAACGTCCGATGGCCTATTCACACCAGGCCATGATCCATCGGCGGTGGACTCCATCCGCTCGCGTTCGGCTCTCGCAGTCGACCGCTGGCCACGTCCCGCGTGGCGCAGACTCACCAGCGTCCAGGCCCACGGCATCGGCATGAGACAGCGCAGTCGTTCATCGCGCAAACCAAATTCGGTCAGCCCACGTTTGTCAGACCGGTCGCGCCCCGGCCCGGTGACCACGCCGACCGCACGAGAGCGGGAGGTGCTGCGACTGCCGCGCTCCGGGCGGGTCGACCTCCTCCTGTCGGGCCATCTCAGGCACACCCAGGCGCGCGACGGCCACCTCGAACCCGCCCTTATCGCGTACGTTTGCGCCGGCCGTCCCGCCGTCCGGACCCTTCCCGCTTGCTCGCAGTTGCGGTGCAATGCTGCTCTCTCTCACTCGTCCACCTGAGTGCTCCCGCCGAAGCGCTCCGCGGTCCGGTACCGAATGGGCCGAACCTGCGCGGCCCTTGCGTGCAGGCCTCGGCGGACTGTCAGGCGGTGCCGTTGCCGCCTACACGGCGGGGCAGGTGCCGGTGAGCAGATGTTTGGGTGGGGCTGCGCCCCTCGGCTGGGGTGCGCAGCCGGTCACCAGGAATCGCCCGTCGCTGTACCGGAACGTCTGCCAGTAGTTGTGGCCCTGGGCGTAGTTGGGTTGGTAGTCGTTCGTGCTTGCGATGACGTCGAGGTACCCGTCGTTGTTGAGGTCTGCCGCCCGCGTACCCGCGGTGTTGGTGATCGCCTGGGCTGCGGCGGGATGGACGAGCCGGCCTCGACGCAGGATCACCATTTCCGCGACGCTCGCGTGCATGCCGAGACTGTCGACCAGGACGCAGTTCGGCTCGGTCCCACTCGTCAAACATGCGAGTGCGCCGTTCCAACCGTCGCCTTGCGGCGAGGTCCACCAGTGCACTGACACCTGGTGATCGCGTAGTTCGACGACCGGCCGGCTGTGATAGTCGGTCCGGTCGGTGCCGAGCCACAACGTCACGGTGTAGTTGTGAGGCAAGTTGACGGTCTGCCGTGCTCGGCAGGCTGACCGAGGGCACGCTGCGGAGCCGGCGCTCGGTGTCGCCGCGCCTGGGTGTGTGGCCGACCCGGACGGTGGCGATTCGTTGGTTCCGCTCGCCGGTCCTGCGCCCCGCTGAGCGCTGGCGCACGCGGCAGCCAAGATGAGCACGCTGGCGATCATCGCCCAGGTCAGCCGCCGATGGGCGCGCGGTGATCCGCGTGCCGAGCGAACCGCACCCCTGCCCATGCGCGTTCCCCTGCCCGGGAGGCATCCGGCCCCCCTACCAGTGGACCTCGATCGGGCGCGGTTGGGGGTCGGCCGCAGAAACAAATCGATAACGTTTCGCCGTCGGCCCTGGACGCTCCGCACATGAGGCGCCGACGGCGTGGTGAGGGCCGGACCCGAACAAACACTCCCTCGGGTTCTACCCACAGGGCTGCTTCTCGCACTCCGTAGTCGACGCTCGCCCCATAGGCAGGGCTGATGCGGGTCGCCCGTCGGCTTGCGCAAATTCGGCGTCCCGGCCTCCAGTCGGTGGATCGGGCCCGTGCCGGGCTGTGCTTAGCGTTGGCCTCTCGTTTGGTGGAGACTGACCCCGCTGGGCCGGCGTGCGGGAAGCATCAACGTGCGGGGGCTGGACATGATCCGTCGCGATGAACTATCGGAGTATGTTCGCGGCTCGCTGTGGGTGCTGCCCACCCTGTCCGTGCTGGCCGCACTGGTCGCCGGGGCCCTGCTCTCGCTTGTCAAGATCAGCTCGCGCTCGCCGCTGGCATTCCAGGGAACCGCCGACGATGCGGATCGTGCCGCTCTGGGCGCGGTTCTTCACCGCGGTCGGCGCCTACCTCGACACCGGTGAGCAGCCCGGGATCCCCTAGGTGACGAACACGTCTATGACCGTCACAACGATCGGCCCAGGAGCGCGAGGCGTCATCACCCGCTACGGACGACCCGCGACGGTGGCCAACTTCCGCCGCGGAAGTTCGGGGACGTTTGTCCGGGCGAATCCGCATGGCGCGCTATCGCGACGACCGATAAACGCCCAACCGTCAGATCTTGCTCAGCGAGCCCGGTTTCCGCCAATGAATCGGTCACCCCGCCTGGGGGATGACCAGGGCTGAACACCTTCGTATGTTGCAGGTGTCCGACAGGTGTGTCGGCGATGCGGCCGTCCTAAGTCGGCCGCATTGAGAACGACTAGGGGGTTCCATGGGGATCATGCGTCGCCGCATGCGGCGTCGACTCATCGTCGGAGGAGCGGCGGCCGGGGCCGTCGCCTACCACGAGGGCAAGAAGCACGGGCGGCGAGCGGAGGAAGCGGACCAGGCTCAGGATGCGGACCAGGCTCAGGATGCGGACCAGGCCACGGAGTATGCACCGGCGCCCCCCGCGGACGCTGGCCCGGACGCCGCTGACCTCGACCAGATCCAGAAGCTCGCTGACCTGCACACGTCGGGTGCGCTGACGGACGAGGAGTTCGCCTCGGCCAAGGCGAAGCTGCTCGCCTGACGGCTGCTTATGGCCTGCGGTCCAGCGTCGAGAGACCAAGGAGCATCATGTCTGAATCCCGTCCCAGTGTGTTCGTTCGCGCGCTCGAGACCACGGTCGGCGTGGGCAACGAAGACCCAAGCACCCTGTTCACCGACGACGTACTCGCCTGGTCGCCCGCGCTGAATGTGTCGTCGCTCGCCGAGCTGTCCGACGCATTGGAAGCCCGAGGCGAGGCACTGTCGAACGTCAAGCTGGCGATCCGCAGCCTCAACGTAGGGGGAAACAAGGTGATCGCCGAATGGCGCCTCGATGCCGACCACACCGGGCCCCTCACGGTTGACGACGAGGTCACGGTCGAGGCCACCGGGCGCCACGTCCACGTAGGAGGTGCGACCTTCGCCGAATTCCGGGGCGACAAGATCCGCGCGTTTCGCTCCTACTTCGACGACATGGCGGTCATGGAGCAGCTCATCGTCGCGGACTGAGCCTGAGGTTGTGCCAATGGATCTCTGCGTCGAGGACAGCCCGGACCCGCTGGTTGCAGCCATGCTCGAGGCCCGGGTTCGTCGCGAGACGGTCGCCGCGACAGGACATGGCGCCGACGTCGAGATCGCGGTCCTCGCACGTGATGGCGGCACGGTCCGGGCCGGCATCTACGGCTGGACCTGGGGAGGCTGCTGCGAGCTGGAGAGCCTGTGGGTGGAGCCGAGCCTCCGCGGCCAGGGCCTTGGCAGTCGGCTGCTCGCCGCCGCAGAGGCCGCCGCGTTGGCGCGGGGCTGTCGGCAGGTCGTGCTGTTCACCTACGAGCTCCAGGCACCGGGCTTCTACGAACGGCGCGGCTACGAACTCGTCGGTCGCGTCGACGACTATCCGGTCGGCACTGCGGCTCTGTGGTTCCGCAAGCGGCTCTGCGTCGACGCCGCGGCAACCATCCATGACGGCACGCCCTCACCGAGCAACGGCCCTGCGATTTGTGACGCCGACGCCCGATAGCCGAGTAACTGCAGGCTTGGTCACACGCTGCGTCGCAATCAGCTCGGCAAGCCGGGCCCGACATGGCGCACCAGGCGCGCCGACAGTCGCAGCTCGCCGGTCATCGTGTCCGCCGATCCGGAGAACTTGACGGCGCATAAGGAGTCAGATTTGGATGCATGGCACAAGCGGGATCGTCTGCGGCCAAGGGCCGGCGCTGCCGTGTGCGACGCCTAGCTGGAAATACGACGGGCGGCCCGGACTCGTAACGGCGGCCAGGAGGCAGTGCGAACTTCGGCAAATCGTCGTGCCTGGTGGGTGTCGGTGGTGTTGAACGGTGTCGTGTGACCTGCGGTCGGGCAGCGATCGACGCCCGCCGAAATCAGCGGCGGGCATGCACGGTGCGCTTCGATGACGGAAGTGCCGGAGACGTCGCCGGACAAGGAGCCCGACGTTCGCTTCACCTACGCTAACGAGCGGACCTTCCTGGCCTGGAACCGCACGGCGCTGGCACTTATCGCGACCGGAGTTGCCGCTACCCAGCTACTGCCGAGTCTGCAGCTGGAATGGGGCCGACGCCTATTGGGCCTGCCTCTGATCGCGCTCGGCGCCGTCGTGGCAGTGCAGAGTTTCCGAAGTTGGCGAGCCAACGAGCGGGCCATGCGCCGAGGCGAGCCTCTGCCGCGGCAGACAATGCCGTTGATCTTAGCTGCGGGGATTGCTGCCGTCGGCGTGCTCGCGGTTGTGGTCGCAGCCTTCGGCCATGGGTGAGACCCGGTGACCGACGTCCGGAAGCCGACGGGCGAGGGACTAGCCCACGAGCGCACGGTGCTGGCGTGGTACCGCTCGGGGTTGGCCGCTGTCGTATGCATCGGTGTGCTTATACGCAACGTGTGGCCCCTCAGCAGCGGGGGACAGCTCCTCGCCCTGGTCCTCGTCGCCGCCGCGGCGATCGTTTGGGCGGTCGCCCTGGTAGCCCTCGCCATGTCGGGTCAGGATCGGGAGGACCACGCGCCAGCGAGGCGAAGAGTCCTCTGGCTGATGACCGCAGGCACGGTGACGTTGGCCGCAGTCGCATTCGTGCTGGCATTCTTCGCCCCACCGTGAGCCGCACACTCGAGGCGACGGCGGAGCTGACCCTGGCAGGAACGCGCCCATGGTCTCGCCCCGAGCGGAGCGCAGCTAAGCGGCCGCTGCCCTACGCCGGCTACATCTCGCAGGCATTGCGGGCCTGACCAGGGACCGCCGCATGGCGATCGATCGATGCCCGCCGGCCCACCGAACCGGAACACCGCCTGCCGGGTTCGATGTCGCGGCCCGTGCTCTACGGCCCGGCCGGCGTGGTGATGACATTTCCGTCCGGATTAGGCCCGGGATGATCAAGCACCGCGAGTGCGGCCGAGATCGACGGCGTTGGTTGGCTCGTCCGTGGTGGGTGATGCTCGGCGGTTGTGTCCGCGGTCAGGTGATCGGCCGGGCGACGACGGCCGTGTAGTCGCGCTGTCGTGGTCAAGCGGGTCGGATCGGGGTCATCCGCGATGGGCGATGCATTCGGGCCCCGGTCGGGCCAGGGTTGTCTGGTCCGTTCACGTACCAGCGTGCCTGAGCGCACGGCGCCGGCGAGTCCAGGTCACGGGGAGGTGAGATCACCATCAGCGGGGTCCCCCCGCCGAGGAGACCGCCCCGTCGTCGCCGCCGCACGTGGCCGATCAGATCCGAGGGATCCTCATGGCAAACAAGATCGTTGTGCTGGCGATTTTCCAGGACGAGGCTGCCGCGGACGCCGCAGCGGAAACGGTGAAGCAGTCCGGGCTGGCTAAGCACGACGCGATCGGAGTGCTCGTCCTGAACGAGAAGGGCGAGGTCAAGGCTGAGAAGGTGGGCAAGCGCAGCGTCGGCAAGGGTGCGGGCATCGGCTTGGCGCTGGCCCTACTTACGCCGGTCGGCCTCGGCGTAGGAATCATCGGCGGTGGCGGATTAGGCGCGCTTCACCACAAGGGGCTTGGCCTGGACAAGGCAGACCGTGAACGCCTCGGTGCCGAGCTGGGCGCCGGCAAGGCCGCGGTCGGCGTTTTGGCGCCCGTCAGCGAAGCGGACGCCGTAAAAGCCAAACTGACCGAAGTTGGTGGAGCCGCCGAATCGCACACCGTCACCGATGAGGATCTTGAGGAAGCCAACGCTGCCGACAGTTCCGCCTAGGCCCAAGCGCGTGTCTTTCAAATCCTTCTCGTCGACGAGAAAGGGCTCCACCTCCGGTAGGCGAAATCTGAGGAAGGGAACGTGTCATGGAGCAAACGGGTAGCGGCTGGCGGTTCTTCGCGGGAACGGTGCTGGGCATCGCCGGGATCATGCGATTCTTCGACGCGCTATGGGCGTGGCGCTACCACGGGGCCGTGCCGAGCGACCTCGAAGCGGCAATCTTCGGGCACAGCCTCAAGACCTACGGCTGGGTGTATCTCATTGTCGCGATCATCCTGCTCGGTAGTTCTTTCGGCGTCATCGTGGGCTCCCAATTCAGCCGTTGGATCGGCATCATCGCCGGCGGCATCCTGGCTATCAGTTCCATCTGGTGGATGCCCTACTACCCGATCTGGTCGCTGACCTACATCGCGATCGGTGTCCTCGTCGTCTACGGCCTTGTCGCATACGGCGGACGCGACGCAGTCGAGGGGACTCGCGGGGTTTAGGGTTTCTCGCAACTGGATTGCTGCTGGACGTCGGCGACCGGCAACGTTGCGAATACGACCAGGTTGGCGTCCCAGCGCGTGCTGCCAGCGGGCGATGTTGATCGGTCAGCGGGCCTCCATTCACCGGGAGGCCAGGCAGCATCGGCAATGAGACCGCCAGCCTCGTCAGTTGGATGCGTCCTGGGCCGCCGAAGTACGTCGAGACCGGCAAGGATGACCACGGGACAGCCGTCGACCTCGCGGCGGGTTTGGCGCGGCTCACAGATCTGGCGCTGTACGACACCTGCAGTCGGTTCAGAGACGACATGACGAGCGGGCGAGAACCGCGTCACTTATGCGACGCAAGTCGCGCGCAGCAACATCCTCAATTCATCGCGCTGCGGGCGCGAGCCGAGGTCTGGTTGTTCGGTTTGCCGCTGGGGATTCAGGCTCTCGTCGTGGCGGGTGAGCGTCGCACGGTCCGCGATCTATGGCTGCCGCAGTGCCTCGCGCAATGCGAGCTGTCCGTGTGCGTCGATTCCGAGGCCGTCGCTGAAGTAGCCCTCGATCGAGCCGAATTTCTGTCGCATCTCGTCAAAGGCTGACCGTAGGTAGTCGGGGTCCACGCCGAGCATGGGTTCGAGTAGGTGCGGGTCTCCTCCGGCGGCGCGGAAGTGTTCGAACATCGGTTTCATGGCCGGCAGCAGGTCGCGGTTGGTGAGTTCGTAGTCGTGGAGCACGTCTTGCTCGGCGACGCCGAGCAGGAGCAGCGTTGCCGCGGCCGCCCAGCCGGTGCGGTCCTTGCCCGTCGTGCAGTGGAACAGTGCCGGGCGGTGCTCGGGCTGCGCGATCTTGGTGAAGAAATCGCGGTACGCCTGCAGCGCGCTGGGCAGGCTGACGATCTGTCGGTACGCGCCCTCGAACAGGGTCACCGCCTTGCCATCACCGAGCATCTGCTGGGCTAGCGCGGGATCGGAGAGCGCTTTGAGAATCTGCGCCGGCGCGGCGCCCGTACGGTCCTTCAATACGTCGCAGATGATCAGCTCGGTGCCCGCGGGCACGACATCGGGCGCGGCCGCGCGCTCGGCGGCTGTCCGCATGTCGAACACGGTCCGGATGCGCAACTCAGCGAACCGCTCGAGGTCAGCACCAGCGAGGTGATTGAGCTCGACCGACCGGTACAACTGGCCGGTTCGAACGTGACCCCGTCCGCCGTTGCGTAGCCGCCAATGTCGCGCATGTTAGGAACAGTCGGTAGATCAATACGTTCGCCCGTCCCTTTCATCGCTGATGGCGTAAGAGTCACCCGCTCGGTCGTTGACGCCTGCGGGTCCACGATCGCGTGCGCTGATGCCGGAGGTCGTCACCTGACCGGGATGACGGCGGCCAGGAACAGCGACTGGATGTCGTGCCGCGCCGGCAGGCGGCCTCCGGCCAAGGCGTCAAGCTTCGCGACAGCTACCGGGCGAACCCGCTCTCACTCGGGCGCTAGGAATGCTGGCCTGATGTCCCGGGCCTCGGTCATCCCGCGTGGGTGAGGTGGGGTGGCGACCGTGGGCGTGCACTGGGCTGATTCGACGTTGGGGGTTGTCATGGTGCTGTCCGAGTACGAGCCAGGGGCCGCTTTTCCAGGAGTTATCGGACGGACCACGGACGTGTCGTCGCCGGCGTGGCCGGTGTCAGCGCGGCCCGCGCCGGGCACACCGAACGTGCTGGTGGTCGTCTTGGATGACACCGGATTCGGGCAGTTGGGTTGTTACGGCAGCCCGATCGAGACGCCGACCTTCGATGCCCTTGCCGAGAACGGGCTGCGCTATAACAACATGCACACGACCGCGTTGTGTTCGCCGAGCCGCTCGTGCATCCTGACCGGCCGCAACCACCACAGCAACGCCATGGCCGCCATCACCGAACTGTCGTCGGGCTACCCCGGATACAACGGGGTCATTCCGTTCGAGAACGGGATGCTGTCGGAAATGCTGCTCGGCCACGGATACAACACCTTCATGGTCGGGAAGTGGCACCTGACGCCGAGCAATCACGAGACCGCAGTCGGGCCCTACGATCGCTGGCCACTCGCGCGGGGATTCGAGCGCTTCTACGGATTCCTCGGCGGCGACACCAGCCAGTGGTATCCCGACCTGGTCTATGACAACCACCAGGTCGAGCCACCCGCGACGCCGGAGGAGGGCTACCACCTGTCCGAGGACCTGGTGGACAAGTCGATCGAGTTCATCGCGGACTGCAAGCAGATCGACCCGGACAAGCCCTTCTATCTACACCTGTGCTTCGGAGCTACCCATGCCCCGCACCACGCCCCGAAGGAGTGGGCGGACAGGTACGCAGGCAAGTTCGACGAAGGCTGGGACGCCTACCGCGAGCAGACATTCGCCCGGCAGAAGGAACTGGGAATCGTGCCGGCCGATGCCGAACTGTCCCGCCACGACCCGGACGTGCCCGACTGGGGCTCACTGCCCGAGCCCGCGCGCAAGCTGTACAGCCGGATGATGGAGGTGTTCGCGGGCTTCCTCAGCCACACCGACCATCACCTCGGGCGGCTACTCAACTTCCTGCGCGCGCAGGGACAGCTCGACAACACGATCGTGATGGTGATCTCCGATAACGGCGCGAGCGCCGAAGGCGGCCCGACCGGCACCACCAACGAGGCGCAGTTCTTCAACAACGCGCAGGAACCCCTGGAAGACAGCCTCGCGCTGATCGACGAGATCGGCGGCCCCAAGCACTTCAACCACTACCCGTGGGGCTGGACCTGGGCCGGCAACACACCGTTCCGGCGCTGGAAGCGCGAAACCTACCGCGGCGGTGCCTCCGACCCGTTCATCGTCCACTGGCCGACCGGGATCAAAGCTCGCGGCGAGGTGCGCACGCAGTACGCGCACATCATCGACATGGTGCCCACCCTGCTCGACGTCCTGGGCGTCGATCCGCCCACCACCATCCGCGGCGTCACCCAGTCCCCGATCCAGGGCGTGAGCTTCGCGCACACCTTCGACGCCCCAACATCGGCGAGCCGACACCACACCCAGTACTTCGAAATGCTCGGCCACCGGGCGATCTATCACGACGGATGGCGCGCGGTCTGTCCGTGGCCCGGGCCCTCGTTCACCGAGGCCGGAGTTGGCTTCGGGCAGCCCATCTCCGCCCAGACGCTGTCCGAACTCGACGGCGGGAAGTGGGAGCTTTACCACCTCGAGCAGGACTTCGCGGAGAACCACGACGTCGCCGGCGACAACCGCGACAAGCTCATCGAACTCATCGCGACCTGGTATGCCGAGGCCGGCAGGTACGGGGTCTTGCCCATCGACGGCAGCGGCCTGGCCCGCATGATCGCCGAGAAGCCCGCGGCCGCCCCGCCGCGCGACCGCTACACCTACATCCCCAACACCCAGTCCGTGCCGTTCTTCGCGGGCCCCCGCGTCCTCAACCGGCCGCACAGCATCACCGCCACCGTCGAGATCCCCGAGGACGGCGCCGAAGGCGTCCTGCTGTGTCAGGGCACCGCCGCCGGCGGATACTCCCTGTTCATCAAGGACAACAAGCTGCACTACGTGCACAACTACGTCGGCCGCAGCCTGCACCGAGTCACCGCACCGGACCCGCTGCCGAGCGGCGAACACGAACTGCGCTTCGAATTCGAGCCGACCGGCAAGCCGGACATGCCACACGGACGCGGCGCCCCCGGCCGGCTACAGCTCTACCTCGACGGCACACTCGTCGCCGACGCCGAGACACCGGTAACCACGCCGTTCGTCCTCAACCCGGGAGCACTAACCTGCGGCGCCAACCCCGGCTCACCCGTCACGCCCGACTACCCATCACCGTTCCGCTTCACCGGAACGATTCACCAAGTCGTCGTCGACGTATCCGGCGACCTCATCACCGACACCGACAGCGAAATGCGCATGGCCATGGCCCGCCA
>CAVPYQ010000018.1:0-78583 GCA_963709985.1 uncultured Actinomycetota bacterium
CTCGTCGGTGAGCGAGCCGGTGTAGAAGTCGAAGTCGCCGTAGCGGTTGTACGCCTCCCACGTCTCGTCCGACGTCTGGTAGACGATGTCCGACGTACTCGAGTCATTGCGGACGACGAACGTAATCTGGCTGGCGCCGCTGGGTATCGGTGCGCGTCAGTTTCGCGATGTAGACGCCCGAAACGGCGGTGGACGGCACGGCCCAGGATGCCGAGACCGCCCAGTCGCCGCAGTCGACCAGCGACGTCGACGGATCCGTCAGGCAGGCCGGCTGGTGCGTCGCCGCGTTCGTCACATTGATCGTCGGCGCCTGACGCCGTGCGCCATTACCGCCGTAGTAGCCGAGGCGGTAGATGTCGATCGTGTAGCGGGACGCCGGTGTCTTGATCTTGAAATTTATTGTGTTGCCCGCGTTGACGCTTATGTCGGTGCTGAATCCCTGAATCGACGCGTCGCCCGATCCGTTGATATCCCACACGTTTTCCGGGGTAACGCCCGAAGTCTGCGAGTTCTCGCAGGCAATCGGATTGATAGTCGGTCCGCAGGAAGAACCAGCCGCGGACGCCGTTCCCTTACCGGTCACGACCACCACAAATACAACGCAAAGTAATAGCCCGGCCAGGGCGAATAAATGCCGCCGAGCAATTTTCGACGACGGATAAGAGCAGACGAGTGAGCCAGCAGAATTCGCGTGCATTTTGGTAATCCCCCCACAAAAGCGCGGCGCGTTTCCGGCCGCGGTCCTACATTGCGGCGCAGACGGGTGTTCGCGTCGCAGCGGTAACGTGCGCTGCAACGTGGTGACGCGTTGCAACCGTTGTACGAGGTATGCCCGACCGCCGGATCAGAGCGGCGGGCCGTTCGGTGAAGGACGGCAGATGACGATTGGCGCGGCCAAGCCGGACGACGGTGCCGGCGACCCGACGGCGCACGTCCACGAAACGGCGTCCGTCCATCAGACGGCGTTCGTCCATCAGACGGCGGAGGTCGAGCCCGGTGCCACCATCGGCGCGCGAACGCGCGTGTGGCGCCGGACGCATGTCCGGACAGGCGCCGTGATCGGCGAAGACGCCCAGGTCGGCGCGAATGTGTTCGTCGATGCCGGCGTGCAGATCGGTGACCGGGTGAAGATCCAGAACAATGTGTCGGTCTATGCCGGAGTGCACATCGAGGACGAGGCGTTCGTGGGTCCGGCCGCGGTATTCACCAACGACCTCAACCCGCGGGCCACGGGCGACTGGCAGCTCACGCCGACATTCGTGCGACGCGGCGCATCCGTGGGCGCCAACGCCACGGTCTTGTGCGGCGTCGAACTCTGCGAGCACAGCCTGGTGGCCGCGGGCGCGGTGGTCACCCGCGACGTGGCCGCGCATCAACTGGTGCTCGGCAATCCCGCCCGCCCGGCCGGCTGGGTGTGCCGGTGCGGCGCCGTCGTCTCTCGTGACGAGCACCGACCGGCCGATCTGGACTGCGATACATGCGGGCACGGCCAGGCCGACGGTCCGTGACCGCCGGCCGGCCGATGCGCGCAGTGGGCCCACCATCTAGTACGCGCCGGCCGCTCGGGCCACGGCGGACGGCGTCTTCCACAGGATCATCAGGTCGTAGCCCAGCGTCCAGTTCTCGACATAGCGCAGATCGAGTTGGACCGTCTCGAGCCAGGTCAGATCGTTTCGCCCGCTGATCTGCCACAACCCGGTGATGCCGGGCTTCACGAGCAGCCGCCGCCGCATGTCATCGCCGTAACGGGCAACCTCGGACGGGAGATTCGGCCGCGGCCCGACCAGCGACATCTTGCCGCTGAGGACGTTGATCAACTGCGGGATCTCGTCGAGTGAGTACTTGCGGATGAACCGGCCGACCGGGGTGATCCGCGGATCGTCCGGGATCTTGAACAAGAGCCCGTCGGAGTTGACATTGCGCCGTTCGAGCGCGGCCCGCCGCTTCTCGGCGTCGACGTACATCGACCGGAACTTGACCATGCGAAACGTGCGCCCGCCGCTGCCCACCCGATCCTGGCAGAAGAAGACCGGCCCGCGACTGGTCAACCGCACGGCGAGCGCGACGGCCAACGCGACCGGCGCGAGGAACAGCAGCATCACGCTGCGCCGGTGAAATCGAAGGTGGTCTTGACGAATCGGCGGAACCCGGTGAATTCCGGTTCCTCGACGTGCAGCAGGGGCAGGCCGGCCACCGGCCGGATGTGCAGGCGCGGGCCGGCGATCTCGGTCAGGCCCGGCGACACCACCAGGTCGGTCGAGGTTCCCTCGAGTTGCCAGGAGATCCACCGGAGCCGGTCCGGACCGACCGCGGCCGAGGACACGATGGCCACACTGTCGGCGCGACTCACCCGGACCGCACTTGTTATGGAGTCGATGTCACCGAGCAGCGTGACATTGGCGTCCGCGAGGCGCTGCTGGGTTTCCGGGTCGTGTACGAGTTCGCCGGGAACGCATCCGCCGACGACGCTCATGCCGGCATGCCGGTCCCGGCGCAGCATCCAGGCGAATTCCGCAATCGAGCGGCCGTCGCCCACGAGCAGCATCGAGGTCATCGCCCGGCCGCGTACCCGTTGGCGGTGCAGGTACTTGCGCGCGGCGTACCGGCCGACCATGTCGATGACGAGCGCAAGCGGAAGTGCGACCACGACGAACCCGCGGGCGATGTCGACGTGACTGGCATATGAGCCGAGGGCGACCAACGCGGTCAGGTGCAGGAACGCACGCATGATCCGGTCGAACTCGGCCTGCCCGGCGCCAATGAACCCGCCCACGCCTGCAACTGCGACCGCTCCTCATCAGACAGGACCAGATCAGTCAGGACCGGATTCGGCACATGCCCAGCCTAGCGACCCTTGGTGTTCCAAACTTTGACGTTGATCTTGAGTTTTCGTTGACGTTCGGCGGCATGGAGAGCAGGCTCGCGACAGGGCCGCATCTTGCTCCACCCCTTGATGCATAACGCATCCATGTCGCGTAGGGCGACCGGCCCGGCCTTCCGGGGTCGGGATTTCAGCGCAGTGAGGGCGGCCTCGACAACATGGGCTGGGCGACCAGCCAGGTGAAGCGTGTCGCCAGCGCAGGGCGCGGCCATGTTGTTGTGCCCAGGCGCGGCACACCATGAACCGGCTGAACCACACGCTCGGCGGTCCGAGGCGCAGCCTCACTGGAAGCCAGATAATTATTGACACTAGGAATCAACTAGCCGATGGCCCTTACACAGAAAATCTGGCTCTGTCGCTGATCTTGTTGCAGGTGTGGTTGGTGGGGTTGGTGTGTCGTTCGGCGAGGTGGCCGACGGTTGCTGGTAGGCCTGCCGCCTGTGCGCTCACCAGTGGATTGACGTGCTGTTCCCGCATTTGGCCTCGACTCGGCTGGAATCGGTCGATCTTGATGGCGATGTTGTCGTGCTCGCGGTGAGTTCGACGAAACCGTCGGCAGTGTGTTCGGGTTGCGGCGCCGTGTCGGCGCGCACGCATGGCGGGTATCGGCGCAGGCTTGCTGATCTTCCCGTCGACGGCCGCCGCGTTCGACTCGACGTCGGTGTCCGCAGGTTTCGTTGCGGACGGCCCGACTGCTCGGTGGTGACGTTCGTCGAGCAGATCCCCGGGCTCACCGCACCGTTTTCTCGCCGCACCCAATCGCTGAGCGAGCAGTTGACAAGAATCGGACTGGCGCTGGCTGGCCGGGCCGGAGCTCGACTGGCTGCAGCGCTGGGCATGGGCTGCGGCCGGGACACCCTCTTGCGGCTCGTGCGTGCTCATCCGGACCCACCCTGTGGTCAGACTGCGGTCGTGGGTGTTGACGATTTCGCGCTGCGCAAGCGCCTGCGGTACGCCACCGTGGTGATCGACATGACCGCCGGTCGCCCGATCGACGTGTTGGCTGACCGTCGGGTGGGCTCGACAGCGGCGTGGCTGCGCGCTCATCCCGGCGTCCGTGTCGTGTGCCGGGACGGCTCGGCCGCTTACGCCGAGGCCATCACGCAGGGCGCTCCGCACGCGAGGCAGGTCAGTGACCGGTGGCATCTGTGGCACGGCTTGAGCCAGGCGGTGCTCAAGGAGGTCGCCACCCACAGTGGCTGCTGGGCCAAAGCCAGCCGGGCGCCACGGGAAGGTCGGCACGCTGCCACGACCCGCGAACGCTGGCGTCATGTCCACGACTTACTCGATCACGGCGTCGGGTTAGGCGAGTGCGCCCGGCGGTTGAACCTGTCGCTGAACACCGTCAAACGGTATGCGCGCATCGCCCAGCCCGAACGCCTGGTGCGGGCACCGGCCTACCGCCACCTGGTGGACCCACCGCGACCACCTGCGTCAGCGGCGGGCCGCTGACCCCGCTGTCGCGGTGACCACGTTGCTCGCCGAGATCAAGGCACTGGGTACGCGGGCAGCGCGAACCTGCTGGTGCGCTACATCAACCAGGGCCGGGTCGACGGCGACCGGCCACCAATCTCCCCGCGCGGGCTGACCGGGCTGATCCTCACCCGTCCCGAGCATCTGCTCGTCGCCCAACAGCAGTTGCGTGACGAGTTGACCACCGCCTGCCCGGAAATGATTGATCTGGCAGACGCGGTCCGCGGTTTCGCCGAGCTGCTCAACGCCCGCGCCGGCAACGACAAGCGTCTCCAGGAATGGATCACAGCGGCGCGCGCTACCGATCTTCCTAACCTGCACGCCTTCACCCGAGGCCTGGACAAGGACGCGGCCGCCGTGATCGCCGGCCTGAGCCCGCCCTACAGCAATGGCCCGACCGAAGGCCGCGTCAACCGCATCAAAATGATCAAACGACAGATGTATGGCAGAGCAAGCCTCGACCTACTCCGCAAACGAGTCCTCCTCACCACGTGATCGCAACAAGATCAGCGACAGAGCCGAAAATCTGACAGATGGGCTTCACCGGTTAGCTGCTCGTAATTGAGAAGTTGTTCACGATGAAGGTGGCGGGTGCGCCGTTGGTCGAGACCAGCTCGAAGCCGTAGTCAATTTGGCCGACCGTCGAGTTGGAGGCCAGCCAGCCCTTGGACATCATCCACCGGAACATCGCGAGCAGGTCGACGGTTCCCGAGGTGAAGGTGCTGTCGGCAACGAAGGCGATGTACGTTCCGGTCCGCCACGCTGTGTAGGACCGCCCACCGAAGGTCACCGTCGCCTGCATCGATCCGGCCGGAGCCTGGTGGTAGTTGTCGTTCCAGATCATCACCTCGGTGGAGCCGTTGCCCGCTACGCCGTTGAGCCAGATGTCGTAGGCGGCCTCGTAGATGCCCACGTGTGGGCTCGTCTCCGAGAAGCTGCTCGTCATACTGGAGAGGGAGCTGATCGCGGGCTCGTTGTAGTCCTTGTGCACGTTCGGGTACGTCTTCACCGCGCCATTGCCCTTCGCGTTGTCCATGGTCGCGCTGACGTACCAGTTGCTGTATGCGCAGGCGGAGAGCGTCTCGTGAACGGTGTAGCCGGAGACGTTCCACATGTTGTTGTGCACGTAGTAGCCGTTTGTGCTCCACCCGCCGTTCGGATCCGAGGTGACGAACACTGGGCTGGTGCAGCTGTTCGGTCTCGGCGTGGCCGTAGGTGCGGGGGTCGACGTGGGTGCCGGGGTGGGTCGCGGGGTGGGTCGCGGTGGTGGCGGTCGGCCTAGTTGTCGGCACCGCGGTCAGCGACGTGCGGGTGGGTGTGGGTGTGCCAGTCGCGGTGGCCGTGGCGGTCGCGGTGGCTGTGGGTGGTGGCGTTGTGGTGCGCGGGGCGGGACGGAGCGCGATGGTGGCCGCGGCCACCGTGCCGCCGGTGGGCGAGACGGTCCAATGCCGGCCGCTGACCATTCCCGGCGCGCCGGTACCCATGACCGCTACCGCCACCTGCGCGCTCGCGCCGTTGTTGAGGCTGCGCAGCAGCGTGGTCCCGGTGGGAGCGGTCGCGGTCGCCGCGGTCGCGTTCGATCCCTCACCGAGCACGAGCACCTCGCTGGCCACGTTGGTGCGCACCGGGGAAGAGCTACCAGCTGCCGAGGACGACTGCGCGTCGACCGGGGTCTGAAGATCGACCCCGCTGAATGCGAGCGTAACCATCGCCACCGGTCCGGCCGGCGCGAGCGAAGCGGCGAACGATGCCGGCGGCGTGCTTCCCGCCCGGCTGAGGCACGCGGCCAGCCGGACCCAGCCGTGTACCTGGTCGAGCAGCTTCGTGGAGGTCGGGCAGAGCACCTGGGACGTGGAGGCGGTCTCGAGATAGCTGATGACCACGTCGCCGGGACGGAGGCCGGATGGCGCGGCCGTCGAGGCGCTCGACGCCGAGCCCGATTGGAACGTGGTCGGGCCCCCGTGGCGGGTGATCGTACCGGTGGTGGTCGCCTGGAGGAGGGTACCGCCGCTGCCGCCCAGGGTGACCACCGCAGCGCCTAGCGCGATGAGCACGACGACCGAGCGCCGGAGCCGGTGCGGGTGGAGCATGTCGGGAAGGCGGTGCTTGCCAGTCATGGGTGCGGGCGCCTCCTCTCGTGGTTGCCCACACGAGGTCACCTATGTGCGCCGGGAGCTGCAGATCTCCGAGCAGACGCCCCTGCCGCTGGCGCACTCCGTTACAAGATCAAATCGTTGGTGCAATATCCAAGCTAAGACATTGACATTGACATTGACATTGGCATTGACATCGGCGCTGTCGTTGATGTCACCGGGCCCTGCAGGTTTTGGTTGTCATAGGGCGACGTAGCCGGGAAGTCGTTCAGGTTGATCGTTATCGGCTCTGGGTCATAGCTGCGGCCTGAACAACGTGTTGCCGTCGCGGTTCATGTCGCCACACTCATGCGGGACGTTCAGGCACGAGGCCACGAGAGCGTTCTGCACCTGGTTGTCCCAGTCGGCTATGAAGTCGCCGTGGAGGGAATAGATGCCACCGCTCGCCAGGTAATAGTCAGGACCCCCGGCGATGCCAGGGAAATCGACCTCGAAGGTTACCTCGGGCAGCGACACGGGATGGTCGGCTGGGCAGGTGCCGTTTGCAGCGGCATAGGCCATGTGCGACTTGTGGTCTGCACTGTCGAGGTGCACGCCGTCCCAGCAGCTAGGAAATACGAGGGAAGCGTGGATCGGTGACGAGGGGCCACCCTGGCAGGCGTACATGTGGGGGCTTTCCAAACCACCACCGCCACAGTCCCACTGAACGATAGACAGAGATTGATCCGATGTTGCCTTGGCATTGCCGGCAATCATGCGCAGGCCAGTCGGAAATGGCTGGACGCCGGGGCCCATTCCACCGCCGGCTCGACGGTAGTAGACCGTATTCGTTTGCTCGGTCTTGACCACCGAGCTCGTTCCATCCGCGTTCTTCTTCATCAGCGACGGCACCCAGTATGCCGAAAGATCGCTCGTCCCCATGCCGCGCCCGCAACTCGACGGACTCGCCGCCGACAGGCTGGAGACGGTGCTGAAGGCATCCGTTGATGTGTTGCCGTAGAACGTATGCATGTGGGACATGCCCGGTTGGCCCGGGAAAACGATCGGGTCATTCGCTCCATAGTGGTCGGCACTACACAAGACGTTCCACTGGGCCACATGGTCAGAGAAGACGACATGTGGCGGGCTAGATGTCGCTGTCGTCGGAGGCGATGTCGTACCGGTCGTCGGAGGAGATGTCGTACCTGTCGTTGACGGTGTCGGCGCCGCGGTTGGAGTTGTCACCGGCGCTGAGGTGGACGTCGTCGTGGGCACAGGGGCTGTCACTGACGTCGTCGTCGTCGGGCACGGACGTTGGCGGACCGTGATGTCCGTGGTGCCCGCCCGTGCGTTGATGGGCGTCGGCTCCTGCGGCTACGGCTCCGATGACCAGACTGGACGCGACCGCGGAACCTGTCAGGATGATCCACCATGATTTAGTCATTTCGGGCCTGCTTTCTTGGGCGATGCGTCACGCCAACGATGTTCGGCATGGTGTGGGGGCGCTGACGCGCTTCACCATGTCTCCGTCGAGGAGGTTCGACGGCCGTGACTTCGTCGAGGTAATCAGCCTCGTTCGTGCTCGTCAGCACGGTGCCGGTGATACGGAACTGTGCGCCCTTGTGCTGCTTCTTGACGGTGTATGCCGACTGGGCGCGTGCCGTTTGACAGGCCGCAGCCGCTGATCGGAGGGCCCTTGCCGCCTTGTTGCGGTTTCGCCTGGCCGTGACGTTGATCTGTGCGCGGGTTGTACTTCTCGGCGAGCGACCCGCTTTGCCGGGACAGGCTGTCTAGTCGCTGGGTGGCTGATGTGATGGTGTCAGCCGCCAGGATCTCTCGGCACGGCGGCCGCAATGGTCGGGATCAGAAACGCCGAGCGTGAGGCGAGGACTCCAGTGATCATCGCACGGAGGCGCACCGCAACACGAGCTGACGCCACGACTGGCGGAACTCCCTCTTCCTCGTTCGCCTGCCGGGTTAGCTGACGGGTTCGGGCCGGAGGTAGCCCTACAACGCGGCGGATCGAGAATCCTCCACCGCGCCGATTCACCCCATGGACCTTTGGGTCCCCGGTTCGCGTGACCACGCCGCTCTGGCTGGAACGTCGTGATCGTGTTGTGCGATTCGGCGGTGACTTCTCCAGTGGCATCCAGGTTGGCTACCAGCTCGATGGAAAAGTCTCGGAGAGGTTACGGGATGGTTGTGGTATGAGGCAACGCCATGCCGAAGGTCTGTGGAGAATTCGCGTGGTGCGGTCTCGCGGTGCCGATCTGGCACGTGCTTGTCCGACGCTGTCGCGGCCGCGACGAGCTGCAACGGCGGAAGGAGCCCGAGGCCGCGAAGACGGCACCGCGTTTCGTTCAGATTCATCCAGATCGAAGTGATTGGCCCGGCCGGAAGTGGGTTGCAGGTGTGCAAACGGCTCACACAGTCCGGGCACGCTGCGCCGCGCACTGAGCACGTCTCGCAATCGACGTGCACGGCAGCCTCCTAAGTCGACCGGTCGAAATACCGCGGGCACCGTCGACGTCAAGCTAGGAGCGCGACCTGACAGCTTCGCGTAATCGGGTTGCGTTGTCGTCAACTCTGGCCGAGACGACGCCGCAAACCGCCGACGGAACCGTCCCGGCGCCGGATCGCTGCGTGTCCCGCTGACCCGCTGATCTGAGGTCACCACGACGATCGGCTGGTCATTCGGTCCGGCGGAAACGAGCCGGAAACCAATCGTGCGCGAGCTCGGTGGCTGCGCTGAACAGCACCCAGCGCCCGCGGGGGTCGCCGGTGTCGCCGGCGCGGCCGCTCCCCGCCGTCGAACGCGTATCGGGCTCGGGCACCCGCGGCCGATACGCCGAGCGAGGTCGGCACTGCCAGCACCCGGCTGACCGCGACGAACCCGCCCCGACGACCCTGCGCAGTCCGACCCGTGGAACCGGCACCACCCGAGCGAGTTCGGGGGAACCGTCACACCTCCACGGCACTCAGCACGGCAGCCCAGCGAGGCTCTACCGCCATGATCAACAACCGGCCGACGAAAGATCCGGGCCCGCCAGCGGCGTTTACCTGTACTGACAACGCTGTGCCGAGCAGTCGTCCGGCGCGCGCTCGCCGCAACTGCGGTTGCCGTGCTCATGACGCGAACTGACCCACTGACGCAAGAGTGGTAATACGCCCGAAAACACGCTACGCAGAGCGCTGCGTATGAATGATCAAGTTATCGGACGCGGAATTCGAATTGTCGATACTTACGGTAATCAATCAGGTGCTGCCTACCGCCTAAACATGCATGTATGTCCAGGCTGATTTCTTGATGACCTTGGACTATTTCTATGTGCGACTAAACGCGGTATAAACAAATGATCAGTCGTCGGCCGGAGCAGGCGGCGCGGACCGGCCCGTGGCGACGCCGGTAGAGGCGCAATCGGTTGAGGACGAGCAGGCTCCACAGGCCGGGCGACGTGGTCGAGTCACCGTGCAGATGGATCGCGCGCGCCGCCGGTGTGTAGCGCGTGGCGAAGCCGGCATCGCGCGCCCGCAGCGCGAAGTCCGTCTCCTCGGAGTACAGGAAGAACGACTCGTCCCACGGCGCGCATCGCTGCCAGCACTCATCGGCGATCAGCATGGCCGAGCCTTCGGCCCAATCGGTCAGTGCCGGCGACTCGTAGCGGTCATCGCCAGTGACGATCTCGCCGAGCATCGCGACGCGGCCGGCCCGGCGCGCCCCGAGAAGCGCGTCGCCCAGCGTGCGGGTGATCGTCGGCTCGCGGCGCATCGAGTCGATCCGGCGGCCGTCCGCACCGACCAGATGCGGGACGGCGATGCCGGTGCCGGGCGTGCGTAACGCGGTGAGCAGTGCGCGCGCGCAGCCGGGTTCCAGGCGTACGTCCGGATTGAGCACCAGGACGTGGCTGTGCGCCGCCGCCGCAGCAACGCCGGCGTTGATCCCCGCCGCGTAGCCGCCGTTGCGTCCGGTCTCGACGATTCGCGCCTCGGGAGCCAGTCGGCGGGCAACCTCGACACTGCCATCGCCCGAGGCGTTATCGACGAAAGTGAGGTGCCACGGCACGCCGTCGAGCCCCGGACCGAGCGAGGCGACGAGGTCGGGCAGCAGGGCCGCGCTGTTGTACGTGACGACGACGACTGCCACGACCTCGCCGGTGCCGCTCAAGCGCGCTCCCTGTCGTTACTGATCTTCAAACGACCGGCCGTATCCTGCCACCGCCGCGCGCCAAGGGGTTCCCCGGCGTGCCCGGACCGGTGAAGCAGGCCGCCCGGCCCCGGCCGGACACGCCGCCGCCGCGCCCGCCGTACCCTGGTGTAGTGCCCCTCCCTCGCTGGTGAACGGGGCCAGTTGTCGTGCCGTTTAGCTGAAAGGCCTCGCTACTCATGACCCTCTCCGGACTACTCGATGCGGCGCTGCTCGACCCGGCGCTCGCCACGGCGGTCGAGTCGATCGGAGCGCCTTCGCTGGACCTGAGCGGCCCGGCGGCACTGCGCCCGTTCGCCGTCGCGTCGGTCGCCCGCGAGCGGACGGTGCTGGCCGTGACGAGTACCGGCGCCGAGGCGGAGGACCTCGCCGCCGCGCTGCGGTGCCTGCTGCCGCCCGACACCGTGGCCGTATATCCGGGCTGGGAGACCCTGCCGCACGAGCGCCTCTCGCCGCGCGCCGACACGGTGGGCCAGCGGCTGGCCGTGCTGCGGCGGCTCGCGCATCCCTCCGACGACGATCCGACGACCGGGCCGCTGTCGGTCGTCGTGGCGCCGATCCGCTCCGTGCTGCAGCCGCAGGCGCCGGGGCTCGGCGATCTGGAGCCGGTCGAACTGCACCCGGGCGACGCCGGCCGCGAACTCACCGACATCGTCGCCGACCTGGTGGGCGCCGGCTACGCGCGCACCGATCTGGTCGAGCGGCGCGGCGATTTTGCCGTGCGCGGCGGCATCCTCGACGTCTTCCCGCCGACGGAGGAGCACCCGCTACGCGTCGAGTTCTGGGGCGACGAGGTCGAGGAGGTCCGCTACTTCAAGGTGGCCGACCAGCGTTCCCTGGAGGTTGCCGAGCACGGCCTGTGGGCGGCCGCCGTGCCGCGAGATGCTGCTGACCGCCGACGTCCAGGCGCGGGCGGCCAAGCTGCTCGGCGAGCATCCCGAGCTGTCCGAGTTGCTCGATCCGATCAGCCGCGGCGAGGCCGTCGAGGGCATGGAGGCGCTCGCGCCCGTCCTCATCGACGACCTGCGACTGGTGCTGCACGAACTGCCCGCCGGTTCGCACGTGATGGTCTGCGATCCCGAACGGGTACGCACGCGCGCCGCCGACCTGGTGCGCACGTCCGAGGAGTTCCTCGCGGCGTCCTGGGCGGTGGCCGCGGGTGGGGGCAAGGCGCCGGTGGATCTCGCCGCGGCGTCGCTGCACTCGATCGACGAGGCGCGCGCCGATGCCGCCGCGCTCGGCCTGCCCTGGTGGGGCATCACGCAACTCGGCGCCGACGCATCACGCAGCGCAGTTCGAGGCGGCGCCGTCCTTCGCCGGCGACGCCGACGCCGCGATGAACGAGATGCGGCGCTGGACGCGTGAGGGCTGGCGCGTGGTGCTGGTCTTCGACGGCCACGGCACGGCCGAGCGGGCGGTCGAGCGGCTCGGCGCCGCCGAGGTGCCCGGCCGGCTCGTCGCCTCGATCGATGCCGACGCCGGCGTCGTCGAGGTCACGACCGGGCGCCTCGACGGCGGCCTCGTCGCGCCGTCGCTGAAGATCGCGTTCCTCACCGAGGCCGACCTGACCGGCCAGCGCGGCTCGCTCACCAAGGACACCTCGCGCATGCCGATCGCGGCGGCGCAACGCCATCGACCCGATCCTGCTGCAGCCGGGCGACTACGTGGTGCACGAGCAGCACGGCGTCGGCAAGTACGTCGAGATGGTGCGGCGCACCATCAACGGCGGCGAGCGCGAGTACCTGATCATCGAGTACGCACCGGCCCGTCGCGGCCAGCCGGGCGACCGCCTGTTCGTACCGACCGATTCCCTCGATCAGGTCACGAAGTACGTCGGCGGCGAGTCGCCCTCGCTCAACCGGCTCGGCGGCTCGGACTGGGCCAAGACGAAGGGACGCGCGCGCAAGGCGGTCAAGGAGATCGCCGCCGAACTGATCCGCCTCTACAGCGCGCGCATGGCGACGAAGGGCTTCGCGTTCAGCCCCGACACCCCGTGGCAGCGCGAACTCGAAGACGCGTTCCCCTACGTCGAGACGCCCGATCAGCTCGCCGCGATCGACGAGGTCAAGGCCGACATGGAGAAGCCGCTGCCGATGGACCGCATCATCTGCGGCGACGTCGGCTACGGCAAGACCGAGGTCGCCGTGCGCGCCGCGTTCAAGGCGGTGCAGGACGGCAAGCAGGTGGCCGTCCTGGTGCCGACGACGCTGCTCGTCGCACCAGCACCTGTCGACGTTTCGCGAGCGCATGGCGCAGTTCCCGGTCGAGGTCCGCGAGCTGTCGCGCTTCACCGCGCCGTCCGACGTCCAGGCGACGCTGGCCGGAATCGCCGACGGCAGCGCCGACATCGTCATCGGCACGCACCGCATCCTGCAGCAGACGGTGCGCTTCAAGGACCTGGGCCTGGTGATCGTCGACGAGGAACAGCGTTTCGGCGTCGAGCACAAGGAGTACCTCAAGTCGCTGCGCACGGCGGTCGACGTGCTGACGATGTCGGCCACGCCCATCCCGCGGACGCTGGAGATGTCGCTGACCGGCATCCGCGAGATGACCACGATCCTCACCCCGCCCGAGGAGCGCCATCCGATCCTGACGTTCGTCGGCGCGCACGATCCGCGCCAGATCGCGGCCGCGATCCGGCGCGAACTGCTGCGCGACGGGCAGGTGTTCTACATCCACAACCGGGTCGAGTCGATCAACCGGGCTGCGCACGAAGCTGGCCGACCTGGTGCCCGAGGCGCGCATCGCCGTCGCGCACGGGCAGATGGGCGAGGACGCCCTCGAGCAGGTCATGGTCGGCTTCTGGGAGAAGCAGTACGACGTCCTCGTCTGCACGACGATCGTCGAGTCCGGCCTGGACATCCCCAATGCCAACACGCTGATCGTCGAGCGGGCGGACATGTTCGGGCTCTCGCAGCTGCATCAGCTGCGCGGACGCGTCGGGCGGGCGCGCGAGCGCGGGTACGCGTACTTCCTTTATCCGCCGGAGAAGCCGCTCACCGAGACGGCCTACGACCGGCTGGCCACGATCGCGCAGCACACCGAACTCGGCGCGGGCATGGCGGTTGCGATGAAGGACCTCGAGATTCGCGGATCGGGCAACCTGCTCGGCGGCGAGCAGTCCGGGCCACATCGCCGGCGTCGGCTTCGACCTCTACGTCCGGCTCGTCGGCGAGGCGGTGGCCGAGTTCCGCGGCGACGCCGGCGAGTCAGAAGCAGCGGACGTCAAGGTCGACCTGCCCGTCGATGCGAACCTGCCGGTCGAGTACCTGCCGGGGGAGCGGCTGCGGCTCGAGGCCTACCGCGCGCTGGCCGGCGCCACCACCGACGAGGCCGTGGACGCGGTGCGCGCCGAGCTGGTCGACCGCTTCGGCCCGGTGCCCGGCCCGGTCGAGAACCTGCTCGCCGTCGCCCGGTTCAAGGTGCTGTGCCGCCGCTACGGCGTCACCGAGGTGTCGTTGCAGGGTTCGTCGGTGCGCTTCTCGCCGATCGACCTGCCCGAGTCCGCGCAGATACGCCTGCGCCGCCTGCTACGACAAGGCGCTCTACAAGCAGGCGGCGGGCACGATCGCGGTGCCCCGGCCCAAGGGCGTCGTCAAGCCGGACGGCACGTTCGCCGAGGCGTCATTCGGCGGCGAACCGCTGCGGGACGTCGCGTTGCTGACCTGGTGCGGCGAGGTGCTGCAGCAGGTCGTGGGCGTCCCCGTCAACGCGTGAGGCTCAGGGCACGAGGACGATCCGGCCGCGGACCCCGCCCTTGGCGAGCAACTCGTGCGCGGCGCGAGCCTCGTCGAGCGGGAAGGTGGCCGCGACCCGAAGCGTCAACGCGCCCTTGTCGACCAGCTCGGCCAACTCGCCCAGCCGGGCGCCGTCGTGGTGGATCGCCTCGATGTGCACGGTGATTCCGCGCTCGCCGGCCGGAGGGTCGAGCGGCGCCAGGGTCACGAAGTCGCCTCCGTCGCGTACCGCCGACAGGGTCGCCCCGGGGAGCGCGGCCGTGTCGATCGCTCCGTCGACGCCGTCCGGGAAGACGGCGCGCACGCTGGCGGCGAGATCGTCCGAGCGCGGCAGGAACGTCTGGGCTCCCCAGGCGCGCACCTCGGCCTCGTCGGCCGGATTCGCCACGGCCACGACGTGCAGCCCGCGAGCGGCGCCGAGTTCGACGAGGTATCCGCCGACCGCACCGGCCGCCCCGGTAACGAGCAGCGTCTGCCCAGGAGCGAAGTCGATCAGGTCAAGCGCCTGGTCGGCCGTGAGGGCGTTCATCGGCAGGGTCGACGCAGCGATCAGATCGGCAGTGCGCGGTGCCGGGGCGAACGCTGCCGCGTCGAAGACGAGGTACTCGGCGTAGGGGCCAAGCGGCGTGTCGAGCACGTCGTGCAGGCCGATGACCTCGGCGCCCACGGCGAACCCGTCGACTCCTTCGCCGACGGCGTCGACGGTGCCCGCGACGTCCCAGCCGAGCCCGACCGCCTTGCGATTCTTGATGATTCCGCCGAGGGCGGCCATCGTGCCGTCCCGGGTGATCAGGTCGACCGGGTTCACGGCGGCGGCCGCGACCTTGACGCGTAGCTGGCCTGGTCCCGGCTCAGGAGTCGCAACCGCTTCGACCCGGAGGACCTCGGGCGTTCCGTATTCACGTACGACTATCGCGCGCATCAACGTTCCTTTCTCGATGTTTGTGGGCGATGCATTGCCATGTTGTCGGCTGTTACTCTCTTTTCGGAAGTAGGCACCTTGGAGTGCGTAACGAGTGCGGAGGAGTGCAGATGGCGACCGCCACCGCGACGCAGCGCCGGCGTCGGCGCGCGTCAGGAGTACGACGCGTTCCTCGCCGAGTGCCCGAGCCGTCAGTTGCTCGACCGGCTGGCCGACAAGTGGGCGACGCTCGTCCTGTGCGCCCTCGCCGACGGCGAGCAGCGCTACAGCGAACTCGCACGCACTATCGCCGGGGTCAGCCAGAAGATGCTGACGCAGACGCTGCGCGCCCTCGAGCGCGACGGCATCCTGATCCGGTCGATCACGCCGGCGGTTCCGGTCCGCGTCTCCTACCAACTCACGCCGCTCGGCCGGTCGCTGCTACCCGTCGTGCAGGGCGATCAAGGACTGGGCCGAACAGAACATGCCGGCCGTCCAGCACGCCCGCCGCCGCTACGACGCATCGGCACGCGGGTAGACCGGCCCGCAGCCCGCCCAGGAACGCATGAGAGTCTGTGCGCAGAACTGACCACCGCCGCTGGAGACCTGATTGACGTGAGATTTCGCAAGATCGGCGCCTGTGCTGTCGCCGCGCTCGCCGTCAGCGGCCTGACCGCGTGCCAGACGAAGGCAGGCGCAGCCGCGGTCATCGATGGTCAGCGCATCAACCAGTCAGACGTCAACAAGTACGTCGACCCCGCGTTCACGATGCCGACCCCGACCCCGGGCGCCCAGACCCAGGGCCAGGAGGCTCCGCGCATCATCGTGCTGAACACGCTCATCGAGGACCGGCTGATGAGAGCCGTGCTCAAGTCCCAAGGCGGCGTGCCCAGTGACGAGGAGCTGCGCAAGCTCCACGACGAGGCGTTCGCCGTTCAGCTCAACATCCAGCAGGGCGGCAGCCAAGCCGACGACTCGTTGCGCAACGCCCTGGGCAAGAGCGGGCTCAAGGAGAGCTTCGGCGACGTGTTCGTGCGCGGCCTCGAACTCAAGCAGGCCGTGATCGACAAGATCAAGGCGCAGCGCCAGAGCGACATCGCCAATGCGGTCAAGAAGCTCGACATCCCGATCAGCGTCAACGGCCGCTACGGTCGCTGGTCGGCCAACGACGCATCGCTCGTCGACTACACGCCGCCGGACTTCATCACGCTCGGCACCCCGGCTGCCTCCTCGAGCGCGCCGACACCCGGCTGAGTTCGCGTGTCCTCCCCGCTGCTGCAGGCCGTGGCGGTCATGGACCGGCTCCGTTCCCCCGGCGGCTGCCCGTGGGACGCCGCGCAGACCCACCGCTCGCTCGCGCAGTACCTGCTCGAGGAGACCTACGAAACCCTCGAAGCCATCGAGACGGGCGACTCGGCGCTGCTGCGCGAGGAACTCGGTGATCTGCTGTTGCAGGTGCTCTTCCATGCCCGGCTCGGTGAGGAGCTGCCCGAGGCCGAGCGGTTCGGCATCGACGAGGTCGCGGGTGATCTCGTCGCCAAGCTGGTGCACCGCCACCCGCACGTCTTCGCCGACGTGTCGGTCGACAGCGCCGACGAGGTCAACGAGAACTGGGAGCGGCTCAAGGCCGCCGAGAAGGGCCGCACGTCGTCGGTCGACGGCGTGCCGATGGGCCAGCCGGCGCTGGCGCTGGCGGCCAAGCTCGTATCCCGGGCGAACCGGGCGGGCTCGACGTCGATGTCGAGGTCACCGGCAACGACATCGGCGAGCGCCTGATGGCCGTCGTCCGCGACGCCGTCGCCTCGGGAGTCGACCCCGAGTCAGCGCTGCGCGAGACCGCCCGGGCCTACCGCGCCGCCGTCGTCGAGGCCGAGTCCGATATCCGGTAGGTCCGCCGGGCAGGATGTGGCGCATGACCGAACGCCCTGAGCCGCCGTACGAGGCCGACGAGAAGACGATGCTGCTCGCCTTTCTCGACTTTCACCGGGCCACGCTCGCCTGGAAATGCGAGAACCTCAACCCGGAGCAACTCGCCGCCCGCGCCGTGCCGACCTCGACGCTGTCCCTGCTCGGCATCGTCCGCCACCTGGCCGAGGTAGAGCGCGGGTGGTTCGACAAGGTCGCAGGCACACCGCGACCGGGCATCTACTTCACCGACGCCGAGCCCGACCTCGACTTCGACGGCGCCGTCGCGGACGCCGACGTCGTGCGCCAGGCGTTCGCCGACTGGCAGGCCGAGATCGAGAACGCCCGTGCGGTTGCCGGGCGCACGCCGCTCGAGTCGACGTTCGTGCACCCGCGGGACAAGATCACGATGACGCACCAATGGGTCCTGATGCACATGCTCGAGGAGTACGCGCGCCACAACGGCCACGCCGACCTTCTGCGCGAGGCGATCGACGGAGCCACCGGGGAGTAGGCGCGCCGGTTCGCGCTCGCCGTCCGTTCACCGGTGCGACGGCGGGGCAGTCCGGACGAGTCACGCGCGGCGGTTAGGCTCGTGCGTGATCATGCCGGTCAATGGAAGGACGATCCCGTGGCGACGATCGATGCCGTAGGAGCGCGCGAGATCCTCGATTCGCGCGGTAACCCCACCGTCGAGGTCGAGGTGGCCCTCGCCGACGGCACGTTGAGCCGGGCCGCGGTGCCAAGCGGTGCGTCGACCGGAGCATTCGAGGCGGTCGAACTGCGCGACGGCGAAGAACGCTACGGCGGCAAGGGCGTCCGCAAGGCCGTCGCCGCCGTGCTCGACACGATCGGCCCCGAGCTCGTCCGGCGCGACATCGAGGCCAGCGAGCAGCGTCTCGTCGACACCTTGCTGATCGACCTCGACGCGACTCCGGACAAAAGCCGCCTCGGCGCCAACGCCCTGCTCGGCGTCTCGCTCGCGGTGGCCAAGGCGGCAGCCGACTCCGCCGACCTTCCGCTGTTCCGCTATCTGGGCGGCCCGAACGCCTATCTGCTGCCGGTGCCGATGCTCAACATCCTCAACGGCGGGGCGCACGCCGACTCCAACGTCGACATCCAGGAATTCATGATCGCGCCGATCGGGGCGCCCACATTTGCCGAGGCGCTGCGCTGGGGAGCCGAGGTCTACCACGCGCTCAAGTCCGTGCTGAAGAAGAATGGTCTGGGCACGGGCCTGGGCGACGAGGGCGGCTTCGCGCCGAGCCTCGGCTCCAACAACGAGGCCCTCGATCTCATCGTCGAGGCGATCGGCATCACCGGACTGCGGCCGGGCGCCGACGTTGCGCTTGCCATCGACGCGGCGGCCAGCGAGTTCTTCAAGGACGGCGCGTACCAGTTCGAGGGCGTCGCCAAGAGCGCCGACGACATGGTCACCTACTACGAAGAAATGACCAATAACTACCCGATCGTCTCGCTGGAGGACCCGCTGGCCGAGGACGACTGGGCCGGGTGGAAGGCGCTCACCGACAAGCTCGATGACGCCGTCCAGATCGTCGGCGACGACCTGTTCGTGACCAACCCCGAGCGCATCAGCCGGGGCATCGAGCAGGGCACGGCCAATGCGCTGCTGGTCAAGGTGAATCAGATCGGCACCCTCACCGAGACATTCGACGCCATCGATCTCGCGCACCGGCACGGCTACCGGTGCATGATGTCGCACCGTTCCGGCGAGACCGAAGACACCACGATCGCCGACCTGGTAGTGGCCACGAACTGCGGCCAGATCAAGAGCGGCGCGCCTGCGCGCAGCGAGCGCGTCGCCAAGTACAACCAGCTCATGCGGATCGAGGAGGAACTCGGCGACGCAGCGCGCTACGCCGGCGCGCGGGCGTTCCCGCGATTCGAGCCGAACCAGGCGTGACGGTGCGGCGAGTGGGAGAGCGGCGACGGTCAGCGCGCCGCCGCCGCGGTGTCACCGGCCGGGCGCTCGTGCTCGGCGCGGTGCTGATCCTGCTTGTCGTCGTGCTGGCCGCACCGCTGCACCGCTACCTCTCCTCGCGCAGCGCGCTCGAACAGGCCGAGCAGCAGGGCCGCCACAGCCAGGGCCAACTCGCCGAGCTACGCCAGCAGCTCAAGCAGTGGGACGACCCCGCCTTCGTCGAGCAGCAGGCGCGCAGCCGGCTGCAGTACGCCATGCCCGGCGACACGATCTACCTGGTGGTCCGCCCGGGGCAGAAGTCCAACCTGAACGTGCAGCCGCAGCGCAACGCCGCGCCGGTGCACGTGCCGGGCGGCACCTGGAACCAGCGACTCTGGGGCAGCGTGCTGACCGCCGATTCGGCCCCGTGACCCGTCCGCCCGTCGAGGGTGCGTCGATCAGTACGGCCGATCGGGACGCCGTCGCTGCGCAATTGGGCCGGCCGCCGCGGGCGATCCGGGCCGTTGCGCACCGCTGCCCGTGCGGCAACCCCGACGTCATCGAAACCTCGCCGCGGCTGCCCGACGGCACGCCGTTCCCCACGCTGTACTACCTGACCTGCCCGCGCGCCGCCGCGGCGATCGGCACGCTCGAATCGT
This sequence comes from uncultured Actinomycetota bacterium, assembly GCA_963709985.1. Lineage (GTDB taxonomy): Bacteria > Actinomycetota > Actinomycetes > Mycobacteriales > Jatrophihabitantaceae > DASXRA01. The sequence continues at coordinate 19,754 of CAVPYQ010000018.1, forward strand.
CCGGCCTGATGCGCGAGATGACCGACCGGCTGCGCACCGACCCCGATCTGGCCGCTCGTTATCGGGCCGCGCACGAGGCGTACCTCGCCCGCCGCGAGCAGATCGGGCACGTCGAGGAGATTGACGGCATCAGCGCGGGCGGCATGCCCAACCGGGTGAAGTGCCTGCACGTACTGGTCGGGCACTCGCTGGCCGCCGGGCGTGGGGTCAACCCGCTCGGCGACGAGGCGCTCGATCGGCTCGAGCCGTGGTGGGCGTCCGGTCCATGCGTGCCGCATGACTGAGGATGAGCGCTCGCGCTCGCGCGAAGAGCGTCAGCACCGCGTCGCTGCGATCGACTGCGGGACGAACTCGATCCGCCTGCTGATCGCCGACCCGGCCGCCGACGGCACGCTCGTCGACGTCGTTCGCGACATGCGCATCGTCCGGCTCGGTCAGGGCGTCGACCGCACCGGCCGGCTGGCCGCCGAGGCAATCGAACGCACCCGGCACGCACTCGTCGACTTCGCCGACCTGATCCGGGGGCACGGCGCGTCCGCCGTCCGCATGGTGGCCACCAGCGCCACCCGCGATGCCGCCAACCGCGACGACTTCACCTCGATGGTGCGCGCCGTGCTGGGCGTCGAGCCCGAGGTGGTCACCGGCGACGAGGAGGCCGCCCTGTCGTTCGTCGGTGCGGTGGCGGGGCTGCCGGGTCTGCGCTCGCCGCTGCTCGTGGCCGACATCGGCGGCGGGTCGACCGAACTCGTGCTCGGCGTCCCCGGTGCCGGTGAGTTGCGGGCGCACAGCATGGACGTCGGCTGCGTCCGGATGACCGAGCGGCATCTGCACGACGATCCGCCGACGCCCGGAGCAGATCAAGGCGATGGTGGCCGACGTGCAGGCGGCGATCGCCGATGCATCGCAGGACGTGCCGGTCCGCGAGGCCGCGACGTTCGTCGGCGTCGCCGGCACCGTCACCACGCTGGCCGCGATCGTGCATGGCCTGCCGGCCTATGACGCCAGACGTGATCCACGGGCTGACGATGACGGCCGAGCAGGTTCACGACGTGACGACGAGGTTGCTCGCAATGACCCATGCCGAGCGAGCCGCGCTGCCTGTGATGCATCCGGGCCGCGTAGACGTCATCGGCGGCGGCGCGGCGATCCTGCGCGAACTCGTCGACGCGGTGGGCGCCGCCGAGGTAGTGACCAGCGAGCACGACATCCTCGACGGCATCGCCCTCGGCCTGCTCAAGCGCTGACCGTGACTGGTTTTGGCCGTCAGCCGCGGATTAGCCGCACTGACGGCCAAAATCGTTACTTGACGGAGCCGGCGGTCAGGCCGCCCACCAGGTACTTCTCGATGATCGCGAAGAGGATCACCACGGGCACGATCGCGATGATCGATGCGGCCATCAGTTCGTTCCAGTGCTGGGTGTACTGCGTGACGTAGTTGCTGATGCCGACGGTCAGCGGCTTGCGCTTGTCGGTCTGGATCAGGATCAGCGCCACGACGTACTCGTTCCAGGCAGCGATGAACGTGAAGATCACCGCGGTGACCAGCCCGGGCAGCGTCAGCGGCAGCATGATCCGCCACAGCGTGCCGAGCCGTCCCGCGCCGTCCAACTGCGCCGCCTCCTCGACCTCGACCGGGATGGAGGAGAAGAAGCCGTGCAGGATCCAGATCGCGAACGCCAGGTTGAACGCGGCGTCGACGATGATGATCGCCATGTACGTGTCGACGAGGTTGGCCTCGAAGAACTCGCGGTAGATGCCGACGACCAGCGAGGTCGGCGCGAACATCTGGGTGATCAGCACGAGGAACAGGAACGCGGCCCGCCCGGGGAAGCGGCGGCGGGCCGTGTAGTACGCGGCCGGAATCGCGACCACCACGACGATCAGGGTCGCCGAGACGCCGATGATCAGCGACGACTTGAGCCAGTTCCGGAACGCCGACTGCCCGAGAATGTCTTTGAAAATCGAGAAATGCCAGTGGCCGGGCCAGTAGTGCGGCGGCGTGTGCTCGATCTCGTCGTTCGGCCGAACGGCGTCGAGGAGCATCACCGAGTAGGGCGCGAGGAAGAAGGCCGCGAGCAGCAGGCCGACCAGGCTCAGCCAGATCTGGCGGGCGGCCCGCCGGCGGCGGCGGCGACGCCGGATCGCCGGCGCGGCGGACGCGGACACCTCGCTGCGAGTAGCGCTCACCGTGCTCATGAGGCGTCCTCCCGCCAGTTCACCGTGCGCAGATAGACGAGGACGGCGATGAAGATGACCACCAGGTTGAGCAGGCTCATCGCGGCGGCCATGCCGACGCTCTGCTCGGGCAGCACGTTCATCAGCTTGTAGGCATAGGTGACCGACGTGTCGTGCTTCGCGCCGCCCTGGCCGGTGGTCAGCGTGTAGATGATCGGGAACGAGTTGAACACGTAGATCATGTTCAGCACCGCGGCCACGAGCAGCGCGGGCCGCAGCAACGGCAGCGTGATCGTCCGGTAGGCCTGCCACGGCCCGGCGCCGTCGATGCGCGCCGCCTCCATGACATCGGTCGGGATGGCGTTCAGGCCGGCGAGGAACACGTAGGCGGTGAACGGCAGGGACACGAAGATGCCGACCACGATCATCGACGGCAGGATCCACTTGTCGTCGTCGAGGAAGTAGGTCGGCTTGTTGCTGATGTGCAGCCAGATGAACAGCCGGCTCAGCAACCCGTACTGGCCGTCGTAGAGGATGCGGAACAGCTGGCTGGTCATGACCAACGACGCTGCCCACGGCACGATGAGCGCCCAGCGCACCAGCCGTCGGCCGAAGAACTCCTTCGACAGGAACTGGGCAAGCGCAAGGCTCAGCACGATCGTGATCACGACGACGGACGCGACCCAGATCGCGGTGTTCTGCATGACGTGCAGGACGACCGGCTTGTGCAGCGTGTCGAACAGCCGGCGGAAGTTCGCGCCGCCGGCCGAGCCGGTCGCCCGTCCGTAGCGCGTGTAGTTCGTCATCGACGCCTTGACCAGCACGATGGCCGGGTAGATGACGACGCCGCCGATGAGTACGAGCGCAGGCGCCACCCACGGGAGTGCGCCCGCCGAGCGGCCGATCGGCCGGTGCCAGAACGAGACGCGGCGTCGGCGGGGCGGACCGCCCGCCCCCGGAGTCGCTGCGGACTCCGGAGGGCGGGCGGTCGCCTGCACGGCCTGATCAGCCACGATCGCCGGTCAGCCCGCCGACTCGGCGGTCTGCTGGAGCTGGTCGAGCACCTTCTTCGGGTCTCCGTTCGGGGCGACGGCCGCGCCGATGTTCTGCTTCACCGCGGTCGCCACGGTGTCCCATCCCGGATCGGTGACCGGGGCGAGCTTGGCGTTGGGCAGGGTGTCGAGGTAGGTCTTGAGCTTCGGGTCCGACGACATCTCCTGCAGCCCGGACTTGGTCACCGGCAGGAAGCCCTCGGCCTTGATCCAGGTGTTGATGTTGTCCTTCTGGTAGTAGAGGTCGAGGAACTTCTTGACGGCGTCCTGGTTGCCGGTGTGCTTGAAGCCCATCAGGTAGTCCTCGACGGCCAGCGTGCTCGGCGTCTGGCCGGCTTGCTTCGTCGGCATCGGCACGATCGCGTACTGGACCTTCTTGTCCTTGTCGAGCTGGGTCGACAGCGGCGAGAAGCCGATGACCATGCCCGCCTTGCCGCTCTCGAACAGCTTGAACGCGCCGTCGGTGCGGTTGGTCTTGCCGGGGTTGGCCTGCGTGACCTTGTCCTCGACGGCGAGTTTCTTCAGGAACGTCAGGGCGTCGATGTTCTGCTGGGAGTTGATGGTCCACTTGCCGTTGCTCTGCCAGTCACCGCCCCCGTTGAACGCCCACATCGCGAACTCGGCCTGCGCCTCCTCCGGGCCGAGCGGCTCGGCGTAGCCGACGTCGCCGCCGCCCAGCGCGGTGACCTTCTTGGCGTCCGCCTCGAACTCGTCCCACGTCTTGGGCGCCGCAGCGATGCCCGCCTGCTGGAAGAGCGTCTTGTTGTAGAACAACGCGCGGGCGCTCGACAGGATCGGGAAGCCGTAGACCTTGCCGTTGTAGGTACCGCCGGCGTTGAAGGCGTCGATGAAGTCGCTCGCCGTCGTCGGCGAGAGCACCTCGTCGGAGGAGTAGAGCAGCCCGTCCTTGGCGTAGCTCGCGAAGGTGTTGTAGTTCATGACGTCGGGCAGGCTGTTCGTCTGGGCCATCGTCTTGACCTGCTGGTCGATGGTGTCCCAGCTGATCACCTGGATGTTCGCGGTGATGCCGGTCTGCGCCTTGTACTTCGCGGCGAGGTCGTTCCAGAACTTGGGCGTCTCGTCGGGGCTGTAGCCGGCGATCACGACCTTGATCGACTTGACGGTGCCGCCGCCGCCGCTGCTGCCCGCGCCGCTTGCCGGTGGTTCGTTCTTCGCACCCTTTCCGCTGCCGCACGCCGCGAGGGTGAGCGCCAGCGCGCCGACCCCGGCGATCAGCGCCGTAGTGCGTCTGTTCATGCCGTCTCCTTCTGCCGTACCGGCTCGCGCCGACTGTTTCGCGTCGTTGGCTCGCGACGTTGCTTGTGGGCCGCTCGATCAGACCTTGTTCGGTCCCGAAGGCCGATGGTGCTAAGGCGCAATACGATACTGTTGCTGCGTGATTGTGGGAAGAACCAATCACAGATGAGCAAGAGTCGTGACCGTACTGCGGCTTTCGGTGTGCCGAACCATGACAACTCTCGGAGCCTGCCCGGTCAAGCTTGCTCGCATCGCTCAGGCGTGGCGAAGGCAGGTCAGGGCCCAGTCATCACGGGTCATCACGGGTCATCACCGGGTCGCGGGCGTCATCGCCCGGCTGCGGTCGCCGTCACGATCGCGCTGCGCGTCCGGTCATCAACTGGTCGCGGCCGCTGTCTCCGGTTGGCCGGCCGTCGCCGGTGCGCCGGTGCCGGACCCGTCGCCGGTCGACGAGCCCGGGAGCTCGGCGCCGGTCAGCGCGCGCCAGACGCGTGCCGACCATCGCCGGGTGAGCAGTTGGGTGATCGCGACGCCGACTGCCGACAGCGCGGCCCAGCCGATCGCGTCGCCGAGTCGCGCGTCGGGATCCCTCGCCCGGCGGGGCGGGTCGTCCGGTCGCACGGCGAGCCAGGCCTGCTCGACACCCTTCTTGGCCAGGATGCCGACCGGGATCCCGATGGCAATCGTCACGAGTTTCAGGCCGACCTTGCCCACGATGTTCGCCATCGACGACTCCGTCCCGGTTCAGTGCTGCCGGGGTCACTCTACGAGCCGTGAAACGCTGGCGGCATGACGGTCCGTCCCGGTACTGGCTGGCCCGGCGATCCGGCCACCAGCGACACGCCGGTGGCCCACACAGGCGCCGACGTGGCCGAACTCGCCCGCTCGGCCACCACGGCGCAGGCGCTGGCCGGCCGCGTGTCGGTGTGCCGGGCCTGCCCGCGCCTGGTCGAGTGGCGCGAGGGAGTGGCCGAGACGAAGCGCCGCGCGTACGCCGGCGAGCAGTACTGGGGACGCCCGGTGCCCGGATTCGGGCCGCCGGATCCGCAGCATCCTCGTCGTCGGCCTCGCGCCCGGGGCGCACGGCGCGAACCGCACCGGGCGCAACTTCACCGGCGACCGGTCCGGCGAGTGGCTCTACGCCTCGCTGTACCGCTGCGGTCTGGCCAATCAGCCCACCGCGGTCTCGGCCGATGACGGGCTCGCCCTGTACGGCACGCGGATCATCGCCACCGTCCGGTGCGCGCCGCCGGACAACAAGCCGACCCCGGCCGAGCGCGACACCTGCCGCCCGTGGCTGGTGCGTGAACTCGAACTGCTCTGGCCGACGACGCGTGCCGTGGTGGTGCTCGGCGGGTTCGGCTGGGCCGGGTTATGGCCGGCGCTGCGCGGCATCGGCGTCGACGTGCCGCGGCCGGTGCCGAAGTTCGCCCACGGCGTTGAGGTCGCCCTGCCCGACGGGCGCACGGTGCTCGGCTGCTACCACGTCAGCCAGCAGAACACGTTCACGGGCCGGCTCACCGAGGCGATGCTCGACGCCGTCTTCACCAGGGCGGCCGTGCTCGCGGCGACGGGCGACCAGTAGCCTCTCGCGAATGGCAGACACCGAGCGTGAGTTCACGCCAGATCGCAGCCGCATCGACGTGTCCCGTGACCCGACACCGGGCGTCCCGGACCACTTGCGTTCCGATGACGAGGAGCCGAGCTTCGACGTCAGCCGCGACCCGACGCCCGGGGTCCCGAATCACGCTGCACCAGACGACGACGAGTAGCTGCAAGCGGGTTCGCACAGGCGCCGCGGCGCAGTAGCGTCCCCGATATGAGTTCGGTCAACCAGCCGGTCAGGGTTCTGATTGTCGGCGGCGGCTACGTCGGCATGTACACGGCGCTGCGATTGCAGCGGATGCTCTCGCGGGGGCGGGCCGAGATCACGATCGTCGATCCGCAGCCCAACATGACCTACCAGCCGTTCCTGCCCGAGGCGGCGGCGGGTTCCGTCGAGCCGCGACACGTGGTCGTCCCGCTTCGCCGGGTGTTGCGGCACTGCCGCGTCCTGACGGCGGCGGTGGCCGGGGTCGAGCACGCGCGCAAGGTGGCCACCGTGCAGCCGAGCGAGGGCGACCCGTACGAGGTGAGCTACGACGTCCTCGTGATGTGCCCGGGCTCCATCTCGCGGCTGCTGCCGATCCCGGGCCTGGCCGAGCACGGCATCGGTTTCAAGACGATCGGCGAAGCCATCTACCTGCGCAATCACGTGCTGGCCCGCCTCGACCTCGCCTCGACGATCAGTGACGAAGTGCGCCGCCGTAAGGCATTGACGTTCGTGTTCGTCGGCGGTGGCTATGCCGGGGTCGAGGCGATCGCCGAGTTGCAGGACATGGCGCGCTACGCGACCCGCTACTACGAGGGCGTCGAGCCCGATGACATGCGCTGGGTGCTCGTCGAGGCGGCGACCCGGATCATGCCGGAGGTGTCGGTCGGCCTCGCGCTCTACACGGTCGAACGCCTGGTGGAGCATGGGATCGACGTGCGCCTCGACACCCGCCTCAACTCCATCGTGGACGGGCACGTGATGCTCAGCGACGGTGAGGAGTTCGACGCCGAGACCCTTGTGTGGACCGCCGGCGTCAAGGCCCATCCGATCCTCGCCGCCACTGACCTGCCGCGCGACGACAAGGGCCGGCTGCCGTGCAACGCCAACCTGACCGTGCGCGGCGTCGAGGGTGTCTTCTCGGCCGGTGACTGCGCCGCCGTTCCCGACCTTTCCAAGAAGGACGACCCGAATGCCCTGACCGGGCCGAGCGCCCAGCATGCCGTCCGGCAGGCGAAGGTGCTGGCCCGTAACGTCGCGGCCTTCGTCAAGGGCAATGCGCTCAAGGACTACGAACACGCCTATGCGGGCTCGGTCGCGTCCCTTGGCCTCTACCGCGGCGTCGCCGAGGTCTACGGCATCAAGTTGCGCGGAATCATCGCGTGGTTCATGCACCGCACCTACCACGTCTCCCGGATGCCGACCCTGAACCGGAAGATCCGGGTGCTTGCCGACTGGACCGGGGCGCTGTTCTTCCGGCGCGAGGTCGTCTCGCTGGGCCAGTTGCAGCAGCCGCGTTCCGAATTCGAGGAGGCCGCGGGCCAGCGCTCGTTGCCTCAGGTGTCCTGACGAGCTGATCTTCGGACCACCTATTCTGGCGCTGCCCCCGTGGCCCAATTGGCAGAGGCAGACCCCTTAAAAGGGTCCAAGTGTCGGTTCGAACCCGACCGGGGGCACTCGCCGGGCCCGCGCTAAGCGGTTGCCACTGACGCCTTAGGCGGTTCGGACGCGAATGCCTGCCGGTAGGCCTGCGGGCTCGTGCCGAATGCGCGCCGGAAGTGCAGGCGAAGCGACGCGGGCGACCCGAGGCCCGTACGTTCGGCGATCTGCTCGACGGGAAGCGTGGTCGTCTCGAGCAGCGCCTGCGCGGCGTACAGGCGCTGGGTGAGCAGCCAGTGCAGCGGGCTCGTTCCGGTGGCGGACCGAAACCGCCGGGTGAGGTGGCGGCGGCTCAGGTTGGCGCGGGCGGCCATGGTGTCGGTGCTGATCGGGCGATCGAGGTGGGCGCGCATCCAGACCAGAAGTTGCTCGATCGCATCGGATGAATCTTCGACCGGCAGCGGCCGTTCGATGTACTGGGCCTGGTCACCCGAACGGTGCGCCGGTACGACGAGGCGCCGGGCGAGCCGGTTGGCGATCTCGGCGCCGTGGTCTGAGCGCACCAGATGCAGGCAGCAGTCGATCGATGCCGCCGTGCCCGCCGAGGTGATGACGTCGCCGTGGTCGATCCAGAGCCGGTTCGGGTCGACGTCGACGGCGGGGTAGCGCCGGGTGAGCTCATCCGCGTAGCGCCAGTGGGTGGTGGCCGTCCGGCCGTCGAGCAGGCCGCTGGCCGCGAGCACGAACGCGCCCAGGCAGAGGGCCACGACTCGGGCACCGTCGGCATGCGCGTCGCGCACTGCTTGCAGCAGATCGCCCGGCGGCGCTTCGGCCGGCGAGCGCCAACTCGGCACGATGACGGTGCCGGCGCCACGGATCCCGTCCAGGCCGTGCGTCGCGGTGATGGTGAAGCCGGCGCTCGTCCGGGCGGTGCGCGGGCCGGCTGCGCAGACCCGAACGTCGTAGCGGGGGATGCCGTCGGCGGTTCGGTCCTCGCCGAGCACAGTGCACGGCACGGCCAGATGGAACGGGCTGATGCCGTCGAAGGCCACCACGGCGACCGAGTGGGTCAGGTCGGTCATGGCCCGATCCTAACGACAGGGGGCTTTCAGGCCACTGGCGCGGAACAGCCTTTCCGGGCAAGGTCGAATGCATGTCAAGCATCGAAATCACCGTGGTGGGCGGGCCGACCGCGATCATCGAGATCGGCGGGGTACGCCTGCTCACCGACCCGACCTTCGACGAGCCGGGCGACTACGACCTCGGCGGCCGCGTGCTCACCAAGACCACCCCGCCGGCGCTCACCCCGGCGGGTGTGGGCGAGATCGACGCCGTGCTGCTCTCCCACGATCAGCATCCGGACAACCTCGATGCCGCCGGGCGGCGCTACCTCGCCACGGCCGAACGCGTGTTCAGCACTGCCAGCGCGGCGGCTCGGATCCCGGGCGTCACCGCGGTGCCGACTTGGACGACGGTCGACGTGCCGCGTCCGGACGGCCGCGCGCTGCACGTCACGGCGGTGCCCGCACAGCACGGCCCGGACGGCAGCGAGCCCATCGTCGGCGAGGTCACCGGATTCGTCCTGACGGGCGACGGCACGCCAACCGTCTACGTCAGTGGCGACAACGCCTCGCTGGCCGTGGTCGAGACGATTGCCGCGCGATTCCCGGCGATCGACGTTGCGGTGCTCTTCGCCGGGGCCGCCCAGACGCCCTTGCTCGGCGACGCCTACCTGACGCTGACGAGTACCGATGCCGCGCGGGCTGTGCGCATCCTCGATGCGGACGCGGTGGTGCCGGTGCATGTCGGCGGATGGGCCCACTTCACGCAGGGCCGGGCCAGCGTCGCGGACGCATTCCGGGCGGCCGGCCTTGCCGATCGTCTGCACGTGCTCGAGGACGGTAAGTCCGCCACGTTCCCGGGCCGGGGAGCCTAACCGTCGTCGTGCTGCGCCTCGGCGGCCGCAGCCGCGCTCACGTCGTCGTCGGCCTGTGATGCCGCGGCGCCCACTGCCGAGAGGTCGGCGTTCACCGCGTCGAGGCCGGGCGAGCCGTCCCCGCGAGCCGGGATCGTGCTCACGGTGCTCGACGCAACTGTGCTCGACGCGACCGTGCTCGACACGACCGGGGCCGGATGCCGGCGGCTCTCGCGGGCCCGATGACGCGCCGCCGAGCAGCCGACGAGAACGGTCAGCAGGAGTGCGGTCACCGCGAGGGTGCCGACGCGCCGGGCCGTCATTTGAGGGCTCCGATCACGGTCGAGATGTCCGTGCGGGCCCGGTCGATATCGGCCCGGGCGGTACGCAATTGCTGGCGCGGACCGGCGAGCAGGGCGTGGTTGGCGTTGTACTGCGCCGGGGTGTAGGCGAGCACCGTCGCGGACAGGCCCTTCGTCGCCGATGTGATCGCCTGGATCTGCGCGCCGAGGTCGGTCATGGCGGCCTCGACGTCGCTCGAAACCCGGCCGGCCGCGGTCCCGGTGAGCAGTTCGGCGAGTCGCTCGTCCGCGTCGCGGAGCCGGGGCAGCACCGTGTCGGTGATGTCGTCGACGGCCGCTGCGTATCTGGCCTGCGGCAGCGCGAGCGCGTACACGCGAAAGCCGGTAAAGACGGTGCGGTAGTCGGTGCGGGCCTGCGCTGCGTCGGTATCCGAGGTGATCTTCGGCTTGAGCGCGGTCAGGCCGGCCTGGTCGCCCTTCAGCGTGGTCAGCAACGTTGCCTTGTCGCTTGACGTGATCACCCGGTTGGCGTTCACGGCCGAGATCGCCCGGTTGAGCGATGTCAGCCGCACGGAGATGGCGGCCGCCGCGCGCGCCTGGACGGCCGAGAGGGTGGGTGGCGTCGCCGCGGACGCGGATCCCGAGAATCCCGTTACGGCGCAGGCGGCGACGGCGAGCACGAGTCGCGTGCCGCGAGAGAAACTGTTCATGAACGCGCAGCCTGGACCGGCCGGGTTCACTGTCGATGTGCGTCAGGTTCGAGCTGTGTACGGGATGTTCGCCCGCTGTGGAGCGTTACTCCGTCGGCGCTCGGCCAGCGCTGAGGCCTGCACCTGGCCGACGTCAATCTCGCGCTCGGCAACCTGGTCCGGTTGGTCGCCGAGCAGTCGCGGGCAAATGCGCCCTGATCAGCCGCCGCTCTTGCGGCGGAACTCGCGGCGGCTCGCGGCCGGGCCGTGGGCGCCGTGGATCTTGGACTGATCGCGTGCGTCGGCGTCGGCGTTGCGCTCGGCCTGGTGCCCGCGCTTGCGCTCGAGGGCCTCGCGGAACTTGTCCTTGACGTCGGGCTCAGGTTTGTCTGGAGGCGGCGTGGAGGGACTCATGCCACCAGCGTGACACGTCCGGCTCGTCCGGGGCCAGTTGGTTGTCCCGCGCGGGCTGGGCCCGCTCACAGCTACGCTCCCGGCAATCCGCGTCGCAGAGCGTGAGGGGCCTGCGTCATGACGAACTATGTGTTGACGCTGGTCTGCCGCGACCAGATCGGCATCGTCCACGCCGTCTCGGGCCTGCTGACCGAGCGGCGCTGCAACATCGTCGACAGCCAGCAGTTCGGCGACGACAGCACCGGCAAGTTCTTCATGCGGGTCAACTTCGTCGCGATGGACGAGTCGATGCGCCGCGACGACCTGCAGGCGGCGTTCACCCAGGTTGCCGACCGTTTCGGCATGCAGTGGGAGTTGCACGACTCGGCCGTGCGCTGCCGGACCATGGTGCTGGTGTCGAGGTTCGGCCACTGCCTCAACGACCTGCTCTACCGCTGGCAGATCGGCGCCCTGCACGTCGACATCCCAGCCGTCGTCTCGAACCATCCCGACGTCGAGACGCTTGCGCAGGCCTACGGCGTCCCGTTCCACCATCTTCCGGTCACGGACGCGACACGCGGTCGAGCAGGAGGCGAAACTGCTCGATCTTGTCGGCCGAGTACGAAGTCGACCTGGTCGTGCTGGCGCGGTACATGCAGGTGCTGTCGGCCGATGTGTGCGATCGGCTCCGCGGCCGGATCATCAACATCCACCACTCATTCCTGCCGAGCTTCGGCGGCGCGCGGCCCTACCACCAGGCCCACGCGCGCGGGGTGAAGCTGATCGGCGCCACCGCGCACTACGTGACGGCCGACCTCGACGCGGGCCCGATCATCGAGCAGGAAGTGGCCCGCGTCGACCACGCCTACTCGCCGGAGCAGCTTGCCGCAGTGGGGCGCGACGTCGAGGCCGGCGCGCTGGCTCGGGCCGTGCGCTGGCATGCCGAGCACCGGATCTTGCCGAACGGCACGAAGACCGTCGTCTTCACTTGAGCTCGGCGGACGTCTTGCCCAGGAGCCGGCGGGCCACGATCAGCTGCTGGATCTGCTGGGTGCCCTCGAAGATGTCGAGGATCTTCGCGTCGCGCGCCCACTTCTCCAGCAGGGATCGCTCGCTGTACCCGGCACTTCCGGCCAGTTCGACGCAGCGCAGCGTGATGTCGGTGGCGGCGCGCCCGGCCTTGGCCTTGGCCATCGACGCCTGCAGCGAGTTCGGCTTGCGGTTGTCGGCCATCCACGCCGCCTCGAGGGTGGTCAGGTACGCCGCCTCCCAGTCGGCCTCCATCGCAAGGAACGCCGCGGCGGCCGCGTGCTGGGCCCGGGCCGGCCGGTCGTAGTCGACGGCGATGCCGGAGTCGGCCAGCACCGTGCGCGTCTCGTCCAACGCCGCCTTGGCGACGCCGAGCGCCATCGCGGCCACGAGCGGGCGGGTGTTGTCGAACGTCTGCATCGCGCCCGCGAAGCCCTGATCGGCCGCGACGTCCGCCGAGCCGAGCAGGTTCTCGCGCGGCACCCGGCAGTCGGTGAACCGGATGGTTGCCGTGTCGGACGCGCGAATGCCGAGCTTGTGTTCGAGCCGCTCGACGGTGACGCCTGGCGTGTTCTTCTCGACGACGAACGACTTGATCGCGGCCCGGCCCTTCGAGCGATCGAGGGTGGCCCACACGACCACCGCGTCGCAGCGGGCGCCCGCCGTGACGAAGATCTTCTCCCCGTTGAGCACGTAGTGATCGCCGTCGAGCACGGCGGTGGTCCGGATCGCCGCCGAGTCCGAGCCGCAGCCGGGCTCCGTGATGGCCATCGACGCCCACAGGCCGTCGAATCGGGCATGCTGCTCGTCGCTGGCGACGGAGGCGATCGCGGCGTTGCCCAGACCCTGGCGGGGCATCGACAGGACAAGCGCGACGTCGCCCCAGCAGGCCTCCATCACGCTGAGCACCGTGGACAGGTTCGTGCCGTTGCGGACGCCGTCGGTGCCCGACGAGCCGTTCTCGCGGCGCACGCCGGACGCTCCCGCCGACGGCTGCCCGGACTGGTTCATGCCGTCGACGAGCGCGGCGAGCATGTCGAGTTCCTTGGGGTACTCGTGCTCGGCCAGGTCGTACTTGCGCGAATTGGCCCGGAACACCTCGACGGCAACCCGGTGCGCCTGATCGAGCAGGACCTTGAACTTGGCCGGCACTTCGAGGTTGATGCTCATGCTCCCGCCTTACTGTTCGCGCGAGCGCTCATCGCTTGATTCGCTCCGCTCCTCGCTCGCTGACGCTCGCTGCGATGCTCACTCATACGAGGACCCCGCCTTCCATCAGGCCGACCGCTCGCAGGTCGCGATACCAGCGTTCGACCGGGTGCTCCTTGACGTACCCGTGGCCGCCGAGCAACTGCACGCCGTCGCTGCCGATCTTCATGCCGTACTCGGCGCACAGTTGCCGGGCCAGCGCCGCCTCGCGGGCGAAGGATCGGCCCTGCTCGGCGCGGCTCGCCGCCCGGTAGGTGGAAAGGCGCATGCCTTCGAGTTCGATGCCGATGTTGGCCACCATGAAGGCGACGGACTGCCGATGGCTGACCGGTTCGCCGAATGCCACCCGGTCGTTGACGTAGGGGATCACGTAGTCGAGGACGGCCTGCGCGGTGCCGACGGCCAGCGCGCACCAGCCCAGCCGGGCCAGGCGCACGCAGTCGGCGTAGGCGGCGGAGTCGCCGAGCAGGGCGCTGCCCGGCAGGGCGACGCCGGACAGGTGGACGCGCCCCATCGACGCGGCGCGCAGGCCCATCGCCGGGTCGGCCTCGACGGTGACCCCCGCCGTGCCGGATTCGAGCAGGAACATTGCCGGGCGTCCGTCGAGGTTCGCCGCGATCACGAACAACTCGGCCTCGGCCGCCCGCGGCACCAGCGACTTGACGCCGTCGAGGACGTACCCGTCGACCGTCCGCCGGGCGGTGGTCTGCAGGGCGAACGGGTCGAACAGCGCTCGGGGTTCGAGCATCGCCAGGGCGGCCGCGGGTACGTTGTCGCCGACGAAGGCCGGCAGATAGGAGGCCTGCTGCGACTCGTCGCCCCACAGGACCAGGGCTGTGCTCACCGCGGACGGCGCGAGGCACGCGAAGGCCAGACCCATGTCGCCGTGGGCCAGCGCCTCGGCCACGAGAACGTTCGTGACCGCCGAACGCTGGCTGCCGGCGCCGCCGAGGTTCTCGGGCACGCCGATGACCGTGATGCCGAGTTCGGCGGCCGCCTTGTCGAGCAGTCCGGCCGGCGCGGCGCAGTCGGCGTCGGCCGCCGAGGCTGCGGGCCGCAGTTGCTCGGCAGCGAACTCGGCGCCGATCTCGCGAATCATGCGCTGCTCGTCGGTCGGGGTGAGGTCGAAGAGGGCGTGCTGCGGCGCGCGGTCGAGCCGCTGCGGGCCCGTCTGCCGGTTCAGCGCCGTGAACGTGCGGCTTGCCGCCGCAAGCGTCGTGAACCCGGCCCGGCTCGCCTGGAACACCGATCGTTCGAGGGGCCTGCGCAGTCGCAGCCGGTCAAGGTTTCCCGACCCCGCCGCCTTATTGAGAACGGCCAGGCCATACCGCATCAGATCACGCGTGTCACGCGTTGCCATGTAATCGCTCCATCTGGGTAGGAGACGCCCTTAAGGATAAGTTACTCGTCGGTAGGAGGACCGTCTTCCTGGAACTCCGCGCTCGTTCGTATCGTTAGCCGAACAGACGCAGCGGCAAGTCGCTGGGTGCTCGACAGGAGGCAAAGCGTCGTGACAAACGCCGTTCTCAGCAGGTTCAACTCAGCCAGCGCAGGCACGCTGGCGCGGCCTGCACCGCCGGACGACAAGCTGGAGCAGTCCTACCGGCAACCGGCCTACGGCGGCCCGACCTACCCGCCTGCTGACAACACGCGGGGCTATGGCGGCGGAGGCGGCGGCCCGGCGGCTCCCACCCGCTACATGACTCTCGACGACGTCATCGTGCGTACCGGCGCGATGCTCGCGGTGCTGCTGCTGTCCGGCGCATTCGCCTGGGTGCTGACGCCCGACAAGGCGGCGGGCGGGCTGATCGCCGTCGGCGCGCTCGGCGGCCTGGGTCTTGGCCTCTACATGGCGTTCACCATGCGGGCCAACGCCTTCACGGCGCTGACGTACGCGGTGCTCGAGGGGCTGTTGCTCGGCGCGGTCAGCCGGGCGTTCGAGCAGCGCTGGCCCGGCGTCGTCGTCCAGGCGCTGACCGGCACCGTCATGGTCGCGGGCGGCATGCTCATCGTCTACAAGGTCGGCGCAATCCGGGTCACCCCGCGATTCACCAAGATGGTCTTCGGTGCCACGCTCGGCGTGGTCGGCTTGATGCTCGTCAACATGATCGCCTACCTGTTCCACCCGGGCGGCCTCGGCCTTCGCGACGGCGGCGGCATGGCGATCATCTTCAGCCTGGTCTGCATCGGTATCGCGTCGATGAACCTGGTGATCGACTTCGACATGATCGAGCAGAGCATCCGCCGCGGAGCGCCGGAGAAGTTCGCCTGGTACGCGTCGTTCGGCATCATGGTGACGCTTATCTGGCTCTACCTCGAGATCCTTCGCCTGCTCGGCTACCTGCGCGACTGATCGCAGCGCAACCAGCGGCGCCCTACGCAAACCGCCCCCGACAAGCGCGATGTCGCGCCTGTCGGGGGCGGTGCCGCGTGCGTGGATCGGTGATGTACCGAACCCCCTCCGGCCGGCGGTACGACCTGCGACGCGCCGGCGGATCCGGACAATCCCACGTGCCCGGACCCGGCCGACGCATCTTCGGACGCGGAACCCGCGCGGCCCCCGCTGCGGCGGGTACTGCGCCACAAAGGGAGGCGTGCCAACCGCCTTCCCCCGGCCGAAGGCGGTTGTGCCTCCCCGTTCGAGAACGAGTGGGCGCCCAGCTGGTTACGCGCGCGGTCTCAGCTCAGCCGCTCGAGGACCATGGCCATGCCCTGACCGCCGCCCACGCACATCGTCTCCAGACCGAACTGCTTGTCGTGCCAGGACAGGGAGTTGATCAGGGTCGTTGTTATCCGAGCCCCCGTCATGCCGAACGGGTGGCCGACGGCGATCGCCCCGCCGTTGACATTGAGTTTGTCGAGGTCCACGCCGAGATCGCGGTAGGACGGGATGACCTGCGCGGCGAACGCTTCGTTGATCTCGACCAGATCGATGTCACCGATCGTCATGTTCGCGCGCCGGAGTGCACGTGTCGATGCCTCGACCGGGCCCAGGCCCATGATCTCCGGCGAGAGCGCCGATACGCCGGTGGCCACGATGCGGGCAAGCGGAATCAGCCCGAGTTCAGCGGCCTTGGCGTCACTCATGATCACCACGGCGGCCGCGCCGTCGTTGAGCGGGCAGCAGTTGCCCGCCGTGACCCGCCCGTCCGGCCGGAACACCGGCTTGAGTTGCGATACGCCCTCGTAGGTGACACCCGCGCGCGGCCCGTCGTCGGTCGAGACCTCGCTGCCGTCGGGCAACGTCACGGGCGTGATCTCGCGCGCCCAGAAGCCGTCCTTGATGGCCTTCTCGGCGAGGTTCTGCGAGCGGACGCCGAAATGGTCCATGTCCTCGCGACTGACCTGCTTGACCTGGGCCAGGTTCTCGGCCGTCTGGCCCATCGGGATGTAGATGTCAGGCAGCGTGTTGTCGTGGCGCGGATCGTGCCAGGTTGTGCCACCGCCCGCGGCCTGCGCGGTGCGGGCCTCGGCGTCGGCGAAGATCTGGTTGTGGGTGTCGGGCCACGAGTCGGACGAGCCGTTGACGAACCGGGAGACCATCTCGACGCCCGCCGAGATGAAGACGTCGCCCTCGCCGGCCTTGATGGCATGAAACGCCATGCGCGTGGTCTGCAGGGATGACGAGCAGTACCGGGTGATGGTGGCGCCGGGCAGTGCGTCGTAGCCGAGTTCGACGGCGACGACCCGGGCCAGGTTGAACCCCTGCTCGCCGCCGGGCAGGCCGCAGCCGAGGTAGAGGTCGTCGATCATCGTCGGGTCGTCGAGCACGGCCGGCACCTTGGCGAGCGCGGCGCGGATGACCTGCGCGGTGATGTCGTCGGGGCGGAGGTCGACGAGTGAGCCCTTGCCCGCGCGGCCGATCGGCGAGCGGGCGGTGGCGACGATGACTGCTTCACTCATGGGGACTCCGGGGTGTATCGGTAGTCGGTCATACGGGCTCCTCATCGATAGTGCCTGGACGTCGACGCGGGTGCGCCCACCGGCCGGGTGAGCACGAACGTCGGCGTGTGCCCAGGATGTCAGTTGCGGTCAGCTCCTGTCCGCGACCGGACGGGCCTGTTCCGGCGAGGTGTGCACCGGGTGCTGCGGGCGCCGGCGCCGCAGCCGCACCCAACGTCCGTGTCGGCCTTCGGCTTCGCCGTGCACGTCGGTGGCGGCGACCTCCGTACCGGGACGCGCCGCTGCCTGCACGGCGGCTTTGGCCACCGGACGGGCGCGGCGGGTCGTGAACGTACTCGCCGACCTGGACCGCGTGTGCAGGCCGAGCGCGTCGAGCGCCGAGGGCAGCATGGCATCGGCGGCATGGGCGTATCCCTGGGCAGATGGATGGAACTGGTCGTCGCTGAACAGCTCCAGGCGTTCGGCGAACAGCGGGCCGAGCAGGTCGCCGAGCGAGACGGTCCGCCCGCCTGCCTCGACGACGGCGATCGTCTGCGCCGCGGCGAGGCTGCGCGAGAGCCGACGCGCCACGTAGCGCAGTGGCTGGGCGAGCGGGCGGATCGTGCCGAGGTCCGGGCAGGTGCCGACGACGACCTCGGATCCCCTCGCCCGCAACACGTGCACCGCATCACCGAGATAGCGCACCGAGTCGGACGGCTTGACTCGGTGGGTCACGTCGTTGGCGCCGATGATGATCACCGCGAGCTCGAGGTGGTCGCCGACCTCGTACACCTGTCCCGGTAGCGCACTGGACTCGGCGCCGACGACCGCAACGTTGGTCAGGTGCACCGGCCGGCGGGCCACGGCCGAGATGCCGATGGCCAGGCGCGCGCCCGGGGTGTCGCGATCGCGGTGCACTCCGTATCCGGCCGCCGTCGAATCGCCGAGCATTGCCATACGAATCGGCGGTCGCCGCGAACTCACGCCCTCGGCGGCCCACGTCGTGCCGTGTGAATTGGGTAGTTCGGCGGCCGCGGGTGGAATGCGCCGGCGGGCGAGCTTGGTCTCGCCGATGAGCAGCCCGTACAACGCGGCTCCGCCCAGCACGCCCAGTGCGCCGACCCCGCCGCCTCCGTAGGCGGCCGCCATCGCGACGCGTCGCGCGCGGCTGGCCCGGCTCATCCGATCCCCGATATCCCTTGTCTTCAGGCCTTCCGCGTGCAGCGGGTGCCGCGTACATCTGCAGAGATCGAGGTTAACCTCTCGGTCATGCCCTATTACGAATCGCTCGTCGACCTGATCGGCAACACCCCGCTGGTCAAACTCGGCAGAGTCACCGCAGGCCTTGGAGACTCGGCACCGACCGTGCTGGCCAAGGTCGAATACTTCAACCCGGGCGGTTCGGTCAAAGATCGCATCGCGGTCCGCATGATCGATGCCGCTGAGGCGTCCGGCGAGCTCAAGCCGAACGGCACGATCGTCGAGCCGACGTCGGGCAACACCGGCATCGGCCTCGCGATCGTCGCCCAGCAGCGTGGATACAAGTGCATCTTCGTGTGCCCGGACAAGGTCAGCGGCGACAAGATCAACACGCTGCGCGCGTTCGGCGCCGAGGTGGTCGTGTGCCCGACCGCCGTAGCGCCGGAGGACCCGCGGTCGTACTACTCGGTGTCGGACCGGCTCGCGCGCGAGACGCCCGGCGGCTGGAAGCCGAATCAGTACGCGAACGTGAACAATCCGCGCTCGCACTACGAGACGACGGGCCCGGAGATCTGGGAGCAGACCGAGGGGCGCATCACGCATTTCATCGCGGGCGTCGGCACCGGCGGGACGATCACCGGCACCGGGCGCTACCTCAAGGAGGTGTCCGGGGGCCGGGTGAAGGTGATCGGCGCCGACCCCGAGGGCTCGGTCTACTCGGGTGGCACGGGGCGCCCGTATCTCGTCGAGGGTGTCGGCGAGGACTTCTGGCCCGACACCTACGACCGCAACGTCTGCGACGAGATCATCGCGGTGTCCGACGGGGACTCTTTCGACATGACGCGCCGACTCGCCCGCGAGGAGGGCTTGCTCGTCGGGGGTTCGTGCGGCATGGCCACGGTTGCCGCCCTGCGCGCCGCCGCCGGCCTCAGCGCCGACGATCTGGTCGTCGTGCTGCTTCCCGACGGCGGACGTGGCTACCTGTCCAAGATCTTCAACGATGAGTGGATGGCCGACTACGGCTTCCTCGAGGTATCCGGGCAGATCACGGTTGGCGACGTCCTGCGGGAGAAATCCGGCGACGCGCCCTCGCTGATCCACGCCCACCCGAACGAGACGGTGCGCGAGACGATCGACGTGCTGCGCGAGTTCGGCGTCTCGCAGATGCCGGTCGTGCGGGCCGAGCCTCCGGTGACGGCCGGCGAGGTCGTCGGGTCGGTGTCGGAGAAGGCGCTGCTCGATGCGCTGTTCGCGGGCAAGGCGTCACTGGCCGATTCGGTCGAGCCGCACATGTCGCCGGCTCTGCCGATCATCGGATCGGGCGAGCCGGTGTCGGCCGCGATCGATGCCCTCGGCGCCACCGACGCGTTGCTCGTGCATATCGACGGCAAGCCCGCCGGCATTCTGACGCGACAGGATCTGCTGGGGCATCTCGTCCGTTCGCACTGAGGTCGGCTGACCCAGGTGAGCTCAGTGCGCCACGACCGCGGGCGTGATCGCCTTGACCAGGGACTCGACGAGTTCGATGCCGTCCTCGAGTGAGTCGCCGTGCTGGGTGAACACGGCGAGCAGCACCTGCTGATGGCGAACCGTGACGACACCCACGCTGTTGACCAGCCAACGGCTGTTGTCGTCCTCGTCCGGGCCGTTGCTGTTGTCGACCTGCAACCAGCCGTTCTTGTTCGCGAATGTGCTGCCCTTGTCGGCGACCGCGCCGATGCCCCACCGCTGGTCGCTCTCGACGTTGTGCATGAGATCGAGGGCGACCGAGCGCGAATACTGGGACAACGGCCGGCTGGTGACGAGATTGCGGACCAGCGCGAGCCCGTCGATCGCGCTCATCGTGGTGAGCGCCGGGTCGGCCTGGCCGGGGACCGTGTGCTGCAGGCCGAGCCGCTTGGCCGCGGTTTGCATGCCGGGATTGCCGCCGATTTCGAGGAAAAGTTGGTAGGCGGCCTTGTTGTCGCTGTTCTCGATCATCGGTGTTGCCTGCGACATCTCGCCGTCGCCTAGCTGATCTCCGTTGTCCTGGTGCTGCAGCAGGAGCGCTTCGAGGATGAGCAGCTTGTAGACGCTGCCGGTGCGCATGCCGCTGGTCGCCCCGTAGCTGTAGTGCGCGCCAGTGGCGGTGTTGATCGCGGCGACGGACACCCCGCCGGCCGGCAGTTGCGCGCTCAGCTTGCGAACGGTCGTGTTGACGGTCGCGCGCGGCGTTGTCGCCGGTTTGCGTGGCGGGGTGCTCGGTTTGCTCGGCGGGCTCGTCGTCGGCGCCGGCGTGGACGAGGGCGGTGACGACGATGGCGGCGCGAGCGTAGGCGTCGTGGCGGAGATGCGCGTCGAATTGGCCGCGGGGTGTGGGGACTTGCGCAACTCTCTAGTGGCGACGAGGACCACGGCAACAAGTGCGACAACGAGGAGCACTGCCCCGGCCACCGCCCACCAATGCCGCGCCCGGGCATGCTTTCCACTCATATGGCAACAGAGCGTACGGCACGTCGATTGGCCGATTGCCGTGAAGCGGCTGAGTTTCGGGTGGCTATGGCAACTAACCTGACCGCATGAGCCACGACCGTGACAATGACGTCACCGCTCGGACCGGATTCAACACCCGCGCGATTCATGCCGGGCAGGAACCCGATTCGCTGACCGGCGCGGTGACCGTGCCGATCTACGCCACGTCGACCTACAAGCAGGACGGCGTCGGCGGGCTGCGTGGTGGGTACGAGTACAGCCGCAGCGCCAACCCCACGCGCACCGCCTTGGAGGAGGCGCTCGCGGCGCTCGAGGGCGGTGCCCGCGGGCTGGCGTTCGCGTCCGGCCTCGCCGCCGAGGACACGCTGCTGCGCGCGATCTGCCAGCCCGGCGATCACATCGTCCTGCCCGACGACGCGTACGGCGGCACGTTCCGGCTGGTGGCCCGCGTGCTCACCCGGTGGGGCCTGGAGTACACGCCGGTCGCGCTGTCCGATCTGGACGCCGTACGCGCCGCGATCCGCCCGTCCACCCGGGTGATCTGGTGCGAGACGCCGACCAATCCGCTGCTGGGCATCGCCGATATCGCCGCGCTGGCGGCCGAGGCCCGCTCGGCCGGTGCGCGCCTTGTCGTCGACAACACGTTCGCCTCGCCCTACCTGCAGCAGCCACTGGCCCTCGGCGCCGACGCGGTCGTCCACTCGACGACGAAATACCTGGGCGGGCACTCCGACGTCGTGGGCGGCGCCATCGTGACGGCTGACGCAGAACTCGGCGAACACCTCGCCTTCCATCAGAACGCGATGGGTGCGGTGGCCGGGCCGTTCGACGCCTGGCTGGTGCTGCGCGGCATCAAGACCTTGGGCGTGCGGATGGACCGGCACTGCGCCAACGCCGAGCGAATCGCCGAGTACCTGCTCGGCCATGCCGCGGTGGGCAAGGTGTTCTACCCGGGGCTGGCCGATCATCCCGGCCACGACATCGCCGCCAAGCAGATGAGCGGATTCGGCGGCATGGTGTCGTTCACGCTGCGCGGCGGCGAGGAAGCAGCGCTCAAGGTGTGCGAGCTCGCCTCGGTGTTCACACTCGGCGAATCCCTCGGCGGCGTCGAGTCATTGATCGAACACCCCGGCCGGATGACACACGCCAGCGTGGCCGGCTCGCCGCTCGAGGTGCCGAACGACCTGGTGCGCCTGTCGGTCGGCATCGAGGACGTGGGTGACCTCATCGCCGATCTGGCGCAGGCGCTCAGCTAGCTACGCGGGCGGTCAGCCGGCCTGCGCCGCCCGCTCAGGTCGGATCGCGCCACTCGTGGGCGAGGGTGGCGTAAATGACCTCGTCGGTCCATTCGCCCTTGAAGAACTCGTTCTCGACCAAGTGCGCCTCGCGCCGCATGCCGAGCCGTTCGAGTACGCGCGCCGACGGGGTGTTGCGGGCGTCCAACCGGCCGATGATCCGGTGGAATCCGAACTCGTCGAACCCCAGACGCAGCATCGCGGCACTCGCCTCGGTGGCGTATCCGTGGCCGGAATGGTCCGGGTTGAACGCGTATCCGACCTCGGCGCCGCGATGCTCCCTACTGCGCCAGATGAGCACGACGTCGCCGACGAGGGTGTCGGTTTCGCGCTCGATGACCGCGAAAGTGAGCCCCTGGTCGACCTCGGTCAGTTCGGTATGGCTGTGCGTCGAGATGAACGTCTTGACGTCGTCGTAGGTCTGCGGCGGATGCAGCAGATACCGGCACACATCCTCGCGTGACCGGTAGGCGTACAGGGCGTCTGCGTCGTCGGCGCGCAGTGGGCGCAGCACGAGCCGCTTGGTCTCGATCGGATAGGCTGGGTTGCACCCGGTCATGGTTTCAGGGTGCGCCGTCCGTGCGCCATGAGGTTTCGCCCGTAGGCCGGCGCACGGTCGGGCGGCTACGGTTGCGAACATGGGCTGTGCGGCTGGCGTCGTCTGGGATGAGCGCTATCTCGCCTATGACTTCGGCGATCACCCGCTCAACCCGCTGCGCCTCGATCTGACCATCCGACTGGCTCGCGAACTCGGCGTGCTCGATGCTGTGACCATGCTGGCCCCGGTGCCCGCCGACGAGCAGCAACTGCTCACCGTCCACGACGCTGATTACCTCGCGGCCGTGCGCGAGGCGAGTGACGATCCGGGGTTCAACGGCTTCGGCCTGGGCACATCAGACGATCCGGTTTTCCCCGGTATGTATGACGCATCGGCGCTGGTCGCCGGTGGATCGGCCCTGGCGGCCCGCGAGGTGTGGGGCGGCGCCGCTGCGCACGTCGTGAACATCGCCGGCGGCTTGCACCACGCAATGCGCCGGCAGGCCTCGGGATTCTGCATCTTCAACGACGTTGTGCTCGGCATCCGCACGCTGCTGGCGGCCGGCGCCGGCAAGGTCGCCTACGTCGACATCGACGTGCACCACGGCGACGGCGTGCAGGCCGCGTTCTACGACGACGCGCGGGTGTTGACGATCAGCCTGCACCAGGATCCGCGCACGCTGTTCCCCGGCACCGGCATGCCGACCGAGATCGGCATCGGCGTCGCCGCCGGCACGTCGGTCAACGTCGCCCTCCCGCCGGGCACGGGCGATGCGGGCTGGCTACGCGCGTTCCGGGCGGTCGTGCCGGGGGCCGTTCGGGCATTCGCGCCCGACATCCTGGTCACCCAGTGCGGATGCGACACCCACCACGACGACCCGCTCGCCAACCTCGAACTCTCCGTGGACGGCCAGCGCACGGCGATCGGTGAACTGCACGCGCTGGCCCACGAGGCGGCCCACGGGCGATGGCTGGCGTTCGGCGGTGGTGGCTACGGATTGGTGCGCTGCGTCCCGCGTACCTGGACGAATCTGATCGCCGAGGTGGCGGGCGGATCGGTCGACCCGGCAACCCCCATCCCGCCCGGATGGGCGAGCCACGTCCGCAGCCTCGGCCAGCGTCCGCCCGAGCGGATGGGCGAGTTGCCGCACGGCTTCGAGATCGACGTGCACCCGTGGGTTCCCGGCGGAGACTCCTGGCTGGATCGAGCCGTGGGCGCAACGCGCCAGGCGGTGTTCCCGCTGCTCGGGCTCGACCCGCATGATCCCCGGGACTGACATGTGCGAGCCGGAAGGCGCGACGGCATTCCCCCCGCACTGGGAGGCCGACGTGGTGGTCGCGGACGGCGGCATCGTGCACCTGCGCCCGATCCAGCCGGCCGATGCCGACGCGCTGGTCGTCTTCCACACGACGCTGTCGACGCGCACCCGCTACCTGCGTTTCTTCTCGGCGTATCCGCGCATCCCGGAGCGTGACCTGCATCGGTTCACGCATGTCGATCACCACGACCGCGTTGCCCTGATTGCCTTGCTGGGCAACGAGATCATCGCGGTCGGGCGCTACGACCGGGCGCCCGGGACGAACGATGCCGAGGTTGCTTTCGTCGTCTCCGACGCCCATCAGGGACGGGGGATCGGGTCGGCGCTGCTCGAACATCTGGCGGCCGCAGCGCGCGAAATCGGTGTCACACGGTTCACCGCCGTGGTGCTCGCCGAGAACAACCCGATGCTGCGGGTCTTCCGCGACGCCGGCTACGAGACGATCCGGCATGTCGATCACGGCGAGGTGACACTCGAGTTCGACATCGACGAGACCGCGGTGACCGAACAGGTGATGCGCGAACGCGAGCAGCATGCCGAGGCCAGATCGATCCGTCGTCTGCTCTTCCCGTCGTCGGTCGCCGTCGTCGGCGCGAGCAACGACGAGGCCAAGATCGGCAACCTGGTGTTTCGCAACCTTCTGCGGATGGGCTTCGACGGCACGCTGTTCCCGGTCAACGAGCAGGCCGGACACGTCTCGGGCGTGCGCGCCTACGCCTCGGTCACCGACGTGCCCGATCCGATCGACCTCGCGGTCATCTGCGTTCCGGCCGACGCGGTGCCGCCGATCGTCGAGGAGTGCGCCACGAAAGGCGTGCACGGGCTGGTCATGATCACCGGCGGTTACGGCGAGCGTGGCGACGATGCCGGGCTGGCCGCGCAGCGGGCGCTGATCTTCGCCGCCCGCCAGCACGGAATGCGCATCGTCGGGCCGAACTGCCTGGGCGTGATCAATACCGACCCTTCGGTGCGGCTCAATGCGTCGCTCGCTCCGCTGCCGCCGCTCGCCGGGCGGGCCGGCTTCTTCTGCCAGTCCGGTGCGCTGGGCGTGGCGGTTCTCGGCGAGGCGGCTCGACGGGGGCTCGGCGTGTCCACGTTCGTCTCGGCCGGAAACCGCGCCGACGTATCGGGCAATGACCTGCTGCAGTACTGGGAAACCGACGACTCGACCGACATTGCGCTGCTCTACCTGGAGAGTTTTGGCAATCCGCGCAAGTTCGCCCGCCTCGCCCGCCGGCTGGCCCGGCACAAGCCCATCGTCGCCGTGAAGAGTGGGCGGGGGCTCGACCAGCTCGGCCGGCTTCCGGAGGGGCTGCGCCAGACCTCGGTCGAGGTGCCGGACGTCAGCGTGCAGGCGTTGTTCGAGTCGTCGGGCGTTGTGCGGGTTGACACCCTGGGCGAGCTGTTCGACGTCGCGCTGCTGCTGGGAGCCCAGCCGCTGCCCGCCGGTGATCGGGTCGCCGTGGTCGGCAACTCGACTGCGGTCGGCGTTCTCGTGGCCGACGCGTGTGCCGACGAGCAACTGGAGTTGACCCGGATGGTCGACATCGGTGTCGATGCGGCGCCGGAGGCATTCGTTACCGCGTTGCAGGACGCGTCCGATGCCGAAGACGTCGACTCGATCGTGGCCGTGTTCGTGCCGCCACTGCAGCGCATCGCGCCCGACGACTACGCGCTCGGATTGCGCAAGGCCGCGGGACGGGCCGACAAACCCGTGGTGTCCACCTTCCTCGGCTTCGACGGTGTGCCCGGGGCGCTGGCCGAGCCCGGGCCATCGGCGCCCGCCCGCGGATCGGTGCCGTCCTACCCGACGCCGGAGCGGGCCGTCCGGGCGCTCGCCAAGGCGGTGCGCTACGCCCAGTGGCGGCGTCGTCCGGAAAGCCTCGTGCCGCATCTCGACGTCGAGCGGTCGGCGGCGCGCGCGCTCGTCGAGGCCGCGCTGGCGTCGGGCACCGGCCTCGCTGACGAGGGCGCAGCGCGGCTACTCGGCTTGTTACGGCATCTCGGTCGAGGCGGTGCCGCCCGCGGACTCGTCGCCTGCGGGCACGTCGCCTGCTGGTGTCGACGTCGTGCTCGGCGTTCATGACGATCGATCCTTCGGCGTGCTGGTGTCATTCGGCATCGGGGGAGTGGCGACCGATCTGCTCGGCGATCGCGCCTACGCGATCGTGCCGCTGACGACTGCGGCCGCGGACGAGTTGATCCGAGCACCGCGGGCGGCGCCGCTGCTGCGGGGATACGGGAGCGCGGAACCCGCCGATCTCGACGCGCTCGCCGATGTCGCACTTCGCCTGTCGGCCCTGGCCGACGACCTGCCCGAGGTTGCCGAGTGCTCGCTCGCCGCCACTGCCACGCCGAGCGGGGTCACGGTCCGCGCCGCGCAGATCGAGGTGGCCCGACCCGCAGCCCGCGTCGACTCCGGACCCCGGCGCCTGCGCGGCCTCTGACCCGGTCGGCCTGCACCGATCGTGCAACCGTCGGCGTCGTGGTGACGCCGACAGTTGCACAATCGCGGACGCTCAGCTCGGGCCGGGACCCGGACTGTTCTTCGCCCCACCGGACTTGGGCGGTGAGACGGCCGATCCGGCTAGCCCCGTTTCGAGTTCGGTCAGCAACTGCGCGGCGTTTCGCTTCGCGGTGCCGTTGGTCGTCGCACCGCAGCCGCCGATCTTGCCGACGACGGCGGCGGCCGGTCCGCGCTCGGTGACGGGCAGCAGGACGATCGTCTTGCTGGTCAGGAACAGCGGGCATATCTGAGCGCGGTCGATCGGCGGCAGTGCGTTGAACCGCTGGGCATACGACCGGGCGGCCGGCCCGTCGATGACGGTCGAGGCCTTGAGCCGTTGGAGGTCGTAGGAGCAGGCCCGGATCGCCGTGACGTCATTCGGGAACAGTTGCCCGCCGGTCGACTTGGGCGTTGCGACGGTCGGCGGTGCAGTCGGGCAACTCGCCGGTCGTCTGGGCCGCGGGTGGTTCGGCCGGGCCGGCGCCGTGGTCGCGGCTGAGCCTGGACGGCGGTCACGACACCACCGACGACGAGGACGGCAGCCACGGCACCGCCCATCGCGGCCAGCCTCTTGCGCCGCTCCCGGCGGGCCACCTGGGCCTGGGCGATGATCTCGTCGACAGCAACGGTGTCGCCTTCGCCCGCACGTAGCGCTGCGCGCAGTTCGGACTCGCTCGGACTCACCGCTCATCACCTCCGCTTGTGGATGCGCCGGCCTTGACCCGTAGCCGGGACAGCGCGCGCGACCCGGTGCTCTTGACGGTGCCGAGCGGCACGCGCAATGACGCCGCCGTGTCCTTCTCGGACAGGTCGCAGTAGTAGCGCAGCACAACGACCGACCGCTCCAGCTTGGTGAGGTCGCCGAGCAGGCGGCGCAACTCGTCTCGTTCGTCGGTGGCGGCGTAGCTCGGATCCGGTACCGGCTGTTCGGGCATCGTCTCGGCGGGACGCTCACCCCACCAGCGGCGCCGAGCCGAGTCGATCTGGCCGTTCACCAGTGCCCGGCGCACATAGGCCAGGGGCTCGCGCACCCGGTTCCATTTCAGGTACAGCCGGGTCAGCGCCGATTGGACGAGGTCCTCGGCCCGGTGGTGGTCGCCGGTCAGCAGTCGTGCCGTGTGCAGCAACGTCGCGCCGTTGGCCTCGACGAAGTCGCGGAATGCTGTGTCGTCGCGCATCCGGTACCCCTTCTGCCGCCGTTGTCTAAGTAGACGAGTCGGGCGCACCGGAAAGTTGTCGTGGCTGCGATATTTCGACGCGGCGCCACATGCGCTGGTGGGGAATCGACTGGTCGGCGTCGAGGAAGATGCCGCCCTCGCCGACGAGCCCGCCGCGGGCGTACAGCGAAACGGCTCGCTCGCGGGCCTCGAGCCAGAGGATGCCGCCACCGTGCGCCGCGATGTAGCCGATGGCGGCGTCCAGCATGGCCGCGCCGATGCCGCTGCCCCGTCGTGCTGGATCGGTGGCCATCTGGCGCAGCCGCCACGACGGCCGGTCAGCCGGGCGCCACGGGCACGGCGCCGGGAAGATGAAGCAGGTGCCGACGACCGTGCCGTCATCGTCAAGGGCGGCCAGGTGGACGGCATCGGCGAGATCGTCGCCCGGCAGCGGATCATCCACTGTCAGGTTCGGACGGAGCACGGCCTGGCGAAGCGCCCTGGTGCGTGCCGGGTCGACCTGCTCGACTCTCATCCGCCCGGTCGGTAGACCATCAGGAAGATGATCACTGCGAAGATCAGCCCGATCAGCCCGCCCGATGCCGCCACCCGAACCTTGAGCGAACCGACCGGATCGCCCGCCCGGATCACCTCGGTGGCCCGATCGAGCGCGGGAACGAGCACGACGAGAACGCCGGCGATTGCGAGCACCCACAGCACGAGCGACAGCCAGACCCAGGTGTCGCCGAACTCGGCGTCCCACTTCGGCCGCACCAGCGACAGGCCCAGCAGGACGACGATCACCGACCCGTAGCTGTACATCCGAGCCATCCGCGCGCTACCAGCGGTGGCATCGGCATCGGCGGTCCGCACGCCACGGGCCGCGTTGGTCGCCGCATGGGCGAGCGGCCCGATCGCGAAGACCGCAGTCAAAACATGCAATGCCAGCAGCAGATTGTGCATGCCGAGGAGGCTATCGGCCGCCCGGTCAACCGCCTGCGCCGCCTGCCCGCTGCATGGGCGCCGCCGTCAGCCGACGCGCCGTTGCCGCCCGCGCCGCGACCGTAGGTAGTCCGAGACCACGTACTCGCCCAAGGCGCCGCGATTGGGCAGGAACACCCGCCCGCCGTTGCGACGTCCGAGTTCGTGCATGAACGAGACCAGCCGCGGCTCGTCGTCGAGCATGAACACGTTGATCGTCGCGCCGCGCCGGGTGCACCGCTCGACCTCGGCGAGCGTCGCCGCGATGGTCTCGCGGGTCGGCGGCCAGGCGAAGTCGGCGAATCCGTCCTCGGCGAGATAGGCCGTGGGTTCGCCGTCGGTGATGACGAGGATGACCGGCTCGGCGTCACGGTGCTTGTCGAGGTGCCGCCGGGCCAGCATCAACGCGTGCTGCAGGTTGGTGCCCTGCACGCGGTCCCAGTCGTGTTGCACAAGAGCGCGCGGGCTCATCACGCGGGCATAGTCGGAGAAGCCGATGATCTCGATGGAATCCTGCGGGTACTTCGACGTGACCAGGGCGTGCAGCGCGAGCGCGGTGGTCTTCGCCTCGCCCCACGTGCCGCGCAGTTCCATCGAGTACGACATGTCGACGAGCAGGGCGACGGCCGCCGAGCTGCGCCGTTCGGTCTCGTCGACCTCGAAGTCGTCGGCCGTGAGCCGCACCGGCGTGCCGCCGTGGCGCAGCACCGCATTGCGCACCGTGCGGACGACGTTGATCGGCTGCTCGTCGCCGAAGTGCCACTCGCGCGTGGCGCCGGTGACCTCGCCGGCGGCACCCGCGTCGCGCACGTCGTGGTCGCCGCGCCGGCCGGAGTCCAGCGTGGAGAACACGCGGCGCAGCGCGCTCGCCCCCAGCCGGCGCAGCGCGCGCGGTGTGAGCTGCAGGCCCTCGCCGCCGCGTTCGAGGTAACCCTGGCGCTGCAGTTCGCGCTCGATGCGCCGCAGCTGCTCGAGGTCGTCGACGGCCTGCCGGCCCAGCGCCCGCTGCACAAGCTCCTCGTCGATGTCGTCCAGGCTGGCACCCGGATAGTCCTGTAAGGACAGGTCGGCCAGGTCATCCAGATCGGCCAACTCGGCGAGGGCGCCCGTGGCGTCGGAGTAGCCCATGGGCTCGTCGCCGTCCATCCGCTCCGAACCGCCCCAGCGCAGGTCCGGACGGGCGGCGCGCAGCGAGTTCTGCAGCCGCGCCATCTCGTCGGCCAGGCCGGCATTGCCCATCGCCTGCGCCATGAGGCCGCCGAGCTCGGCGCGCTGCTCGGGAGTCAGGGAGTCCATCAGCCGCTGGGCGGCGGCCGCCCGCCGGGCCAGCGAGTCGATCAGCTCGGCGAGATTCTGCGGGTTGTCCGGGAAGAATTCGCCGTACTGGTTCATGAATTCGTCGAACTGCTCTTGCGTGTGCTCGCCGCGCGCGTCGGCGTCGAGCATCTCGTTGAGCGCCTGCATCATCTCGCGGATGTGCTGCATGTCCTCGGGCGTGGCGTTGGCCAGCGCGTCACGCATGCCGGCGAACTGCGCGTCGAGGACCTCCGACCGCAGCAGATCCTGAATCTGCTGGTACTTCTCCCGAGCCTCGGGCGAACGCCACTGGTAGTCGGAGAGTTCGCGCACGGCCCGGGCAGCGTCGCTGGGCAGCGCGTCGAGTTCGGCCTCGGCCATGCGCGCCGAGTCGGCCGGATCGGGGAACAACGCCCGGCGTTCGGCCTCGATCGCCTCGTCGAGCAGTTCGCGGACCTGCTGCAGCGTTCCGTCGAGTTGGCCACTGCGGCGCAGTTCGCGCGCACGGTCGCGGGCCCGGCGGCGCATTGCGTCGAGCCCGTTGCGGCCGCTGCTGCCCCGGCGCAGCAGGCGATTGAGGGCGTTGCGCGGCGACATCCCGGCGAGGACGTCCTCGCCGATCTCGTCGAGAGCGTGGCGGATGTCGTACGGCGGCTCCAGGGGATCAGGTCCCCCGTGCCAGGCCCCGTACCTCGAGCTAGGCACCGTAGACCGTTCGGTTGCCGGAGCTCTCCTTTGCCAGTCGCTTGTTGAGGTAGAGCCCTTCGAGCGCGAACTCGACGACCGACGCGGCCACCCCGACGGCAGCCGGACCCTCGCCGACGCCGTCCGGCTCCAGGCGCTCGAGCAACTCCGACAGCCCCGGCACCGAACCGATCTGGCTGAGCAGCCGGTCGGCCGACACGGTGTCGCCGGACTCGACGAGCAGCCCGGCGTCGAACTTCTCCTGCAGCGGGCGAAGGTCGAGGCCGGCCAGCCGGGCCCGCGAGGTCTCGGCAATCGCGCGGCGCAGCAGGTGTTCGAGCACCTCGAACTCGCGGCCCTCGTCGGCGTCGTCGAACTCCACCTTGCCGAGCGACGCGGGGACGACGGAGGCAAGATCGGCGATCCGGGCGACGGCGGCCGCCTCGCCGGTGATCGCCGCGCGCCGCACCGCCGAGGCGGCAACGGTCTCGACCGCCGCGATCGCGAAACGGGCCGAGACGCCGGAACGCTGATCGACCTGCGGCGCGTCGCGAACAGCCCGGGCGAAGCGGCCGACGACGTCGAGCAGATGCGACGGCACGAGCGGCGCGGCGTGCGGTGAGCCGTCCCAGAGCACGGCGGCTTCCTGCGCCACCATCGACAGTTCGTCCTCCAGCGACAGGGGATAGTGCGTGCGTACCTCGGCGCCGAAGCGGTCCTTGAGCGGGGTGATGATGCGCCCGCGGTTGGTGTAGTCCTCGGGGTTGGCGCTGGCCACGAGCAGCAGATCGAGGGGCAGGCGCAACTGGTAGCCGCGTACCTGGATGTCGCGCTCTTCGAGCACGTTCAGCAGCGCGACCTGGATGCGCTCGGCGAGGTCGGGCAGTTCGTTCACCGCGAAGATGCCCCGGTTGGTGCGGGGCACGAGCCCGTAGTGGACGGTCTCCGGGTCGCCGAGGGTGCGTCCTTCGGCCACCTTGATCGGGTCGATGTCGCCGATCAGGTCACCGACCGAGGTGTCCGGCGTCGCGAGTTTCTCGCCGTAACGCTCACTGCGGTGCTTCCAGGCGACGGGCGTGAGGTCGCCGTCCTGCTCGAAGAGAGCGATGCAGCGCGAACATACCGGGGCGTACGGATGGTCGTTGATCTCGCAGCCGACGATCACCGGGGTCCACTCGTCGAGCAGGCCGACGAGCGTGCGGATCAGCCGGGTCTTGCCCTGGCCTCGTTCGCCCAGCAGGACGAGATCGTGGCCGGCGAGCAGCGCGCGTTCGACCTCAGGCGTGACGGTGTCGTCGAAGCCGACGATGCCGGGCAGGGACGGTTCGCCCGCCGCCAGCCGAGCGATCAGGTTGTTGCGGATCTCGGTTTTCACACTGCGGTGGATGTGCCCGGAGGCGCGCAGTTCACCCAGTGTCGCGATGGTGGGGGCAGTCACCGTTTCGACGCTACGTGCCGGTTGCCACCCCTGCCAGGTGTTCGCTCAGAGGAAAACTCGGACGACTCGTGTCGGTGTCAACCGATAGGTTGCGAGTTATGACAGATGCCGTCCTTGCCGAGGGTGTGCGGAAGACCTTCGGCGAAACCTGCGCCCTCGACGGCTTCGACCTTGCTGTGCCCGAGGGCGGCGTCCTCGGTCTGCTCGGGCCGAACGGCGCGGGCAAGACAACCGCCGTCCGCGTGTTCTCCACCTTGTTGCGTCCTGACTCCGGGCGTGCGTCCGTGCTCGGTGTCGATGTCGCGCAGAATCCGCAGCAGGTGCGCCGGATGATCGGCCTGACCGGCCAGTTCGCGGCGATCGACGACTACCTCACCGGCCGCGAGAACCTCCTGCTCTTCGGCCGCCTGTACCACCTGGGCGCGAAGCAGACAGCCCAGCGGGCCGACGAGTTGCTCGAACGCTTCGAGCTCACCGATGCCGCCGGGCGAATCGCCAAGGGCTACTCAGGCGGCATGCGGCGCCGTCTCGACATCGCCGCGTCGCTGATCTCCCGTCCCCAGGTCATGTTCCTCGACGAGCCGACCACGGGCCTCGATCCGCGCAGCCGCATGGGCATGTGGAGCGTCATCGAGGACCTCGTCCGTGACGGCACCACGATGCTGCTCACCACTCAGTACCTCGAGGAGGCCGACCGGCTCGCCTCGTCGATCGCGGTGATCGATCACGGCAAGGTGATCGCCCGTGGCACTTCCGACGAGTTGAAGGCCCACGTCGGCGGAGCTCGACTCGAACTGGTCATCGCGTCGCCGCAGGCGCTGCCCCAGGCCATCGAGATCATGCGCAAGGTCGGCGACGGTACCGATCCGACCGCCAATGAGGCCGATCGCAGCGTCGCGGTGCCAGTATCCGAGGGTGCAGGCGTGCTCGCCGAGGTGGTCCGCCAACTCGACGCCGCCGGAATCACAATCGACGACTTGGCGCTGCGTCGCCCGACCCTCGACGACGTCTTCTTGCGTCTGACCGGCCACGTCGCCGAAGAACGTGACACCGCCGCGCCCGACGAACCGCCTGCGGCTCGCCAGAGGAGTGCCCGATGACCACAGCAACAGCAACTGTTGATACGCCGCGCGAGGCGGCCGGCCCGCGCGTGGTGGCCGATTCCTGGACGATGGCCTGGCGGTTGCTGAAGGCGACACCCCGCCAGCCCGAACTGCTGATGTTCTCGACCATCCAGACGATCATGTTCGTGCTGCTGTTCCGGTACGTGTTCGGCGGCGCGATCGACACGGGCGGCATCCCTTATGTGCAGTTCCTGATGCCGGGGATCTTCGTGCAGACCTTGGCCTTCAACGGCGCCGTCACTGGTATCGGCATGGCCGACGACATGGCCAAGGGCATCGTCGACCGCTTCCGGTCGATGCCGATCTCCGCGGTGGCGATGTTCGTCGGCCGCGCGATCTCCGACCTGGTCCGCGCGACGTTCATGTTGGTCATGATGATCGTCGTCGGTGTGCTGACCGGTTTCCGCTTCCACGGCACGTTCGGCAGCATTACTGCGGGCATCTTGCTGATCCTGTTCTTCAGCTTCGCGTTCAGTTGGATCGGCATCTTCATCGGCCTGTCGGTGAAGTCGGTCGAGGCCGCGCAGTCGGGCGGGTTCATCTGGCTGTTCCCGCTGACCTTCGCCAGTGCCGCCTTCGTGCCGGTCGAGCGGATGCCCGGCTGGCTGCAGGCGTTCGCGAAGTACAACCCGATCACCCTGATGGTCAACGCATTGCGTGGCTGGTTCGACAACGGCGTCCGCGACACCCTGAACCTGCACCCCACCACCAGCGGATTGCAGTCGCTGCTGTGGATCGGCGGTGTGCTCGTTGTGTTCGTGCCACTGTGCGTCATGCGCTTCCGACGCATCTCCGGCTGACCGCATCCGGCCTGGGTTCGCCGGCGCCGGCGCCGAGCGGCGTTCGGCGCACGTCGGGCCGTGCGGATCGCGCTCGCACTGGGTTGATCGCGTCCGATCATGCAACCGTCGGCGTCGTGGCGACGCCAGATGTTGCACGATCAGTACGGCGCTCGCGTCGTGGCGTGCCACGCTGATCCGGTGACTTCGTCGAATCCGATCGACGCCCTCGACGCGCGACTGCTGCACGAACTCGACGCCGACCCGCGGATGGGCGTTCTGGAACTGTCCCGCAGGCTCGGGGTCGCAAGGGCCACCGCTCAGGCGCGCCTTGACCGGTTGGTCAAGCGCGGGGTGATCGCCAGTTTCGCGCCGCGCATCGAGCCAGAGGCGCTGGGGTATGCCGTGTCAGCGTTCGCCACCCTGGAGATCCGGCAGGGCAGCGGCACGCAGGTGATCGAGCACCTCGCGACGATCCCGGAGGTACTCGAAGTGCACACGATCACCGGCCAGGGCGA
Source organism: uncultured Actinomycetota bacterium (assembly GCA_963709985.1). Classification (GTDB taxonomy): domain Bacteria; phylum Actinomycetota; class Actinomycetes; order Mycobacteriales; family Jatrophihabitantaceae; genus DASXRA01. The sequence goes on from CAVPYQ010000018.1 coordinate 54,153, forward strand.
CATGCTGTGCCGGTTGGTGGCCCGTTCGAACGCCGGCCTGCAGCACGTCATCGACCGGGTCAACGGCCATGACGCGATCGTGCGGACCTCGACGGTGATCGCCATGGCCAATCCGGTGCCGCACCGGGTCCTGCCGCTGGTCCGCGGCGCGGATGCCTAGCGGGAATGACCGCACGACCGGGTGGCGGTGAGGTGGCGGGGTCGGCGATCGTGCAGCTTTCTCCGGCCTCAGACCGGAGCCGGTTGCACGATCACGGGCTACGCGACCAGGCGAGGGCGATGCGGTTAGCCGGTCGGCGATCGTGCAACTTTCTCGGCCTCAGACCGGATGCCGGGCTGCGCGATCGGCGAGGGCGTGCGGTTAGCCGTCGGCGATACTGACTCCCGGCCACAGACCGGAGCCGGTTGCACGATCCGGGGCTGGCGCAGGCGCTGCTACTAAACGCCGGCGCCGGCGTAAACGCTGACGCCGGTACTAGACAACGGAGTCGGCGACGTGCTCAGCCGCTGAACGGCTTGGCGGTGAGCAAGGTGACGCGGACGGTCTTGCCGGTCGGCGTCTCGTAGGACACGGTCTCGCCCTCGTGCGCGCCGGTCAGCGCGACTCCTAGTGGCGAGGCGGCCGAGTAGACCTCGAGGTCAGTCGTTGCCGCCTCTTCGCGCGAGCCGATCAGGAAGGTTTCGGCGTCGTCGTCGCCCTCGTAGCGGGCGGTGACGACCATGCCCGGACCGGCGGTGCCGTTGCTGGTCGGTGCGTCGCCGACCTTGGCATCGCGGAGCAGCTGCTCGAGCTGGCGGATGCGGCCCTCCTGCTTGGCCTGCTCCTCGCGGGCGGCGTGGTATCCGCCGTTCTCACGCAGATCGCCTTCCTCGCGGCGATCGTTGATCTCCTTCGCGATCGCCGCACGGTTGGCAACGAGATCTTGGTGCTCCTTCGACAAGCGGTCGTGGGCCTCCTGGGTTAGCCAGGTGACGGGGGCACTGTTGACGCTGTCGGTGGTTGACACGAGCTCTCCTAGTGCGGCTTGCAGACGAACGTCGAACGTAACAGGGTGCCCCCCGGTTCCGCGAAATCGCGTGGACTCAATGCGGCCGGCCGATGTGGTGCTCGCCACCTTCGCGCATTTGCAGCCATTCGCGGGCCGCGCACCGCGATCAGGTCTCCAGCGCCGATACCAGCCATTCACACCACGCGATGGCGTGGCGCTCGAAGGAGATGCCGCGGCGCAAAGTCGCGTAGGAGGCGAATTCCGGACGCTCAGGGTTGCGCAGGGCCGCGGCGTGGTGACGCTCCGATTCGCGTTCGCGCTGCTCGTACTCGTTCAGCACGGCGCGGTGCTCGTCGGCCTTGGCGCGCACCACCGAAGCCGCTTGCGCAGGTTCGACGAGCCACAGCGAGTAGACCTTGAGCAGAAATTCGTCCTTGTCGGCCGGCTGCGGTGTAGGGGTGGCGACCCACTCCTTGAGCGCGCGGCGGCCCGCCGCGGTTATCGCGTAACGCTTCGTGTCGCGCGGCCCGGGACCCTCGACAACGCGATGACTCACGAGTTGGCGAGCCTCCAGTCGCGCCAGTTCCGGATAGACCTGGCTGTGGCTGGCCGTCCAGAAGTATCCGATCGGGCGGCGCAGCGCGCTGGTGAGTTCGTAACCGGTACGCGCTTGTCTGGCCAGTAGGCCGAGCAGCGCAAATCCGAGCGTCGACGTGTCGGCCACAGCGGTAGGGTACGACTATGTCGACGTCGACATATACGAACGTCGCATCGGTTGCTCCCTCGGGGCAGGAGGCGTCCTGGCAGTCGACGGATGCCGCAGTTGCGCAAAGGGATGCAGAACCTTGACCGGTGTCGCGGTAGTCCTTGTGGCGGGCAGCGCCGACGGCACGGCGTACCTGGCCAAGCCCGCGGTGGGCCGCGATGTCACCACGTTCCTCGAGCAGCACTACCGCTGAGTGAGCCTTGTCGGGGCGATCGGTAACAATGGCACCTGTGACCGAGCGATCCTTAGAGGGTGGGGACAGATTGCGGCTGATGGCCGTGCACGCCCATCCGGACGATGAATCGAGCAAAGGCGCCGCGATGATGGCGCGCTACGTCGACGAAGGGGTCGACGTACTCGTCGTCACCTGTACCGGCGGCGAGCGGGGCAGCATCTTGAACCCGGCACTCCAGCACCGGGACGACATCGAGGCGAACATCGGCGAGATCCGCAAAGCAGAGATGCGCCACGCGCGCGAGATCCTCGGTGTGCGGCAGTCCTGGCTCGGCTTCGTCGACTCCGGCTTGCCCGAGGGTGATCCGTTGCCGCCGCTGCCCGAGGGGTGTTTCGCGCTCGAGACGGTCGAGGACGCCGCGGCGCGCCTCGTGGCGCAGATCCGCGAATTCCGCCCGCACGTCATCACGACGTACGACGAGAACGGCGGGTACCCGCATCCCGATCACATCATGTGCCACAAGATCAGCGTGGCCGCTTTCGACGCTGCGCCAGACTCCGAGGCCTATCCCGAGGCCGGCGACCCGTGGCAGCCGTTGAAGCTGTACTACGACATCGGCTGGAGCCAGGAACGCGTCGAGGCGCTGCATACGGCGATGATCGACAAGGGCCTCGAGTCACCGTACGAGGAGGTCATGAAGCGCTGGTTCGACAACGAGGAGAAGCGCCGGGTGCCCACGCTCACCACGCGCGTGCGGTGTGCCGACTGGTTCGAGCGACGTGATGCTGCCCTGATGGCCCATGCAACACAGGTCGATCCCGGTGGCTGGTTCTTCAAGGTGCCCCTCGACGTCCAGCGCGAGGCGTGGCCGACCGAGGACTTCGAACTCGTCCGGTCCCTTGTCGACAGCACTGTCCCGGAGGACGATCTGTTCGCCGGCGTTCGGGAGAAGGTGTCAGCCTGATGCTGCGGGCCGCGGCCGCGCTGCACGCGGTCGCCGTGCTTGCCGACGACGACAGCGGCGGTGAGTCGAAGAAGGCCGGCCCGATCGCGCTGCTCGTGATCTTGTTGCTGGCCATCGCCTGCTTCTTCCTGTTCCGCTCGATGTCCAAGCATCTGCGACGCGTGCGCGAGGGCTTCCCGACCGACGACGCGCCGGGGCCAGCACCGCCGAACGTCGCGCCGAAGCAGGAGTCACCCGCCGACGACGCCGACACATCGAATGTGAACGACGCGCCGACCTGACTCATCGCCCGTAGCGGTCGGCGAGTTCGCGCGCGGCCGTCGCGACGAGGTCGCGCAGTTCGGCCGGTTCGATCACCTCGACGTCAGGGCCGAGTTGCATCAACGCGTGCAGCGCATGTCGCTTCGACTCGATCGGGACGGTCGTGACGGCCCAGCCGTCCGGGATCGGGCTCGCCCATCGCCTCGCGTCCGGCGCGCGCGACCACCGGGCCGAGCAGGAACAGCAATTCCCGCCCGGCCGCCGACAGCCGGATCGTCGCCGTCTCCCGGAAGAGCCGCTCGGCGTAGTCGCGCTGGTAGCCGGCCCAATGGGCTTGCAGGTCGAAGCCGTCCGGCCGCTCGAACGTCTCCTCCAGCGCGACCGCCTCGTGGATCCGCGAGACGCGGTAGGTCCGCGGTGATCGTGAGCCGTCGGCGTTCGCGACGAGGTACCACGTGCCCGCCTTGAGCACGACGCCGAGCGGTTCGAGCAGCCGCTCGACGACCGTGCGGCCGGTGCGCTCGTAGCGCACCCGGATGCGGCGCTGCGCCCAGACGGCATCCGCGATCAGGGCGAGCATCGGCGGCGGGTCGCTCTCGCGCAGCCATCCCGGCGCGTCGAGATGGAATCGGTCGCGGATGCGCGCGGCCCGCTCGCGCAGTTCCGGTGGCAGGGCGGCGAGCAGCTTGAGTTGGGTCGCCGCGAGGACGCTGCCGAGGCCCAGTTCGGCCGCTGGACCGGGCAGCCCGGTCAGGAACAGCGCATCGGCCTCGTCGCCGGTCAGGCCGGCGAAGCGCGGGCGGTAGCCGTCCACCAGCGAGAAGCCGCCGGTGCGTCCGCGGGTCGCATAGACCGGCACGCCGGCCGAGCTCAGTGCTTCGATGTCGCGATAGACCGTCCGCAGCGACACCTCGAGTTCGTCGGCAAGTTGCTGGGCGCTGACCTGACCGCGCAATTGAAGCAACGCCAGCATCGACAGCAATCTGCTTGCGCGCATGGATCTATTTTCGTCCAAAAACCTGACACTGGATGACAGGTTTACCGGGCAAGGTCGAGCGGGAAGGCCACCCAGCAGAGGAGCTGACCATGATTAAGTCGCAAATGCGCAAGACGGCAAGTATTTCGGTGACCGCGAAGTCCTGGGACGAGGCGCGCTACGACGAGCCCGAGGGGCAGGCCGCACTGGCCCAGGCGGATTTCACCTTGTCCCACGAGGGCGATCTGGTGGGCGAGTCGTCGGTGCGAATGCTCGCGGCCTACACCGACGGTGACCCGGCCGACCCGTCGACGCTGGTCGGAAACTACGTCGCGCTCGAGCGGGTGACCGGCACGCTCGAGGGGCGGACCGGGAGCTTCGTCATCGAGGAGCGCGGACGCTACGACGGCGGTGTCGCCCGCACTACGGGCCAGATCGTGCCGGGCTCGGCAACCGGTGAGCTCGCCGGCCTGCAGGGCGAGATCGAGTACGCAGCCGGCACGATGACATTCGAGGCGACGCTGTCCTACGCGTTCGAGAAGGACGCCGCGGTGCATTGATGATCGACCTCCGCCGCGACAAGGTCATCGCCTACCGGGTAGCGGCCCAAGGGCTGCGCCGCGAGACTTCGGCGCTCGACGAGCTGGCCGTGCTCGACTTCGGCGTGCAGGATTCCGGCGACGCGGCCCGGCTCGCCTTCGACGCCCGACTGCACTCGGCCCCGCCTGATGACGGGGTCGGGCCGGGTCAGGCGCTCGCGCTTGCCTGGACGCTGCGGGGCGCGCCGCATCTGCATCGTCGAGGCGATCTCGACTGGCTGGCCGGAGCGTTGTGGCCCTTGTCGGATGCCGATGCGAGTACCCGCCTCGACGCTTCGGCCAGCATGAAGAAGGCCGGCCTGGCCGGCCTCGAAGGGTTCGCCGCCGGCGTCAAGGCGATGCGCAGCGTCGTCACCGCCCCGATGGCGAAGGGCGCCGCGAGCACCGAGGTCACCGCGGCGACCCCGGATGCATTGCACCGCTATTGCCGCGGATGCAAGGCGACGCACGTCTTCGAAATGGTCTTCCGCATGGCGACGTTGCCGGCCGGCGTCGAGTTGGAGCCCGACACCTCGCCGCCGGTTCTGGTCCCGCGGTCGAAGGCGGCCAAGCCCGGGCGCACGGATGTCGCATCGCTACAGCGGCTCATCCGCGCGTACCTGACCCTGCTCGGCCCGGCGAGTTCGGGCGACGTGGCCGGCTATCTGGGGGCCCGCCGCGCCGATCTCCTCGAGGTGTGGCCTGACGATCTGGCCGAGGTGAGCGTCGAGGGACGGACCGGCTCGATTCCCGAGGAGCAGCTCGCGACGCTTCGCAAGGCGCGCAAGCCGCGCTTGACCCGGCTGCTCAGCCCGTACGACCCCTACCTGCAGGCGCGTGATCGCGAGCTGATCGTGCCTGACAAGGCGGTGCACAAGACGTTGTGGCCGGTGCTCGGGCGTCCCGGCGTGCTCTTCGTCGACGGCGAGGTTGTCGGGACGTGGCGCGTGAAGAGCAGCAAGTCCCGGCTCGACCTGACCGTCGACGCATTCGCCCCGCTGCCGCCGAAGGTGCGCGCCGAGGTCGAGGCCGAATCCGAACGGGTCGCGGCCGTGCGCGGTGCGCCCGAGGTGCGGTTGCGCTGGGCCGGCGGCTGAGGTCGGGCGGCGCGGGCCTTCGCCCGCTGGCATCGGACCGTCGGCTGCACCGTGTGTGATGCTTAGACCACTCATCCCGTTTTGCGCCATGAGCGCGTATTCATCGAGGAGTGGTTTGTGTCCGGTATCCGAATGGCACGAGCCGTGCGCCGCGGCGTCGCATTGGGCGCTGCACTGGCGTTCGTCATCCCGGCCGTCGCGGCCGCCGCGCCGGCTGCACCCCAGCCCGGCAGCCCGGGGAGTGCTGGCATCGGCGATCCCTACTACCCGAAGTACGGCAACGGCGGCTACGACGTCTCGCACTACAAGATCGGCATCGACTACGACCCGGCCACGGGACTGCTGACCGGAACCACGACGATCACCGCGAAGGCGACCCAGGCGCTGTCCAGCTTCGATCTCGACTTCCTGCTCCACGCCACGTCGGTGACGGTGAACGGGCAGGCCGCCAGCACGCGGCAGTACGTCGTCGATACGCCCGCGCACAACTACGGCGGCGAACTCGTCGTCACGCCCAAGAAGGCGATCGCGAAGAACAGCGCGCTGAACGTGCGCGTCGAGTACGCGGGCGTGCCCGCCAACACGCTGGTCGGCGGATTCAGCCCCTGGTTCCCCACACCCACCGGCGCGGTGATCGCCGACGAGGCTGAGGCGTCGGCCTGGTGGTTCCCGGCCAACGACCACCCGCTCGACAAGGCGACCTACGACGTCTCCACCACCGTGCCGTCCGGGCTGCAGGTGCTCGGCAACGGGCAGTTGATCAGCCAGGTCGACAACCACGGCGCGACCACGTGGCGGTGGCGCGAGATCAAGCCGATGGCCACGTACCTCGCGTTCGTCGCGATCGGCAAGTACACGGTGACGACCGGCACGAGCGCCGGCGGCATCCCCTACACGAACGCGGTCGCCCAGCAGGACGTCCCGCCGGCCGCGGCGGCCGACCTCGCCCGTACTCCCGAGGTCGTCGACTGGCTGACCCGGCAGTGGGGTCCCTACCCGTTCGACTCGGCCGGCGGCGTCGTGCCCGACCTCGCGTTCGGCTACGCGCTCGAGACGCAGACCCGCCCGGTCTACGCGACCGACTTCTGGAAGGACGGCTCGGACATCTACGTCGTCGTCCACGAGAACGCACACCAGTGGTTCGGCGACAGCGTGTCGGTGCATCACTGGCAAGACATCTGGCTCAACGAGGGATTCGCCGGCTTCTCCGAGTGGCTGTGGTCCGAGCAGCACGGCGACGGCTCGGCACAGCAGATCTTCGACAGCACGTATGCGTCGCATCCGGCCGACGACGCGTTCTGGCAGATCCGGGTCTCGGACCCGACGGCCGCGCACCTGTTCGCCGACCCGGTCTATGACCGCGGGGCGATGACGCTGCAGGCGCTGCGCAACCGCATCGGTGATCCCGCGTTCTTCCAGCTCATGCGCGACTGGGCCCGCGTTCACCGTTACGGCAACGCGACGACGGCGCAGTTCGAAGCGTTGGCCGAGCGGCTGTCGGGCCAGGATCTGCGCGATTTCTTCAACGTCTGGCTGGTCGCCGCGGGCAAGCCGGCGCCCACGGTCGACAACGGCTTCCCGCCGGCGGCGCAGGCCGCCGCCAAGACCGGTGCGCGGGTGCCCACCCCGGCGTCGTTGCCGCAGATCGAGCGCGCCAACGCCGCTTTTGGCCGCTAGTACGTCCAGATCCCGGCTGACGGCCTAAACCGCGAACGGCGTTAGTCCTCGCGGAGGCGGCGGTTGGCCTTGAGTTCGCCGCGGCGCCGCTTCGCGTCCAGCCGCGCCTGCTTGGCGGCGCGCGACGGACGGGTCGCGCGCCGCGGCGTCACGGGCGCCAGGGCGTCAGCAACCAGGTGGGCGAGTCGGCTGCGTGCCGCGATCCGGTTACGCAGCTGAGCGCGATGTTCGGACGAGCTGATCGTCAGCACGCCGCCCGTCACCCGGGTGCCGAGCCGGGACAGCAGCCGGGCGCGCTGCCGGTCGTCCAGGGCGGCTGACCCGGCCACGTCCCAGAGCAGTTCGACGCGGCTGTCAGCGGTGTTGACCGACTGGCCGCCCGGCCCGGACGAGCGGCTGAACCGTTCGACGAGTTCCGCGGCCGGGATCGTCAGGCCGTGTGGAAGGCCCCGCCCGGGCGGCACGTCGAGGTCTCCCGTCGCGGAGATCCGGCGGGCCCCGGGCGTGGGTTGCATGGCGTCATTCTCCCGCCGGCTCACATCCCGGCGCGGACCCCCGTCAGGGGACGGCGGGGGTCGCCTGCACCTCGCGCATCCAGGCGGTGACCTCGTCGGCGTCGCGCGGCAGCGACCCGGACAGGTTCATCGGGGCGCCGTCGGTGACGAGGATGTCGTCCTCGATCCGGGTGGCGACCCCGCGCAGCTCGGCCGGGACCGTGCGGTCGTTGACCTGGAAGTACAGGCCGGGCTCGACGGTCAGCACATGGCCCGCGGCCAGGGTGCCCTTGCGGTAGGTCTCCTCGCGGGCCAGCGCGCAGTCGTGCACGTCGATACCGAGCATGTGCGACGTGCCGTGCAGGGTGTAGCGCCGGTGCAGTCCGGCGCCCGGGCGCTCGGGGTCATCCGCGCACGACACCTCGGCCGTGACGGGCAGGATGCCCCACGAGTGCAGGTGATCGGCGAGCACCCACATCGCGGCGTTGTGCGCGGCGAGGAAGTCGGCGCCGGCCTTGACCTCGGCGATGCCTGCGCTCTGCGCCTCGTACACGGCCTGGTAGACACGCTTCTGATCTGGACTCCACTCGCCACTGATCGGCATCGTGCGCGTGACGTCTGCGGTGTAGAGCTCGTCGGTCTCGACGCCCATGTCGGCGAGCAGCAGTTGCCCCGCCTCGACCGAGCCGTGGTTGCGGACCCAGTGCAGCGTCGTGCCGTGCGAGCCGGCGCCGACGATCGAGCTGTAGCCGACCGTGTTGCCCTCCAGGCGGGCGCGGCGGTTGAACGTGCCTTCGAGCCAGCGCTCGCCCCGCTCGCCGCCGCGCGCCAGCAACATGGGCAGTTCGCGCGCGACGTCGGCGAAGCCGCGGGCGGTGGCATCGCACGCCGCTTGGAGCCGGGCGACCTCCCACTCGTCCTTGATCAGCCGCAGTTCGTCGAGCACCTCGCCGAGGCGCTTGCCGTTTCCGCGCGGGAACATGGCGTCGATGTCGTGGTCGAAGCCGGTGAGCACGGCGCAGTCACGGTCGCGCCAGGCGGCGACGTCGGACTCGAGGTCGCGGCGCGCTCGCGTGGTGATGGCGAGTACCTCGGCCGTCTCGGCGGGGGTGGGCGCATTGCCGACCCACAGGGCGCCGTGCAGCCGGTCGGTGAAGTATTCGAGCTGCCCCGGGGGCGCGTACTCGACGATGTAGAGCGTGCTGTCGTGTCCGGTGGCGGTCGGCGTCATGACGAGCACGGCGCTGTCGGCCGTCTCGCCGGTCAGCCAGGTGAACGAACTGGCCGCCCGGAACGGGAAGTCGGTGTCGTTGGCGCGTATCCGCAGGGGGCCTGCCGGCACGACGACCAGCTGACCGGGGAAGGCCGCTGACAACGCGGCGCGCCGTCGAGCGGTGTACGCCGCCCCGTCCGGCCGCGCCGGGTGGGGCATGGCCGGGGCCGGGTCCCAGTCACGCGAGATGGCCGCGCGCAATTCCTCCGACATCGGTGTGTCGTGGGACGCGGTGGCCTTCGCTTCGGTCGTGGTCTCGGCGGCCTCATCAGTCATGGCCCGAGTTTAGGCTGCGACGTCGGGATGTGGGCCAGATCGTCAACCTGAGCGGGCCGTGGGAGCGCGCCCGGGACCGACGCGGCCTTACGAGGGCGACGGCGTGTCGGTGGACGTGTCCTCGTGCAGGTACGAGGCAGCCGAATGGCGCTCGATCTGCACGGACTCACCACCGAGGCCGCTGACGGTGACGTCGTCGACCGCGATGAGCCGGTGCGTGGTCGGGTCGAAATAGAGGATCGACAACTCGAGGGGGAGCGGCTTCTCGCCTTCAAGGTTTCGCAGGCCCGCGCCGCCGGACGAACCCTGCGTCAGCTCAAGGGTCTTCTGCTCGACATGGGAGTCACGGTGGTGCACGTGCCCGTCGAGGATCAACGGCACCTGCCCGAACAGCGGCGTTGCCATCACGGGGTCGTGCACCAGCGCGACATCGACCGGCGGCACCGCGCCGCGCACCGAATCGGCCAGGATGTTGCCGGAGGCGATGAGGCTGGCTTCGCTGTCCTTGTCGTCCTTGACGGTGGTCTTGTCCGGCGTGAACAGCGGATCGCCGATACCCGCGAACCGCAATCCGGCGACCTCGGCGATGCTGCCGTCATCGAGCACGGTGGCGTTGCGGCGCGAGGCGACGAATCGCTGCGTCACGTTCGAGTCGTGGTTGCCGCGGACGTACACGTACGGGGCGCCGAGAATGCCGATCGGCGCGGCGATCGGGTTCTCTGCGCTGGTGCCGTGGTCGCTGAGGTCGCCGGTGTCGACGATGGCCTTGATCTTGAACTGGGAGACCAGCGACGACATCACGCTGAACGCCTCGGGGTTGTCGTGGATATCGGATACCCACAGCACGGGCGTCGCATTGCCTTGCGGCGCAGTGGGAAGCGTCGATGCGACGTTGTACAGCTTCGAGACGTTGGTGACGATCTTCGAGAGCTCGGCCCGGTAGGAGTCGAAGCGGTTCTGGATGTCGTCGATGTTGCCGATCAGCGAGGGCGCTGACGCCAGCACGCCGGTGAACTTGGGCTGACTGAGAGCCTTGGTGTTCCACGTGATCGCGGTGAGCCCGCCGCACGCGAGCAGCGCACCCACGGTCGTGACTGCCGCGGCAGCGGTCGGTCGCCAAGTTCGAAACGTCAGCAGTACCAGGCCGGTCCCGCCGAGCAGAGCGACGATCAGCGACTTGGTCAGCAGCGCGATCATCGCGTCGCGCACGTCGCGATCTACCTGTTTGGCCAGGGCATCGCGACTGACGCCTCCGGTCAGTACCCGTTGCGCATCGGTGAGGCTGATGCCGGTGACGGTGGTGCGCACCCGGAGCGGGCCGACGTGGCTGCGCATGGTCAATCGGCCGAGGGGTGGCACGTCGACCTCGGTTCCGCCGTGCAAGGTCGGCCGCAGTGCGAACTGTGCCTTCACCGGCCCGACCTGGTGATGGACGTTGCCGGCCAGGGCAATCGCCAGAGTCGCGCCGAACAGCGCCAGTAGGCCGATCATCAACCGGCGGTCGATGTGGTGCTCGCGCTGCCACTGCCACGCGCGGCGCACCGCGTCGCGTGCGATGACCAGCCGGCTCGTGGCCCGCGCACGGACGGGTGGCCCGTCGTCGGCCACGGGCGCTCCCTTCGCTGGGTATCTCCATCCTGTCGTGGACGGGCGTCAAATCGCCATGTGCGACGCGCGCGGCCCTCTTCGCGCGTGGGCGAGTTCGGCCTATGCTCCGCGAATGCGACGTGCACCCGCTTTTCTGGTCGCACTTACTGCGGCCTTGACCGAGTTGATAATCCTGGCGGCCGCTGGCAACCAGTGGACCGTCGATCACCTGACCAGACATCCGCCGGCGACTGAACTCCCGCGCGATCACGTGCTCAAGGCTGCCCTGACCAGCTTCGGCTGGCGGTTCACGCCGGAGAGTCATGCGCGAATGATCTGGCTCGGCGGGATCGTCGGGGCGGCGGGATTGGTGGTGGCGGTACTCCTGCTGGTCTGGGTCTTCGTCGGCCCGATGCGTGCACCGCGCAGCTTCGTTGCCGTGTTCCTCGGCACCTGGGGGCTCGTCGTCGCCGTTACCCAGATCGCCGCTATCGCTCAGCCACTGCTCGCCTACGGTGACCTCTTCCCGAACGGGCATGACCCGAACGGCTTCGGCCGGTTCTGGTACTCGGTCTTCGAGGGTCCGAGCTCGGTGACCGTGCTGTTCGGCGGCGCCTCCGGACTTGTCGTCGCACTGGTCGCTGCGATCTTCGCGTCGGTGTCGAACCGCGCCGCAGCCGAGCCCGACGAGATGATCGGCGCGCCGACGACCGCACCGGATGCGGGCAGCGCTTGGCAGGCGCGCGAGCCGGCTTCGACGTGGAACCAGCCCGACGACCGCGCGGGACCCACCGACGAGACGGCGACCTGGCCCCCACCGGCCGAGGAGACCACGCGGTCCTGGTCGTCACCGACAACGACGAGCACTACCAGCGAGTACCGGTGGGGCTCGCCCGGCGACGCGGAATCGCCGGACGCGGAGTCAGCCGACAGGACCATGTCGTTCCCGCGAGATTCAGCCGACAAGACCGTGTCGTTCCCCCGAGATGCCGAGCGCACGCTGGAGCAACGTTCGAACGAGCCGCCGAGCAACCCCTGAGTCGATCACGCTGCTCGGTTGCGCGACCGCAGCGCGCACAGATTTGCCTGACGCCGTAAGGATGTTTGACGGGTCGGTGGGTTGCGCTTGTTCAGGCCGGGCAGCGGCCCGAATGTATGCGGTCGATTCATTCGGGCGCGCTCACTCGACGGCCGCGGTTGCCGCCGGCGCGAATGGCACGCGCAAGGTGCTACCCACCTCTTCCCGCCATCGGACGGGTGGTGCATGCTGTCCACCTACACCCCGTACCATCGCGATCCTTCGCGCTCGTGCCGGCCGTTCTTGGTACGAGCGCGCCGGTCGTTCGGGCCAGTTTCCAGAGAGGTAGCAGCACGGTGGACCAGACCGTCAACGGGCAGTCTCCAGTCGGCTTCGAGAAGATGCGGGCGATGCTTGCCCGTGCTTCGGACGTACGTGCCGATGAGCAGCGTCAGGTCGTCGACATGCTCGACGAGGTCAGGATGCGGCTCGGGCCGCTGGAAGGATTTGCCGCCGACAGCAGCCCGCGGCTGACCGCGACGCAGGACAACGTCGCGACGATTCAGCGCCGGCTGACCGAGCTACCCGATCGAAACGAAGTCAGCGTCATCGCCGAACGACTCGATGAGAGCCTGTCGCGGATCGACGCCCAGGACACCCTGCTCAACCGCGTCATCGAGGTCGTGACCGCGCTCAGCGAGCGCGTCGGCGCGCCGCTCGAGGCGCTCGAGGGACGCCTGGAGGGCGTCGCCGGCCGGTTCGAAGGCGTGTCGGGTCGCCTCGACGGTCTCGATGATCGGCTGCAGCACCTGCATGCGCGCCTGGACGAACTCGACGCCACGGTTGCCCGCGTTCACGCCTCGGTCGACATGCTGCCCGCGACCCTCGATCCCGCCGCGGTGCACCGGCGCTTCGACGAGGTGTCCGGCGGCCTGCACCAGCGCCTCGATGACGAGATGTCGCGCGTGCACGGCCGGTTCGAGGAGCTGCTGGCGCGTCCGGCTGTCGACCCGAGCGAGCGCCTGGACGGCATGTCCGGCCGGATCGAGCAGATCGCCGAGCGGCTCGAGTCGGTGACCGGCCGGGTCAAGGCCGTCGAGGACAGCGTCCACTCCGGCGTCGGCTCGCTCACCGGCGCGATCGAGAACGGCGTCGACAAGATCGATCGCAGCATCGAAGGACGCCCGGATCGCAACGAGTTCGCCCGGGTGTTGCGCGATTCGCAGCATGACTCGGAGCGGCGTATCACCCAGCAACTCGACGGTGCGCTTGCGGATTTCGCCGAGGTGATGCTTGGGCAGGGCATGAGCACGAAGGGGACGGGTGCCCGCCCGGGTGGTCGCAAGGCGGGCAAGAAAAGTGACGACGACGAGGACTGACCTGCTGGAGTCCCTTACTGGCTACGGGGCATCGCTGGCTGACAGTCCCGTCGATCACTGGAGCAGTCGTCCACTTGCGACACCGCGCCGGCCCGAGCCGACGTGGATGTCCACGCTGTCCGAGCCACCTGAGCCGCCGGCGCGGGCGGTGCCGCCGGTGCGACCGGGGCCGCCGGCCGATCTGCCTTCGTCGCCCCGCGAATCGCGAGAGGTAGCCGAGGCCGGGGACGCAGGCCGCGACGAGCCGGACGGGGCGGACGAGCCGCCGTTCCGGGCGGAATCTCCGGCCGGGCCAGAAGCATCCGCAGTCGTCGTGCCTGAGGCAACTGAGTCGGAGTCCATTGTGGACACCGAGCCGGTTACCGAGCCGCGGCGACCGGTCAAGGCGCGCGCGTCGGCCAAATCGCGCCCGTCCGCCAAGGCTGCTGCGAAGACGCAGAGTGCGGCAAAGACGCCGCGTGCCTCGAAGGCTCAGCGTGCGGTCAAGTCGACCCGTGCGGTCAAGTCGACGCGGGCGGCGAAGGCGGAGCCGTCCACCGAACACGAGGATGCGGGCGACGCTCAGCCGACCTCTCCGGCCAAGCGGGCCGTCGCCAACAGCGAGGCCGCGCGGCCCAAGGCGAGCAGAACGGTAGCCACTCCCGGCAAGGCGACCTCGTCGAATCCACGGGCGGCCGCGCGCAAAGCGGCACCACGCAAGGCCGTACCTCGCAAGGCCGCCCCCCGCAAAGCGACGCCACGCAAGGCCGCGCCGGAGTAGCCGTCGCGTTCGTGGTCTGCGGGGACGTCAGCAGGCCACGAACGCGAGCCCCGGCACGTAGTCAGGTGCGTTTGGTCGCGCGGGTCGGCGCCCTGGTGGGTGCCTCCTTCAGCACCGTGAACGAGATACCCGCACTGGTCAGCCGGTCGATGAGCGAATCGCCCATCGCGGTGGCGGTCGTGACCTGGCCCGACGTGGCCGGCAGCTCATCGAACGCCAGGCTGAGCGCGGACTCGGCGAGCATCTTCGCCGTCTCGTCATAACCGGGGTCACCGCCGGATACCTCGGTAATCACACGTGTTCCGCCGCCTTCGCCGACGAACCGTACGGTGAACCAGCTCTTCGCCCGCTTCTCCGCCGACGGACCTTCCCCAGCCGGGACGCGACCGGCGAGCCACCTGCGCGCCGGCGGGATCTGCGCGAGTCCGAACACGCCGGCTACTCCGGCGATGCCGGTCAACGCGACAGGCAACCGCTTGACGGCGGCGTAGTGCGTATACGTGAAGTCCGGCCCGTAGCGTTCCAACGCCCGCGCCGAGCGCCCGACGACCTGGCCGTCGATGGTCGGCAACGGCACCGCCCAGGCCTGCGCGTCGGCGTTGCGGTGCAGGCGACCGGTTGCCGCGCGAGCCTTTCGGTCAACCGGGCGCGGCTCGAGCCGGCGGCGTTCCTTCGACGCGTTCAGGTTGGCTCGCGCCCGGGAGAAGCCGTTGAGCGCCGATTCGAACGTCCCGCCCGAGATCGCCGCCGATGCGCGAACGAATCCGCGCACGCGCAGCGGCACGCCTTCGGGTAGCTGCTGCACGGTGAAGTACGCGCCGAGGTCGTGCGGCACCGAGTCGAAACCACAGCTGTGCACGAGCCGCGCGCCCGTCTCGACCGCGCGCTGGTGGTAGCGGACGTAGCACAGGTCGACGAACTCGGGTTCGCCGGTCAGGTCGACGTAGTCGGTGCCGGCATTCGCGCAGGCCGCGACGAGCGGCTCGCCGTAGCTGACGTAAGGCCCAACCGTCGAGATGACGACCCGGGCGCTCTCGGCCAGTTTCTGCAGGGACGGAGCGTCGTTCACATCCGCGTGCAGCAGGTCCAGGTTCGGCCGCGCCCTCGCCGAGCCGGTCGCGGACCGCCTCGAGTTTGGCGCGGTTGCGCCCAGCCAGGGCCCATCGCATCCCGTTCGGTGCGTGCGATGCGAGGTACTCCGCGGTGAGCGAGCCGGTGAAACCGCTCGCCCCGAACAGCACGATGTCGTACGGGCGCTCGGATGGCATGGGTGCACCATGCCACATCTATTGAGACTGATTCGATAGAGCCGATCAGGAACGATTGCGCTGCCGGCTGGGTCAGCTGCGCCGCGCCGCCATGGTCGGGCCGTCATCGTGGCGAGTCTCGATCTGGCTTTGCTGCGCCTGCCGGCGGCGGCGTCGAGCGCCGAATCCGTTCGTCGGGCGCACGTCGATGGCGAGGCTCGCGGCGAAGAACAGGATGATCGCGGCACCGCCGAGCACGGCGAGGCCGTGATCGTCGAGCAGTTTGGTCTGCATGGCCGCAACGAGCACAGCTAGCGCCGAGGAAACGGCAACGGCAATCTTCCAGTCGTCGCCGATGATGAAGTCGTACCAGAACCGCCCGAACGCCTTGACCGGTCTCATGCTGTGACCTCCCCCCGCGCCGCCGAGACAGGCGGGCGGCCGTGTGCGTCCGGCGTGTGCGAAACGCGTAGCAACGTGATGAAGATGCGACTGAGCAGGAGCCACGCCGCGAGCAGTCCGAGGACCGCGGCGTCGTTGCCGGGCCATTGCAGACTGGTGTGGCCCGCGCGGAAGATGCCGACTCCTTCGACGGCCCAGAAGGTGCCGAAGGACGTGAGCAGCAGACCGACGCCGTACTTGAGCAGGTTCTCCGGGATCATCGACAGCGGTCGACGCGCGGCGGCGGCGATGGCAAGCACGATGATGACCGCGCTCGCTGCGCCGACGATTGCGATCGGGATGTCGTGGGCGTTCACGCCGAATGTGATCACGATGAAGACGACCTCCATGCCTTCCAGGAAGACGCCCTTGAACGACACCAGAAACGAGAACATGTCGAGGCCGGCCGCCTCGGGTGCGGCAGCGCGCGCAGCGGCAACCTGCTCGCGGTAGATGTGGTCCTCATCGTGGACCGCCTTGCGGCCCGCGGAGCGCAGGATCGCCTTGCGCAGCCATTGCAGGCCGAAGACGAGAAGTAGTGCGCCGATGGCGAGTTGCAGCGCGGATCTCGGCAGCCAGGTCGTCAGGGCGTAACCGGCGACCGACGTGACGGCGGCAAGCGCGGCAATGGCCGCGCCGGTGCCCGCCATGGCGGATCTCCAGCTGCGCGTAAGACCCATCGCCAGGACGATGGTCGTTGCCTCCACCATCTCCACGAAGCACGCGACGAAGGTCGCGACCAGCAGACCCCAGGTTGCCGCGCTCATGGCGCGCTCCGTCCGTGCGGAGGGTCGGCAGACGCGGCCACACCGTGCAGCGTCAGGTCGACAACGTCTGCGACGAAGCGGTCGCTAAGGGGCGCGTGGGCGTGTAGCAGCCGGTGGTAGAGCGCGCCGTAGAGCAGGTCGAGGGCCACCTCGATCCGCACGTCCGGCCGGAGTTCGCCGCGTTGGCCCGCCCGCTCGAACAGGGCCCGGGCCGCTTCGCGTCGTGGCGTCACCAGGCGCTTGCGGTACTCCGCGGCGAAGGTGGGGTCGCTGTGCGCCTCGGTGATGAACGTGCCGAGCACTCGGGCATAGGGGCGGCTGCGCACCAGTCGGGCCCACGGCCGTAGCAGCGCGAGCAGGTCGCCTTGCAGGGATCCGGTGTCTGGCGCCGCGGCGCTGCGTTCGGCCCATTCGGTATAGAGGGCGTCGAGCGCGAGCGTCTCCTTGGTCGGCCACCAGCGGTAGATGGTTGCCTTGCTGACGCCGGCGTGTTCGGCGACCGCGTCCATGCTCACCGCGTCCAGTCCCCGTTTGAGGAGCAGTTCGGCGGCCGCGTGCAGGATCGACTCTCGTGCTTGCTCGCTGCGCGGCCGGCCGCGCTTCGGCGCCTGGCGGGACGCGCGGGCGGGCGTGGTGGTCATTGGGTTTCGCCTTCTTCGGTCAGGGTCGTGAATCCGATGGTGATCGCCGCGAACAGCCCGGCGGTCACGGCCAGTGTGGCGGTGAATCCGGCGTGGACCATGAGCAGACCGCCGGCCAGGGCGCCGGCCAGCATGGCCGCGACCGCGGTGACCCGGCGGGCCATCCGGGGATTGTCACCGCGTGCCGGAGCGGAGTCGGCGGCCAGTCCGGTCAGGGTTTGGGTGAGCACGGTGGTGGTGAGGTCCGGGATGGCGAGCTTGCGGGCGGTGGCGGTCTGGATGCCCATCGCGACGCCGAGTAGGGCGATCAGCCCGAAGCGCGTGGGTCCGCTGGGGCCGAGCGCGCCGGTCGCGGCGGCGAGCGCTGCGGCGCCGGCCAGCGCCGTCTGCGTGGCGGCGGCCGTGCTCAACCATCGGCGCCGCTGGTCGCTGAGTGCCACGCTCAGCCGGCCGCCGGCGGCGGCTCCGGCCAGGAACGAGCCCAGGGCAACCAGGAAGGCCGCGATCGAGAATCCCGGCGCGCCCGCCATCGCGAACCCCAGGAACACCACGTTGCCGGTCATGTTGGCCACGAGCACGTGCCCCATGCCCAAGTAGCACGCGGCGTCGACCAGCCCGGTGGCCGCGGTGAGCGCCGAGCAGAACGCCGCGCAGTCCTGCCGTCGGCGATGCCGCCGTGGGTCGAATGCTCAGCGGAATTGCGGTCATGGCTGCGGGCCGCTGATCTTGGCGAGGACCTCGTGCAGGCCGGCGATGTCACGCTCGGCGTAGCCCAGTTCCCGCGCTTCGGCCAGGGCGCCGGCGGCGGCCTCGGCGGAGGGCAGCGCCACGGCCAGGCGCTGTGCCTCGTGCATGGCGAGGTGGATGTCCTTGTGCATCAGCCGGATGGGGAACCACGCAGTGTCCGGCAGGTCGAGCAGGAGCGGCACGCGTGCCTTGAGCATGGGTGAGCCGATCGGGCTGTTGGCCATCACCTGCGCGGCCACCTGCGGGTCAAGGCCGCCTCGCTCGGCCAGCACCAGCCCTTCGCTGAACGCCAGCGTCTGGACGGCGAGACTGATGTTGATCGCGAGCTTGAGCAGCACGCCCGCGCCGTTGTCGCCGACGCGAGTCACGGTCTGGCCCAGTTGACGCAGCAGCGGCTCGACCCGCTCGAATGTCGCCTCCTCGCCGCCGACCATGATCGTGAGCGTGCCCTGTTCGGCTTGCGGGACGCTGCCCGAGACCGGCGCGTCGAGCATGCGCGCACCGAGTGCGCGCACCTGCGCGGCGGCCTGCCGGCTGGCCTGCGGGCTGACGCTGCTCATGTCGACGTAGACCTTGTCGGGTGCGAGCCCGGTCAGGATGCCGTCGGGTCCGCCGGTGATCGCGGCGAGGGCGGCGTCGTCGGTGACCATGCTGATGACGACCTCGGCGGCGCTCGCGACCTCGCGTGGTGTGTCGTGCCAGCGCAGCCCGCGCGCGATCAGCGCCTGCGCCCTGGATGCGGTGCGGTTGGTGCCGTGAACCTGATGGCCGCCATCCAGTAGGCGACCGGCCAGCTGAGCGCCCATCGCTCCCAGGCCGACGACCCCGACAACGGTCATGACGCCACTCCTTCGATCTCGGCGAGGTCGTCGCTGGTGAGCTCCAGGCCCGCCGCGGGAAGGATCGGGTCGACCTGGTCGGGCCGGCGGAAGCCCACGATCGCGGCATCGACCGCCGGGTTGTGCAGGGTCCACGCGACCGCGACGGCGCCCGGGGTCGTGTCATAGCGGTCGGCGACGACCTGCAACCGCTCGACGAGCGCCAAGTGCCGCGACAGCTGTGGCTCCTGGAAACGCGGATCACGCTTGCGCCAGTCGTCGTCGGCGAGCTGCTCGATCCGTTCCTTGGTCATCCGGCCGGTGAGCAGCCCGGATCCCATCGGTGAGTAGACGATGACCCCGACGCCTTTCCGCTGCGGCAAAGGGCAGGATCTCCTGCTCGACGTTGCGGGCGACGAGCGAGTACGGCGGCTGCAGCGTCTCGACGGGGGCGATCTGCTGGACCCGGCGCAACTGCCCGACGTCGAAGTTGGACACGCCGATGTGCCGGACCAGTCCTTGCTCCTTCAGTTCGGCCAGCGCCGCCCAGCCCTCGTCGATATCTGGCTCCGGGTTGGGCCAGTGGATCTGGTAGAGGTCGATGGCGTCGACGCGCAGCCGTTTGAGGCTGGCCTCTGCCTCTCTTAGCACAGAGTCGCGTTTGAGGTTGTTCACCACCGTGCGGCCCGGGCCTTCGAGCAGCGAGCATTTGGTAAAGACGTAGGGCCGTTCGGTCAATCCCTCCAGCGCGACGCCGACGATTTCCTCGGAGCGACCGAACCCGTAGGCCGCGGCCGTGTCGATCCAGTTCACGCCTTGATCAAGCGCATGGTGAATGGCGGCGACGGACTGGTCGTCCTCTTGCGGACCCCAACCGAACTCCCAGCCACCACCACCGATCGCCCAGGCGCCGAACCCAACCCGGGTGATCTGCATACCGGTTCGGCCAAGCGGGGCTGTCTTCAACTGCGTCTTGTGCATCAGCACTCTCCCTTCGGACTTGCTTCAGAAGCTATGGCTCGCCGTCACGCCGCGAGTCGCTCTTCATATATTAAACGAAACGACTAGTTTTGAAATCCTCAACCATCATATGAGATGGGGTTCACGCCCAGGCGTCGGGTTGCGCCGGAAGGAACAGTCGGCCGCGGAGAGCGCCGTGCGCGGTGCGGGCGGCGACCAGCAGCCACGCAGCGACCAGGCCGACGTAGAGGCCCGCGGCGGCAACGCGGAACAGGTCGGCGCCGGTGTGGACGGCCAGCGCGGTGGTGCCGGTGACGTAGGTGCCGACCGGGAAGGTGAATGACCACCAGGTCAGCGAGAAGGGCAGGTGATCGGCGGCGGTCCGCACCGTGATCGCGCCGGCGAGTGAGGCCCACAACAGCGCGAAGCCCCATACCGGTAGGCCGTACACGACGCCGAAGGCTTGCAGCGCGGTGGCGTACGGGGCACCGATGGCCAGGTGCGCGTTGCCGCCGAGCAGGTTGGCCGCGGTGATCGACTGACCGAGCGGGCCGAGCACGATCCACAACGTCGGCACCATGCGGGCCGGGCCGGTCTTGTAGAGGGCCAGTCGGTACCAGATCAAGGTGATCACGACGACCGAGGCGAGCAGGCTCAGCCCGAACATGGCGTAGCAGCAGGCCAGCAGCGCCAGCCGGTCCTGCCCGACCGGGGTATACGGGATCAGCAAGGCGCCGGTCGCCGCCGACACCATCGGTGGCACGATCGGCATCAGCCAGCCTCCGAACGCGCTGTCCGGACGGATGCGGTGGGTGGTGAACAGCCGGTAGGGCACGGCGACCGCGCACAGCAGTCCGGTGCCGGTTCCGGCGAACCACAACAGCCAATCCACATCGACGGCTGCCCGCAGCCCGATCCAGTCGCGGCCCAGAAGCAGGGTGCCGGCGCCGACGGTGAGCATGGCCATCGGCGGCGCCCCGTAGAAGTGGGCCATCACCGCGTCGCGCGCGTGGCTGCGAGCCGTGCTCGGGTACAGCCGCCAATGCAGCGCGGTGAGCACGGCGAACCCGACCAACAAACCGGCAGACCCCGCCCAGATCACCGTTGCCACAGTGCGCAGACCCGGGAATTGCATCGGCAATGTTGCTGCGGCCACCGCGACAATGCCGGTACCCATCACCGCCGCGAACCAGTTCGGGGTGACGTTCGCCAGCACTTGTCCGGGTCGGTCCAAGTCGCGCAGCAGACCCCAGCGGGCAAGCCGGTGCGGACGCGCCCCGGGCGTGACCGACGCGGCCCGCGTCCGGTCGGCCGGCGAGACAGGTGACGGGGCGTGCACCGTGGTTGCGTTGGTCGTCGTGGTCATACCTGCACGCTGCCAACGGGGAGCCGACCCGGGTACCCTTCGCGCAATTGACGGGTTACAAGACAAGCTTGTACCCAGACCGGAGTGTCTGGCATGCGGTTGAGCCATCGCGTTCCTGAGCTGACTGCACTGGACGCGCTGCTCGCGGTGGCGCGTGCCGGCAGCCTGAATGCCGCCGCACCTGAGCTCGGCATAAGCCAGCAAGCCGTGTCGGCCCGGATCACGGCCATAGAGGCGCAGACCGGAATCCGGCTGCTCACCCGTTCCGCGTCCGGTTCTACCCTCACCCCGGAAGGGACCGTTGTCGCTGAGTGGGCCACTCGCGTGCTCGACGCCGCGCACCAACTCGATGTTGGGCTCGCCGCCCTGCGCGCCGAGCACCGCGGCCGGCTGCGGGTCTCGGCCAGCCTCACCATCGCCGAGCACCTGCTGCCCAGTTGGCTGGTCTCATTCCAAGCCGCGGCCCACGCCCGCGGCGGTGACCTGGCCGAGATCACCCTCACCGCCGCCAACAGCGGCGTCGTCACCCAACACGTCCGGGCCGGCACCGCCGACCTCGGCTTCATCGAATCGCCGACGGTCCCGAGCGGACTACGCAGCCGGGTCGTCGCGCGCGATGAACTCGTCCTGGTGGCACGACCCGACCACCCTCTCGCGAAACGCCGGCGGCCGGTCGATCCCCGCCTACTCGCGAACACCCCACTCGTCAGCCGGGAAAGTGGCTCAGGTACCCGCGAGGCACTCGCCGCCGCGCTGCGCACCGCGCTCGGACCCGACTACCGCCAAGCCGACCCCATCCTCGCGCTGTCCACCACCTCGGCGATCCGAAGCGCCGTGTATGCCGGCGCCGGCCCGGCAGTCCTCAGCGAACTCGCCGTCACCGACGACCTGGCCACCCGGCGGCTGGTCCGCATCCCCATCACCGGCCTCGACCTCCACCGAGCGCTGCGTGCCGTCTGGCTCGGGGGGCGTACGCCGCCGGCCGGCGCTGCCCGCGACCTCATCGCCCACATCGGAGCACTGCGCTGACGCGCGGGCGCGCCACGCGCCGCCCATACGGGGATGGGGACCGGCTGATCCGCGAGCTCGCCGTCGGCGCGAACCCCGTCGTCGTCTTCCCCGAACTACAGCCTGTCGCCGTCATCGCACTGCGCTACCAGGGCATCATCCACGACTTTGTGATGCATCGTCGGCGCGGTCGAGAACGCAACTCTCCAAATCTCCGACGAACTCCAATCTGCGGTCGACGCACTGGCCAGCGACTATGGCGCCGAACCGAGTTCATCTCCCGGGCCGCCTTCATCGCCGGGCAGCTTCAACGGGCACACCGTCCACATCGAGGCACTGGTCGACAACGACAAGGACCTTCCGCTGTCCGGTCCGCCGTCGACCCGACCGCCGTTGTTGAGGGTGACGGTCGTGGTCATGAGGGGTTGCTTCCTTTCGGGCGGGGCTGCTGGGTTCAGGTGGTGGTGAGGACTTTGAGCGCTTCGCGGTCGGCCATGGCTCGGTAGCCGTCGGGCACGTGGTCGAGGTCGACGGTGCGGTCGAAGACCTTGCCCGGTTCGACTCGGCCGGCGAGTACGTCGGGCAACAACTGATCGATGTAGGCGCGGGCAGGTGCGATGCCGCCGGTGAGGGTGATGTTGCGCGCGATCATGTCCCAGCCGATCGGTCCGCTCGTGTATTGCGGCACGCCGACTCGGCTGATCGCGCCGCCGTCGCGGACAGCGACGAAGGCGGACTCCAGCGCGGTCTCGTGACCGACGCACTCCTGTGGTTGGAGTGGCGTGGTGTCTGATAGCTACGCCCCACCTCGCCGACTGCCGACGAAGGACGGACCGGCTCGGCGCGGCAGTCTCCTTCTGCGGCTATCGGTCTCCGGCGTATCCGTACCTCCTTTGACAGCCGGCCCTCATGGCGCAGCCCCATCGATCGTCAGCGAGCACGGTCGACGGCCGTGAGCTGGTGGCTGTTGTCCGCAACTGGGTTCGGCCGGTCCCGACGCGATCGGCACCGAAAGTGGTGATCCTTACGGCTCGTGCCGCGCGTGCCCGGCGCAAATTGATCGTTCTGGATCGCTTGTGCGGCAAGGTCGCTCGCACCGTCTCGTCTGCGTGTCTCCGGCCGCTCGGCGGGCCAGACCCCGACCTCGCGCAGTGGTGGTCACACTGCGATGGCGATCTTTCCGCGGGCCTGTCCGGCTTCGAGATATCGCATGGCGTCTGCGGCGTCCGCGAGCGGATACGTCTTGTCGATGACAGGCGTGAGTTGACCGGCTTCACTGAGCTCGGCGAGGAGTTCGATGTCGGCGTGGGTTTCTTTTGGGATCCTGATGGTGAGCCGCTGAGGCACGAACGGTGACACCGCAAGGGCGCGTAGCTGGCGACTCATCCCTGTCCACCGGCCACTGTCTTCCCCGCCGACGATGACGAGCGTTCCGCGCGGGGTGAGCGCGCGGCGCAGCCGCGACAGCGACGAGTTGCCGCCGATGTCGAGGATGAGGTCGTAGCGCTGCGGGCCGGCGGCGAAGTCGTCTTGGGTGTAGTCAATGACATGGTCGGCGCCGATCGAGGTCACCAGATCCGTTTTGGACGTGCTGCACACGCCGGTGACCTGTGCTCCGAGGGTCTTGGCGATCTGAACCGCGAAGGTGCCGACGCCACCGGACGCGCCGATGATCAGCACGTGTTGGCCCGCTTTGACGCGGCCGGCGTCGCGCAGGCTCTGCAGGGCGGTGAGGCCGGAGATGGCGATCACGGCGGCCTGCTCAAAGGTGATGTTCGCCGGTTTGGGCACGAGCTTGTCTTCGCGCGCCGATGCGTGTTCGGCGAAGGACCCTTTGCTGATGCCGAAGACCTCGTCGCCGACTGCGAACCTGGTCACGCCCGCGCCGATCGCCGTGACGGTGCCGGCGACGTCGAGCCCGGGAACCGGCCTCTTCGGCTTGCGCAAGCCGAAGTACAGCCGCCCCAGGTAGGGCAGGCCGGTCATGGCGTGCCACGTGCCGCGGTCGATCCCCGCGGCGCGGACTTTCACCAGCACCTCAGAATCGGCTATATCGGGCTCAGCGATCTCGGCCAAGCGCCACCGCTCGGAACGCCCATAGCTGTCCTGCACGATTGCCCGCATCGTGACATCGTCCTCTGTCACGTCAGCTCTGGTCGCTACAAC
>CAVPYQ010000019.1:0-99346 GCA_963709985.1 uncultured Actinomycetota bacterium
CAGGCGGGGCGTCTGCGGTTGTCACGCAGACGGTCAGGCAGCCCGTCCGTGTCGCCAGGGTCGTGATGGCGAGCGTCGTAGAGAGCGGCGCCTGGCCGCCCGATGGCAAAGACTGCTTCGCCTGTCCACCTAGGCTGTCCGCGCGCGGCCGCTTCGGCGCTGTGTGAGTTCCATTCTCGGCGCATGATCGGCATGGCTAGCTCTAGTGGGACGGGTCGGTAGGGCCACAGGAGTTGCTTAGCGTGCGCCGATGCGGTCATCAGGAATGGTCGCGCCGTCGCCAAGCATCCTCCGCTGCCCATGCCGACCGCCTAGCCGATGCCAACCGTCTGAGCGACCTGTAACCCGCGGAACACCTAATCCGTAGATCAGTGATCCGCGTGGCTGGGCTGTCTGTCGACCGGAAATACTGACTTCGTGGTGTCTGTGCTCGCATCGTTGTCCGCAAGCGACTGGTGTTGGATGACAGATTGATTGTCGACCGTCCACAGTGGACAGTCCGGTGCCTTCAGAGGGATCGGCAAGGTGCGGGACATCAACACCGTCACTGTCGGGATCGGCGCCAGCCGATAGCTGGCCTGAGGCAGCGGCCGCGACCATCAAACAGCGCGCGATCACTCACACGAATGGTCTGATGCCCACTCATCGACCTGCTGCGGGTAGGCCGGGTGCTGCCCGGAGGCTGACCTGGTCAGGCCTGCGGGATCGTCGGATCTAGACGGGACGGGTCGAAGACTCCCTGGCCGCCGCATGCCAGGCGGAACTTCACCTCGCGGCCGTTGTGGTCTCGGACATCCAGGAACCAGCTGGCTGCATGGGGATAGGGCGCGGCGCCGAGTGTCGGCGGGTGGCCCGGGACCATGAAGTAGGTCCAGGAGTTGGCCGGACGGATGCCGTACCAGAGCCGAGCGTGGCTCCAATCGACGTCGTTGAGGATGCGCCCCAGGACTTCGGGCCGGCCCGTCTGCGACCGGACGTTGTAGTTCGGGTCCAGGGTGGCCAGCGTGGCGTTTGCCAGGACCGGGTCCAAGCAGAGCCGGTTCCCGAACTCGCGGATGACCGCAGCGGTATGCGGGCTTTTCGCGGAGAGCAGGGTGCCCTCGGGCGGATGCGGGTTCAATCCGGCCGGGACGAGGCTGGGCCCGAAGGCGTGCCAGCTCTCCAGATTCGACTGGTTGGCGTAGTACACCGTCCCCGATGGCTGGCCCCGGCAGGCGGCCAGGGTGCCGGGACGCAGCGGGGTTGTTCCCGACGCGACCTGGGCTTCGGCGCCGGCCCGGTGTGGGCCGCAGGACCTGTAGAGCCGACGGTGTCGGAGAGGAGGAGCGCGACGGTCGCCACGATCGTCAAGCTCAGCACAGCGAACGCGACCAGCACCACGACAAGGCTCCGGTTGCTCGCGCCGGGACTCAGCTGAGCGCTGGTCATACCGACCTCCTCGTGATGGTGGGTTGGTACCACCGGAACGACGGCCGCGGATAGGAAGCTGCGATGGCACCGATCGCCGCTCCGACGAACGCACCAATGATTGTGCAAGCCGCGCCGATCCAACGGTCGTGCCAGGCCAATCCGACAGGAACTGCAGTGGGCCGAAGTTGTTGCTCGAGTCACCGCCTGGACATACCGGGCCGACGGTGTCCTTGTCAGCCGCGATGGAGTTGGAGGGCTGATTCGACATGGAAGCGGCGGTGTTCGCGGAATCGGTGACGTAGGCGAACCCGTGCGAGAACGCGAGATCGTTCACCGTCGGCGTGCCCGCGCCGCCGAGGTCGAACAAGTGTTGCAGAACGCCGCGCCCCTGGTAGACGAGAACCCGCCCGGTGAACGCGTTGGCGACCTAGATCCGGTGTTTCTCGTCGACCTTCACGCCAGCGACGCTGGTGCGTCCGTCGCTCCCTGCAGGCGAGAACACCTCTGTGCGACTCGAGTCGAGCCTGCCGCGGTACGGCGTTCCGTCGATCAGGCTGCCGGTGATGAAAATACCGGCTCGGGGGTCTAGGCCGACGCTTTCGGGTGAATGCGGATGCTCCTGGAAGTTCGTGCAGGCGGACGTCGGCGGATGCGGCTCGAGCTCCGGATGCCGTCGCTATCAGCGCGCCGCCGACCATCATGATTGCTGGCGACTTCATGGTTGTCTCATCGCTGCTGTCGCGGCCTAACTGCCCGGCAGGCATTGACACGACAGGGACGCTAGGGCGGAGCGGGACTGATGTGAAACACCGATCCATAGGCGACTGACACCCATAAGGTGTGAATGCGTCGCGAGCCTGCGGCGGTTCCGCCGACGGCAAATCACCATGAGTTCCTAGGCGACATTTCCGCGATGATGCGAAGCAGGTGGGTGCCGGCCTCGCCCGCGCCGGCTGCCGGGCGGCGAGCCGAGCTCGACGTCATGCGGGCGCTCGTCGTCGTCGGCCTGGTCATATTCCACTCGGCCGTGGTGTTCGCCTCCGGCACGTCCTGGTTCGTCAAGGACCCGCGACCCAGTATCGGGTTCGCCGTGTTTCTTCTGTGGGCATCGCTGTGGGGCATGCCGCTGCTGTTTGTGGTCTCCGGCATCGGCATCGGCCACGCGCTGCGAAGCCGATCAGCCGGCGCATTCGTCACCGAACGCGTGCTCCGGTTGCTGGTCCCGTTCCTCGTCGGACTGACACTGCTTGTGCCGCCGATGTTCTACCTGGAATACCTGCGACAGTCCGGCTTCCACGAGTCCTACGGACACTTCTGGCTACGGTTCCTCAACGTGCCGGCGATCGCGTCGGGACTGCTACCGCGCGGGTCATGGACCTCACAGGGCACCGAGTTCGACCCGGCGCACCTGTGGTTCCTCTACTGCCTGCTCACGTTCTCACTCGTACTGCTGCCACTCCTGAGCTACCTTCGCAGCGCTCGCGGCATCCGGCTCGTCGAGCGGACCGCCGCGTTTACCACCCGCCACCGCCTTGCCGTGCTGCTCGCAGGCGGGATCCCGATGGCGCTGATAGAAGCCACGTTCGGACCCGACGTCAACACCGGTGGCTGGGAACGACTGACCTACGTAGTGCCACTGCTGATCGGCTACCTCATCGCCCTCGACCCTCGATTCGACACCGCCCTGCGAGACACACGCCGACCGGCGCTCGCATGCGCACTGCTAGGCACCGTGGCCCTCACCGTCTGGGTGGGCCTGCTCGGCTCAGGCGACGACCTCACCAACGGCAACGTACCGGGCTGGAGCGCACTGCAAGGCCTGACCGGCTGGTGGTGGATCGCATCCATCATGGGATTCGCCAGCTCGCTAAGGGACGCGCGTGCCCAGTCTCATGCGGGCGGCCCCACCCCGACCAGACACACGCCCTGGCCCAGTGCCATGGCCCGCTACGCGAACCAAGCGGTACTACCCTTCTACGTTCTCCACGAGCCGATCATCGTCGCTGCCGCCTGGGTGATCGTCCGCTGGCGATGGCCGATCCTCGCCAAGTACGTCGTGCTGGTCATCGCATCGTTCGCCGGGACACTGCTCCTGTACGAGCTCCTGGTCCGACGACTCCGCCTCACCCAGCTGCTCTTCGGCATGAAAGCTGGGACCAGCGACCACCCGAGCAGACTGCACGGCAGCGAAGGTCCCGGTCGATGAGCCGCCCGAAGTTGCCCATGACCATTCCCGAGGTCATCCGAACAGGCGGTCCGGATCCATGTGCAAATCTTACGTACGGTCAGGCTAGTTACCCTCAGGTAACACCTGGTCGACTCTCACCAGCCGCAGGGCGCGGGCGGCGAGGATAAGGCGAGCAGTCCCCGGCGGTGACGACCACCCACCCTCCCCGTCGGGGCCTGCTCGCCACTACAAAGTCAG
The DNA here is from genome assembly GCA_963709985.1 of uncultured Actinomycetota bacterium. Classification (GTDB taxonomy): domain Bacteria; phylum Actinomycetota; class Actinomycetes; order Mycobacteriales; family Jatrophihabitantaceae; genus DASXRA01. The sequence continues at coordinate 3,836 of CAVPYQ010000019.1, forward strand.
CCGGGGCCGGTGGGGGCCGTCTGCCCACTCCGGTAGCAACCCCAGGGAGCCTTCGGCGATTACGCCCACGGGTGTGACTCCTTGGCAACCAGGTGACATCCCACGACGGCCACTCCTGGGACACATCCCCACCCGGAGCGATAGCCCCCACCACGTGAGTCCGACACGTTCTGGACTACGCCCGGCGACTGGTTCCATCAGACAAACTGATGCTCGGAATCGCGGCGTACGGCTATGACTGGGTTGATGACCGCGGAACCCACTAGGCGCCACCACGGCCGCCGATCTCGCAACAAAGCACCACGCCCACGTGCACTGGGACAGCGCATCGGAATCGGCCTGGTTCCAATACGCCTTGGCGGGAAAAACCACACAGTCTGGTTCGGAAACGCCGAAGCGATGATCCCGAAAGTGCAGCTCGCAACAGCAGCGGGAATCCGGGGAGTTGTCATTTGGGACCTTGGGAACGAGGACCCCGCATTGATCGGCTGTATCAATGAACGCGATCCGGCACCCCGAGTCTGGAGCTCGTCAACGCACCGCGTACTCGAACACAGCCCGTGGCGTGATCAGGCCGAACTGGGCGGGGCGGTTATCCCGCCGCGGCGCGCCTGCCTGAAATAGTCAACGTCGGTTCGAGATTCCCGTGGTCGGCACCGTTATTCGCATCGCCTGGACTGCCGTGTTCAGCTCGCGCAACTGCACAGTTCGAATGGGCCGCCACAAGCGCTGAACCGTCGATGATGGTCCGATCGGTATCGAGCCGCTCGAAGCGGACTCGCGGCGCCGGCCTTGAGGTTAGGCCTGAATCAGGTGGCCGCTGAGTACCTTGCCCGTTCCACTCTGCAGTGGTGCCCCGGTCGCCGGATCGAACGCCGTAAAGGTATAGCTGCCGGTGAGATTGCCGTTCTTGATCTGGCCGCGAAGCCGCACCTGCAGTGTCGGCCCGGGCTGGCCTGGTCCCTCACCGGCCTGTCCGGACCAGAACGTTGTCCGGAATCGATGATCGCCGTCACGCTGCCAGGTCCCGGTGAACGGCGGACCGGCCGGGTTGATGTCGTGCTCGATCATGACGTCTCCGCCGGCGAAACTGAGCACGGCGGTGACACGGTCTGGACTGCCGTCGTCCTGACGGATGATCAGCCAGCTTCCGGCTAGCTTGCCGCTCCCGGTGTCGTTTGCCGACGCTGGCGCGGCGAACGCGAACGCTCCCACCGCGGCTCCTCCGGCAGCGACGCCGGCGCCTCGCAGTACTTGTCGACGGTCGATCACACGCTCTGCCATGAAGGCCTCCCCCGAGTCCGCCCTCCCGCGTGAGCCAGCATGCGCTCGACCACCGGCGCACGCAATCCCCGGCAGGCCGGCAGTTCCGGCGTACTAGCCTCCGGCAAGCGAATCGCCGGCGATATCCGACAAGCCGATGCCCCGCCGCGTGCGCTGACCGTAGGTGTGGTGAGCCCGAGCGGGACACGTGGCTTAGTCGGCTGCTGCGCCGCTGAGGTTTGGGCGTCAACCCGCCGTTGCCGTTCCGGCGGCAAGGGTGCCGAGGGCGGCCCGCCTCCACCCGCACACGCACCCTGCGCCCGACGCGAACGCCCGCCCTCAGACCTGCAGTGGGGGGCGGGCATTCCGGGCGTCCTCGCCACGAAACAGCCCCACCCCATTCGCTGCCCGTCCGGGGTGGGGCTGTTCGTCGCCCTGCGGTTTATGCGTGCGCGTCCGCACCATGGGCGACCTTCCGGCGATCCTTACCCAGGAACGCCAGGTTGAGGAGGAACCGGGCGCGCCCGCCCGACCCGCCGATCCCGTTGGCCCATCGTGGGGAGGGGCCGGGCGACTGCCGCATAGACAGGTACCCCCTGTGTGCTCGGCCTAAACGCCATCGACGCACTTAGCACCCCGCCACCACTACGGGGCAAGGGAGCAGGCCCGTGGCAATGCGTGACCCCCGGGCCCGCGGCGCCGGGTGAACCCCCAGGATCACCCGACTACCCCGGTCGGTGGTCTGCCCGAACTGCCCGGCGAGCAAACAGACGGCGCTCACGACAACGCCCCGCCACCCCAGGGCCTTTGGAGGTGACGGGGCCCGCTCGTAGGACGTCCCGCCGCCCCAGGGAGGAAGGGGGGCGGCGGGGACGCTCCCCCCGGGCTAAACGTCCCGCCACCCACGGCCGGGGGGGTTGGAAGAGGGTGGCGGGACGGCCCGTGTTTAGTCAGCGCCGGAGGACTCGGACGTGTCACACCTGCGGCACCGGTTCCTGCGCCGAACACGACAGCGCCCCCGGCCAACCGTGACTTGGCCGGGGGGCGCTGTGCCTCTGGCGCCGGGGTGACCCCCAGGAGCACCCCGACCTTCCATCTGTTTCCTGCCCAAATGTGCCCAGCGAATAACACATCACCCGCTCGCTGGCGCACACCAGCGCAGCCGTTCCAACGTCGCGTCCGCCGACCGGGCGGGCCGCCCCACCCGGCGGTCCGCTGGTGGAGGAGGAGTTGCCGGGTGGAGCGGGGCCAAGGCGCGCCGCCCGACCCGCAGGGTCCCCGTTGGCCCACTCTTGGGGAGGGGCCGGGCGACCGCCACACACCACAGGTACCCCGTGCGTGCTCGGCCGAAACGCCGCCGACACACGAACGCCCCGCCACCCCTGAGCCTTTGGAGGTGACGGGGCGCGCCCATAAACGTCCCGCCGCCCCAGGGAGGGATCGAAGGAGACGGCGGGACGCCCCCCGCGTTATAACGTCCCGCCACCCACCGAGCGTGAGGGAGTTGTTGGGGGGTGGCGGGACGGCCCTCGTGTCTGGTCAGCGTCTGAGGACTCGGAGGTGTCACACCTGCGACACTGAGCAACGCGCATGAATGAAGCCAACGAGTGCGGCGATTGCGCCCGCGTAGAGGGACGGCGACGGCGACGGCGACACGAGACGCCGCGGATTGGTGTGCATCCGGCAGCAGGGCGATCGCGGCGAAAGTGAGTGGCCAGAGCAATACGAAAGCCCAGTCCCGACGCTTCACTGCTACAGCCTGCCAGATATCGAATCGACCCACGCGTACTCCGAACGACAACCCTGTCCGCGGCCAGATGAGTGTTTCTACGGGAATGCGCGGGATGCCGGCTCGAATCGATGCCCGATCATTCCGCTACGCCCCCGGACGGGCATGAGCCGCGCGAACTCGTGTTCTCAGAGCGCCGGCCTAATCATCGAGTCGGTGTTGCGTCGGGCCGACGAATCGCTCGAATCGTTGATGTCAGGCGGCGTGGTCGTGCGCTCGGCGCTGGGCCGGAGGCTGAACGGCTGCAAGCTTCGCCTGCTGCGAGGTGCGGGCGCGCACGAAGTGGACCGCGAGCACGGCGGCCACGAGCACCGGCACCAGCGCCGTGGGGAACAGGGCTGACCTGGCCGCGTTCGGTGCTCCGAGTCCTCGATCGGTGGCGTAAATCATTGCGTACGGCACCGCGGAAAGGACCGCGAGCAGCGACGCTGCCGCCGCCTGCCTCACCCAGCCTGAAGCGATCTTTGCCATGTCGACTCCCTTTGCGCGTTCGCGCGGCCAAGGTTCTCGTCGCCGAGGCCGCGTCACCACGGTCTGACGGCGAGCTCGGCCGTGCGAGTCTCCTGTCGAGGTACACCGATCGGTGTACCTCGGCAACGTACACCGATCGGTTTACATCTGGCAAGCTGCGCCCTAGGCTCAAGGCGTGACTTCGGCGACCCGCACCCGCAAGGCCGGTGCACGCGATCGGCTGATCGCGGCGGCCGAGCGGCTGTTCTATGCCGAGGGGATCCATGCGGTGGGCGTCGATCGCTTGTGCGCCGAGGCCGAGGTATCGAAACGCTCGCTCTACCAGCACTTCGGTGGCAAGGACGAGGTCGTCACCGCGATGCTCAAGGCGCAAGGCGCCAAGTTCGCCGCCCGACTCGCGCCCGACGGCCGCTCGCCGCGCGAGCGCATCCTGGCCGTCTTCGACGCACTCGACCAGGAAGCCAACTCCCCCGACTTCCGCGGCTGCCCCTTTGTCGGCGCGGCCACCGAACTCAAAGATCGCGATCATCCGGCGGTGCGGGTCGCATGCGAGCAAAAGGCAGCCCTCACCGAGTACTTCGCCGAGGCCTTGCGGGCCGGTGGCGACCGCGACGCCGAGGTTCTCGCAGTCCAGCTAACGCTCATCTTCGACGGGGCGAGCGCCCACTCGATGGTGCGCGGCGGATCCACTCCGGCGACCCGTCAAGCGGTAGAGACGCTCCTGAGCGCACACGGGATGTGACCCCGACACAGCCTGTCGCGCACCGCGGGCAACCCAACCGCGGTGGGCACACGGATTGGCGAACCCAGACGGCAGTTCCCAGATGCCACCGCCTCCCCAATCACCGGCTTTGACGGCCAGGCATCGCATTGCCAGCCGGGCTGCCATTCGACCGGCAGAAGCCGTCCGCCCGTCACGGGGCGGATTTTGACGGCGCACCCCCGTCGCGTCGCCCGAGACCGCTCATGTCGACGAGCTACCCGCGCAGCCGGGGGCAAGGCACGGAATCTGGCATCTTCGTGCGCACTCTCTGCGGCTGCTCAGGGCGTAGCCGGCCTGCGCAAGGGTCGGGGATGGCGGCCGCTCGGCATGCACCGGTGATCTTGCTGCGGATAATCGTGATTTCACGCAGCAAGACTGGTCATCGCGGAGGGAGCAGAGCGTGTGCCGACATCGGCCGCGGCAACGCTGGGCGAGTGGCCGGTTCAGGCAGCCGTGTCCACGACCTACAAATTAGACACCTGATACCTCGGGCAAGCGCCCGCGTCGTATTGGAGATGCGGCCGGTTGGTCTCGAGATTTCGGAGGCCGTCCGCGTCACGCTGCCGGTGGATAGGCTGGTCACGCGGCTCGGCATGGCCGCGGACTAAGCCGCACGTGTCGCGCCGTAGGGACATGAGCCGTGGCAGCCCAGGACTGGCCCGGCCGATGTCGGTTCAACGCGTTAGCCCAGCAGATCGCGGCCCACGCTGCCGGAGCGGGATCGCAGCTACCGTTGCTCGCCATTCAGAGCCGACTGACACTACCGGCACTCGACACGAGCGCTGTAGCTCCGGTAGCCCCGTGTATTCCGTAGTCGAGCCCCGCGTTGGGTGGGCTCCACTACGTTCTCCTCGGCTGCTAGGGCGTGGACATCGTGGGCGATGCTACCGGCGGCGTGGCCGCTTGTCGGTGATCGCCGTGTGGTGTTGCGGACAAGAACAGGCCCCGGTGGCAGCACCGGCTGTTCAACGGCGTGTCGCTGTTGGGGTGCCGACCGTGCGCGGTGCAGGTTGTTCATGACGTCATCGAGTGCCCGCGATAGGTCGCGGTTTTGACCGGCCGCTTGTCGGCGGTCGTCCAGCGGCGCGTTACTCGCTGACCCGCCGTGCAGTTCTTTGCGGTGCTGTCTGCTGGACAACACGACACCCCAGCCGCTCGGACCGTTCAGCGTCCGCTGGCACGCGCGCGTCGGTGTAGATCTCGACACGAGGCACCCTGTGCCGGTGCCGCCTCGGTGAGTGCGTCGGCCATCGTCGGTGTTGCGTAACGCGCGACCCGATTCGGTTCGTGAAGTCGCCTCGCATGGAGTGCATCAGACCGCCAGCACACGCATCTGGTTGTCGAGCGGCCGGGAACCGGCCGCATTCCTCGAAGGGCTGGTCGCTGCGATGTCGTTGGATGCTGCCACTCGCGGACCTGTCCGTGGCGCACGGCGGCCCCGGTCGGGCGGTGCGTCATGACCAGGTCGATCGGTCTGCAGGTCTTGTCACTGGTGTTGGCGGCGGGGCTGTGGGGCGGCGCGATCACCGGCACGAAGTTCGCGCTCGGGGGTTTCGACCCGACGATGCTCCTGGCCGTCGAACTCGCGGCCGCGACTATCGCGCTCTGGCTGATCATGCTTGCCCGCGGTGCGTCGATCGCGATTCCGTGGCGTGTCGCGGTCCCGCTCGGGGTGCTGGAGCCGGGCCTGGCCGACCTCGGGCAGACCTTGGGGCTGGCGCACACCAGCGCGGCCAACGCCTCGCTGCTCGGCGGCCTGGAGGCGACCTTCGTTGTGATCATGGCCGCCTGGCTGATCGGTGAGCAGCCCGGCCGGGGCGCGTGTGGTGCGGTGGCGGCCGGATTGCTCGGGCTGCTAGCCCTCGAGCAGGTCGGCCGGCTAGGCGGGACCGGGCTCGGCGATCTGCTCGTTCTCGCCGGTGTCGTCGCCGCGGCCGGCTACACGATCCTGGCGCGCCGGTTCGGCACCGACTGCGACCCGTTGGCCCTGACCACGGGCCAGTTCACCGTGGCCACGCTCGCTGTCGCTCCGATGGTGCTGCTCGCCCGGATCAGAGGCGCGGAGTCGGTGCCCGTCCAGGTCGGAGCGCAGTTCTGGCTGGCGGCCATCGCGGTCGGCGTCGGCGGATTCGGGCTCGCCTTCCTGCTCTACAACCGGGCGATCAAGACCGTCACCGCCACCGCGTCGGCCGTCGTACTGAACCTCATTCCGGTGTTCGGGGTACTTGCCGCCGTGCTCTGGCTCGACGAGTCGCTCGACGCCGCCCAGCTGATCGGTGGCGGACTCATCCTCACCTCGGTTGGCGGTTTCGTCTGGACGCAACGGCGTACGGACCTCGCGGCGGTGCGATGCCAGGAGCCAGCGCCGTCGGCAATCGCGGTGCAACCGGCTTCACCGGTACTCGATCGGCGGCCCCTGACGACATCCATGACCACTCGCACACACCAGGAGACCCCATGCCTACGCAGCTAGAAGCCACCCGCGATCGTCCGGCGCCCACGCGGCCGGGCCGGGCATCCGAGCCGGTGCCGTCGCGGATCGACGACTTCCTGGCCGCCCATCCGACGCTGCCGACGCCGTTCCTGGTCTTCGATCTCGACGTGGTGCGCGACCGGTACGGATCGTTGCGCCGGGGGCTGCCGCAGGCCGGCATCTACTACGCCGTCAAGGCCAATCCCGATCCGGCGGTTCTCGGCCTGCTCAGCGCCCTGGGTTCGCAGTTCGACGTGGCCAGCCTCGGCGAGATCGAGCTGTGCCTCCGCCTCGGCGTCGAGCCGGGCCGGCTGTCCTACGGCAACACCGTCAAGAAGGAGTCGGACGTCGCGACCGCCTACCGGCGAGGAGTCCGGATCTACGCCGTCGATTCGCTCGACGAGTTGGGCAAGATCGTCCGGCAGGCGCCCGGAAGCACCGTGCTGGTCCGGCTCGCCAGCGACGGGACTGGCGCGGACTGGCCGCTGAGCCGCAAGTTCGGCGCCGACCCGGCGGAGGCCACCGGGCTGCTGATCAAGGCTGCAGACGCGGGGCTGAGCGTCGGCGTCAGCTTCCACGTCGGGTCCCAGCAACGCGATCCGGCGGCCTGGGACGCGCCGCTCTCCGCGGTCGCGCAGTTGCGCGCGAGCCTCGCCGCACACGGCCATCGGCTCACCAGGGTGAACCTCGGCGGCGGACTGCCCAGTACCCACTACCAGCCCACGCCGCAACTTGACGCCTACACCAACCGCATCGACTCCGCACTGGACCGCTGCGTGGGAGTCGATCACGACTTGCACGTGATGATCGAGCCGGGTCGATACCTCGTCGGTGATGCCGGTCTGATCCGAGCCGAGGTCGTCCTCGTGGCCGACAAGGCGGCCGACGCCGGACGCCGCTGGGTGTATCTCGACGTCGGCCTGTTCACCGGGCTCGTGGAGACCCAGCAGGAGGCCATCCGCTATCGCCTCAGGTGTCCCGACACAGACCCTGGCCCGACCGTGCCGTGCGTGTTGGCCGGACCGACCTGCGACAGCCTCGACGTGCTATACGAGCAGGAGCTGTACCCATTGCCGGCCGGACTGCGCGCCGGGTCACGCGTCGACCTGCTCTCCACAGGCGCCTACACCGCCTCGTATTCCTCCGTCTGGTTCAACGGCTTCCCACCGCTGCGGGGCTACTACTTGCCCGCCGCGGAAACCCGCATCAACCAGCGTGGCACCGACTCCGCGATCATCCTCGGTTAGCTCCTGGAGCTCACAGCCGAACCGGACCGTCGCGCTCGGCAAGCTGCGAAGGTGCTCGACAAAGATTGGATCGTGGTGGCCCTACGCCACCCAGGCCCGTCGTGTCGGGCCCGGCCAGCTTCGGAATCGCATGAAGAGTGGTGGCTTACCAAGTCGATTGTTGTCGCCCGGCGCATCAGGGCTTGTCTTTGTCGGACGGGTCGTCAAGCGTCACAACATCGGTGTCGGGACGTCTGGCCGCGCGTCGGCCGCTCGCCGTCTTCCAGTAGGTTTCCTTGCCTAGCAACAATGCCCTTCAGTTAAGAAATCGGGTCTGATTTCGACGTTTCGGCGCACGTGATTTGGTGGGCCGACACATTTTCGTCCGTCTGCGTGGATTTGACACGCTCGCTTGGTTGCAATGATTTCCGCGCCACCGTGGATAGTTTAGCCGCCATGTCTGGTGATGAAGCAGAAGAGCAGTCACGGACTGGCCGGTTGTCGGAGTACCTGTGCCTGGGCGTGGTGTCCCGCATTTATCAACGTGACCTAGTCGATGAGGTAATCGCCGAAACGCGGAGCAAGGAAAGGCGTAACCGCCTGTTGCCGGCCCGGCTGGTCGTCTATTACGTGATCGCCTTAGCGTTGTTTTACGGCGAGGCCTACGAAGAAGTGATGCGAAAGATGGTCGGCGGGCTGCGGTTCGTCGCCGCCTGGGAACGGCACTGGCACGTGCCCACCCCCTCGGCGTTGTGCCAGGCCCGCCAGCGCCTCGGCGAGCAGCCTGTGCGGCGACTGTTCGAACGGGCCGCGGCTCCGGTCGCGACGCCAGCCACGATCGGCGCTTGGCTGGGCTCCTGGCGGCTGATGGCCATCGACGGAGTCACCCTCGACGTGCCCGACACCGCAGACAACGAGGCCGCGTTCGGCCGCCCGGCCTCCCGGACCGGCCACGGTGGCGCGTTCCCGCAGCTGCGGGTGCTCGGGCTGGGCGAGTGCGGCACGCATGCCATCATCGCCGCCGAACTGGGCCCGATCAGCGCCGGCGAACGCGAACTGGCGCAGCACGTGCTGGCCGATTGTGAGCAGGGAATGCTGGTCATCTTTGACCGCGGCTTCTACAGCTATGACTTCTTCGCCACCGCACGCCAAACAGGCGCGGATCTGCTGTTCCGGGTTACGGCCAGCCTGAAGCTGCCGGTGCTGCAACGGCTGCCTGACAACTCCTACCTGTCCGCGATCACCCCGAACCGCATCAGCACACCGGCCACGCTGAACGAGGCACGATGGCGGGCCGCGAAACACCAGGCGATCATCGTCCGCGTCGTGGAATACCAGATCACCGACCGAGACACCAACGGCGAGACCTACCGGCTGATCACCACCATCACCGACTGGCAGCAAGCGCTCGCCCCCGACCTGGCCGCCGCCTACCACCAGCGGTGGGAATTCGAGATCGCCCTCGACGAAATCGAAACCCACCAGATCGCGCATTCCCGCGTGCTCCGATCAAAATCCCCAGAGATGGTTCGGCAAGAAATCTGGGGAATCCTGCTCGCCCACTACGCCATCCGCACCCTCATGACCGAGGCTGCGCACGACGCCGACATCGACCCCGACCGTTTATCGTTCATCCGATCCCTACGGGTAATCCGCCGCGAAGCCGAAGGCTCCACCGACTTTTCCCCCTCACCAAATCCATGACGCAATACAGCGAGTGAAAACCGAAATCCTCGCCCACCCAAACCGCAAACGCCGACACCGCGCCTACCCCCGCGTCATCAAACGCTACGGCCCCTGCTACCGGCACATCAAAAGACCCGAACACCGAGAAATCCTCTACCCAGGCCCCGCCACCGTCGAAATCGCAGTCGCGTAACTGAAGGGCATTGGGCCTAGCAACGACTCACCGAACCGGTCGAACTCGGCGATCACCTTCTGCGTCGCCGCAGTGACGGCCTCAGCTGGTCCGTTCGCCCAGCTCCTCTAGCTGTCGAGACACCTCGAGCTGGACCTGGGCGGCAATCTCGTCCTTCGCTAAGGCGTGCAGCTCCCTCTTGGCCTCGCGCACCGCGGCCCGCAGATCCTTGGTTGCGGCGTGGGCTTCGCGAATCATTTCGCGGCACTCGCCAATCGCCGCCTCCAGTCGGTCCAGTTCGCTCACCGGGACCCTCCTCGCTCGTCGGCCGGGTCGGGGTCGTGCTGATTCTCGGTCGGGCGTCGAAACGAGCGCAACGCGGTAGCCAGCGTCGAACGTGCCCACGCGGCTACGTCAACGCGCGTGTCGCCGGCACGGAACGGTCAGATGCGCCACTCCAGGACCATCGTCCCCCTGGGCGGTGTACCGGGCGGAGCAGCGTTAGCAGCACGACGATGTGAATGTCCGTCGCGGCAACGGAGGTCGTGGGCATGATCACGACTGGCGGTTAACCATGTCCTCGTCGACAAAGGTCACCAGGCTGGTCACTCGATCGTGCTGAGAGGCTTGTCAAGGCAGTCATCTCGGCTCGCAAGCCATGCGCACTCGCAGCGGCAGTTCCGGACGCTTTAGTTCGCGAGGTCGTCAGGACAGGTATGCGGTCGAGCCAGGTGACTCGTAGCCGTCTGGCCGGATCCGCCAGCCAGGAGGCACGCGGCCGAACTCGTCGTCGGTCAAACCGGGTTGCGGCGAGAGCCAGCCGTAGCCCCGGCGGACGACGACCGGGTATGCGTAGCGATCGACGAACGGCGTGTGGAACCACACCGAAGCCACCACGGAGCACTGTGAAGATCGAACGACGCGCCCCAGCCCACCGGAATGCTGTTCCAACCTTCAAGCTCCACAGCGACAAGTGTGCCAAGGGCGCCGGGACGACTTACGCGACCTTCCGCGCAGCACCAGATGCGGACGTTCATTCGGACTACTCGAACGGATGGGTTCACCCCAACTGCGCCAACCTCTCGACTACCCAGACCTTCCGTCCGAGCAACTGGGTGAGGACTTGCGCCAGGGCGCCTCGGTCACGCAGGCCGCTGTAGTCCCCTGGGTCCAGGAGGAACGCGCGCTCGGTCTCATCGGCAATCGGTGCCACTTCAAGATCGCCGTCGTACCCGGCGAGCCTGAATGCCGCCGCCACGGCGGTTCGCTGCCCGATGTTGAACATGATGGCCAGGCTATCGAGCGACCACTTCAGAAATCGTCAATCCAGCAGAAGCGCGCTCAGAGCAGCATGTCCGCGCGGGTAGTCGGTCATTCATCAGGGGTTGGTTCGACCGTCAGAACCCGCTGGTACCAGGTGCCTGACTTGCCGCCGAGATCTGCCGGTTCCGCTGGGCCGACGGGGACGAACCCGGCCTTGGCCAGGACTCGCTGCGAGGCCACATTGCTGTGGGACGTGGCGGCTTTCAGCGTGCGGACGCCATGTCGAGTGGCGGCAAGCTGGCACAGGTCACGCACGCTCGCGGTTGCCACGCCCTGCCCGCAGACGTGCTCGGCAACCCGGTAACCGAGTGTGGCGGTGTCCTGTGGCCCGAAGATCAGGTTGAACCGGCCAAGCACCGACGAGTCGCCATTGACGAGCAGGTAGTACGCGCCCAGGCCTGTCTCCTGCTCGGCCACCCGCTCGTTGTGTTGCTCGGTGAAGTATTCGAAGTACGCGTCGCCACGGTCAGAGATCGCCGTAGCGAAGAACGCTCGATTGGCCAGTTCGAACGCCATCACCGCGGATGCGTGGTCGCGTCGAAGAAGCTGCAGCTGAGGCACTTTCAGAGACTATCCGCCCACCCTGGGCGATTATTTTGCATTCCGCTCATCGGCTATGTCCGTGAAATGCGGAGACTGGACAGCCTGTGCTCGCGGTTGCGGCTTTAGGCGAGCGGGGTCATCCGCCGGGCGCGCGGCCCAGACCGAGTGGCAATCGGCGTTTAGTGCGCCGAGACACGACGGAGCCCCGAGACGATGGCGTAGCTCGTGACTACCTCGATCTCGACACAGCGTCGCCAGCGGTTAGAACTTTGGTGGCAACCATTCGGCTGGAAAAGAGCTCAGGTGGTGGCCGCCGGTGACCCGGCCAGCCGATGGCTCAGGATCGTTGCAGCTCGTTGGTCCGCGTGGGTGACCCACGCGGCGTAGTGGCGCAACGTGATGCTGCCGTCGCCGTGGCCGGGGCGGCCAGCGACAGTTCGCAGGTCAACGCCAGCGGTCAACAGCTCGGTCGCGGCATAGTGACGCAAGGTGTGCAGGTGCGCATCGATGCCGAGGCGATCGGCCAGCCGCCGGAAGCGTTGACTCATCGAACTCGGGTAGCGCAGCCGGGATCGGTCAGGCGCGGCGGAGAAGACGAAGGTGGATGGGTCGAGGCGTTCGCCGACCATCGCGAAAGTCTTCTCGTACTCGGCCAGGTGCTCGCGGAGGAGCTCGACGGTGACGTCGTCGAGTGACAGGCGCTGCATCTGGTGGTTCTTCGGGTCCTTCTCGCGTCCCCAGACGTAGTTTCGGCGACCTCCATCACGCCCGCGTCGAGGTCCAGGTGGCTCCAGCGCAGCGCGAGCATCTCGCCGCGGCGCGCGCCGGTGACCACGGCCAGCCACAGGTACAGCCCCCACTCGGGGTTCTGGCAGGTGGCCTCCTCGACCAGGCGCGCCATTTCGGCCGGCGTCGGCGGCCGCGGGTTCGGCTTGGGCTTGCTGGGCGCGCGGACGGCGTCGATCGGGTTGAACGGGATCCAGCCCCACCGCAACGCCGAGCTGCACGCTGCCGAGAGCACGGCATGGATACGGCACACCGTCGCCGCCGCGAGTGGGCGACAGTTGGGCGGCCGGCAGCCGGCTTCGGCGCAGTCGTGCTCGCCGCCGACCTTGTGGTCGATCAGCGTCCGGCCATCACACTTCATGGTGGGCGTGCTCTGCAGCCGAAGTCGTTCACCACTGATTGGGTCGGTTCCGGCCGATACGCGTACCTGATAGCCGGACCGATGTCTCCGGATCGTCCCGCGCGTACATCTAAGGGTCTTCTGGGCGCTCTCGACGGACGAACCGTAACCCGAACTGGGGCCCATATTGGGGCCCACCGCCCACCTGCGCGTCGCCCGAAACCGCCACAACCCCCGGAAATCCTGGTGGAGCTGAGGGGACTCGAACCCCTGACCCCCACACTGCCAGTGTGGGATTTGTCGTGGGAACACGCGGCATCAGCCGCGATGACTGCGCATCGCTGGCGCCGAATTGTGCACCGGTGGCATGAGTGGGCAGGAGTTTGCGGGCCAAATTGTGGGCCAGCACGACGAGCCGACGGTAACGGCACTCGCGCATCGCGCTGGTCAGGCCACGCCGGCCATCTCGTCCGACCGGTCGTTGTCGGCGTCGTCATCGAGGCCGAGTCCGCCGGCGATGGTGTTGATCGTGCGCAGGACGTTGGTGGCCGCCTGGGCAGTGAAGGGGCAGCGTTGGACCATCTCGCAACGTAGGTGATCGAGTCCGGGCATCGACATCATCGACGCCAGCTCCACCGAGGTATTCCAGATCTACCTGCGAGCCAAGGCCAAAGCCGACTCCGCGATCCGGACCCATGACCTCGACTGGACAGTCGTACGACCCGGCCGGCTGACCAACACACCTGCGACCGGACGCGTGGTCCTCGGCTATTCGGTCGCCTGCGGATCGATCTCGCGCGAGGACGTCGCAGCGGTCCTGCTGCACGTGCTCGACCTTCCCCGACCGCAGGACGGCAACGCCAGGTCGTAGGCCGCGCCGCGCCGATCGCAGACGCACCCGCCCACTAGCCGCCTGAGTTCCGAACCCGGACCTACGCATCACCGAAACGAACTGTCCAGCCACGTCGGTTCATAGCAGACCGGGCCGCTGATGACGCTCCTATGTTTATCAAGCCGGGTCTGCCCTGAGTCAGAACCGGCGATGTCGCTGTCATCGGCTCATGGGAGTTGGGCAGGGTCGGGTGAGGACTCATCGCACGGGATGAAACGCGTATCGCCTGTTCGGGGTGAAGGTGATTTGTTCGCCGACACTCGACGCGCGTTCTGCGGACGTGTCCTCGCTGCGGCGGCTGTCGCCGACGGCCACAACGCTGACCCATCGGGTAGCGCCGGATGCCCGGGTCGTCGTCCCTGCGCAGCCCATCTGGCAATCCCCTGGTCGGGTTCCTCGTTGCGATTCTGACCGCATTGGCCTGACTGGGCGGTGTGACCGCTCTGAATGTCACGGGCCATGTATCGATGGCAGGGCGTGTGCTCAAACGGGGCTCACCAGAGCCACCTATGTCGCGATGCCGCGGGCGTCGCACGGAGCGGCCCGGTGATTGCCTGCGATCGCGAGTTCCTGGTCGATGATCTGTAAGGTCCGCTCCATCGCAACCGGGCGCAGACCGCCGATTCCTTTGTGGAACGGATTGTCGAGCGTGTACAACAGCAGCAGCATCGCGGTGATGACCGCTGCCACCGTGCCCATCAGGAGAGCCTGAACGATGGCTCGCTCCCCCTTGTCGGCGAAGAACAACATGTAGATGAAGATCAGCCCGGACGTGAAGAACAACACGATCCAAAGCGGCGTCGGGATCACGCCGATCGCTCCGTGGATGCGGTCGTTGCGGGCCGTTTCACGATCCGAGGTCTGGGCGAGCCACGCGTCGAATGCCGACTGCTCGGTCGCGGTCTTCGGATCGACCGTCCGCAGCGTCTGGAATAGCCGCGACCCCCACGGGTTGAGCCGCTCGCCGAGCTTGCCTGCCTCCATCATCTGCCACTGCACGCCAGCCACCGAACGTGCGTAGCAGACCAGCTCACCGCTCAACTCATCTCGTACCGACGGGGGGAAGAACTGAGCGGTCTCGACTTGCTGCGCCACGATCAGGGCTTCTCGTTCGGCTCCGGATCTGGCGGCGTCGTAGCTGGTGAAAGCCAAGAAGACCACGAAACCCAACAGCACCGCGAATCCGGTCGCCAACACGCCGAACACACCGGCGGCGCGGTCTCCGTCGTGGAAATAACTGCCATCGGGGGCGTTGCGCCGCACGACCAACATCGCCGCGACAGCGATCACGCTCACCGCGACGATGACGAGAACAGCGACGAATAGGTTCCCCATCGGATCGCTGCAGTCTTACGTGTTTGGGCGCAGACCGCATCCACCCTTAGCTCGCCCTCGTCAACTGCATGCGGTCCCGCCGGTTCGCGCGGTCTTGTTCTGGTTGCTGGTACTTCGGCCCGCAGGCGCTAATCGGTGGCGCTGAGGCATCCGCGCCGTGTCCGCCGAGGGCGGGGGGCCGGTCACGATGAACCCGGCCCGCACCTTCGGCCCCAACCTGGTCAGCGCCGACTTCACCGACTACTGGGTCTACATCGCCGGACCACTGCTGGGTGCCGCCATCGCCGTCGGCTTCGCGTTCGTCCTGCGCGGTCAAGGTGGCGGCAGAGCCGGATCCGCCGCAGCACAAGGCGCACTGTTCACCCAACCCCGCGAACCCCATCAGAACTGAGAGCGGTCGGAACACACCAGGACCTGCCCGCCTGTGGACGTCGATCATCCGGACGGGTAGACCGGCCAGCGTGCGGGAAAGCGCTCCGCCAACCGGCGGGGTGTCGCCGTGGCCTGGGTCCCCGGCCTCGCGGGCCGCTCGGCCAAGGCCTCGCCCGCGACTCGCGACCAGGCCAAGATCCGCCGTGTAGCAGTTGCTCTGGGCGCTCTCAGCTCCGCCAGTTGACCGGACGTACTTGGCTTCGGCCGGCGCGAACACACACCGGAGAAGGGTCCGGCGGAACGACCACCCTGAGCGAACCCGGCAGAGACCGGGCCGGCCGGTCACAGTGCAGTCACCCACCACAGGTGATGCCTATGACAGCGAGCGCCCCCAGCATCTAGCGATGGGGCGTCGCGGGCTGAAGCCGGAAGCGTCCCGCGCTCAGCTCACGCAACGATTTGATACGAGCCGAGCCGGGGCTCTGCGAAGTGCCCATGTAGCTGACCGAGATGGCTCAATCTGTTGCTGCCGGCCGGGGCGGGGTGCGAGGTCGGCTGCGCTGGGGTCCGCGTCGTGAGCATCTCATCTGGCTCGACTGCGGCACCGCCGGTCACCCAGAAGCGGGAATTCTGGGTCCTGATGGGTTACGCGGTAGCCCTGGGGGTGTTCGGCGCGGTCGCCGGCCTGGTGTTCATCGGAGTGATCACGTCCGGGGGCAAGTGGTACGACGATTCGGATCCGCGCTGGTTCGGCGGGCATTGGTGGTGGGTGGCGGTCGCCGCAGCGGCCGGTGTCGTGGTCGGGCTGCTGCGCCGTCTGACCCGCCTGCCCCAGGACGTTCCTGGCCTGTTCGCCGACCTGCAAACCGAGCACGTCAACCCGGGACTGGTGCCGGGGATCGTCGTGGTCTCGACGGTGTCGCTGATCGGTGGCGCCAGCCTCGGCCCGGAAAAGGCGCTGGGCGCCATGGGCGGCGGCGCGGGCAGCTGGCTCGCCCAGCGAAGGGCGCTGCGCAAAGAGGACTCCCAGGTGAACACCCTGGCCGGCTTCGCCGGCGCCTACGGCGGGCTGTTCTCCAGCACGGTGATCGTGGTGCTGCTGATCCTGGAGGTTGCCCGCCCGGGCGGGCAGCGGCTCACCAAGGCCCTCGCCGCGGAGATCGTGGCATCGAGCGTCTCGTTCGGCATCTACTTCGCCATCGCCGGCGCCGTGTTCCTCGACGACTACCAGGTACCGACCTACAAGTTCGAGGACTGGCAGCTGCTCGCCGGGGTTCCCCTGGGCCTGTTCGCGGCCCTGGTGGTGACGCTGCTGGCTGGGTTCATGATCGCAGCGGCGCGGCTGTTCGGCCGCCTCAAGGCCCCGGCCATCGCGAAATCAACGCTGGGCGGCGTGGTATTCGGGATCGTCGGCGTGGCACTGCCGCTGACGATGTTCTCCGGCAGCGATCAGCTCAAGACCGTCCTCACAGACGCGGGGACGCTCGGCGTGGGCCTGCTCACCGCGGTCTTGATCGCCAAGATGGTCACCTTCGCCGTCAGCCAGGCCAGCGGCTTCGTCGGCGGGCCGATCTTCCCCTCGCTGTTCATCGGCGGAACAGCCGGGGTCTTCGTCCACCAGGTCATCCCCGGCGTGCCATTGGGACTGGCGTTCACCTGCTTGCTCGCCGCCGTGCCCGGGGCGCTCGCGCCCGCGCCGTTCTCCATGGTGCTGATGGCCGCGTTCTTGACCCAGGTCGGGGCGCTGCAGACCGCCCCCATCCTGATCGCCGTCGTCACCGCCTTCCTCACCATGGAGGCCGTCAAGTACCTCCTCGCCAGCCGCAGGCAGGCCCGCAAAGCCGCGCCGAAACCAGCAGCTCCGGCTTGAGGGTGATCGAGATCCGGGGGCCAGGTGAGATGGTCGGCTAAATCCCGGCCACTCCGTCAGCGATCAAGTGTGTTGTCAGGGGTCAGGAGGTATCTGCGATGCCGGCGAACACGTCTGCGGCGCACGAGCTGGGGATGGGCACGCACCCGGCCGCCCGGTTGGTCAGCGTGAGTGGTGCCAGCGACCTGGCCACGCCGCGCGATGTCGAGCGGCAGGCCGCAGCAGGGGGTTTCTTCTGGCTTGACCTGGAGGGCCTGGACGGCGAACTGCTGGGGCAGTTCGGCGGCAGCCTGCGCCTCGGCGCCTCGGCTATGGCGGAGCCCAAGGAAACCGGCCAGCCAGGGGGGATGGCCATGGGTACCGCCCGCGCCAGGCAGCGGCCATCCCTGACCGTGGCCGGGGACATCATCCAGGCCCTGGGATCAGCCGCGGGCGGCCTGACTGCAGACGCGGCGCCTATCCCGGTCCGCATCGTGTACACGGCGCAGTTCCTACTGACCGTGCATTCCGCACCGTGCCCGGCGCTGGTGCAGGCACGTCACCGGTATGACGGACTGCGCGATGAAGGGAAGGCCGACGGCCCCCTGGTGCTCTTCCTGGTTCTGGATGACCTCGCGGGCAGCTTCGAGGAGCAGTTCCTGGCCCTGGATGCGCGATTGGACGAGATTCAGGTGGAACTGCTGACCACGTCCTCTCGCAGCACCCCGGCCGAGATTTTGGCCATCCGGCGCAGGCTGGCCGATGCCGTCCAGTCGCTGGGCTGGTACACCGGCGACCTGGACGATGTGATCGCCGCGGGCGTTGCCCAGCTGCCCGTCCTAGGCCCCGGCGCCCAGCCCCACCTCGACCGGCACCGCCAACGCGTCGTCCGGTTAACCGACGCCGCGAGGGAGTACCGGGAGGAGGCCCGGGAGGCCCTCGGGCAGTACTCACAGAACATCGCCGGCCGGCAGGGACAGGTGATCAACTTCCTCGCCGTCATATCCGCGATCTTCCTGCCGCTGACTTTCATCACCGGGTATTTCGGCATGAACTTCGACGTCCTGACCGTGGATCTCACCACGTTCTGGATCTATCTCCTGCTGGGCAACCTGCTCCCGGCCGCATCGGTGGTGGTTGCGATCGTCTTGTTCCGGCGCTGGGTCACCCACCTGGGCATCCCGAGGATCCTGCCGACCCGCAGACCGGCCGGACAACCGCCAACAGGAACCGAAACAGCGGCCGCCCGCCATCCGACACAGTCGCCATGACGGGCGCCGCGGCAGCGCAGCCGCGTCCTCCCAGTGCCCGCGAGCGGGCTCTCCTTCACGACGCTCGCCACGGGCACAAGCCCCATCACCTGCTGCGGCGCCGGCAAGACCCTCACTGTTGGCCGAAATCCGCGCTGATGACGCGGCGAGGGCAACTCCAGCAGGCGATCCGGTCACGGGATCGATGCCGCCTGAAACGCGAACTTCGTAGCCGCGTGATCGTTCAGGACGGTTCCGCGACCCCACGCGGACGCTCCTCGCGCCGCCGCGGAGGCCATACGCGGAAGCTGCACAGGGCGGGCATCAACTAGTGGGCCAGAAGGCCGCCCGCGCGTCGCGAGCGGCCTACAACCCCCGGAAATCCTGGTGGAGCTGAGGGGACTCGAACCCCTGACCCCCACACTGCCAGTGTGGTGCGCTACCAGCTGCGCCACAGCCCCAAGATCGGCCCGTCAGGACCGAAAAGTAATCGTACACAGGTCACAGCGACCCTCCTGAATGGCCATCGAGGCCAACCAGTGGGACAGTGGTCGACTGGCGAGGCGCTGCACAAAAGGGACACCAGAACGGTCTCGCGCCACGCCGAGGGCCCCGGAATGCGGGCAATATCGGGGCTTCGCTCATACTGGAGGCCAGCACACACCAACGATCAAGGGAGATATTCGTGAACCGCAAGGAACTGGTGGCCGCCGTCGCCGATGAGGCGTCGCTCGAGCAGAAGACAGTCGACGCCGTCCTGCGCGCTCTGCAGTCAACTCTGGAGGGTGCGGCCGCCAAGGGCGAGAAGGTCAGCGTGCCAGGCTTCTTCGCGCTGTCCGTCGGTCACAGCGCCGCGCGCGAAGGGCGCAACCCCGCGACGGGCGCGACCATCACCATCCCGGCTCGCAACACGGTGAAGTTCTCCGCCGGCAGCGCACTGAAGGACGCTGCCAACAAGTAAGTCCCCGACCGTCCGATCAACGGGCCGGCCGCCGCTGCTTCCGCGCAGCGCGGCCGGCCCGAATCGTGTCCGGCCTGATCAGCGGCTTGTCGAGTGCGCCGGCCGAGGTTGTCGGCCGGCTCTCACCACGCCGGGACGACGGAGTGAAGCGTCGCGCTCAACGAGTCGCGCTCAACGAGTCGTCGGCGTGGCCGTCCCGGTCGACGTCGCCGGCGTTGTACTGCCGGCCGGTGACGAGGTTGCCGGCGTCGTCGAGGAACTCGGCGTCGTGCTGGATTTCGGCGCCTTGGCGGCGGCAGCGGTGATCGCGGCGTCGAGGGTTGCCTTGTCGGCGTTGTCGACCTTCTTGCCGTTCACCAGCACGGTCGGCGTGCTGAACACACCGCGCTTGGACGCATCTTCGGTGATCGCCTCGACGAGGGCCTTGTGCTGCTCGGACTGCACGCAGCTCTGATACGTCGTGAGATTGTCGCCGGTGATGCCGGCCTGCTTGCCGTAGTCGATGAGCTGAATGTCGGTGCGCCCGTTGCTGTTCTCGGCCGGTTGCACCTGCGCGCCGCTGCTGTCCTTGCCGTAGAAGATGTCGACCATCTTGGCGTACAGGTCGACGCTGATGTCCGACGCGCACAGCGCCGCGTTGGCCGAGCGCGTCGAGTAGCGGTTGCCGTTCGAGGCGCTGTCGAGGAATGCCATGACGTGGTAGCGCACCTGGATCTTGCCGGCCTTGATCTGGTCCGCGATATCCGTGCCGGCGGACTTGGCGAAGCTCTCGCAGGCCGGGCACTGGAAGTCCTCGAAGATGTCGACGGTCACCGGAGCGGCCTTGCCGACGACGACCCCGTTGCGGACGGTCGCGTTCGTGGCAGTCAGCGTCGCCCGCGATCTTGGCGCGGTTGGCCTGGACGCCGATGCCGATGACACTGATGAGGGCTACGACCAGCGCCAGCGCGAGCGTCAGGTACCGGCCACGGATCTTCGCCTCCTTGCGGCGGGCCTCGAGCAGGGCGTTGTACTTGCGCCGGCCGTCATTGGTGCGCATGCGCTTGGCCGACGGCGGCTCGACGTAGTCGTTGCGGGACAGGTACTCGTCGATGGAGATGCGGGTGCGTGGCCACACGATCAGGAACGCCGAGATGGCCAGCAACCCGATATCGCGCAGGATGTCGAACGTGTAGTGCGTGGCGCCGGTGGTCGCGCCGCCTCCGCCGAAGCAGCCGCAATTGAGCTTGAGCCCGCGCGCAGCCGCCTGGATGACGCCGACGAGGAACACGACCATCAGCAACGCCGAGACGATCGCCGCGGCGCGGGTGATCAGGCCCAGCACGAGCAGCAACCCGACGCATATCTCGAGGACGGGCAGCCCGTAGGCGAACATCTTCGACATCCACTCGGGGGACGCGTCGTAGACGCGCACCGCCTCCAGGAATCCACGCGGGTCGGACAGCTTGGACTCCCCGGCCCACAGCCATATGCCGCCCAGGGCGAGCCGGACGACGGTGCCCAACCAGGCTCGGATCGAGGTCCAGTTCACGAGCGAAACTCCTTGCGCGGGCTACTCGGCGACCAGCGGCAGATCGTGGGCGATCTGGTCCGTCTCGTTGTCGCTTTGCAGGTATTTGACGTGTGCGTAGTCGTCAGCACCGTAGAGCAATACGTCTGCGGCGTGTAATTGGCCATCGTCCTCGGCGAGTTCGACGTGCGCGGACGCCTGCGCGGTGTCGATCTGCGCCTGGCTGCCGGTGAGGCCGATGAAGCGGTTCGGCAGGCCGGTGTCGAAGTGGCGCAGCCACGCCGCGATGACCGGCCCGGTGTCGTGTTTGACGTCGGTGGTCACGAAGACGACGTCGATCTTGCTTCCGAACGCCGGCCGGCACCTGCCCGATCGCCTGGCCGATATCGGCCATGGTCGCCGGGCATACGTCCGGGCAGTGGGTGTAGCCGAAATACAGCAGCGTCGGATGCCCGGCTGTGTGGCTGAACGAGAACGGCTTGCCGTCGGTGTCGGTGAGGGTGAACGACGGGCGCGGCTGCGGCGGGATCAGCCCGAATCCGTCGTAGGGCCCCGCTTTGATGTTGTCGTTCAGCTCGGAACGCTTCGGCGACGCGTGACCCGAGGAGCACGCGGCGACGAGCAGCAGCGACGGCAACCGTCGCCCAGAACCGACGGATCAACGGGTCACCGTCGCACTCGGCGCGGGAGCGCCGCCGGCCGTCGGCGCGGGCGCGTTGATGGCGATGACCGGTGCCTGCACCACGATCGGCCCGGCGTTGGCGAACTGGAGTTCGAGATCGACGATCTCCCCAGGGCGCAGCGTGCCGACGAGGTGCTCGATCATTACATGACCTTTACCGGGTGAGAGTGTGACGCTGCTGTGCGCGGGGATCCGCAGACCGCCCGCCGTCAACGTCATCGCGCCGTTGCTGTCGGCGTGCAGGACGGCGTCCTGGCCGGCGCCGGTGATCACGCTGGTGAGCGTGTCGTCCGCGCCGGTCGTGTTGTAGACGGTGAAGTACGCGGCCGCGACGTCGGGCGATGCGGGCTCTCGGACGTACGCGCCGCTGACGACGATCGGGTCGGTCGCCGCGCCACCGAGCGCGCCGCCGGGTGCTGCCTGCGGCACGGCTCCGCGAACCAGGCCGGCCAGGCCCGCAACAGCCACGACTGCGGCCACCACGACCGACAGCGACGGTCGCATCACGGCGTAGCCCGCCGCCCACGGGTGACGACGACGGCGAGTCCGGCCAGAGCGAGCGCGGCCAGCGCGAGGGCGATGCTGGCGATGACCACGGCACCAGTCTGACTGCTGGACTTGGAATCGCTGGAGACGGGGGCCGAGGACGCGCTCACGGTCGGGCCCGTCGAGGAGTTCGCGCCCGCGGCCGCCGCTGCCAGGTTGAGCGTCGGGGCCGGATGCTCCGGTTCGGCGTTACTGCCCGGAGCGGGAACCTCGATCCAGGCCACCTGCGACCCGTCGCTGTAGGTCTGGATCGCCTTGAACGTGATCTGCGGGGCGTCGGGGAGTTGGCCCGCGATCACGACGAACGTGCCGAACTCGCCCGGCTTGATCCCGTTGCCGGGGTCGGCCGACCAGTCGATCTCGGACACGGCCTCGGTGATCTCACCGTCGTCGGTCTTGATCGGGGTGGCCAACTTCACCGACTTCTGGGCGTGCGTCCATCCCGGCTGGGCCTGCACGAGCACGTCCGCGATCGGCGTGCTGGTCGGCAGTTGCACCTTCAGGCCGGTGGTCAGCGCCTTGGCACTTTCGGTCGGCACCCGAAACGTGATCACCGTGTCGAGGCCGCCCTTGGTGGCACCCGGGGCGCTGACCGTGATGTGCGCAGATGCGGGAACCGCAAACGCGATCATCCCGACGAACGCAGCCGTCGACGCGAGTGCCATGGCGCGCAGATGCATGGAATCCCTTTCAGTACAGGCGAATCTTGGCCGTAGCCACGGCGGACGCGAATTCGGATGTGCGGACGGTGAGCGTGATGATCCATCGCCCGGCCGCCGGCAGCACGACCCCCGATGCCGTGAACGTCGCTCCGTCGTGGGTCGCGAGCTTAAACGGGATCGGGCCGAGTTGCCTGTCGGGCAAGGCGGCGGTGGCCGTGACCTGCAACGGCTTGGGCCCCGCCGACAACGCGATCGTGATCGACACCGGGCCGTGCTTGCCGGGTTCGATCGTCACGGTCGCCTCGCGGCCGCCGCCGATCGACGTGGTCGCCGTCTGGGGTTGGGCGCGGGTCGTCGCCAGTGCGGCCCGACCGGGCGGCTCGGCGACAAGGACGGCGGTGACGGCCAGCACGACCAGCGCCACGAGCAGCTCGGCGAAGACCGAACGCCGAATCGGCCCGAGGTCGGCCGGCTCGTCCGTCGACGCCGGCGGGTCAGCCGTCATCGCGTAGGCGACCGGCCGGACGTAGCGCCGCTGGACGACCACCCGGGACAGGTTGCCGAGGCCCAACAGCCCGACGAAGAGGGCAACCTTGATCAGGACGAACTGCCCGTAGCGGGTCGATGTGATCGCGTCGATGCTGCCGATCCCCAGCCACGCCTGGTACGTGCCACTCACGGCCAGCACCATCACGCGAGTACATCGCGGTGCGCGAGAAGACCGGCAGCACGCGGCCGATCTCGACCGGATCGCGACGCGGCAGCACGGCCGCCAGCAGGTACGCCAGCCCGCCGACCCACACCGACATCGCCGCCAGATGCGCGGAGTAGCTGGTCATGGCCAGCCATCTGGGATTCTCCGACTCGGCGTGCCCACTTGCGGCATAGGTCAGCACGATGCCGATGCCGAGCGCGCCGCCGACCTCGGCCAGCCGGGTGCGTTGCCCGTTGCGTAGCTGGGCCGAAAGCAGGACGCCCAGTGCACCGAGCAGCAACAGGCGCACGGAATGCGCCGTGCCGAACGTGGTGTGCAGCGTGGCGTCGAGCAGCGACCAGTTGGCGACGTCACCGAGGCCGGCGCCGGCGCTGTACGGGCCCTGCAGAAGCAACTCGGCGACAGCGGCGGCCACCGTGGCCAGCCAGCCCGTCCAGACCAGACGCCGCGCCGTACGGTCGTCGCGTCCCTCCGGCCAGATCGAGAACATCAGCCAGGAACCGCCGAGCAGCGCCAAGCCGGCGAAGGTAATCCAGCGCACGACGTCGAACGCGAAACTTGTGTGACTGTCCACAGTGGACGATGAGGATGCGCCGCCGACGAGTTCGCCGTTGCCGACGACGAATCGGATCGCCCCGGCCACCGGATGACCGTCGGCCGAGGCAATGCGGAAGCTGCCCGTGTAGGTGCCGTCACCGAGGCCCGCTTTGAGCTTGACCGAAACCTGCGATCCGGCGCCGTTCGGGTGACCGGCCGGCCCGGCGTCGACCCGCCGGCCCGCCTGGTCGACGACGTGCAGGAAACCGCCGCTGTTGAGGCTGATCGCTTCGTCGAACGTGATGGTGACGGCCGCCGGAGCCTGCTGCAGCCGCGACCCGTCGACCGGATCGGACGCCACGACGGTCGCATGCGCCGACGCGGCCGGCGCCGTCGCCAGTGCCGCGGCGAACAAACCGGCGAGGAGCAGGCCCAGCGCGATGACTTTGCGCAGGACGGGCCGCGACGTTGACGTGCTAGACGTGCCTTGGCTCACGCGACGCCCCGCAGTCCTGGGCCGCGCTGGTCGCGGTGCGCGTCGTCGTCTTCGACGTCTTCAAGGACAGCCGACCGCTCGGGTGGCTCACGCCCGCTCGGCCCGGACGAGCAGGTAGACAAGCGCCAAGCCGGCGACGATGCCCGCATGGGTGGCCAGCCGCCCGACGGCGACCGCGCCACTCGCCACGTCGCGCACGCTGAGGACGGCGAGCACTCCGACGAAGACGGCCAGCACGGGCAGCACTCCGGCAGCGCGCTTGGGCCGGACCGCGGTTGCCAGGAAGGCGGCGCCGAGCGCCACATTCCACGCGGCCGTCTCGTGAGCGGCATGGGTCGACATCGCCATGTCGATGCTGGCGCCGAACAACGACGGCAACGCGACGCCGATCTGTGCGATACCTATGACGGCGAGAGCGATCCGGGTCCAGCGCCTGGCCCGCAGCATTCGCCGTGCGGGCAGGACGGCGCCGTCGAGGATCCGGTCGGCCAGATCGGGCACTTCGGCGCTGCTGAGCCGGGCCTGCCGGGTGAGGCGGGTGGCCGCATCGAGCCATCGGGCACAATCGACGCAGGTCGCGAGGTGATGGTCGAGCGCGGACGCCGACATGCCGATCGGCTCGCCGTCAATACGAGCCGACGCGGCTTCGCGGAAGCGGTCGCACCTCACAACTGATGTAGTCGGCTGGCGGAACCATTTGGTTCCCGGCAATCGAAAAGGTGGTCATGGACACGGTGGACGCCATCACCGAGGCCGCGCTGCGGGCTCGCGGTGGCGATGCCGCGTCGGCCCGGGCGTTCGTCCGGGCCACGCAGGCAGATGTGTGGCGGCTGTGCGCGCACCTGTCGTCGCGGTCGCTGGCCGACGATCTGGCGCAGGAGACCTATGCCCGGGCGTTCGCGGCTCTTCATCGCTTCGCCGGCCGCTCGTCGGCGCGCACCTGGCTGCTTTCGATCGCGCGGCGGGTGTGCGCCGACGCCGTACGGGCCGCGGTGCGATCGCGCGCGCTGTCGCCGGCCGAGGCCGCTGACCGGTCCGACGACGCTGCGTCCGATCCGGCCGACTCGGTCGTACTGCGTGCCCTGCTCGACGCACTCGACCGTGACCGCCGCGAAGCGTTCGTGCTCACCCAGCTGGTCGGCCTGTCCTACGCGGAGGCGGCCGACGTCTGCGGCTGCCCGGTCGGCACGATCCGCTCGAGGGTGGCTCGGGCCCGCACCGATCTGGTGAACGCGTTCGGTGGGCGCGCACCACGCGCCGCGTCAGGCTGACTCGGGCTGGACTCAGGCTTTCGCGTCGCCAACGGGTCGTCCCTCACGGGCGACCCGCCGTTCGGCCACGAACGACGCGAACGGGATGGTGCCGGCAATCATGATCAGGCCCAGCTTCAGCAACGGCCAACGCCGGCGAACCCCCAGGTCCAGAGCCGTGACCAGGTAGACCATGAACAGGAATCCGTGTGCGGTGCCGATGACGGCGACCGGGCCGTGCATGTGCGCGAACAGGTTGAGCGGCACGGCCACGAAGACCAGCAGCACGAGCATGACGCCGGTGACGATCGCGAGGACGCGATAGCGCAGCAGCGCGCCGCCCTCGCGTAGGCCGCGTCGGGCGGTGGTCGCCTCGCCAGTCGTCATCAGGCGGTCCTCTCGTTACCCACCGCGATTGCGCCGGTCCAGGTCGGCCAGATATGCGTTGTACGCGTTGAGTTCTGGATCGGCGGACTCGGGCTGGGTGCGCGGCATGACGTACCGACGGTAAGCGACGCCGTTTGCCTCGCTCGCAGCGGGCTCACCGCCCGTGGGCCGGCTCGCAGAAATCTCGTTCGGCCCGGACTCGCCGGTGGACTCGCTCGCGGCTGGTCCGCCCGATTCGGCTGATCCGCCCGGTAGCCGTCGAGGGATCGCGTCGCGTACCACCCGCAACCACATCAGCAGCGCGAACCCGGTAAACGCCCACCATTGAAAGGCGTACGCGTAGTTCTGGACACTGCCGTGGTGCACGTGGGCGACGTGCCACTGCCACCGGCCGAGCAGCACCATCGTCACGCAGGCCGCGACGACGAGAACATGAAGCGCCAGCCATCGCGGAGCAAGCAGGAAGAGCACGCGCCGCATGGGACGACGGTACGTCAGCGGACGGCGAACACCAGCAGACTGCCCAATCCGGCCAGGATGCAGTAGACGCCGAACGGCCGCAGCGAGCGATTCGCCAAGTAGCGGGTGAGGAAGCGCACCGACAGGTACGCGCCGACGCCGGACAGCACCGAGCCGAGGATGACCTGCCCGCGGATGCCGTCGCCCATGGGACCGGTCAGGTCGCCCAGTTTCAGCGCACCGGCGGCGAGGATGACGGGAGTCGCGAGCAGGAACGAGAAGCGCGCCGCGTCCTCCCGGGACAGGCCGCGCAGCAGACCACCGACCATGGTTATGCCCGAGCGCGAGATGCCCGGCGCCAGCGCCAGGATCTGCGCCGACCCGACCAGAACCGCTTGCCCCGCAGGCAGTTTCGCCAGCCGGGCATCAGACTCCGGGCCGGTGACCCGCTCGTCGACGTACTCCGTGTCGAGGTTGCCGTCACGCCGGCGCAGTTGTTCGGCGCCGATCAGACGAGTCCGTTGACGGCCAGGAAGATCGCCGTCGGCACCGGCCGCGACAGCGTCGTCCGGAACCAGTGCTCGAGCAACAGACCGGCCACGCAAACCGGGATGCTCGCCAGGATCAGCAGCCAGGCCAGCCGCTGGTCCGGGTTGGTCACCTCGCGGCGGGCAATGCTCGTGATGAGCCCCCGGATGATGCGCACCCAGTCGCGCCAGAAGTACGCGATCAGCGCAATGGCCGTGGCCACATGCAGGCCGACGATGAACGCCAGGTACGGCGAGTCTGACGAACGAACGTTCAGGTCCTTCGCCCACGATCCGCCGACGACGGCCGGCAGCAGCACGCTGTGCCCGAGGCTCGAGACGGGAAACAGTTCGGCCACTCCCTGCATGGCTCCGACAACACTGGCCTCGAGCCAGCTCAGGTGATGATGCACGCGTGTCCTTCCGGTCCTTGGCAGGCGGACAAGGACAATCGCACCATGTCCGAGCCCTCATCCGCCGCGCGAACCTTAGCCCTTGGCTCAGCGGGCAAACGCCCCGCCTGGCTGCGGGCGACCGAGGGCGAGCGCCGATGGTGGATCGTCATGGCGATCGCCGTGATCATCGCGGCCCAGTTCGCGCTGCCGGCTCGGTTCGTGCCGCACCCGGCCTACATCGCGCCGAGCATTGAGGCCGTTCTGCTGGTCGTCCTCACGTTGATGCATCCGGACCGGCTCTCGCAGCGCACCCAGCGGCTACGTGTCGCCTCGCAGGTTCTGATCGCGATCATCGCCGCCGCCAACGCGACGTCGGTGATCCTGCTCATCCACGCAATCACGACCGGCGGGCACATCGCTCCGGACACGCTCCTCGTCGGCGGCGCCGAGATCTGGCTGACGAACACCATCGTCTTCGCGCTGTGGTTCTGGGAGTACGACCGCGGCGGGCCGGCGGAGCGGGCGCACGGCAAGCACGACATACCCGATCTGCTGTTCCCGCAGCTGACCGACGAGCACCTGGCGCGCAACTGGGAGCCGATCTTCCTCGACTACCTCTACGTGTCGTTCACCAATTCGACGGCGTTCTCCCCCACCGACACTTTGCCCTTGTCGCGGTGGGCAAAGCTGCTGTTCGCGCTGCAGGCGGCAATATCGCTGGTGACCGTGGCGCTGATCGCCGCGCGAGCGGTGAATATCCTGCCCGGCTGACCGCCCGCGCCGTCTCAGCGGAAGCGGCGCAGGCGCAGGCTGTTCGCGACGACGAGCACGGAACTCGCGGCCATCGCGCCGCCGGCGATCATCGGATTGAGCAATCCGAGTGCGGCCACGCGGAATGGCCGCGACGTTATAGGCGAACGCCCAGAACAGATTCGCCTTGATCACCGCGAGCGTGCGCCGGGCGAGCCGGATCGCATCGGCCGCCAGGCGCAGGTCGCTGCGCACGAGCGTGAGGTCACTGGCCTCGATCGCCACATCGGTGCCCGATCCCATGGCGAGCCCGAGGTCGGCTTCGGCCAGGGCGGCGGCATCGTTGACGCCGTCGCCCACCATCGCGACGACGTGGCCCTGCCGGCGCAATTGCCGTATCGCGTCGACCTTGCCCTCGGGCAGTACCCCGGCAATGACGTCGGCGATCCCTACCTCGTCGGCGACCTGGCGCGCGGCGGCCGCGTTGTCGCCGGTCAGCAGCATCGGCCGCAACCCGAGGGCACGCAGCAGGCTGACCGCTTCGCGGCTCGTCGCCTTGACCGTGTCGCCGACCACCGCGACGCCTCGAACAGCACCGTCCCAAGCCACTGCGACCGGCGTGAGTCCCGCCGCCTGCGCCTCGACGACGGCGCGTTGCAGGCCGTCCGGCAGCGTCCCGGCCAGCCACTCCGGCCGCCCGGCGCTCAGTTGCCGGCCCTCGACGGTTCCGGTGACACCGAGGCCGCCCGTCGCGACGAAGTCGGCCACCGGCGGCAGCGCGCCGAATTTCTCCTGCGCCGCAACGGCAATCGCCCGGCCGATCGGATGCTCCGACGCGTCCTCGAGGGCGCCGGCGAGGCGGAGCAATTCACTGTCGTCAGTGCCGTCGACGACGTGAATGTCATGCAGGCGCATCTCGCCGGTCGTGACCGTGCCGGTCTTGTCGAGCACGATCGTGTCGGCCCGCCGGGTCGACTCCAGCACCTCAGGGCCCTTCACCAGTACGCCGAGCTGGGCGGCCCGGCCGGTGCCGACGAGCAGGGCGGTCGGCGTGGCGAGTCCGAGCGCGCACGGGCAAGCGATGATCAGCACGGCCACGGCTGCGGTGAATGCGTCGGCGGCGGCGTGCCCAGTGAGCAGCCACGCGCCGAGCGTCGCCAGGGCGAGACCGAGCACCACGGGCACGAACACGGCGGACACGCGATCGGCCAGGCGCTGCACCGGAGCCTTGCCGGTCTGCGCCTGCTCGACCAGCCGCGCGATCTGCGCCAATTGCGTGCTCGCACCGACCCTCGTCGCGCGCGCGACGATCCGGCCGCCCGAGTTCACCGCTCCGCCGACGACGGGGTCGCCGGGGCCGACCTCGACCGGTACCGTTTCGCCCGTCAGCAGCGAGTTGTCCACAGTGGACAGTCCATCGATGACGACGC
Source organism: uncultured Actinomycetota bacterium (assembly GCA_963709985.1). Lineage (GTDB taxonomy): Bacteria > Actinomycetota > Actinomycetes > Mycobacteriales > Jatrophihabitantaceae > DASXRA01. The sequence continues at coordinate 33,676 of CAVPYQ010000019.1, forward strand.
CGTCGGTGGCGACCTTCTCGCCGGGCCTAACCACGAACTCGTCGCCGACCACGAGCTGTTCGATCGGTATGACCAGTTGGGTCGTCCCGCGCCGAACGGTGACCTCCTTGGCCCCGAGCTCGAGCAGGGCCCGCAGCGCACTGCCCGAACGCCGCCTGGCCCGCGCCTCCAGGTAGCGGCCGGTGAGCAGGAAGATCGTGACGACGGTGGCCACTTCGAAGTACCTGGGCTCGCCGGTGTCGCCCACCACCGCGACGACGGACCACGACCACGCCGCCAGCACACCGAGGCTGACCAGGGTGTCCATCGTCGTCGCCGCGTGGCGCGCGTTCACCAGGGCGGCGCGGTGGAACGGCCACGCGCTCCACAACGCGATCGGCGTCGCCAGGACGAGCTCGGTCCAGGGGGCGAATCCCTTGTCCGACAAGGGCGTCATAGCCACGAGCAGGACGGCGACGGCGATCGGCAGGCTGATCAGCAGGCGGCGAAGCAAGGCGGTGGCCCCGCCGTACTCCTGCTCGCTCGCGGCGTCGTCGGCGTCGTGCCGAACCCGCGCCCGGTAGCCGGTCGCCTCGACCGCACTGACCAGCGTTGCGTCCGCCACATCCGCATCGCACCGGACATGGGCCGATTCGGTCGCCAGATTCACCGTGGCCGCCACGCCGTCGAGAGCGTTGAGCTTCTTCTCGACTCGCGCGACGCACGAGGCGCACGTCATACCGGTGATGTCGAGGTGGAGTTCACGCTCGAGCACCTGAGCGGTGCCGACCCGGGTGCCGCCGTCGAGATGCGTCGACGGACCGTTCGTCACGACCGAACCAGGCGGGCGATCGCGGCGGAGGCCTCCTTCACCTTCGCGTCCGCCTCAGCGCCGCCCTGATTGATCGCCTCGGCCACACAGTGCGCGAGATGCTCGTCGAGCAGGCCGAGCGCGAACGACTCGAGCGCGCGGGTCGCTGCCGAGACCTGCGTCAGGACGTCGATGCAGTAGGTGTCGCTCTCGACCAGTCTCTGCAGCCCGCGGACCTGGCCCTCGATGCGGCGCAAGCGCTTGAGTTGAGCGTCCTTAGATTCGTGGTATCCCGGAGTTGCCCTCATACCCCCAGAGGGTATCACCGGCCCACCGACGCCCCAACTCCGCAGCACCCGGTCCACGACCCAAGATCGGAAACACAAGATCGGCCATATAGAGGTCGGGCAACCAAGAAAAGGGGCCCTGACCGAATCGGGGGGAAATCCGGTCAGAGCCAACTACCAGCATGACTCGCAATTGCCGAACGCGCACATCTCATGACGGCGCTCACGCCGAATTCTCAGTGCGGTCGCCAGTCGTGATGCCGACCATCGGGGAGATGTGATCATCACCTCTCGCGAAATCCGTTGTGAGGGACGTGTGGCCCTGACGGCGCGGCCCGGATAGACCGGACGATTTGATCAGGACGACGTGCGATTGATCCTGGGAATGAGGCTGCCGGTGCGGTTATTCGGGCATCACGACAAGGCGCAGTGGTCGGGGGCATCGAGCAGCCGTATTCGAGCATTCATCGCATTCTTCGCGACGTTGCTGCTGATTGGCACGAGCGCCGGCCCGGCCGCGGGCGCAGGTGATGGGAAATCGGCGTCGACGGCCTCTACGGCGGCACCTACGGTCGGCGCACCCGGCATGTACCAGGCCCTGACGCCGGCGCGATTGCTCGATACCCGAACCGGCGTCGGCGCCCGAAGAGCGGCCGTCGCGGCTGGGGCCACCGTCACCGTCCAAGTCACCGGCCGCGGCGGCATCCCGACTTCCGGAGTCGCCGCCGCCGTTCTCAACATCACGGCCACGACCCCCACGCACAGCGGCTACATCACCGCCTACGCCGCCGGCACCGCCCGACCCATCGCCCCAACTCTCGACTTCACCATCGCCCAAACAACCCGCAATCTCACCATCACCCGAGTCGGCACCACCGGAAAGATCACTCTCTACAACGGATCCACCGGAACCGTGCACCTCATCGCCGACACCTGCGGCTACTACCGCGCCGGACCCTCCTCGACCGCCGGAGCCTTCACTCCCCTCACTCCGGCCCGGCTACTCGATACCCGAACCGGCGTCGGCGCCCACAGAGCAGCTGTCGCACCCGGGACCGCCATCACCGTGCAGATCACCGGCCGCGGCGGCATCCCGACTTCGGGAGTCGCCGCCGCCGTCCTCACTGTCACCGCCACCACCCCCACCCGCGCCGGCTACATCACCGCCTACACCGGCAGCAGCCGACCCGCCACCCCGACCGTCAACTTCGCCACCGCCCAAACCACTCGCAAACTCACCATCGTCCAAGTCGGCGCCACCGGAAAGATCAATCTCTACAACGGATCGGCCGGAACGGTGCACCTCATCGCCGACATCAGCGGCTACTTCCGCGCCGGATCGCCCGCCACTGCGGGAGCCTTCACTCCCCTCGCCCCGGCCCGGCTACTCGATACCCGAACCGGCACCGGCACCGCGAGAGCAGCCGTAGCACCCGGGGCCACGATCACCGTGCAAGTCACCGGTCGCAGCGGCATACCGACCTCCGGAGTCGCTGCCGCCGTTCTCAACATCACGGCCACCAGCCCCACCCGCAGCGGCTACATCACCGCCTACACCGCCGGCACCGCCCGACCAGTCACCCCAACCCTCGACTTCGCCACCGCACATACCACCGGCAACCTCGCCATCACCAAGATCGGCGCCGCCGGCAACATCAACCTCTACAACGGATCCACCGGAACCGTGAATCTCGCCGCCGACGTCGTCGGCTGGTTGCCGACCACCACCGCTAGGCCCGCTCCGACGACGGCCGCGGGATACACCGCCGCGTTCGCAGCCCTGCCGGTCGAGGAGTGGGGAGCCGGGGACGGCGGTGTATCGGTGCCGGTCGGGTCGCGCGATGTCTGGCTGTTCGGCGACACATTCGAGGCGCACGAGAACGGTTTCGCGCATTCGACGGTGGTCGTTCAGCGCGGCGGCAACTTCCACGTGTCGAACGCCGGCGCGCAACTACTGCCGAACGACGACGACACCCACATTTACTGGATGATCGGAGCGACCGTCGTCGACGACAATTCCCTTTTGGTGACGGGACGTTCAGTCGTGCTGGGCGGCTCGGGAATGTGGGACTTCAGCGACGGCGGTTTCGACCACACCGCATTGGTCCGCCTCGACAATTACGACAATGCGACGTTCGTCAAATGGATAAGCAAGGAAAACAGCCCCCTACCGGACCCAGGTCCCCCATATGACCTCGGAACCGACCATTTCGGGTACCAGCTCCATTCCCATCCGGAGGCCGTCCTGGCGTCGGGCAACGTGCTCATGTCGATGTCGCAGAACTGGACCGACGGCTTATGGCATGGATGGACGGCGTACCAGTTGATCTTCTCCGAGCAGCCGGCCTCGTAAGGGCGCGGACCGCGGCCGGCCGGCGCCAGGGGCCAACAAGCCGTCAAACTCCATACTCCACGGGGAGTTTGCCCTGCTGCACCGCCTCCTGCAGCGTGTCGAAGTCCTGCTGGGCCTGGTCGGCATAGCGCACCGCCCATCTGGCGATGGCGTGGTCGAACTCGTCGGAGCGTCCGAGGTATCCGCGGATGACGGCGGCCCTGGGGCTCTGCGAATGCGCCCGGGCCAGGACGCCGGCACACAGCCGCCCGTAGTCGTGGAACTGCGACGGCGTCAGCGCACTGACGTCGACCGATCCCTTCATGTCGCGGAACTGGCGCAGGTAGAAATCGACCGGCCGGTCGGCCCCGCCCTGCCACTGCTCGACCCAACCCAGGAACGGATCGGACTGGGCCTGCAGGATCCGCTGGCCGGACACGACCCGTTCGCCCTGCGAACTCGCGAACGTCGATTCGGCGCAAGCAAAGGCTCTTGGCCGTGGGTTTCCAGCACGGAGGGCGGCGCTTCCTTGGCCTGGAGGAACAGCGGCTCGCCGTCAGGTCCGACGAACAGCAGAACCAGGCAGCGGGTGCCGACCGAACCCACCCCGACCACGCGCAGGATGTAGTCGACGAGCCGGAACTGCGACAGCAGCAGCGCGGTGTCCGGCCGCATCGTGCTGTAGTACTGGTCGAACAGCCCTTGCAGTTCGTCGAGGCTGACGTAGCCCACGTGCTGCGCGATCGGCGGATCCTCCTTGATCTTGAGCTGACCGTGGTCGTCGACCGCCACGAGCTTGTCCAGCACCTGGTCGGATGTGCGGCGACGTGCCTTCTTGACCGTGCGGGTCACGACTTTGCGCCCGTCCGGCGCAGCAAGTTCTTCGAGTCTGTCGGTCTCGACCTGGAAGTAGTACCGCTCCAGGGCGGTCATCGCGAACAGCATGCGCAGCGTCTCGCGGTACGCGGCAACAGCACCGACCGCTGACTCGCAGCAGGCGGCGTCGCTCAACCCGATGTCGCGTCCACCGATGACCACGCTCGCCACGAGGCGCTTGACGTCCCATTCCCACGGCGCCGTCGAGACCTCGTCGAAGTCGTTGAGGTCGAAGAGCAGCCGGCGTTCCGGCGAGGCGAACAGCCCGAAGTTGGAGATGTGCGCGTCGCCGCAGCACACGACCCGCTGGCCGGTCACCGGGCCGGCCGTCAGGTCATGGGCCATGACGGCGGCCGTGCCGCGGTAGTACGCGAACGGCGACTGCAGCATCCGCCCGATGCGTACCGGCACCAGGTCGGGCAACCGGCGCGCGTTCTGCGCGGCGATGATCTGGACCGGATCGCGATCGGGCAGCGACAGCTCGGCGTGCGCGTCGCGGCGTAACGACGACCGCAACGACTTGCCTTTCTGGTACATCTCCTGCAGCGACGGCGTATCCGCACGCCGTGATTCGCCGTCGGTCATGACGACACCTCCAGCCGCCAAGGCGCCGGGGCGCACGACCGCGTCGCCACCTCGGCGGAACTCGATTCTCGCTGATGACACGCCGACAAGAACCCAACCTTCGAGCATGAGCCGCCCGCTCGCGCACCGATGGCGAACCCGTCGAGCACACTGGTCGGGTGATCTCTCTTGAACTCGCTCGCAAACTGCGTGACGCCGGCCTGCGGTGGTCGCCCGCATCCGGCGACCGGTTCGTGGTGGCCGACCGCGACATGGACAACGACGTCTTCGTCCTGAGCGACATGACGATCGAGGTGCACGACCTGCCGCACGGGCAGGTGATCGGTTTCAACGGAACGACCGAGTGGGCCCTGGACTCCGTCGACAACGACAAGGCCGTCTGGCTGCCTCGCGAGACCCAACTTCGCGAAGGGCTGGCCGGCACGTTTCGCGGCCTGGACCGTACGGAGGACGGCTGGCTGGTACGCACCGAACTGCGCGGCGAGGTGCACACCAGCCAGGACGCCGACGCGGAGCAGGCCTACGGGCTTGCCCTGCTGTACCTGCTCGACTCGCTTCGCTAGCCGCCGTAAGCGTGTCTGCGGTGTGGATACCGGTCGGACAGGCAGAAAGGCCTTATCTTGTCGGGCGTAGCTCTCTGAGGACTACCCCGTCAGACAGGCCTTTCTGGGTGAAGAAGGTATCGCACGAGCAGAGTCGCCGGAATCTGGCGCGCCGTCGCCGCAGGGTCGCGGCCAGGCATGCGCGGGCCGGGCATTGGGGCGAGCGGCGCGCGCCGATGTTCGCCGCGAGGAAGGTCAGCTACGAGATCGGTGGGCGCGCCGAGGCGACGTGTTACGGCGGGATCGCCGCGGTGCACCGTCTAGTCACTGGGCTCGGCCTGGCCGAGCAGATCGACGACGCGGTCGAGTTGTTGAAGGTGCACCTGCCGTATCACGAGTCCGACCACGTGCTGAACATGGCCTACAACGTGCTGTGTGGCGGCACCCGCCTCGAAGACATCGAGCGGCTGCGGCACGATGTCGCGTTCATGAACGCGCTGGGTGCGGAGCTGATCCCGGACCCGACCACGGCCGGCGATTTCTGCCGCCGCTTCACCGAGGCCGACGTGCTGGCGCTGATGGAGGCGGTCAACTCGGTGCGGCCGAAGCTGTGGGCCGGGCGGGGCGCCGATCTGCTCGGCCCGGTCGCCTATGTCGACACCGATGGCACGATCGCCGGCACCTACGGTGAGCACAAGGCCGGGATGGACATGTCCTACAAGGGCATCTGGGGCTACGCGCCGCTGATCGTGTCGCTGGCCAACACCAAGGAAGTGCTCTACCTGGTCAACCGGCCCGGCAACGCCGCCAGCCAGCGCGGGGCAGCGCAGTGGATCGGCCGCGCCATCGATCTGGTCACCCCGCATGCCGAGCGGGTCTGCCTGGGGGACACCGACTTCTCCTTGACCGCGCACTTCGACGCCTGGGCCGAGCGGGTCGATTTCGTGTTCGGCATGGACGCTAACGCCGCGCTGCGCGGCCGTGCCGAGGCCCTGGACGAGTCGTGCTGGTCCCGGCTGGACCGGCCCGCGAAACACGAGCCGAAGACCGACCAGCGGCGGCGGCGGGAACCGAACCACAAGCAGCGCATCGTCACCGAACGCGGCTACCTCGACATCAGGCTCAACCATGAAGACCTCGCCGAGTTCGACTACCAGCCGGGCAAATGCGCCCGCCCTTATCGGATGATCGCGCTGCGCAAGAACCTCACCAAGTCCCGCGGCGAGCAGGTGCTGTTCGGCGAAGACATCCGCTACTTCTTCTACATCACAACCCGCACCGACCTCACCCCGGCCGAAGTCGTCGCCTGCGCCAACGACCGCTGCGACCAGGAGAACGTGATCGAGCAGCTCAAGAACGGCGTCAACGCCCTACGCGTGCCGCTCTACGACCTGGTCAGCAACTGGGCCTACATGGTCATCGCCGCACTCGCCTGGAACCTCAAGTCCTGGTGGGCGACGATGCTGCACCGCAAGAGCGACCGGCGCGAATACATCGCCATGGAGTTCCGCCGCTTCACCGCCGCCGTCATCCTCCTGCCCGCCATCGTGGCCCGCCACGCCCGCAGCACCACGATCCGCATCCTCGGTCACCAGCCCAGCCTCGGCAGGTTCTTCAGCGCCTGGCGCACCATCGAACGCACCGCCTACGGCTGACCCCGAACGTCGGCCGCAACACAGACAGCCCGGCGTCCAACGCGACGACCGGGCCGCTCGTCCTACCCGAACACCGAAACCACACCCGATTCGAAGATCAACTCACTCCGCAGCACGAGCCCGACCCATCAGCCACGCCGCGAACCGAACCACGCGACACCCGAAAACCCGATCTCGGCCCCGCCGCTACCGTCGAAGGCCGAACACGCTTATTTCAGGGCTAGGTGGTCTGTCTGCGTATACTGGCCAACGGCGGCAGTACCTCGGCCCGGTCGGCGGGCGCATCGTGGCCGAGGTGATGTCGGACTCCTCGCCGCGGACCCGTCCAGCTACCTCAACCGACGCCCCCGCTGGCAGCCGACCTCGGCGCGCCCGGCAGCGACTACCAGATCACCGACTTCCTCCGCTTCGCCGCAGACGACCCCGACAGCCGCGGCCAGTGAAGACGGCGAACCGACGCCCGCCTACAGCGTCAGCACGACCTTCCCGGTCGTCCGGCCGGACTCGATGAGTTCGTGGGCCTTGGCGGCGTCGGCAAGCGGTAGCGCGTGCTCGACGTACGGGCGCAGTCGCCCGGAGTCGACGAGGTCGGCCAGTGCCTCCAGGCCCACGTAGTCGGGCTCGACGGTGACGCCGGCGAACCGCATCCCGGCCGCCTCGGTCTTCGCCCGTAGCTCCGCGTTCGTGCGCTCGACCACGGTGATGAACAGCCCGCCCGGTACGAGCGTTCGCAGCGAGCGCTCGCCGTAGTCGCCACCGACCGTCTCCAGCACGACCTCGACATCGTGGACGACATCGGTGAAGTCGACGCTTCGGTAGTCGACAACCCGATCAGCGCCGAGGCCGCGCACGAAGTCGTGCTTCGGCGCACTGGCCGTCGTGATGACGTGCGCGCCCCGGGCCTTCGCGATCTGGATGGCCAGGTGGCCGACGCCGCCGGCCCCGCCGTGGATCAGGACCCGCTGGCCGGGCTCGATGTGCGCGACGTCGATCAGGCTGTGCCATGCGGTGAGGCCGACCAGTGGTAGCGCGGCGGCGTGCACGTAATCGAGGCGGGCCGGCTTGCGGGCGAGTTGCCGCGAGGGCACGGCCACGAATTCGGCGTATCCCCCGCCTTCGCGAGGAAAGAACGGCATCCCATAGACCTCGTCGCCCACGACGAAGCGGTTGACGCCAGGCACGACCTCCTCGACCACCCCGGAGATGTCCCAGCCGAGGACGAACGGCGGCGCGCCGAGCAGCGGCAGGGCCCCCGACCGGGCCATGGCGTCGACGGGGTTTACGGCGCTGGCGTGCACGCGCACGAGCACCTCGGACGGGATGGGAACCGGCCGGTCGACCTCGGCAACTTCGAGAACGTCCGGACCGCCGAAGGACTGCTGGGTAACAGCGCGCATCACGCTGCTCCGGCCCCCGTGGCGTCCGGATCATCGACGAAGGTGGTGATGAGCTGGCGCCGCTGCTCATCGGGAGCTCCTATCGATTCTGTAGCGATAACTATGAAATGCACCGTAGCATCATCCGTAGTGACCGCTATAGAATTGTTCGCATGACGCCGTCACGCGGCCGCCCGCGCGCATTCGACCGTTCGGTTGCGCTCGATCGCGCGATGATCGAGTTCTGGCGGAACGGGTACGAGGCAACCTCGATCGCGGCGCTCACGCACGCAATGGGCATCACCCCGCCGAGCCTCTACGCAGCGTTCGGCGACAAGCGCAAGCTGTTCAGCGAGGCCGTCGAGCGGTACGCGCAGACGCATGGCCAGTACGGATCCCGGTCCCTGGCCGAGCCGACCGCCCGCGCCGCCGTCGAGCGAATGCTTCGCGAGGCGGCCGCCGAGTACACCGAGCCGAGCCATCCACCGGGGTGCCTGGTGATCAATGGGGCCGTCAACATCGCCGATGCGGACGAGGACGTCAAAGCCGAACTGCGTGGCTACCGCGACACCACCAAGAAGAAGATCGCGAACAAGATCCGCGCCGACGTCCGCGCCGGACGGCTTCCGAAGACGACCGACGCGGCGGGGCTGGCCACGTTCTACTCCGCCGTCATCCAGGGCATGTCGACCCAGGCGTGCGACGGGGCCAGCCACCGAGACCTGACGCGAGTGGTCGACAACGCGATGAAGGCGTGGCCTACTGAGCCCGTGTCAGCGGCGAACGATCAGGCATCCAGTCGGCGGACCAGGGTCTTGGGCGCACGCAGCCGGTAGCTCTCGACCAGCAGCTCGGCGAGGTCGTCCCAGGCCGGGTGCAGGTCGAGGCGCACCCCCACGTCACCGCGATTCCAGAGCGGGCCGAACGACGTCTCGGTGGCCAGGATGAGGTCGAGTTCGTGCCCCGCCGAGCGGAACGTCAGCACGGTGGCCGGCCCGTCGGTGCCCGCGGCAGCGGCGAACGACGGTGGGTACCCGTCGACGATCTCGAGAACGTGCGCGAACGTGTTGCTGCGCACCTTCCACCGCGTCCCGACCCAGGCGTCCTCCTCGTAGGTTTCCGGCAGGGCCAGGCACACCGTTCGCGCCCACGCGAGGCCCTCGGCAAACACGTCCATGCCGATGCATCCTGCCGCTGACCCCTGTCAACGAGGGCGAGGTTGCCCGCAACGCGCGCACCGGGCAGTGTTCACGCGGTGGAGGGACGGACCGACGACGCGCGCGCCTCGCGCGTGGCGCCTTCGACTGGATCGAGTCGGTCGCGGTCGACGTCGACGGCGGGCAGGCGTGGCGCGAAGGCGACGAGCCGTTCGACGATCTGTATGCGGGCACGGCCGGGGTGCTGCTCGCCTGCGCCGAGGCGCGGCGAGCGGGCTCGACACGACCACGGTCGCGGCCGGCGCCCTCGCCCGGCTGGTGCACCTGGCCGAGCACGACCCGAGCGCGGCGACGATGCCCGACGACGGGCTGTTCTCCGGATGGGCCGGCGTGGCCGTGGCGTTACGCGCCTGGTCGGCCGTCGCGGCTGACGCCGAGGCGGGCGCGGCCGCGGCGCTTGTCACGTCGCAGATCGCCGAGCGCGTCCTGCGGGCACCGCGCGACCCGGCGCGCTATACCGACGTCATCTCCGGAGACGCGGGCATCCTGCTCGCCCTGCTGGCCGACGACTCCGACGCCGCGATCGCTGCCGCGAACCTGCTGGCCGACGGCCTGGTCGAGTTGGCCGAGCCGGATCCGAACGGGCTCCAGTGGCGGATGGTCCTCGGCTATGAACAGCTGGCTCCAGGGTTCTCCCACGGCACGGCGGGCGTCGCCTACGCGCTGGCCGCCGCCGGTCGGCGCCTCGGCCGACCGGACCTGATCGCCGTCGCGATTCGCGGCGCCGAGGCCCTGCTCGCCCTCGGCCACACGCCCAAGGGCTGGGCGCTGCCGCTCGTCATCCCGCCGCAGGCGAACCGCCCGCCCGTGTTCTTCGGCTGGTGCCACGGCCCGACCGGCACCGTCCGGTTGTTCCTCATCCTGAACGCGATCGATCCGCAACCGCGCTGGCAGCAGGCCGTCGACGCCTGCCTGCAGGCCATCGCCGATAGCGGACTGCCCGCCCGGCTCTACCCCGGCTTCTGGGACAACGTCGCGTCGCTGCTGTGGCACCGCCGGGGTCGGGCGGCTGCTGCTCGACCGCTACCAGGCCACCGGCAACACGGACCTGCTCGAGTGGGCCGACGGCTGGCCGCCGACGTGATGGGCCGGGCCGTCCCGACTGCCGGCGGCGTAGGCGTGAACTGGTCCAATACCGAGTACACCCGAAACCCGCCTGAGTTGCCGCCGGAGCCGGGCTTGATGCAGGGCGCCGCCGGCATCGCCGGTTGGCTGGCCCGGCTCGACGCCCTGCACGCCGACCGCGACACCCCGACGGCCTCGCTGGGCGTCGAACCGCCCTGGCTCTGACGCCGCTGCCGACCTACCTGGACAGTGGGCCGGGTGATTGACAGCCGTTGGTGGTGTGCGAGCCCGTGGCCGTGCCGACGCGCGAACCGGCCGCAGCCAGCCGAGCCGGCCGAGCGGGCGAGCCGACAGCTCGCCAAATCGCTCGGCCAGGGCCGGATAGCTCTGCGGCGCGACGCTGCCCTTGGGCGGACGGCCGCGCGAGCGCTTGTGCGTCACGACCCGACCCTGGTCGAGGATCTGCCCACCCCAGACGCCGGTCGGTTCCCGCCGGTCGATCGCGCCGGCGAGGCAGGCCAATCGCACCGGGCAGCCCTCGCACAGCGCCTTCGCGCGCTCGACGTCGCTCGGGGCGTCGGCGAACCACAGGTCGGGGTCGTGCGCCTGGCACGGCAAGCCGGAACTCGCGCGCCGGCCCGGCCGGACCGCGACAGCGCGAGCGGCCCGACCGGCGCGCGGGCCGCTGGCCTTTGCTCGCCCGGGCGCTCGGATGTGCCGAAGGCGCTCGCCCGCGTCGCCCGCCGCAGTGCCGGGTGCGGGCGCGGCATCACCGTCGGCGAGCAGGACGTCAAGTGCGGCCGCGTCGGCGTCGAATCGGTCCACCACCGGCGCACGGCGCGCCTCGTAGCCGAAGTCGTTCATGTATCGCTCCTTGGTCGTTCGAGGTATCTCGATGTCAGGCGAGCGGCCACGGTCTGGCCGTGGCGCCCAGCCGGTTCCAGGCGTTGATCACGGTGATTGCCCAGATCAGCTCGGCCAGTTCGCGCTCGGAGAAGTGCGTGGCGGCGCGATCGACGACGTCGTCGGGCACCGGGTGGTCAGCCAGCCGGGTCATCGCCTCGGTGAGTTCGAGTGCGGCGCGCTGGCGGGCGGTGAAGAACGGCGTCTCGCGCCAGACCGTGAGCGCGAAGACGCGGCGCTCGGTCTCGCCGGCGGCAAGGGCATCGCGGCTGTGCACGTCTACGCAGTACGCGCAGCCGTTGATTTGTGACGCCCGCAGGCGGATCAGATCCAGCAGCCCGGCCTCGATTCGCGACTTGCGCACGGCCTCGTCGAGCGCCTTCAATGCCCGGCTAGCGGCGGGTACCAACTTCTCCACGGCGATCCGGGCCGGCGGCACGACGGTCTCCTCCGACCGGGCGCTGATTGACATGGCAGCGACGTTATGTGGCGCCTGGATCAGCGGTAAGGTCCAATTCCATGTCGGTTTCTTGGGCCAGTACGGGCCTCGATCTGCACGTCGAGACGACAGGATCCCGGCGGCGGGCCAGCCTCGAAGAGAGCCTGCGCACGGCGATCCAGAGCCGCCGCCTGGCCGCGGGCACGATGCTGCCCTCCTCGCGAGTGCTGGCCCAGGATCTCGGCGTGTCTCGGGGCACCGTGGCTGCCGCCTACGACCAGCTCGTCGCTGAGGGCTACCTGCTCACCCGGCAGCGGGCGGGTACCCAGGTGGCCGACCTCGGACCAGTCGGTGCACCCGCCGAACATGGTCGTACGGCCAAGCCGACCCGGCTCGACCTTCGGCCCGGCACGCCGGACGTCACGTCCTTTCCCGTCGCGGATTGGCTGCGATGCACGCGCCGAGCGCTCACCGAGGCCCCGGCGAGCGCCTTCGGCTACGGCGACGTGCGCGGGCGCTACGAGCTGCGAAGCGCCCTCGTCGACTACCTCGGCCGTACCCGGGGAGTCCACGCCCGGCCCGGGCAGGTCGTCATCACCTCCGGCGCCACCCAGTCGCTGTCGCTTCTGTGCACAGCTCTCGCGCAGGCGCACGGCACCGCGATCGCGATGGAGAACCCCGGATTCGACTTCCACCGAGACGTCGTCCGGCAGGCCGGGCTGCGCATCGAGGCAATGGCGGTCGACGATCGAGGCGCGGGCGCCGACCATCTCGGCGACGTCGCGGCCGCTCTCGTCACGCCGGCCCACCAGTACCCGACCGGCGTCACGATGTCGCCGTCGCGCCGCAAAGCGTTCACGTCCTGGGCCCGCACGAGCGGCGGGCTCATCGTCGAGGACGACTTCGACGGCGAGTTTCGGTACGACCGCCAGCCGATCGGTGCACTGCAGGGCACTGCGGCCGATCGCGTCGGTGTACATCGGGACGGCGTCCAAGACGCTCGGCCCCGGACTGCGGCTGGGCTGGATGGTGCTCCCGGAACACCTGCTCGAACCCGTCATCGCGGTGAAGCAGTTCACCGATCTCAGCACCGACTCCATTGCCCAGCTGACCTTCGCCGAGCTCATCACCAGCCATGGCTATGACCGCCACATCCGCACCGTGCGGCTGCGTTACCGCCGCCGTCGCGATGCGCTGATCAGCGCCCTCGACGAGGTTCGTCCCGGGCTGATCACCGGAATCTCGGCCGGCCTGCAGGCGCTCATCCGGCTGCCTTCCGGCGGCCCGACCGAGAGCGAACTGGTCGAGCTCGCAGCAGCCGAAGGGCTCACCCTCGAGGGACTCGGCAAGCACTGGCACGGCGACGAGCGCGACATACAGGGCCTGATCATCGGATTCTCGCGCCCGTCCGAACGGGTCTACCCGGCCGCGATATCGCTGCTCGTGCGGGTGCTCCAGCGCGCGCTCGGCCGCCCTCGTTCGCGACTGTCCATAGTGGACAGCTGACTCTCGCGTCGACCCTCAGGCGGGTTGGTCCGCGTTGAGCAGATCGACCAGGACGCAGGCGTGGCTGATCTGGGCGGCCTTCGTCGCAGTAACGATGGTGACTGGCTGTGCGCGCACGAGTTGGCGCAGCGCGTCGAATGCGGCGGCTCGCTCAGGCTGCGCGAGTTCCTCCTTGTAGCGGTGGGAAAACTCGGTGAACCGGGCCGGTTCGTGCTGGTACCACGTGCGCAGCGCCGTTGACGGCGCGACTTGTGGACACCATTGGTCGATGGGTGCGTGGTCACGCGATATGCCACGGGGCCAGAGCCGGTCGACAAGCACTCGGTAGCGGTCGTCGGCCGGCTGGTCGTAGATGCGCGCCAGCACCACCCGCGGCCCGGATGAGCGACTCACCGTCAATCGCCCCGCAGACGCTCAGGGCCGCCGACGGGTCGCCAGACGTCCAGCGAAATCGGCCGCATCCGCTCGGCGAAGGTGCCGGCCGGGCCGGCCGCGTGGAGGAGGTCGCGCAGGTCCCGCTCGAAGGCGTCAACCTGATCGCCGAACAGGTGCGGGGCCGCACTGGAGAGCGAGAACACCGACGCGACGATCTGATCCGACGCTGCGCGTGACGATCGGGTTGCCGGGCACGTCGACGGTCGCCGGACCGGCAAAGCCGGCGTGCCGGAACACGTCCGCCTCGCCGCCCGGTGTGCCGTTCGGCAGTAGGCCACGTCCCGCTCTGTCGGGTGGCGCCGAGGTAACGCCGCACCAAGGCCGAGATCTCAGCCTGGGGCGGACGAGGATGCGGAAGTCCGGCGTCGTCGTCAACGCCCTCGTGCGTCGTCGCCTGCACGTGAACGCATGCCCCGCCTCGTCGCAGCATCGACCGGACCGCTGCCGCGACCCGTGCCCGGTCGAGCCAGTGGAAGGACTGGGCGAACGTAACCACGTCGAACTGGCCGAGATCGCCGGGTAGTTCCTCGGCGCGCATGTGCCGCCAGTCGACATTCGCGACCCCTTGTGCGGCTGCCGCCCGAGCGGCTTGGGCGAGCATGTCGGCGTCTGCGTCGACGCCGGTGGCCTCCTCGAACAGCGAAGCGAGCAAGACCGTCAACGAGCCCGGGCCACAACCCACGTCCAGCAACCGGCCGCTGCCGTCCAGCCCCAGCGCATCGCGAAACGTCTCAGCCACAGCGGGTGGATAAGCCATTCGACCCTGCGCGTAATAGCGGGCGCTGCCCGCATACAGATACGGGTCCCACGCAAGATTCGCGTCCGTCACCGTGCTCACGCTAGTAGCCGGCCGCCAACCGAAAGGCGGACCTCGCAAAGAGATTCAGTCGACGAACGTGAACACATCGAACGACGTCACGTTGCGGCTTCGCCCGGCAGGTGGTCGCGATAGACCGGCGCCCGCCGTTCGCGTACCGCGGCCACCGCCTCCTTGGCGTCGGCCTCGGCGACCAGTCGTCCGGTCATCCGCTGCTCGAACTCGTAACCGGCCTTCAGGTCCATGAACTCGACGGTGTTCAGACTCTCCTTGGCGTGACGGAGCGCGGCGAGGCTGTGGCGCGTCATCCTGTCCGCCAGTTCGAGGGCGGCGTCGAGCAACTCGTCGTCCGGAACGACACGCAACACCGAGCCGTACTGAAGCAGGTCGGACGCCGGCCACGGATCGGCGGTGAAGTACATGGCCCGCACGAGTGGTTGCGGAATCAGGCGGGCGAGGTGGGCAGCTCCGCCCATCACGCCCACGCTCACCTCGGGCGTCCCGAATCGCGCACTCTCACCGGCAACTACGACGTCGCAACTCGCGGCGATCGCCAACCCGGTACCGACCGCCGCCCCGTGGACCGCGCCGATCACCGGTACGGGGCAGTCGTAGATCGAGGCGAAGGCGTCTCGGACCAGCCGCATCCGCCCGGCCGAGTTGACCTCCGTCAGCGTGAGGAACTCGTCGAGGTCGTTTCCCCCGCAGAAGTGCTTTCCGGCGCCGGTGAGCACCACCGCCTTCACGCCCGGTAGCACCTCGTCGAACCGGCCGAACAGGTCGCGTATCTCCTCGTACATGACCAGGTTGACTGCGTTTACCGGTGGCCGGTTCAGCGTCACGACGGTTGTCGCACCGTGTTGACGCATCGACAGGTACTCGTACGGCATTCGGACCCCTGCGCTGTTCATCAGGTGACTGGGCAGATGGGAAGTACGAGGTTGGAGGGGTGCGACGCATCGCGGTAGATGGTCTGCGTCGCCGGCACCGGATCCCCCGGCGCGCCACCGAGATTGCTGTTCCGGTCGAATCGCGGGAAGTCCGATGAGCTGATGTCGAGGCGGATGCGGTGTCCTGCCTTGAACCTGTTCGCGGTGACCCACATGTCGATCTCCAGCGGGTAGATCTCACCGGGCACGAGCAGTTCCGCGCCTCGATCGAGGTTGCGATGCCTCGCCCTCAGCACACCGTTCTGCAGCTGGACGGCTCGACCGTCCGGGAAGACGTCGCTGAGCCGAGCGGCGAAGTCGGTGTCCACCGCGGACGAGCTCGCGTAGAGCACCATGCGCAGCGGGCCGACGACGTCGACGTCCTGCTCCAGCGGCTGTGTCGAGTAGGTGAGTACGTCGCTGCGTTGTTGGACCGCACTGACATCCACGCTTCCGGGCGGGTACACCCACGAGACGATGCTGCCCCCGATTGTCGGCGTGGGATCGAGCGGGTCGTAGACGTACTGATCCGCGCCGTCTTGCTGTTGCGGCGCCGCACTGCCGAGCGTCCCGTCGGCGCCCAGATAGAACGAAGTCTCCTGCGCTTGGGGCAGCGGCCAATCGTCTGCGCCGCGCCATTCGTTGGCGCCCATGAGGTAGTAGGTGACCCGTGGCCAGTCGTCGATGGTGCCGTCTCGAACCGCCTGGAACCACAACATGGTGAAGTCGGGGTTGTTCACGTGGTTGTGCTGCAACTCCGGATGCTCACCCATGCCCTCCTTGTAGCCGGGCAGGTTGTGCGCAGACGGAGTCACGACGATGCGGGCCTTCGACCGCAGCGGTTCGGGCGCGTGCCGACGCAGGAGCTCCCAGGTGGCCAGCGCATCGTTGACGAACCAGTCGTACCAGCCCGTGCGCAGCAGTGGGACGGCATTCAAATCGGCGCACTGCTTTGCGGGATCGGCCGAAGGCAGCGTGTGCCGGTCGAGCGATATGGCTTGGCCGAAGATCGCGGGAAGGCTCGTTTCGGTATGGGCCATGTTCACGTGGTGCGCACCAGCGACCCGGCGGGTGAACTCGGCGCGTTCCGAGCACGTCAACGAGCAGTAGTGCGCCCAGAGCCAGGCCTGCGCCTCGACGGGCCGCAAGTCGCTGATCTCGGGGAAGGACTCGGCCAGTTGATCGAGCACCGGACTGACGACAGGCTCGTTGAAGAAGCCCGTCGACAATGTCTCGTCCAAGATCAAAGGTTCGAGCGCCCAAAACGGCAGCTCGACCTTGTCTTCGCCCTTGCCGATCGTGCGGGCAAGGGTGTTGATCACCATGTGCAGATTCGCCGTCTTCACGCCGACGCCGAGGCCGCTCACCCCTGGAACGATCGTCGTCATCTTCGGGTGTGTGGCCATCGGCCATTGCACCTGTCCGACGTAGGAGATTCCGTCGGAACCGATGAAACCGTCGCACCACGACTGGGCGCTGATCCACTCGACGAAGTCGTAACCGTCCTCGGGCTCGAAGATGTAGAAGTCGTGACCCTCGGGTTCACTGCCGCCCGTGCCGCGAAGGTCCTGCGCGGCCACGGCATAGCCCCGGCGCGCATACGCCATCGCGGATGACACCAGGTTTTCGCCGTCGCGGGCGTAGGGAGTGCGCACCGCGACAACCGGAGCGGGCACCTGTGGGGGCAGATACAGGTCGGTGGCAAGCCGTACGCCGTCTCGCATCGGCACGAACACCGTCTCGAGCTTGATGTCCGCGGCGGCGAACCGGGGCGCGGAGCGGACTTCCTTGCTTCTCAGCGCGAACTTGACGCTCTCCGGCACCGTCATTTCGCCGGGCGTCCCATCACCTCACGGAGAACCCGCATGACGTTCTCGCCGAGGATCTTGCGAATGTCGGACTCGCGGTATCCACGTCGCACCATGACCTCGGTGATCTTCGGCAGATCCGAGGGGCGTGTGATCTCGGCGGGCTGATACGGCTCGCCGCCGGTCGGTGTACCGACCCATCCGCCGAACACGTTCTGGTAGTAGTCGTCGATGATGTCCGGCCCCAGACCGACGTGATCGATGCCGGCCACCTCGATGATGCGCTCGATGTGGTCGACGACGCGCTCGGCCGTCGGGCTGGCCGAGTCGATGAAGAACGGAATCGCGGCCGCGACTCCGATGACCCCGCCGAGTTGGGCGATGCTCTTGATCTGCTCATCGCCGAGGTTGCGGTGGCTGTCGGTGATCCCGAGGCAGGCCGAATGCGTCGCCAGAAACGGTCGGGTTGCCAGAGAAAGCACGTCTTCGACGCCGGCGATGCCCAGATGGCTGATGTCGAAGACGATGCCTAGCTCCTCCATCTCGCGCAGCGCAGTTATGCCTTCCGGAGTCAGCCGGCCGCGTGATGTCGAGTCCAGGCTGCTGCCATCGGCAAGGAACGTACGGCCGAAGTGGGCCATGGAGATCACTCGAACCCCCACGCGCGCCATCGTGCGCACCAGTTGGGGTTCCTGCCCGATGGCGTGTGCACCCTCGAGGGCAATCACCAGTGCGATGCGCCCGGACGATGTGGCGGCATCGATATCCGCGGCGGTCAGGCACACCGCCACGTCCGCGCTGTAGTCGGATGCGAGCTCATGGATTCGTTCGACAAGCAGCAGGGTCCGACGCAGCGCGCCTTCAGACTGAAACTGATCTTCGATGCAGATGGGCAATACCTGCACGTCGACGCCCCCGGCACGCAGCTCAGGCAGCCAGAACTGGCCGAAATGATCGCGTTGGGCCCGGCGGTCGAAATGGTCGACCAGCAGGATCAGGTCATTGTGCGTGTCGACAACGATTGCGTCATCGTGAAGCCGGCCTAGCTCTATCATACGTGATATAGTACATGGCACTTTCGGCGCGGCGCCAAGGTCTCCTGGGGGAGGTGCCGTAATATGCCGCGCATGGCACAGGCAACCGAGTCAGTTGGGTCTCTCAGCCCGCTGCGCTCATCGAGCCTGCGCGAACAAGCAGCCGAAGCCATCCGAGCCGGCATCATCAGCGGCAAGATCGCCGCTGACGTCATCTACAGCGTTCCAGCGCTCGCCGCGGAGCTAGGCGTATCCGCCACGCCGGTACGAGAGGCGATGCTCGACCTCGTCGGCGAAGGGCTCGTGATCGCCGTCCGCAACCGCGGTTTCCGCGTCATCAGACCCACTACGAAAGATCTCGAAGACATCCTCAGCATCCGCCTACTGCTCGAAGTGCCCGCGATGGGCAAGGTGGCGGTGTCGCATCAAGACGGTGCTCTGGACAAGTTCTACCCCCTTGCTGACCGTCTCCCCACCCTGGCCCGCCGGGGACAGGTCCAGGCGTATCTCGATGCCGATGCCGAGCTTCATCTTGGGCTCGTGGCACTGCTCGACAATCCGCGGCTGGTGGACATGGTGCGGCTACTTCGCAACCAGAGCCGCCTGTTCGATCTCGGACGCCTCATCGCGGCGCGTGAACTGTCCCCAGCGGGAGCCGAACACCGAGATCTGATTGAGGCCATCGCGTCGCGAGACCGCAGACACACCGAAGCCCTCGCCCGCAAGCACCTGATGCAGGTGCGCCAGGCGTGGAAGCGCAACGCCGAAGACCCGGCGTAACCCGAACAACGACGATGCCCTCGACCGGCTGACGATTCCTCGGTAGTATACTACGTATCACACGACACCAGAACCGACGGGGAGCCATGGCCACCGAGCACGACACCTACAACGACGCGATCGACCGCGTCGACCCGGAAACCGAGTCGGTACGCGGGCGGCCGGCCAGCGACCGGGTCAAGGTGAAGAGACGACCCGCGCGGGGCAACTATCGGAAGGACGTCATCCACAAGATCTTCGATGACGCTCTGGTCTGCCATGTGTCGATCGTTATTGACGATCAGCCCTACATCCATCCCAACTTGCACGTACGTATCGACGACCAGATCTATCTGCACGGAGACAAGCGCAACGGCATGCTCGGCCATATTGCATCGGGCAAGCCGTTGTGCGTCGAGGTGACGACGATCGACCGGATCATGTGGGGAAGATCGGCGTTCCAGAACTCGCTGAACTACCGCTCGGCGGTTGCATTGGGTGTCGGTCGGGTCGTCGATGACGAGGAGGAGAAGGAGCGTGCGCTGTGGGCACTCGTCCGCAGGATCCTTCCGCCTGAGCGTGTTCCGACGATACGACCCCTCGCTGATCACGAGATCAATCGCACCGTCGTCGTCGCGGTCCCGCTGGATGAAGCCTCGGCGAAGATCCGTACCGGCCCCGCCGTGGATGATGCGGGAGATCTGACCGCTCCGATCTGGGCCGGTGAGATCCCGATCGTCACCTCGTTGGGCACGCCGATCGGCGATGACAAACTGCTGGACGGAATCGAGCCGCCCGCCTATCTGGAGGGTTGGTCGGGCCCTCCGGTGATCGGGTCATCCGCGTCGGACTGAATCGCGACGACCGTCCTGCGCGATCGCTCGTCGACCCGCAGGGCGAAGATGTCCGGCCTGGCGTAATGACCGACCACATCGAGGTCGTACTTGCCGCGAGCTACGTCATCGAGGTCCAGGTCGGCATAGAGGATGGTTCTTTCGTCGTACACCGGACCGGCAATGACGTCTCCACTCGGA
This sequence comes from uncultured Actinomycetota bacterium, assembly GCA_963709985.1. Taxonomy (GTDB): domain Bacteria; phylum Actinomycetota; class Actinomycetes; order Mycobacteriales; family Jatrophihabitantaceae; genus DASXRA01. The sequence continues at coordinate 54,065 of CAVPYQ010000019.1, forward strand.
GCAATGACGCAGCTGCCACCCCGCATGAGCGGGTCGTCGGCCCGGCCGGCAATCGCTCGGTAGTCGGACGGGCAGTCGGCGAGTTCGAGGAACTGGCACGACGACAGCACGAAGCAGCGACCCTCCTTCGCGATGTGCCGCATCGTGGCGACCCACGAGTCCAGGTCGTCGGCGGTGGGTGCAAGGTAGATCTGAACGCCCTTGGCGTACATGGTCGTCCGCAAGAGCGGCATGTAGTTCTCCCAGCAGATCACCGCACCCAAGCGACCGATCTCGGTGTCGAGGACGGTGATCGTCGACCCGTCCCCTTGTCCCCATACGAGGCGCTCGGCGGCTGTCGGGACGAGCTTTCGGTGCTTGCCGAGGAATGCCCCGTCGGGGCCGAAGAACAGGACGCTGCAATACAGGGTGCCGCCGTCTCGTTCGATCGCCCCGAGGGCCAGGAAGACGCCGGCATCTGCCGCTAGGCCACGGATTCGTTCGAACGCTGGTCCACCCAGTTCGAGGGAGTTCGCCCAGTACCGGCGGTAGAGCTCATGTCCTTCGGGAGTGCGCGACCCCACCACGGCGCCGAACGTGAGGCCTTGCGGGTATCCGCCCACAAAGGCTTCGGGAAAGAGCACCAGGCGGGCGCCGTTGGAGGCGGCGTCCTTCGTCAGCCGTTCGACTCGATCCAACGTCTTGTCCAGGTCGAACATGACTGATGCATCCTGGACGACTGCCACCCGGATCGTGTCGGTCATGGCCCTAGTCCTGTTCATCGGAGAGCAGCAATGAGGCAAGACCGCGTACGACGCCGACGGTCGTGACCACCTTGCGGATGGCGAGCAGTGTGCCGTCGACGAACTGCGTCGCGTCGTGGTCGCTTTCATGTCGGATGATCAGACGTTCGTGCGGGAGCCCGAAAACCAACTCGGTGGCCAACTCGTAGCCCGGCAGCCGCACCGAATGGATCTGCGTACCGGCCACCGTCGCCCCGCGCGCCTCGACCAGGCCACCGGTCTCGGCGATCGGCCGCTCGACGTGCGGCCGCTTGATCTCGGCCAGGCCTTCAGCTAGCTCGCGGGACGTTCCGCTCGGGGAATCGGGTTTGCTCGCCGACGCGTAGTCGATGATCTCCCAACTTGGCAGGTGCGGTGCCACGGCCAGCGCGGCCACCTGCATGAGCGTTGCCGTGATGGAGAAATTGCCCGCGGCGAAGACGCCTACCCCGCTGTCCTTCGCGCGACTGTCGATCTCAGCCAGGTCTTGCTTCGACAGGCCGGACGACCCGACGACGACATGGACACCACGATCGACGGCGATCAGCGTGTGCTCACGGATCGTCGCGTACGAGGTGTAATCGACAAGAACGTCGCAGCCGTCCAGCGCCTCCGCGACAGTGCCGAAGACGGGGACGCCGTTCGTCAGCGTCGCCCCACGCCCGCCCGAGATCGGACCCGGCGGCCGAGCGCGCGACCGCGCTGCGAAGCGTGAGGTCGGCAGAGTCCCGGACGGCGGCCGCGACGGCGCTACCGGTCCATCCCGTGGCGCCCGCGACGCAAACCTTGATCATCGGAGCCGACAACCGGGTGTGGACAAAGGCAGAAGCCGCACGGCGTCAGCCGAGTACCGAAGCGCTGGAGTCATGAGCCGTCCGCAGTCGTGAGTAGTGGCCGAGATCGATCTCGTGCCCGGTGTGCGGCGCCCGCCACATCACCGGCTGCCGGTCGTGATCCTGACCGCCTTCGACGCGGTCGATCAGATGCGCTACGAGTTGCCCGATGACCGGCGCGTTCTTGAACTGGTTGCCGCTGGTCCCGATGGCCACGTAGAAGCCGTCGAGGCTCGTCCGGTCGTAGATGGGGATCCAGTCGGTGCTGGTGTCGTAGACACCGACGATTCCCTTTGGTCGGTTGGGCAGGGTCAGGTTGGGCATCCGTCGAGCGAGCCGCACGGTGTTGGCTTCGTACCCTTCGACGGTGACCGTGATGTCGGTGCGGTCAGGATCGTCGAGCCAGTCCAGTGGATCGCAGGCCGGCTCCATGCCGCCGACCACGATGCCCGCCCCGGACTCGGGTCGGAAATACGTACCCACGTCTCCGTCGAAGACGACTGGTGCACCTTCCGACATCACGAACTTGTCCGGCGCGGGGACGTGGTGCACTTCTTGCCGAAGCGGCCGGGTCGTGACGCGGAAGTCGTCCAGCACGCCGGCGAGTCGGTTGATTGCGGCCGAGTGCGGACCGGCGCAGTTGACGACGATCGGCGCGGACAGGCGTGTGCCGTCGTCGAGCCGTAATCCCTCGACACGGTCGGCGTTGGTGGTGACGTCTGTGACGGTGCGGCGCCACACCGGGCGCGCCCCGTGTCTGACCGCGGCGTCGAGCAGGTTTCGCGCGGCCAGGAGCGCGTCGTCGACGAAACCCCCGTCGGGTGTGAAGAGCGCACCGAGGTCGCGGGTCGCCTCGCCCCAGAACGTCTCGTCGTCCAGGCGCTTGGGCGGGTAGTAGCTGCCGGTGTCGAGTGCCGGGAAGCGTTCGGACAAGTCAGCGGCCGTCAACCGCTCAAAGGGCACCCCTACCCGTTCGAACAGGACTTCGACCTTGCCCGTGTCGAAGTCCGGGAAATCGAGGTTGAGCACGCCGGTGCGTTGATACCGAGCGACGCCCTCAGCTGTGGAGAGTCCAAGGTAGTTCGCCCAGCCCTCCCAGCCGAATTTCGCTTCCCAGGAGGTCGCGACACCTTCGAACGTCGAGTAGTGGAATCTGACGATCGCGCTCGACGCAGACGTCGAACCCAGGCCTGGCCCGGGGTGACGTTCGACGAGCATGACGTCACGGCCGCCACGCGCGAGCTCGTAGGCCACTCCGGCGCCGACGATGCCGGCACCGATCACGATTGCGTCCGCGGTCGTGGAAACGTCGTTCACGAAGGTCAATCCCCCTTCGACGCCTGATTGGCGTGTCCGTGCGTCCGATGATGACAGGGTGGCCGGATCGCTGTTGCCGCCGCACACGATCACCGCGACTCGTTCGTCCGGCGCGGGCCGGTAGGCCCCGTCGGTGAGCGCCGCGAGGGGCGCCGCGGCGCCTGGTTCGGCGCAGATCCTCAGTTCATCCCACAGACGTTGTCGTGCATCCATGATCGCCGGCCCGGGCACGACAACAACGTCGTCGATGGCGCGCTGGGCAACCTCCCACGCGATGGCGCCGATCTGGCTCGCACCAAGCGCGTCAGCGGCCACCCCGCTGACGCTGATCGTCACCCGCTCGCCGGCTTCGCAGGCCTCGGCGAGCGTGGGCGAACCCTCTGATTCGACGGCAACAACTCGTACGCGTTGGTCGAACCACGTGGCTATCCCGCCGACGAGGCCGCCGCCCCCGCACGCCACCAGGACCGTGTCGACGTCGGGGCATTGCTGCTCGAGTTCGAGTCCGACGGTGCCTTGACCGGCGACAATCTCGGTCTGGTCATAGGCATGCATCAGCAGCGCGCCGGTTTCCTCCGCCCGGCGCTCGCTCGCGACAACTGCCTCCGCAAAGTTCTGGCCCACCTGATGCACGCCCGCACCGTAGTGGTGCAGTTTCGCGACTTTGGCCGCCGGAGCGGTTTCGGGAACGAAGACCTCGACCCGATGGCCGAGTTGCTTACCCACGTGGAGCAGTGCGAGGGCGGCGTTTCCGCCGGAGGCGATCACCAGACCCGCAGCGGGCACCTCCCGGGTCAACGCGCGATTGAACAGGCCCCTGGGCTTGAACGATCCGGTGTGCTGCAGCAGTTCGAGCTTCAGAATCAGCGCTGCGCCGACACCGAACGTCCCCGACGCCACGTCGACGATCGGGGTCGTTCGGACATGGCCGCGAATCCGGTCGGCCGCGACCGCGATATCGTCCGCGGTTGGCACGACGACATCCGTGGCCACTACAGCGACACCTCGATTCCCAGCCCTTGGTCTTGCGCGGCCCGCACGATCCGCGCGGCGGCAGCGATATCCCCGATCGCCAGCCCCAGGCTCCTTGAACACGGTGATCTCCTTGTCGTCCGTGCGACCCGGGCGGCGACCGCGCCGGGAGGACCTGGGCGAGTTCCGTCGAAGTCTCGCGGAGTCTCGCGAAGTCTCGCGACGGGCTCCGAGGTAGTCCCGCTGCGATCCCCTTTCGTCCTGACACGAGTGATATGTGCTATACTACATGGTACAATGCTCTCGGCCGGATGCAGCGCCGCAGTAGCAACAGACACCGAGAAGGTGGATCGATGAAGCGTCCGGTATTCGTGGCCGGCGTCGGCATGACGAAGTTCTCCAAGCCCGGCTCGGGCGCACGCGACTATCCGGAAATGGTCCGCGAGGCCGGCGCCGCGGCGTTGGCGGATGCGGCCATCGGCTACGAGCAGATCGAGCAGGTCGCGGCCGGCTACGTCTTCGGGGAGTCCTGCTCGGGCCAGCGAGCCGTGATGGAACTCGGCCTCACCGGTGTGCCGATCTACAACGTCAACAACAACTGCGCCAGCGGTTCGACTGCGTTGATGCTGGCGCGGCAACTCGTCGAGGGTGGGCTGGCCGACGTCGTGCTCGCCGTCGGTTTCGAGAAGATGCAGCCCGGATCCCTGTCGGCCGGCAGCGTCGACCGGGCCAGCCCCACCGAGCCGCATATCAAGGCAGCACGGCAGGGCCATCCCGAAACATCGGTGCCCGTCACGCTGGAACTGTTCGGCAACGCCGGCATCGAGCACATGCGGCGTTACGGGTCGACGGCCGAGCACTTCGCCATGGTCGGGGAGAAGAACCACCGCCACTCGAGCAAGAACCCCAACGCGCAATTCCGAGACGTGTACACGCTCGACGAGATTCTCGCGTCGCCGTCGTACCACGGCCCCATCACCAAGCTGCAGTGCTCCCCCACGTCGGACGGCGCCGCGGCTGTGGTGTTGATGAGCGAAGACGCCATCGCGCGCTTCGGCCTGGCCGCCCAAGCCGTCGAGATCGTCGCGCAGGCGATGTCCAGTGACCGGATCGATTCCTTCGATCCACCGTCGGCAATTCACGCCGTCGGCATCGACGTGTCGCGCGCCGCGGCGCAGCAGGTATATGACGCCTCCGGCATCGGCCCGGACGACATCCAGGTCATCGAGCTGCACGACTGCTTCTCGGTGAACGAGATCCTGACGTACGAGGCGTTGGGCCTGGCGCCGGACGGCAAGGGACACCTCCTCATCGAGAACGGTCAGACGACCTACGGCGGCAAGTGGGTCGTGAACCCTTCGGGTGGCCTTATCTCCAAGGGGCATCCCCTCGGTGCAACCGGTCTCGCGCAATGTGCCGAGCTGTCCTGGCAGCTTCGCGGTGCGGCCGGCGATCGTCAGGTCGACGGCGCTCGCCACGCGCTGCAGCACAACCTCGGCATGGGAAGTGCCTGCGTGGTCACGCTGTACCGCGCGCCGCAGCGCTGATCGGCTTACGAGAACCCACTTACAGCGACCGGGCGATGAGGTCCTTCATGATCTCGTTGGCCCCGCCGTAGATCTTCTGGGCCCGCGCATCGCCGTACAGGCGGGAGATGAGGTACTCCCGCATATAGCCGTAGCCGCCGAACAGCTGCAGGCATCGATCGGTGACATCGCACTGGTTCTGGGACAACCACCATTTCGCCATCGACGCCGTCGCGGGATCGAGCGTGCCGCCGACGAACCGCTCGATGCAGTCGTCCAGGAACACGCGGGACGCTCGCACAACGGTGGCCAGCTCGGCGAGTTCGAGTCGGACATGCTGCATGCTGAACAAGGGTGCGCCGAACGCTTCGCGGGCCTTGGTGTAGGCGATCGTCTCCTGCAGCGCACGCTCCATGGCGGCCACCGCCGTGACCCCGATGACGAGGCGCTCACGGGGAAGCTCGCGCATCATCATGCCGAAGCCGCCGCCCTCCTCCCCGAGCAGGTTGCCGACCGGTACGGACACCTCGTCGAAGAACAACTCCGCGGTGTCCTGGGCGTGCATGCCGAGCTTGTCGAGTACCCGCCCACGTCGGAATCCCGGTGCGTCGGCCGTCTCCAGGACGAGCAGGGAGATCCCGTTGCGACCGGCCGCCGGGTCCGTCTTTGCGACGACGATGACGAGATCGCACTGCCCGCCGTTGCTGATGAACGTCTTGGACCCGCTGATCACGTAGTGGTCGCCGATGCGTACAGCCCGCGTGGCTATGTTCTTCAGGTCGCTACCGGCGCCGGGTTCGCTCATGGCAACGGAGCCGATCAGTTCGCCGGACGCCATTCCGGGCAGCCATCGCGACCGTTGTTCGTCGGACCCGTAGGCCGAGAGGTAGTGCGCGACCACCCCGCTGTGCACCAGGTTGCCGAACCCGGTGTCGCCCGAGCGTGCTTGCTCGCTGAACACCATGGCGTCATGCGCGAACGTGCCACCACCGCCACCGAACTCGGCGGGCACCTCGCAGCACAACAGTCCGATCGCGCCGGCCTTCAGCCACACCTCGCGATCCACGTACTTCTGCTTGTCGAACCGTTCGAAGTGCGGGACGAGTTCGGCTTGGAAGAAGTCGCGCGCGAGTTCACCCAACGCGGCCGTCTCGTCGTCGACCCAGCGTGGCCGCATCAGTTCACGGCCCGGTCGCGATCGGCTCCAGAAGCGTGCGCGTAGTTGTTTCTTGTCGATCTTGCCCAGCGGCGTGAGCGGCAGGGCGTCCAGGAACTCGAGACTCTTCGGGGCGTGCACGGGTCCCTTGAGCTCGCGGACGAGTGCGATGAGCCCTCGGACGTCACGGTCGCACCCGGCGTTCTGACGACGAAGGCCGTCACCGCTTCGCCCCACTTCGGATCGGGGACACCGATCACCGCCGCGGCGGCAACCTCCGGGTGCGTCACCACGGCGTCCTCGACCTCGCGCGGGTAGATGTTGAACCCGCCGGTGATCACCATGTCCTTCTTGCGGTCGGTGAGATACAGGAAGTTGTCCTTGTCGAAGCGGCCGACGTCACCGGTGTGCAGCCAGCCGTTGCGCAGCGTCTCCGCGGTCACCTCGGGCTGCCGCCAGTAGCCGTCCATGACGAGCGGTCCGCGAACGCAGACCTCCCCCACTTCGCCGACCGGCACGGCTGGTCGTCGTCGTCGAGAACGGCGACGTCCAACGTCGGATGCGGCTTGCCGCAGGACGCGAGCCGCTCGGGTCGCCGCAGGTCGTGGTCTTCTTTCGGGAGCGCCGTGACCGTGTTCGGCGCCTCGCTCTGCCCGTAGAACTGCACGAACACCGGCCCGAACACATCGAGAGCCTGCTCGAGCCGGTCGGGTGACATCGGCGCCGCGCCGTAGAGGATCGTCTGCAGGCTGGAGAGATCCGCCGGGTGCTCGGCGAGGTGGTCGAGCAGCACGTAGATCATGCTCGGCACGAGGAAGGTCGCGGTGATCCGGTGCTTCTCGCACGAGCTCGCAGAACTCGCGCGGGATCGAATCCCTTGGTGAGCACGACGGTTCCGCCCTGATGGAACACCGGCGGCACCATGCCCGCGAGCGCATGCGTCAACGGCGTCGAGCCCAGGAACCGAAGCTCGGTGGGAAGCTGCCAATGCGCCACGGAGATGTACAGGTGCGTGACCAGCGAACGATGGGGAGCATCACGCCCTTGGGCCGGCCGGTGGTCCCGCCGGTGTACCCGAGCAGGGCGAGGTCGGATTCGCGGGCCAGCGTCGGGAATGATCCCGTCGGTGTCCGGGCCGGCCAGGACGTCGGCTGCCGATCCCCCGCCGAGCAGAAGCACCTGCGGACGCAGTTCCAGCTCGGCGGCAAGAGCCGCTGCGTGCTCGGCGTACTGCGCCATGGTCGGCGACGATCGTCGTGATGCCCGCGTCGGCGCACACCGTGACGTGGTCGGCCAGCGACCCCATCGGATGCAGCGGTGTGTACCTGCGCGCCCAGCGACATCGCTGCGATCAGCGCGGCGAAAGCCTCGGGCCGGTTCGGGGAGAGCATGGCCACGCCGTCGCTCCGGCTTCACCCCGGCAGTCCTGCATGGCACCCGCGATCCGTGCGATCAGCCGCCGCAGCTCGTCGTAGGTCAGACCACCGCCGCCCGGGGTGACAAAGGCAACGCGGTCCGGATAGTTCTGCAGCGAGCGCGAGACCAGGTCGACGAAGGTCGGCCGGCGATAGAGGTCGGTCGTGTCTGCGATCACCGCTTCGCTCCGGCCTGTCGCCGGATTCGCCGCAACTCTGCCTCGAATCCGTCGAGAAGGCGGCTGATCCCGAACACGTACTGCGCCTCCGGGTCCTCGGTGAGCACCTCGCTGAAGCGTCGCAGCGGCGAGTCCTCCGGCGTGTCCTCGTGCACGAACGTGTCGTCCACTCTGGTGGGCGAATTCCTCGCTGCCGCCGCGGAACCGCGAGACCTCCCAGGCCATGGCGCCGATGATGTGGTTCCGCAGCGCCATGAACCCGCGGATCGACGAGTCCTCGTCGAACCCGGCCTCGTGCAGCAGCGCGATCATGTCGAGCCCGACGGCGGCCGCGCGCGGGCCGCTGGACGAGTTCTCGAGGACGATCTCGACGAGGGCCGGGTGGCGCAACGCGCCGCGCCGGGACTCGAGCAAGAACTCCTCGAGGCGCGCCCGCCAGGACCGCCCGTCCTGGGCGATGGCCGGAACCTCGGACAACGCAAGATCGGCGACCGCGTCCAGCAGTTCCTGCTTGTCGTGCAGGTGCCGGTACAGCGACATCGGGCTGCCGCCCAGCGCTTCGGCCACGCGGGCCATCGTGACGCCGGCGAGACCGTCGCGGTCGGCGATCTCGAGCGCTGCGGCAACCACCGTCTCCCGGTCGAGTGCCCCGCGTGGCAACCGGTCCGGCTTGTGCACCTTGGGCTGTGAGGTCAAGGCTGTCCTCCTGTCGGCACGGCGTGGGCAGCTCTTGCGCGCCTCTTGGCGTATGAGCATAGTGTATGCTCGGTACGTAAGGACGACGAAGCCCGGATCTTGCGTACTCCGCGCAGACCCGAAGTGGCGCGCGTCCGCCCACCGACGACCGCCGGATGGCTGATTGTCCCCATACGAATCCGGCCCATGAATGCTGAAGGAGCACCCTGCCATGACCTCCAGCCACTGGCTCGCACGGCGCCACCCTCATCACGGCGACCGGGCGCGACCCCGAGCCGGCCGGACTGCTCATCGAGGCCGGAAGGATCGCTCAGATCGGAGGATCCGCACCGCGCGAGGCCGATGTCATCGACTGCACCGGCCTGACGTTGACTCCCGGCCTGATCGACGCACACGTTCACATGGCCTTGGCCAGCCCGCTGGAGCCGAGCGTCGGGTACGGCATGTCGGTCGCGGAGATCGCCGCCGACATGTTCGCCAATTGCGCCCAGACCCTGCGCACGGGTTTCACCACGGTGCGGGACTGCGGCGGCATCGACGCCGGCCTCGCCCGCGTCGTCGCGTCAGGCAAGGTCGCCGGGCCCCGGATCGTGCAGTGCGGCCCGATCCACTGCCAGACCGGCGGACACGGCCACTACGCCCCCGAATGGGAGCCCACCGAGCGTGTGGCGCGGCCAGGAGGTTCCCGGCCTGCGGACGCTGGCGATGCTTTCGGACGGGCCGGATCGAGATGCGCAGGAACGTCGCGCGAATCCTTCCGGCGCGGCGCGGAATTCCTCAAACTCTGCGTCACCGGCGGCGTGATCTCCAAGCACGACAAGTTCACCGACACCCAGTTCAGCGTCGAAGAGATCGCGGTGGCCGTCGCCGAGGCCACGGCCCGCGGCACCTACGTCACCGTCCACGCCCTCAACGGCGACGGCATCCGCAACGCCGTCCGGCCGGGGTGCGGCTGCGTCGAACATGGCTCCGGGATCGACGAGGAGACCGCCGCCCTCATGGCCGACCGCCAGGTCTCCCTCGTGCCCACGCTCGCCGCTGTCGAGGCGCTCATAACGAACGTGGACGGCCTCGGCCTGCCCGGCCATTTCGCCGAGCGAGCGGTGCAGGTTCGCGACGCGATGGTCGCCGGACTGCTCGCCGCCAAGGCCGCCGGCGTCCGGGTCGGACTCGGGTCCGACGTCATCGGGCCCGACCAAACCCGTCGCGGTGAGGAACTCATGTTGCGCGCCGAGGTCGAATCACCCATGGAGGCGCTGATCGCGGCCACTCGGGTCAATGCCGGCCTGCTCGGACTCGACATGAGATCGGCACGCTCGAAGTCGGGAAGCAGGCGGACATCGTCGCGTTCGCCACGAACCCGCTCGACGATCCTAAGGTGTTCGCCGACCCGGACAGCGTCGTACTCGTCCTGCAGAACGGCGTTGTCGCAAAGGACACGCGGGCGGCCTGATCGCGGGTGCTGATCGTGGGCTTCGACCTTCTCTAGAAGGGAACCTCGACGCCGAGGCGTTGTCTCGCGCGCCACGGAGACGACATGCGCCGCGGCCGCGACGTCCTGCAGCGCCAGTCCGAGCGACTCGAATACGGTGATGTCGTCGGTCGGCCGTCCGGGCGGGCGCGCGTGCGCCCGCCAGGATCTCGCCGATTTCTGGATAGTCGACATCGGGCGGAAGGGCACCCTGCGAGATGGGAATGAGAAGGTCTCCGGCTGCTTGTGCCGCGCCCTCCCGGCTGTCAACGACGACCCGCGCTCGGGCGACGACATTCGTGTGCAGCTCGCGGGTCGTCGGCTCGAAAGCGCCCACGGCATTGACGTGCGCACCCGTGGCCAACCACTCGCCATCCAGGAGCGGCTCGCGGGACGAGGTGACCGTGCAGACCAGGTCCGCGCCCCGGACGGCTTCCCTGACCGTGGCGGACACCTCGACGTCAAAGCCGTTGATCAGCCGCCCATGCAGCGAAGGACTTTGCGCCGGACTCGGTGTGGTTCCACACCCGAACCCGGCGAAGCGTTCGAACGGCCGCCATCGCCGCCAGATGGGCGCGAGCCTGGGCGCCGGCGCCGATCAGCGCAAGGTCACCGGCGTCCGGGCGGGACAGGGCGTCGGTCGCAACCCCCGATACGGCGCCGGTTCGGATCTCGGTTGCGGCCCCGCCGTCAAGCAAGGCGATCAGCGCGCCGTTGCTCCGCGATCGAACAGCGCGATGAAACCCAGATCGCGGGTAGCCCGCGCTTCGACGGGTTGTCCGGGAAGAACGTGATCACCTTCAGACCAAATGCGATCTCCTCCGCCGCCACAACGGCGGATTTCAGGAACGTGTATCCGCTCAGTTGAGGCGGCTGCAATACGACGCGCGCCGGTTGGTACACCTTGCCCTCGGCGTATGCGCGCATCGAATCGCGCATGACGTCGATCGCCGCCGGCATCGGAAACGCAGCGCGAACGACGTCCCCGTCAAGGATCAGCATCGTCAGTCACCTGTCATCCGGTCGAGAAGATCAGGGCGGGGCGGGCTGAACACGTCGAGAAGAACGCAGTCCTCTGTTGCCCGGAAACCGTGCGGGACGGCCGGCGGCACCTGGTAGATGTCGCCTGGTCCGAGCTGTCTGGTCACGCCCCCGAGAGTGAACTCGCACGACCCGGAGAGAACAACGCCGAGCTTCTCCTCCTCGTGGGTGTGCGTCGCCCCGACCGAGTGCGCCGGCGCTCGTCACCTCGGACAGCATGATCCGGTCGCCGGCGACCGGCCGCAGGACGATCCCGTCTCCCGCGTCCAGGGCTTTCGCGTCGGCGAAGCTGGTGTAGCGGCCGGTCGAGCCGACTGGTGCTCATGTTCTCCTCTTCATCGTTCGGTGGACGCCGATTCCGGCGGCATCCAGATTCGCCGGTAGTTCTTCAACGCGAGCGCGTTCAGGCGGCCGCTGTCGTGCCCCGCGAAACGTTCCGGGTTCATCGCATCGAGCCCGTCGACCGTCGGCGGCTGACCGGTCATCATCTCGACCAGAGCGCGTGCGGCACCGCCGGCGTGGGTGAGCCATAGCGAGGCGGCGATCCAGACACCGTCGACGGTTGTCGAGGGCCCGAGCACCGGCAGGCCGTCCGCGGTCATCGAGAACACGCCGTTGAGGCGACTCTCCACGGGAAAGCGACACGTCCGCGGCAGCAGTCGCATGGCTTCCTCGATTGCCGCGTCGAACGTCTCGGTCGGCCAGGGCAGCTCCGCTTCGGTCAGCCCGTCGACATCGACGGCAGGACCGTCGTTCGTGTGCGTACCGATTCCGAGTCGGTTGCCGTGGTCGCGTGCATAGACCGTCTCGGGTCGCCACTTCACGAACGGCCGCCGAGACATCGCCGACGGCGAGCGGGCCGGGCCATAGACGTACGGATGCGCCACCGGCGTGAAGGCCACGTCCAGGCCGGCGAGCGCCGCGACCTGAGAGCCCCATATCCCGGTGGCGATGACCACGTCGTCGGCGTCGATTCGCTCACCCGTCGACGTACGAACGGCCGTGACCCGACCGCCGCGTTGATGAATCGCGCGTGCATGCGGTGTTGTAGCGGACCTGCGCCCCGGCCCAGCGGGCTCGTGCCATCAGCGCGCCGGTGAGGACGGTCCCCCGCGCCGCCCCGTCCCCCGGGAACAGCAGGCCGCCGAGACACGACTCGCGATCGACGAAGGCCGGGGCCAGAGCAACTGCCTCGTGCGGCTCGAGAAGGCGCGCTTCAATACCCGAGGCGGACGCCATCCGGGACCGTCGTTCGAGGTGCCCGAGGGAGGCGTCGGTGACGGCGACCTCCAGGCCACCGATGCGATCGAATCCGCAGGGCCCGGTGCTGAGTCCGGCGTACAGATCGGCGCTGGCGACTGCCAGCGCCGACAGCGTGGCGAGACTCGCTGAGCAGGCTCACGAACCCGGGGGCGTGACCGGTCGATCCGAGCAGGCGTCCTTCGGGTCCACGTTCGACGACCGTCACATCGATTCCGTCGCAGCGTGACAGTCCGTCAGCGACGGCGGCACCGACGATGCCGCCGCCGATGACCACCACTCGTCGTGTCATGCGGCTCACCGCGTCTTCCCGTGCGCGGCTCAGCCGCAGACCGCCTCCATCACGCGCAGGAAGTTCTCGCCGAGCACCTTGGCAATGTCGTCGTCCGACCAGCCTCGTGCGACGAGGCCGCGCGTGATGTTCGGGAAGTCCCGGTAGTCGTCGAACCCGATCATGTGCTGCGTCGCGACCAGGCCGTCCTCCGGCCGGAAGCCGGTGTCGGCGAAGATCGGCTGGAGGATCTCGCTGAGCATCCACTCGGGCAGCTGCATCGGCCAGTCGGTTCCGATGCAGACATGGTCGACGCCGGCGACCTCGGCGACGTACTCGAGATGGTCGAGCATCGAGTTGATGGTCGACGTCCGGTCCAGCAGCGAGGAAGAACGGGACGGTCACGATGCCGATCACGCCGCCGGTGTCGGCGATGGCCCGCAACTCCTCGTCGCTCTTGCCGCGCGCGTGGTCGAACACACCTTGCGCCGCGGTGTGCGAGGCGACGACCGGCGCCTCCGACACCTCGCAGGCGTCCAGCGTGGTCTGCCGGCCGACGTGCCCGGTGTCGACGATGATGCCGAGCTCGTTCATGGCCTTGACGCTGGCCACGCCGAAGTAGGACAGCCCGGCGTCCGTGCGCTCCGTGCAGCCGACCCCGACCGTCGTCATGTTGTTGTACGTGAGCTGGCACATCCGCAGGCCCAGGTCGTACGCGTAGGCCAGCGCGTCGAGACTCGCGCCACGGACCGAGCATGACCTGCGAGCTGACCAGGCCGGCGTGGGTGCCGGTCTCGTTCGCGCGACGGATGTCCGCGGCCGTCAGTGCCTTGCGTCAGCCAGGGAAAGTAGTCGAACTGCTTCTGCACGAGCCCGAACGTGCGGTCGCGCACGCTGCTCGGCCAGCTCCACCTGCCGGTTCCCGCAGGTGATGCCGCTGGCGTCCCAGTGGTCCTTCACCGCGTCGAGCCGGCCCGCCATCGCCCGGCGGATCGGCATCTCGAGACCCTCGCCGAAGCGTGCCCAGGACGTCGTGGGTCGACTCGAGTCGCGCCCGCAGCTCCTTGTTCATCTCCACGTCGAAAACCCGGTAGCCGACCGGGCCCTGGAACAGCGCATCGACGATGATGCACTCGCGATGCAACCGCGCGGCACGCTCCTCCTGCGCTTCGTCCAACCCGAAGTCGAACGTGCCGAACTGTTCCGTCATCAACGTCCTCCAGAACTCGTGTGTCAGATGTCGTCGATACGGCGGACGAACTGGTCCATCGCGAACAGGAACCGCGGGTGACCCGTGCCGTCGTCGCCGATGCCGTAGGCGAACGGCGGTTGGTCGGGGTAGTCGGCCAGGACCAGGGCCGTGCGCCGGCGGGCCGCAACCGGAGCGGGACGGGCGTCGGCCAACCCCGCGTGAAGATCGGTTCGGTGAACCTCGGCCGGTAGGACAGGGCATCGCCGTCGTCGGTGACCGTGATCTCCGCGCCCCAACTCGCGGTACACGCCGTGGTAGCGGCTCGGGTCCGGCGCCGGCCCGGAGACGTCCGGCGAGTCCTGCGGCGGCAGGCCGAACCGCTTCTCCAGGATCGCCTCGGCGAGGTCGCGATGGAACGGCATCGAACCGGCGCCGCCGTTCGCGAAGGCGATGTAGGCGGCGCCCGTGTCGGGAAGGACACCGACCATGGCGACGCCCCCGAACGATCCGCCGCCGTGCGTGAGTACGACGCGCGGACCCGTGCTGCTTGCGCAGCCAGCTCAGCCCGACCGAGCCCGTCTCCGGCACGGGGAAGTCGATGTGGTGCGCGGCCATCCGGTCGACCGATTCGGAGCTCAGGAGGCGCGGACCCGCCGTGACTGTCGGCAGGTGGGTCTGCACGAACGTCAACGTGTCGCGCACCGACGTGATGAACGTCGTGCCCGCCGGGCGCAAGGCACTCGGGCATGAGGAACCGCCTCGTCGGCACATATCCGCCCGCACCCGGCTGGTGCCCGATCGCCATGCGGTGGAGGATCGCCTCCTTGGCCGTGAACATGCTGCGTTCCAGGCCGAGCGGCGCGAACAAGCCGATGCCGCATGGCGTCGGAGTAGCCCTCACCGGTGACGACCTCGATGATCCGGCCGGCGAGCACGAATCCGGCGTTGTTGTAGGAGAAGTACTCCCCCGGCTCGAACAGCTGCCCCTTGTCCTGGAGCCGGTCGACGAAGTTCGCGATCGCCTCGTCGCCTTCGCCCACTCGGCGAGGAAGATCGCCGCATCGATTCCGGACGTGTGCGTGACGAGGTGGCGCACGACCAGGGCGTCCGCGACGCCCGGCTCGCCGAGCACGAGGTCCGGCAGGTAGCGCTTCACCGGCGCGTCGAGGTCGACCAGGCCCTGCTCGACGAGCGACATGAGCAGCGTCGTCGTCCAGACCTTGGTGATCGAGCCGGTCAGGAACAGCGTCTCCGGCGTCATCTCGACGCCGCTGTTCAGGTTCGCGATGCCCGCCGCCGCGGCCTCGATCCGGCCGTCCTCGAGGACGCCGACCACGGCACCGGGGACGCCGGATCGGGCGACCAGATCCTGCACCGTCTCCTGGAGTTCCGTCACGCGATGTCTCCCGTCAGCCGAGGCAGGCCACGACCGCGTCGGACAGGTTGCGGGCCCGCCGTTCGCCGACCTGGTAGGAGCAGTGGTTCATCACGTAGCCGAAGCCGACCTCGGCATCGGGGTCTCCGAAGCCGATCGAGCCACCGGAGCCCGGGTGGCCGAACGAGTTCGGTCCCGACCATCGGCAACGGCGGGCAGGCACGCCAGAACCCGAGCGACATGTAGAAGGAGCGGTCGGCCGGGAGTTCCAGGTCCGCGGGCAGTCCGTGCATCCGGGTCTTGTCGGTCTGGACCTCGATCGCCCGCGCGACAGTGTCCGGGTTCAGCAGTCGTACGCCGTCGACGTCGCTGACGGTGGCGGCGTACATGCGGGCCAACGATTGCGCGTTCGTCGAGCATGTTCCCGGCCGGGATCTCGGCAGCGCGATAGGCGCGCGCGTCCTGCAATTCGACGCCGTCGTCGAAGGCGCCGCCGAGCGAACCGGCGCGGGCCTGCACCGAGCCCTCGCCCCACACCGCCTGGAACCATCGGGTCACCGTGTCGGCATCGAGTCCCGTGGTCTCGATCATCCCGGCGATCAGCAGCTCCAGGTCCAGCGGATCGGTATCGATCCGTGCCACGTTCGGCTCCTGCTCCTCGGGCAGCCCGATCCAGGCGTGCAGCCCGAGCGGGCCGGCCACCTCGTCGGCGAAGAAGGTGCCGAGCGACTTGCCGGAGATCCGGCGCACGACCTCGCCGACCAGGTACCCGAAGGTGGCGCTGTGGTAGACGTGCTCGGTGCCCGGCTCCCACTCCGGCTTCTGGGCCTCGAGGGCGCGGATCACCGGGTCCCAGGCGGCCACGTCGTCGAACGTCAGCGGACCGTCGACGACCGGCAGGCCGGCCTGGTGCGAGAGCAGCCAGCCGCACCGGGATCCGGTCCTTGCCGGCGGCGCCGAACTCGGGCCAGTACTTGACCACCGGCGCGTCCAGATCCAGTTCGCCGCGCTGCGCCAGCAGGTGCGCGCAGATCGCGGTGGCGCCTTTCGTCGTCGATGCGACCAGGGCGATGGTGTCCTCGTTCCACGGCCGTTTCGACTCACTGTCGGCGAGGCCGCCCCACAGGTCGACGACCGGACGGCCGCCGACGTAGACGCAGCACGACGGCGCCGACCTCACCGGGACTCCCCTCGAAGTTCGCGCGGAACGCGTCGGCGACCTTCCCCCAGCCGTCCTCGACGTGTCCCTGCACCGAGGCTTCGGTCGTCGTATCCACGTTGCATTCCTTTCGAGAGATCTCAGACTTCAGAAGGGAGCCGTTCGGCCGGGCACTCGGCCCGGCCGAGCGGCTCGTGCTTACTGGATCGGCGTCGCCGACGCCGGACCGCCCGTGTACTCGAAGCACTTGCAGCCCGAGTCGTAGGCGGACGTGGCCGTCAGTTCCATGCCGTCGTGCCGCCCCGGCCCGAACTGCGTGGCACCGTTCAGGTCAAGCGCACTGACGAAGGACGTCCCGATCTTCTCGATCGCGGGCACGAGGGCGGCCGTTCCACCCTGACCGCCGCTGTTGGTCAACCCCTGAAGAAGCAACCGGACGACATCGCACACCTGGTAGATCGTGATCTGGTCGGTGAGCTTCTGGGCGGCCTGGCCGTTGGCGCGTGCGTCCGCCAGGCACTTCTGCTGAACCGCGGCCTGCGCCGCCGGGGCCGCCGGAGGGTTGGTCAGCTCCGAGAGGGGGATGCCACCGAACCCGCGCATCTTGGTGAGCTGCTCCGGCGGGTAGATCTTCATCACGTCGGGGTTACCTTGCTGGTGGAAGAGCAGGTACTGCGGAGTCCAGTGCTGCGTGTGTGCCCCTTGCGCGAGGTAGTAGACGAGCCCGTTCTCGTACGTCGTCAAGAACATCACGCTGCCGACGCCCTCGGACTTGAACTTCAGAGCGAAGTTCTGGATCTGGGCGAGGGAGGGCGCGTTGTCGGCGTAGCCGTGAGCGCACTTGACGCCCCCCTTGACCAGCGTCACGTTGTGCTGATCGGCGATGGGCTTGAGCGTGTTGTCGTAGGCACGCTGGTCGTACGGGCAGTCCTCCATGACCACGCCGATCTTGCTGCCGGCCGGCAGGTAGTTCGACACGAGGGCCTTGTTCATGATGCTCTTGAGCCGGCGATCGAGGCTCACCCCGTCGACCACGAACACGCCGGGGTTGTTCTTGAGATCGGTGTCGTCACCCACTGGCGACGACCCGGTCCCGCTCATGTACAGGATCGGGACCTTCGCGTTCGTCAGGCAGCTGTTGAAGCTCTGGTTGTAGATGATGCCGTCGTAGAGCACAGCCTGGACGTGCTTGTCCTGCGTGAACTTCTGACAGATCGCCTGGAACGCCGTGTCGTGGTTCGGGCTGGTGAACTCGATGGCGTCGTCGACCACCTCGATCTTGCGTCCGTTGATGCCGCCGGCGCCGTTGGCCGCTGCGATCAGTGCATGTGCCGCGTCCCGGAACGGGCTCACGATCGAGACTCCGTTCCGCTTGGCCTCGGTGGCGGTGTCGGTGATCAGCACGCCGACCTGAATCGGCCCGGTCGCCTTCGTACCGCCGCTGCCACCGGAATTGCCGTTACCGGAACCTCCGTTGCTTTGCACGCCGCACGCGGCGAGGACGACAGCGCAGCTCACCGCAAGGATGGTCCGCCGAAGACGCATCATCGATCCTGTCTCCTTCATCTCGACACATCGCCGTGCGCGATCACGTATGGTCGTACACTATGGCGGTACGCCAGTGGTTACGCAAGGGCTGCCTGAACACCGAGCCGACCAGGAGAACCCGCCTTGGCTGGCGGACACGACGATCCCCGGGCGGGAAGAGCGCAGCTCCGAGTCAGGAGGCAACAGTGGATTCCCTCTCCGGCCGCACGGCCTTCGTCACCGGCGCAGCGCAAGGCATTGGGCTCGCCATCGCAGTTTCGCTCGCCCGCCGGGGTGTCTCCGTTGCGGTGGCGGATCTCGACGAATCGGCATTGAAACAAGCCGATGCCGAGTTGTCGGCGTTGACAAGCGCCCGTTCCTACACTCTCGACGTCCGCGATCGGCGACGGTACGCCGAAGTTGCCGACGCAGTTGAGGCAGAGCTCGGACCGGTAAGCATCGTCGTGAACAACGCGGGCATCCTCGACTCGGTATCGCCGTCGCGGATGGACCACACGATGTGGGACCACGTCATGGGCGTCAATGCGGGCGGCGTCTACAACGGCATCCAGGCGTTCGTGCCGCGCCTGATCAAGCGCGGCCTCGGCGGCCATGTTGTCAACACCGCCTCGGCGGCTGGTCTCTTCGCCGACGACGCCTCGCTCCTCTACCGGTCAGGTTTCCTCTACCACGCATCGAAGTTCGCGGTCGTCGGCTTGAGCGAATCGCTGCGCGTGGAGCTGGCTCACCACGGGATCGGTGTGAGCGTGCTGTGCCCCGGGCCGGTGGCCACCGACGGCGTGAAGAACAGCCAGAGGTTGCGTCCGGCGACCGCGCCGGAGCACTCGGCCAAGATCGCGACGATCCTGGAAACGGCACACAACGCGGTGCACGACCATGGGGTTTCGCCGTCCGTCGTGGGCGAACTCGTCATTGACGCGATCATCCACGACCGGCCCTACATCATCACCGCCTCGGATATGGCCGCCCCGATCCGGGCGCGCACCGAAGCGTTGCTCGACGCCGTTCCGTCGGGACCACTCACGGCGGAGGGCTAGTCCGCTGCCCGAACCAGTGCGGAGCGCACCTTCTGCGTCACCGTCGCCCTGCTGGCCGCGCACGCCGACCCACTGTCACGATGACGAGATGGCGAACGCACAGACCGTGGCCGCGGACGACGTCGCTCGGCGCACGCTGCGTACGCTCCTCGACCGGCTGCACCCGGCGGTGCTGGACGTCCTCGTGGCCCCGGTCGGGCTCGACCGACAAGTCGGCGACCCGGTCATCCTCGATCCGGTGGACGAGTCGCTGCCGCCCGCGAATGCCATCGTCTTGGCGGTCGGCGTCGACACACCCCGGGCGCAGGCCGCGCTGCTCGATCGGCTGGTGGACGCCGACGTGGCGGCGGTGGTGGTGAAGTACGCCGGTCCGCTCCAGGACGCCGTGACACGTGGCGCTCACACGGCCGAGGTAGCGGTGCTGTCGGCGCCGCCCGCGTCGTCCTGGGGGCAGCTCTACTCGTTCTTGCTCACTGTGACCAGCGCCCCGCCGGTCGACGCCGCGGACCAACCGGCCGCTCCGCTCGGCGACGTGTTCGCGCTGGCCAACGCGGTCGCGGCGATGGTCGGGGGTGCGACGACGATCGAGGATCCGGCCAGCCGCGTGCTGGCCTACTCCGACCTCGACTTCCCGATCGATCGGCCGCGACAGCAGACGATTCTCGGCCGCGCCGTGCCCGGCGAATCGATCCGTCGACTCCAGGACGCGGGGGTGTATCGGCGGCTCTGGCAGAGCGACGGGGTCGTGCGCGTCCCGGACCTCGCCGGCGAGCCGGATTGCCTGTCCCGGCTCGCGATCGCGGTCCGCGCCGGCGGTGAACTGCTCGGCACCATCTGGGTGATCGAGGGCACGCAGCCGCTCGGGCCGGAGGCCGAGCGCACGCTGCACGAGGCGGCCGACATCGCCGCCCTGCACCTGCTCCGCCACCGCTTCGCCGGTGACGTCGAACGGCATCGGCGCGCCGAGGCACTGCTTCGGCTGCTCGGCGGGGTGGACCGCGGAGAGCAGGCCGCGACGATCCTCGGACTCGACCCCGGCCAGCCCGTGACCGTGGTGGCGTTCCACGTCGGGTCCGATTCGGATGCGGCCACGGTCATGGCCGCTCGGCGCGTCGCCGATCTCGTCGCGTACTACTGCGAGTCGTATCGACGTCAGGCCGCCTGCGCCGCCACCGAGTCGCGTGTCTATGCGCTACTGCCCACCCCGCTCGAGGCCGGGGATAAGCCCGCGGTCGCGCTCGCCCGCGCGATCGTCGACCGAGCCGGACAGGCGCTTCGCCTGCCATTGCGCGCCGCCCTCGGCTCGACCGTCGCTGGCCTCGCCGTCGCGGGCCGCTCGCGGCGGGAAGCAGACGAGGTGCTCGATGTGCTCGGCTCGGACGCCGGGCCGTTGGTGGCGACGGTGGCGTCGATCGAGACCATGCGCCCACGCGTCGTCGTCCACCGGCTGGGCCAGCTCGCCGCCGAGCACCCCGAACTCATCCAAGGAAAGGTCACCCGGCTGGCCGAGCACGACGCCGCCAAGGGAACCGCCTGGATCCCCACGCTGCGAGCCTATTTCGACGCCTTCGGTGACATGGCGGCCGCAGCCGCGCGGGTCAACGTGCACCCCAATACATTCCGATACCGGCTGCGCCGGATCACCGAGCTGTTCGATCTGGACCTGGCCGACCCGGACGAGCGCCTCGTGGCTGAGCTCCAGCTGCGATTCGTCGAGGCCTAGCGGGCGGCTCTTGCGCAACCGTCCGGCGTACGGCCATAGTGTACGTCCATACGTGAGTGGATGAGGTACGCAGATCCCGACGAGATGCGTCGAGTGACGACGATGCAGCACCGAGCGCTCGGGAGCGGACACACCTGGTGGCGTGCACGACGACTGGGCTCACTGCCGCGCCCAGTCTGGACGATGCGGCGCCCCCAGCGACGTGGAGGTACACATATTGGCTGACGGACGCAGGCTTACGCGCGCCGCGATGGGACTTCTCGCCGTGCTCACGTTGGCTGGGTGTGGCCTGACCCATCCGCAGGACTTGAACTTCCGCGTTGACAAGCGGTTGCACTTCGTGAGCCCCGAGGCCCGGTCGACGGTGCACCCGCCGGTCACGATCACCTGGAGGATGGACGACTTCCGGATCGCAGCGCAGGGCAGCGAGCCGTCGTCCCACGATGCCGGCTATTTCGCGGTCTTCGTCGATCAGACACCGATCAAGCCTGGCCACACGATGGACGACGTGGCCAAGGGCGACTCCGTTCTGCCAGCGGTCGCCGAGCTGCCCGGACAAGGACTACCTCGCCGACCACGACGTCTACACGACGACGGACCCGTCGATCGAGATTCCGGTGATCGCGAACATCAGCGGAAACAAGGAAAAGCTGCAACTGCACACCATCACGATCGTGCTCATGGACACCTCCGGACATCGCATCGGTGAGTCTGCCTGGGAGCTCGACGTCCGCGTTCGGAAGGTTGGTGTCTGACGTGTCGGACTCGATGGAGTCGGTGGACGCGGGGATTCGGTGGCCAACGGAGAGGCGGCTCTCGAGGACGTCGAGCAGACGAGCGCGGCACTGCGCGAGCAGGGCACGCGCAACGCTCGGTGTAACCGGCGACGAGAACACGGAGAGCTTCCGGACGCTGGTCCGCGAGCACGACCTGAGCTACTACCCGGTCGTCGCCCTGGGCCTGCTGTTCATCACTGCCACCAACCAGAGCTATGCGTTCACGGTCCTCACGCCGGAGATCAGCCGCACGCTGGGCATCTCGATCGCCGCCATCGCCGGAGCGCGCGCGCTGTATCAGCTCGCAATCGCGGTGGCACCGCTGCCGATAGCGCGGCTGTCCCAGTCCCGAACACGGCGGGCGATGCTCTGCATCGTCACCGGGCTCGTGTGGAGCGTCATCACGTTGACGACCGGATTCGTCACCTCGCTGGTCGGCCTCATCGTCATCCTCTGTCTCGACGGTCTGGCCACCGGGTCGGTCGTCGCGCTGCATGCGCCGCTCGTCGTCGACAGCTACCCTCCGGCCGCGCGCGTACGCGCACTGTCGGCGTACAGCGCGATCGGCACCTTCGGCCAGGCGCTCGCGCCCCTGTTGGTGGCCGTCCTCGCCTCCGTCGCCGACCTGACCTGGCGCGGTGTCTTCCTGGCCCTGGGGTTGACGTCGATCCTGATGACCCTGTGCGCCCTCGGGCTGCGCGATCCCGGCTTCGGGAAGTGGGACACCGAGCAATTGCGAGCCAGCGTCCATCAGGAGCACGGCGAGGCGACGACGGATGACCTGTCGGCCAAGGACGTCGCGCTCGGCTTCTGGGAGATCTGCCGCCGCGTCCTGCTCATCCCGACGAACCGGAGGGTCTACGCCGGGTTCGCCGTGTTCGGCATTCTCACCGTGCCGCTCGGCACCTTCATCTCGGTCTTCCTCGACCAACGCTGGAATCTCGGCCCGGGCAACGCGGCCTGTTCTTCGCGGTGTTCTACGCCATCGGCGTCGTCGCCCTGGCCATCTACGGCGGCCGCGGCGAGAAGCAGTTCCGGGCGTCGCCGGCGCGGGTGCTCCGGGCGGCCGGTTTCCTCCTGGCCGGGGCGGTCGTCTTCATCGCGGTCGGCGGGCTCATGCCGGTATTCGTGCCGATGCTGATCTGCTTCGGGATCGCCGGTGGTTGTATCGGGCTCCTGCAACCGATGCTCGGCATCTCGTTGCTCTCGATCATCCCGTCACACATGCGACCGCATGCCCAGGCGCTCGCCGGGATCTTCGTCGCGATCGGAGGCCTGGTCGGCGCCCTGCTCCTCGGCGGCGTCGAGGACCAGTACGGGATCGCCGGCACGATGGTCGCCATTGCCATCCCCGGAGTCCTCGGCGCACTCATCATCGCCAGTGCGGGCAAGCTCATCGAGAACGACCTCGACCGCATGATCGACGAGGTTCTCGAGGACGAGGAGATCCGCCGGATCAGGCTCGGCGGCGGGCACCTGCCGATGCTCGCCTGCCGCGGCGTCGACTTCTCCTACGGCCAGCTGCAAGTCCTCTTCGACGTGAACTTCACCGTCGACGACGGTGAAATGGTCGCACTGCTCGGCGTCAACGGCGCCGGCAAGTCGACGTTGCTCAAGGTCATCTCCGGGATCGGCCTGCCGACCGCGGGCAGCGTGCGCTATCGCGGCCAGGAGATCACCTATCTCGACGCCGAACGCCGGCTGCGGCTGGGCATCACGCAGATCCCCGGTGGTCGCGCGGTCTTCGGGCCGATGACCGTCGTCGAGAACCTGCGCAGCTACGGCTACACGATGGCCAAGGAACGTGGATCGGTCGATCGCGCGATCGACACGTGCTTCGAGGCGTTCCCGCGACTGCACGAGCGCCGCAACTCCCTCGCCTCGACGCTGTCCGGCGGCGAGCAGCAGATGCTCGGGCTGTCCAAGGCGTTGATGCTCCGGCCGCGGTTGCTGCTCATTGACGAGCTGTCGCTCGGCCTGGCCCCGGTGATCGTCGGTCAGCTCCTCGACATGGTCCGGCGGATCAACGCCGACGGCACCGCCGTCGTGCTCGTCGAGCAGTCGGTGAACATCGCGCTCAACCTCGTTGACCACGCGTACTTCATGGAAAAGGGCGAGATGCGCTTCGACGGCCGCGCTGACGAGTTGTTGGCCCGCGACGACCTGCTGCGCGCGGTCTTCCTGCAGGGCGCGGGAGCGGCGCAATGACGGCGCTGCTCGATCCGGACAAGGATGCGCTCGAGGCCGTCGAGGGATCCGCGGGCAGCCGGCCGGCACGTTCTCCGGCGAGCCCGCAAGCCGTTGCTCCAGGTCCTGGCGTTCGCGGTCGCCGTCGTACTCGCGAAGATCCTGTTCGCGATCCTCGACCAGCACGACGTCGTCCATGCATCGACACCGTTGCCGGTCATCCTGCTCGGCACGATCATCGGCCTGACCTACGGCCTGCTGGCGGTCGGCATCGTGCTGATCTACCGGACCAACCGCATCATCAACTTCGCCCACGGGCAGATCGGCGCGTTCGGATCGGCGTTCTTCGGCGTCGCCGCGGTGAAGTGGCACATCCCGTACTGGGTCGCGTTCCCGATCGCGCTGATCGTGGCCGCGGCGACCGGCGCGGCTGCCGAGACCGGCGTCGTACGACGACTGCGCAACGCACCGCGGCTCATGTCCATCGTCGCGACGCTGGGCGTCGGCCAGTTCCTCGTCATCTTCGCGGCCATCATCAACTCCACCGCGTCCGCGGGAGCGTTGTATCCGCAGCCGTCGTGGCTGCCGGCCTTCAACGTCGGCGCGCTGCGCGTGACGCCGGCCTACTCGGGCATGTTGATCCTGTCGCCGTTGTTCGTTCTCGCGATCGCGTTGTTCCTCAAGCGGTCGCGATTCGGTCTCGCCATCCGCGCGGCGGCCGCGAACCCGGAAGCGGCGCGGATGTCCGGCATCTTCGCCAGTCGGATGTCGACACTCGCCTGGGCCATCGCCGGTGCGTTGTCGGCGTTCACCGCGATCCTCACCGCACCGACGCAGGGCTTCATCAGCGGTGACAGCTTCGGTCCCGCGCTGCTGCTGCGCGCGATGACCGCCGCTGTCATCGGCGCGGATGCAGAGCCTGCCGATAGCTCTCGCCGCCGGTGTCGGTCTCGGCATCCTCGAGCAGTTACTGCTGTGGAACTATCCGCAGTCAGGTCTTGTCGAGGTGACGATGTTCGTCATCGTCCTCGTCGCGCTGTTGCTGCAGCGCAAGCGCGGCGGCCGCGACGAGGAGAAGGGCAGTTGGGCCGCGGTGCAGGGTCTGCGCCCGATCCCGGACAAGCTGCAGAATCTCTGGGCGGTCCGCGCGCTGGGCCCGATCGTCACCATCTTGATCATCACGGTGCTCGCGATCCTGCCGCTGTTCATCACCAACAGCCTGTCGGTGACCTTCACCGGCATCATCGCCTTCGCAATCGTCGGCCTGTCGATCGGTGTCCTGACCGGCCTCGGTGGGCAGCTGACGCTCGGCCAGTTCGCCATCGCCGCCATCGGCGCGGTCGTCTCCTACAAGGTGTCGAGCCGCATCGGCAACTTCCCGCTCGCGCTGCTCTTCGCCGGCCTCGGCGCAGGGTTGGTCTCGGTCGTCATCGGCCTGCCCGCGTTGCGCATACGTGGCCTCATGCTCACGGTCACGACGCTTGGCTTCGCGCTCGCTGCCCCGGCGTGGCTGCTCACGCAACCGTGGATGCTCGGCGACGGTCGAGACCCCGGCCGACCGACCGCCGGCTGGCCGGTCAACGGCCCGCTCGACACCGGCCGCAAGTACTACTACTTCGCGCTGGTGCTGTTCGTCCTGTCCCTGGTCCTGGCGCGAAACATCAGACGCAGCGGCTTCCGGCGCCTGCTCGTCGCCATCCGCGACAACGAGGACAACGCGCGCGCGTTCACCGTGCGGGCGAGTCTCGTCAAGATCCAGGGTTATCTGATCGCGGGGTTCATCGCGGGCATCGGCGGCGCGACGTACGGCCACTCGCTGTCCATCATCAGCGCCGGGACGTTCCCGGCGTCCGCGAGTATCGACGTCGTCGTCATGACCGTGCTCGGTGGCGTGTCCGTGCTGATCGGACCGGTGCTGGGCGCGGTCTGGGTACTCGGCGTGCCGCTGCTCAACATCGGCAACATCGGGCTGGCCGCGACGAAGTTCGGTGCGCTGCTGCTCATCCTGTGGAAGCCGGGCGGTCTGATCCAGGTCGTCGCTCCGATCCGCGACTGGATCGTGAAGTTCATCGCCCGCCGGCA
This sequence comes from uncultured Actinomycetota bacterium, assembly GCA_963709985.1. GTDB lineage: Bacteria > Actinomycetota > Actinomycetes > Mycobacteriales > Jatrophihabitantaceae > DASXRA01. The sequence continues at coordinate 80,042 of CAVPYQ010000019.1, forward strand.
CGGCATCGATCCCGAACCGCTGTTCGCCGGTGACGACACGGTTGATACCACCGCGACGGCAGAGGGTGTGCGTGTCGGCGCCCTGCGCGTCAGCGAGCCGGACACGGTGCCTTCGCGATCGGCTCCCTCGCTGGGCACGACCCGGCTCGAGGCGCGCCATCTCAGCAAGAGCTTCGGCGGCGTACAGGCCGTGCGGAGCGTGTCGTTCGTCGTACGGGCCGGTGAGACGGTTGGCCTCATCGGCCCGAACGGTGCCGGCAAGACGACGACCTTCGAGATGCTCGGCGGCTTCACCAAGCCGGACACGGGCCAGGTGTTCTTCGACGGTGAAGACATCAGCCAGGTCGGACCGGAGGGGCGGGCGCGGCGCGGTCTGATCCGGTCGTTCCAGGATGCCGCGCTGTTCCCGACGATGACCGTGAAAGAGACGATCATGCTCGCGCTCGAGCGGGTGCGGCCGACCGGATTCCTCATGTCGACCCTGGGTGTGAAACTCGGCGAGCGGACGAAGGAACGGCAGGCGCGTGCACTGGTTTCCGCGATGGGGCTGGATCACTATCGGGACAAGCAGGTTCAGGAACTGTCGACCGGCACCCGCCGCATCACCGAGATCGCGTGCCTCGTGGCGCTGCAGCCGATCTGCCTGCTGCTCGACGAGCCGTCCAGCGGCGTCGCCCAGCGCGAGACCGAAGCGCTCGGGCACCTGCTCGTCGATCTCAAGCGCGAGCTCGCCCTGACGCTCGTCGTCATCGAGCACGACATCCCGCTCATCATGGGGATCTCGGATCGGATCATCGCGATGGCCGACGGGAATCTCATCGCCGAAGGCCCGCCGGACGTCGTACGCACCGACCCGCAAGTCGTCGACGCCTACCTTGGCGGCAGCATTGCGGCGATCGAGCGCTCCGGCGCCGGTACGGCCGCCTCGGGGCGACGAGGGGCGATGAGGTAGCGCGCCTGCCTGATTACCGCGGCGGACCGTCCGACGCAGGCACGGCCTCCAGGACCTCGACCTCGTCGCCCACGGACAGCACTGCTCCGGGCGAATCGGGGATGAGGTTCATGCCGAACCACGTCTTCCTGTCCCAACGCCGGTACCGAGCGAGCGTCGCGATCGGCTCCTTGCCCCGCGCCGCGGTGGTCGGGTCGATCGTGGTGAGAACGCAGCGGTCGCAGCCCTTGACGCTGCGGAACAGGGCGTCGCCGATGCGCACTCGCTGCCAGCCGTCCTCGGCCCACGCTGCGCCGACTCCTGACACGACGAGATTGGGACGGAAGCGAGCCATCGGCAGCGGGCCTTCGCCGGCGAGCGGCCCCTGCGCGATCCATTCGTTCAGCTGCGCGAGCGATTCCTCGGTGGCGACGAGCATCGGATAGGCATCAGCGAGCGAGACGTGATCGCCCGGCGCCGCGAAGCGCTGATCCGGCTCGCGGGTGGTTGCGTCGTCCTGGAAGACCAGCCGCACCGGCCGGCCCACGACGGCGCTGAACCACGCGTGTGCGCCGGGGTCGGCCAGCCGCGCCGGGTACGGGCCTTTGCCGTGGACGGTGACCAGCGTCGCCGTCGAGGTCGGCCTGGCGACGGTCTGCTCACGGTGGCCCGGTGCCGCCAGTGCGACACCGCCGTCGACGAGCTGCGGCACGACGCCCAGCAGGCGCGGCACCTTGCGCGCCGTGACCACCTCGCCGGATTCGTCGACGAGCATCCAGCGCCGGTCGCCCGCCAATCCCCACGGCTCGATAACCGCCGTCTGCAGCGCCTCGCCGCGGCAGGACTTCACCGGGTAGCGGTTGATCGCCGTCAAGGTCATCGCCATCGAGGCCCCACGACGACCCGTCGACAGGCGGCGTCCCTCTCGTCCAGCATCACCAGTTCCGACATGGCTGTGGACGCCGGAACGGGGCGAGCAGCGCCATTGAGATCCGGCGAAGCTCGACCGCCGTACGTTTCACGCGCTCGACCGTAACCGCATTGCGGCACCCGCCGCGTTAGCCAGGTGCACCATGCTCAAGCGCCAGGTTGGTGCCACCCCACGATGCAACTGCCGGTGCGCCCAGCGAGGCTTTGGGCCTGACCGTCGGCGCCCCCGACCCGGCAGGATGACGCAACGACCACGGCGAAGCACGTACGGATGAAGGGACCCCGCCCTGAGGTGGCGCTTTCATGAGTCGAGTGGCAGTCATCGGCGCCGGAGCCGTCGGATTGTGTACGGCCTGGTCGCTGCGCCGACGAGGGCATGACGTCGTCGTCCTCGACGGTGCGCCCGCGAGAGACGGCGCGTCCTGGGGCAACGCAGGATGGGTTGTTCCCGCGCTCTCGTCTCCGGTGCCCGCGCCTGGAGTTCCCTGGTACGGCGTTCGGTCGCTGCTCACGCTCGGTGCTCCGTTCCGCATGCGACCGTCGTTCGGACTGTTGCCGTGGCTGATCGCGTTTGCCCGCAACTGCAGCGCCGTCGCCAACAGCCGCGGGACCGAGGCGACGCTCGAGCTCGCGCTCGACGCACCCGACAGCTTTCGCGACCTCGTCGCGTCCGGAGTCGACTGCACCCTGCACGCGCAAGGCATCCAATTCGTCGGGACGACAAGGGCAGCCGTCGAGAAGGAGTTGGCGCTCCTGAGTGTCCTGAGCAGACACGGCTACGACGTCCCGGCCCGCATCGACGACGGCGACGCGGCACGATCCGCCGATGCGGCTCTGTCCGACGAGATCGTCGCGGGCTTCCATCTCGGCGGCGACCAGCATCTTGATCCTCAGCAACTACTCGCCGGGCTCGAATCCTGGCTGGCCGCGCACGAGGTAGCGGTGCACCGCGATCGTTGGGTGATCGGCTTCATCCGGCGCGGTGCCGCAGTGACGTCCGTTCAGACCTCGCGCTCAGCCGAGGCCGTAGACGCGGTCATCATCGCGGCGGGAGCGTGGTCGGCCCCGCTGTGCCGAAAGCTCGGATATCGGCTCCCCCTTCAGGCCGGCAAGGGATACAGCTTCAGCATCGCGCTGCCCCAGCAACCGCGCCGTCCGCTCTACCTCCTGGAAGCCAAAGTCGCCGTTACCGAGATGGCCGGCCGCACCCGGTTCGCCGGGATGATGGAACTCACGGGCGCAGACACCCGGCTCCAGTCGCGTCGTCTCGCTGCGCTCGAGCGCCACTCTCGCCGGTACCTCCGCGACTGGGCCACGCCGCAGAACGCCTGGGCCGGTCTGCGACCGATGGTGCCCGACGGCCTACCGGTCATCGGTGCGATCCCAGGCACCGGCAACGCCTTCCTCGCCACGGGCCACGCGATGCTCGGGATCACGCTCGCCCCCGTCACCGGCAAGGCGGTCGCCGACCTGCTCGACGGCAGCGACGATCCGCTTCTCGCGCCATTCACCCCAGCACGCTTCAGCCGGCGCGGGCGCGGCTCGACCACGCAGTAAGGACGCGTCTTGAGATCACCCGAGTTTCGCCCAGGGGAATCGCCAGCCGCCGTAGGCCGCGCCCCCCACCGCGACGCTGCGGTCGGGCGCTCAGTGCGGCAGACGGGCGTGGCATCGGCCACGGTGATGGGCATCAGTGCCGCTGAGGCCGCAGTGCACGCAGTCGTCCTCTCTGCGTTCGCAGGTGCAGATCGAGTAGTCAATTCGCCACTCGGGACGCGGCGCCGATACGGCGCGCTGACTCGAGTCGGGCTGATGGGCCACGGTCTGTGTCATGGCCTGCCCCCGTTTCCCCCGGAACGTGTGCGCGTGCTCAGCGGGCGACAGATTGGTCACGTGGTCGTGCAAGCACGCCCCGCGCGGTCCGTTCGATTGATGCAGGCCGAGGTCTCCCAAGACCCGACGCGGTGAAATCCACGCACCGTCCGCTGAGCCCAGATGATTCCCCGGCCTGCCCGCCCCTACCCGCAGTGGTTCACATGAAATATACGTGAAGTCGAGGTGTTGTCAATGGTCGACGCGAGCCGGATGCAGCGCCGGGACCGCTCGGGCACGCCACTAAGCCAGAGTGGCTTGCCGTGCGGGTTTAGCGCGCTTTGCCGACCCTTTCATTGTTGAGGTGTGTCCACGTGGTGTAGCCGAGCCAGGCCAAGATCAAGCCGAAGACGATCTGCGCGAACATGAGATCTCCCCTCTCCTACCTGTGGGATCGTCTGCCGACACCCGAACCTGAGTCGTTCGCCTACACCACATTCGCAAAGCGGTTGGTCGAAGCGGGAGTTCGCTCTCGTCGCGGCTCGGTCCGATGGACCCAAGTTTGGAGCACTGCGTAGAAGCGACGGATGACTTGCACGCGGCGATCATGGTCAGGCACCCGCGGATGTCTGACCACGGCCTGTGCGGATCCCGCGAACGCGGCTGGCCGAGCGCCGTGCGGTGACCGTCCACTGTGGACGCGGCAAGCATCAAAGGCTTCGACCGCGACCTTCAGCCTGCCGGGCGTCACGCGGAGCTGGGGATCGTCGCGAAGCGTGCCCAGCAACGCTGATGTCACGGGCAGCGTCGACAAGCCGAAGATCCGCTCGCCGGGTAGGTAGCCGGCGTGGGCCCACGCCCCTCGGGAGCTGAGGCTGTCAGCGATGTCGGTCAGGTTCTCGGTATCAGGCGGTCTGGCCTTTGATATGGCAACGCCGCCGACGGACATGTCGGCGGCGATACCGGTTGGTTTGGATCTTGAGTTGTGCGTGCGGTACTCAGTGTCCGGCGGCGATGTAGGCGCCGAGCCGGGGCAGGGCGTTCAACGTCTTGAGCCCACCGGTGGTGTTGGCCGGCAGGCCGATCTGGCCCGAGTTGACCTCCATGACCCGGTAGTTGGTCACGGCCATCGCGTCCGTGGTCGGCGACGCCGGCTGGGTGATGGTCACGTTGTCGACCTCGTAGCGCGCCCCGTTGCTGGTGAACTCGAAGTCACCCGTGTAGCTGGCCGTGCTGGTCGAGGCCTCGATCCACACCGTCTTGCCCGGCAGTGCGGTCACCCAGATGCCCTGCGTGTCAGCGCTGCTGGACTCCCACGTGTGGTTGGCGGTGAACTTCACGCTGAGCTCGGCATCGACGAGCTCAGCCAGGTCGAAGCCCATCGACGTCTCGATCGATCCGCCCAGCGACCAACTGGAGGACGTCTCGTGCTTGATCTCGAGCCGCTCGGTCACCGATTGCTTGGTCTTCGAGTTGCCGATCACGACCGGCGCCGGGTTGCCGTCCATGTCGGTCACCGGGCCCCATTTGGTCTGCGAGAAGGTCGGCGTGCCGGTCGGGGTGAAGCTGCGGTCGGTGGCGTCGTCGTACAGCTTGAGCGCGTCGACCGCGCCTTGCGGGTCTGTGGCCGCGTTGATCACGGTGATCTGGCCAGGGGCCGCGTCCAGGCCTCGCGTCGAGGTCGTGTTGGCGGCGGCGACCCCGATCGAGGCGGCGCCGACGCCGGCGACGATGGCGGTTGCGGTTCCGATGATGGCGATCTTGCGGATGTTCATGACTGCTCCTTGATTGTTCGTAGTTTTGGCCGGTCGCGGGTACGACCGGGTCAGCTGTGTTTCTTGTTCGGGGTTCGATGGCGGCCGGCGGATGAGCGGCCGATCAGCTCTTGGCCGGCGGGCCGACGATGGGCTCCTCGTTCGGGCTGAAGGCGATGCCGGCCGGAATGCCACCGTCCGGGTTGATCAGGTCGCCCTTGGAGATCGTCACGTTGCTGATGTCGAAGGTCGTGCCTTCGGGCGTGGTGAACACCAGGTGCCCGGTCAGGTGGGCGGTGGTGACCACCTTGTCGATCCAGCCGACCTGGCCCGGATCGATGTCGGTGTCGATATTCACGTTCACCGAGTCCGAGGTGCCCCACTCCTGATCGTGGGTGAAGCTGGCCGCGTCCTTGGCCGCTACGCCGAACGCCTTCGAGCTGACCGACGCCGTGACTTCCTCACCGAGCGAGGTGGAGTCGCCCTTGGTCGTCTCCTGACCCTTGTCAATCGTGGCCGCAGCCGAGCTGTAGTTGGCCACGGTGCTGGTGGCGCGGGTCTTGTCGCTGTAGGTGAAAGTCGGCTTGGCATCGGCGTTCGGCGTCCAGCTGATCTGGTCCACCGGCACCCGGGGCAGTTCGCTGTTCACGATCTGAGCCGCGGCCGTGGGGTCCTTGCCGGCGTCGATGGTGATCGTGGCCGGGGTGTTCCACACCGCGTCGACGTGCCGCGCCACGCCGTCCGGGTCACCGGCCATGTGGAACGCGGTCGACTCCGTCGGTCCGTTCATGTCGTCGGCGTCGGTGGCCACCGTGTCGTCCTGCAGATCCTGCGCACATACCCCGTGCTGTACGCCCTGGTCGTCGGTGAACGTCCACCACAAGAACTTGTCGCCCTTCTGCGCCGGGATCATGCTCCAGGTCGCGGTTTGCCCCGGCGCCACCGTCTGCGTCGGTGCGACCTGGAAGATGTCACCCTTCGAGCTGATCGACGCGTTGAAGTTCCAGGTGTACGGAGTCAGGTTGGTGATCTGGTCGATGTCGAAGGTGCCGCTCGCTGCGGTCGCTTTGGGCGCGTCCGGGGCCGGCGCAGCCAGCGCCGCCGCCGTACCCACGCCGGCCAGCAGGGTGCCGCACGCTCCGGCGCCGATCAGCTTGACCGCTAGGCCGCGACCGGCCTTCTTGACTGTCCTGGTCATTGGTTCGTTCCTCTCACGAAGGTTTGATTGCGCATTCACCCTCGCTTCTCGGCCGCCCCTTCACCGTCGACCAACCGGGTGAGCGCACGTCCGAACCCGCCGTCCCCCAACCGGGGGACACGGAGGTGGCCGGAGCAGGATTGAGTCAGCCCGGACGGGATCGCGTCGCCAGGGCCGTGTGCAGCTGGCTGGTCATTTGCGTCGAGACAGCCGCGGTCGTTCCGCGGTCGGGATTCCGAAGGCCTAGGGTTGCGATCGTGGCGCGGTATTTCGACGTGCATCCCCGCGACCCGCAGCCGCGTTCGGTGGCCCAGGTCGTTGCCATGCTCAGCGATGACGCGTTGATCGCATATCCCACCGATTCCTGCTACGCGCTGGGGTTCGAGCTGGACAGCCGCACCGGCGCCGACCGGATCCGTCGGATCCGCCACCTCGACGATCGCCACCACTTCACGCTGGTGTGCTCGGACTTCGCGCAACTCGGTGAGTTCGTCCAACTGGGCAACGCCGAATTCCGCACCATCAAGGCGGCTACTCCGGGGGCGTACACGTTCATCGTCGCCGCGACCCGCGAGGTACCCAGGCGCCTCGCTCATCCGCGCAAGCGCACGGTGGGCGTGCGCATCCCCAATCACCCGGTCGTGCGTGCCCTCCTTCGCCAACTGGGCAAGCCGCTGGTGTCGAGCACACTCCTGCTGCCCGGCGAGGACGAGCCGATGAACGACGGCTGGACCATCAAGGACCGCTTCGACCACGAGATCGACGCCGTCATCGACTCCGGCCCGTGCGGGACCGTGCCGACCACTGTCGTCGACCTATCTCAGGGATACCCCGAGGTTGTGCGCGTCGGCGCCGGCGATCCTTCCCCGTTCGTCTGACCCGTCGACGACGCGGGCTCCGGGTGGTCCTCCTCAGATCCCCTCGACGATGCGTATCTCCCTACGCGCGCCGTCGCCAAGTGCGCGGAGCGCATCCTGGTATTCGGAACTGTTGTACGCGTCCACAGCTGCCTCGACCGTCTCGAATTCGATGAGCGTCGTGCGCAGAGCCGTCCCGCCCTCGAAGACGTATGCCGGGTTGCCGCGCGCGAGGAAGCGTCCACCCGCTGCGCGCATGGCCGGGCCGGCCAGTTCGACATAACGAGCCAGCTTGGCCTCGTCGCTGATGTCGATGAACGTGTTGATCCAGTACGCCGTCATGGACACATCCTGTCTTGACTGGCCGCCCGGAAGACTGATCGGGGCCCGCACCGCGACCTGAGATGCGAAGGTCTCGACCGCACGAACAGCAGGCCGCGCGTCTGTCTAGCTCGGGTCGGGCCCGCCGGGCTCCAGCGTCCCCGTGAGGATGACATCCTCGGCCAGGTCGCGCAGCTTGCGATTCTGCGTCTGGCTCGCGTCCCGGAGCATGTCGAACGCTTGCTCCGGGCGGATCTTGAACTGCGCCATCAGGATGCCCATCGCCATGCCGATACGGCGGCTGGACATCAACGCGGTCTCGAGGTTCGAGATCTTGTCGTGAGCCCTCGCTAACTCGTTGCCGACACTGTCTGCGGCAAGCGTCTCTAGCTCGGTGTCAGTCATTGTGGACACCTCCGAACTGCGATTTCCATACCTACTCAGATGGCTGGCCAAGGGCCCAGGCGGCCCAGCCTCAGCCCGGACAGCCATCTCAGTCACGTCACAGGCTTGTGAGTACTAGCCAGCGCCGACCCGTCGAGCCATCGAACGCCGGGTGCAGACCCGCACCGTGGCGAACCGTGACGACGTGTCCTATGTCTTGTCGATCGCCGGCAGCGGGGCGCGGCGATGGCGGTTTTCAGCGGCTTGCCGGATCACCGTGTCGTTCGGGCCGATCGGGGCGGCGGCCGAGCCCGAACGACCCGGTGATCAACTCCTGGTCCGGCGATCAATGGCGGACGGTGTGCCGCTGTCCGACGCGGGTGTAGATCAGCAGCACGATGACGGCTCCGATGATCGATCCGATGATGCCGGACGGCTGGAAGAAGCCGTTCTGGGCGTCCTTGTGGAAGATGACGTAGCCGAGAAAGCCGCCGACGAACGAGCCGATGATCCCGAGCACGATAGTCATCAGGACGCCCACGTCCTGCCGGCCGGGAATGAGCAGACGAGCTACCGCTCCGGCGATGAGTCCGATGACGATGAGGCTGATGATGAGTCCGACCATGAGGAACCCTTCGGTTGGGCACGCCATCGACGTGCGGTGTAACGCCGCTGCCCCCGTGGGCCGCACTGCGTTGCTGACCCCTCGACTCAAACACCCCTAGGGCTGGTGCAATACACCCCTAGGGAGGTTTATCGTCGCGGTCATGCCCGCAGCGTCGTCACCGATCCTGATCGCCCTGATCGACGACTACGACGTCGTGCTCACCGGCGTCGCCAACATGTTGGACCCATACCGCGACCGCGTCCTTGTCGCCGAGATCGACGCCAACAAGCCACTCGAAGACACCGTCGACATCGCGTTGTACGACTCGTTCGCCCAGGCAGAATCCGACCGGAGCGAGATCGACGTCCTCATCCAGAGCCCGCACGCACACCGCGTCGTCGTCTACACCTGGAACTTCCACCCTGACCTCATCGACCATGCCCGTCGACAGGGAGCGCACGGCTACCTGTCCAAGACCCTGCCGGCCCGCGACCTCGTCACCGCGCTCGAAGCCATCCATGCCGGCGAGACGGTGATCAGCGACCCACCGCGACGGGCTCGGGCCGTCACCGGTCTGGACTGGCCCGGACGTCACGAAGGGCTCACCGACCGCGAGTCAGAAATCCTCGCTCTGATCACGCAGGGCAAGAACAACGCCGAAGTCGCTGAGCTGACCTTTCTCAGCCCCAACACGGTCAAGTCCTATATCCGAACGATCTACCGCAAGATCGATGTCGCCAGCCGAACCCAGGCCGTGCTCTGGGGCGTCAAGCACGGCTTCACGCCCGACCACGACCGCATCGATCACTGGCGCGGCGGACCCTGAATCAGAGCTCGTCGCGCCGGCTCAGCGCCGATACGCGGGTCTGGTGCGGCTTGTGTCGGCGTTACGCGCGGGCGGCCTGAGACGGCTCCGCGCGAGCAAGCCACGGCGGGGAAATCCGAGCGGGGCCGGCAGGTGTGTTGACGGCCCCGAACTTCGCGAAGTGGTGCCCGCGAATTTCGCGAACACCCCTACGTACGTGGAGGTGGCGGGAATCGAACCCGCGTCCTCCGTCGCCTCAACAGGGCTTCTCCGGGCGCAGTGTGCGTTGTCGCTACTCGGCCCCATCGGTCTTGCACACAAGCCGATGTGACGGGCCCAGTCGCTGTGAGTTGTCCCGTCCACGCCCGCGACCGGCGAGGACGGTAAGTCACCTAGCTGACGCCAGCGAACCGAGCCGGTGACGAACCCGGGCTGACGGAGTCACTTCGCTACCTAGGCAGCGAGAGCGAACTCAGCGCGATTGGAATCGGCGCTTATTTTGTGTGCGTCGCTTTTTTAACGAGGTCAGCAACGCAATCCTCGGCCCGCTTCCCCTGTCTCAACGTCCGGAGTCGAGACCATTCACCCCCTGGTCGATGGAACAACTTGATTTTCAACTTCAGGGTACCGGTCACTCATCTCGCACCGGTACAACTATGTCCGTGGCCAAAGAGCCGACTGTGGCGCGCGAGGTAGAGACCAAGTACGACATTGCCCCCGATTTCGTCATGCCCGACCTCAGCGACTACGCAGACCGGGTCGACACGGACACGGTGAGCCTGTCCAGCACTTACTACGACACCGACGACCAGGACCTGCTGCGCAACCGCATCGCACTTCGGCACCGGGCCGGCGATGCCGACACCGGCTGGCATCTGAAGATCCCGGCCGGTAGCTGGCGCACCGAACTTCGCTGGCCGCCCAGCGACGACGTCCCTGATGATCTGCTCGAGTTGCTGCGTCCGTTCGTGCGCGACAAGCCCGTGGCGCCCTCGGTGCGCCTGGACGTCACCCGCGTCCGGCGCCGGATGGTCACCGCCGAGGGCGATCTGCTTGCCGAGGTCGCCCACGACGACGTGCGCGCCGTCAGTCTCGGCGCGACGGCGCGCGCACCGCGATGGCATGAGGCAGAGGTCGAGCTCGGACCGGCCGGGTCACTCGACCTGCTCGCGGCGATCGGGCAGACGCTGCGTGCTGCCGGTGCCTACCCGTCCACCAGCCGGTCCAAGCTGGCCCGCGCCCTGGTCGGAGTCGGCAACGAGGGGGTCGGCACACCCAGGACCTCCGCGGGCGCCGTGCTCGTCGACTACATCGGCCAGCAGTGCGACGCCCTGGTCGCCGGGCATTTCGCGATCATCCGCGACGCCGAGGAATCCATCCACGACACCCGCGTCGCGTCGCGCCGCCTGCGCAGCACGCTGCGCACGTTCGAGCATTGTTTCGACGCCGAGCAGGCCGTCGCCTTCGAGGACGAGCTCAAGTGGTACGCGACGACGCTCGGCGAGGTCCGCGACCTGGAGGTGCTGCGCGCCCGACTGGCCGCCGCAATCGCCGACCTGCCCGCTGACCTCGTCGTCGGCCCGATCGCCGAGCACATCGACAAGCACCTGAGCGACGACCTCGCGGCGCGGCGCGCGGATCTGCTCACCGCGATGGCAACGCCGCGCTACGCCGACCTACTGGTCGATGCCACGCGCTGGCGTGACGATCCGCCATTCACGGCCGCAGCCGGCCGGCCGGCGAGCACGCTGCACGAGGCCGTCGACCGGATCGAGAAGACGCTCGCCAAGCGGCTTGCCCACGCCACGCACAAGTCGAGCACCGACGAGCAGATGCATCGCGCGCGCAAGGCCGGCAAGCGCGTCCGCTACGCCGCCGAGGCCGCCACTGCGGCAGGCGACCCCGATGCACCCAAGATCGCCAGGAAGATCAAGCGATTGCAGGAGATTCTCGGCGAGTTCCAGGACAGCGTCGTCGCCGAGGAACTGCTGCGCAGGCTCGCGTCGGACGCATCAGAACGCGGCGAGGACGGCTTCACCTACGGGGTGCTGGTCGCTGAGGAGCGCGAACACGCCCAGCAGGCGCGGCGGCGCGCCCGCAAGGAGCGCTGACCGCCGTACTCAGTCGCCCTTGCGGTAGATGACCGACGAGCGCTCGGCGACGAATCCGACGGACTCGTACAGTTGGCCGGCTCCGTCGGCATTCGCACTGTCGACGTCGAGCTTGACGGATGCGAAATCGCAGGCCGCGCCAGCGAGCGAGTGCTGCAGCAATGCGCGCGCCAGGCCTCGGCCCCTCGCCCGCGGCCGGACGCCGAGCTGGCCGATCCACAGCTCATCTGGTTGGAACTGGTAGGTGAGCAGGTAACCGTCAACGCTGCCGTCGCCGCCGACAGCGACCAGCGAATAGCGCGGGCGAAACGTGCGCGACCCCGTGTACAGATGCCGCCAGCGCTGCGGGTCCGGCGGCGCGAAGCCCCAATGCGTCTGGAAAGCATCGCAGTGCGCGAGATGAACCTCGCTGTCGTGTCGTTGCTGGTACGCCTCGATGCGAGGATCGGGGGCGGCCGCGACTCCAGCGAGATCGTGGCTCATCTCGTGGAAATACCGCACTGCGCCGTACCCGGCGGCCTCGAGCAGCCGGCGAGCGTCGTCGACGTGTGCGGCCACGTGCGTGCCCGGCTCGGCGGGTACGCCGGGAAAGCGCAGCGCGGCCAACTGCACAGTGCGGCGTTCGAGGCGAGCGAGCAACTGCGATCCGATACCTCGCCCCCGGTGCGCGGGATGCACCATGCCGACGAACGAGGCTCGCACCGCGCCGTCTGCGCGCAGGACGGGCGAGTTCACCTGCCCGACCGCGACGAGAAGGCCGTGCTCGTCCTCGACCGCGAGGGTATCGGTCTCGGGATCACTTGCCGGATCGTCAAGTTCCTCGGCGAGATCGTCAGCGGTGTAGCGCTCAGTAGTGCCGTCGGCATCAGCCACGATCTCGCTGAGGGCCGACCATTGCTCCGTATCGGTCTTTCGCAATGCTCGCCAGGTGTATTCGGGGTACTCCACGCGGGCCAGCCAACCAGCCCAGGCTCCTGCGCCAAAGCGAGTTAGAGCCGCAGCAGGCGGGCTCCGTTGTGCCAGCAGACGGCGCGCAGCCACTCGTCGCCCAGGTCGAAGCGTTCGAGGGCGGCGAGTTGCTCGGCGTACGGGTACGGGATGTTCGGAAAGTCGCTGCCCAGCACAACGCGCTCTTGCAGGTCGCGCAGCCGGGGCAGCAATTCGCGCGGCATCGCCGCCAGGGACTCCGTGAACGGCGTGCCCACCATCGTGGTGTCGAGGTGCACGTTCGGGTACTGCTCGGCAAGCGTGACGTGTTCGGCGTACTCCGGCATACCGCAGTGGGCGATCACCGCGGTCAGGGCGGGATGCCGGCGCAGCACATCACCGATCGGGCCCGGCCCGGTGTGCCGCCCGCGGATCGGCCCGTTGCCGCAGTGCACGACCACCGGCACACCGGCGTCGGCGAGCATGCCCCAGACGTCGTCGAGCAGGTCGTCACGCGGATCGAAATTGCCGACCTGCAGGTGGGTCTTGAAGATCCGGGTGCCTTCGTCGAGAGCCTCGCGCACGTAGCGGGTGGCGTCCGGCTCCGGGAAGAACGTGCCGCTCGGGACGCAGCCCGGGGTCTTCGCGGCGAAGTCGCGTGCCCACGACGACAAGGACTCAGCCATGTCGGGACGGTGCGGGTAGACCAGCGCCGGGAACGCGCGAACGCCGAGCGCGTCGAGGGTGGCCAGCCGCTCGTCATCCGGCGTCCGGTACTCGACCGGCCACGCAACCCCGTAGTGCTCGGCCGCGTCGTCGAAGTAGCGCCAGACCGCGGCCATCACGCGGTCGGGCAGGAAGTGCACGTGCGCGTCGACCAATCCGGGCAGGCCCAGCGCTGCCCACCACGCCGGGACGTCGGCGTCCGTCATCCGGTCTTGGCCGTCAGTCGTCATATGGATGCCTGGGCCGCGAAAACCGTGGCGCTCAGGCCATCCCCTTCGCGCGCCGGCCCATTGCCTTGCGTACCTCGCGGTCGGCGTCACGGCGGGCCATGTCCTGACGCTTGTCGTAGGACCGCTTGCCGCGGGCCAGCGCCAACTCGACCTTGACCTTGCCGTCGGAGAAGTACATCGACAGCGGCACCAGGGTCAGGCCGCTCTCCTTGGTCTTGCCGATCAGCCGCTGGATCTCGCCGCGATGCAGCAGCAGTTTGCGGGTACGCCGCGGCTCGTGGTTCGTCCAGCTTCCCTCGAGGTATTCAGGGATGTGGACGTTGCGCAGAAAGATCTCGCCGTCGTCGATGGTGGCGAAGCCGTCGACCAGCGACGCCCGGCCCAGGCGCAGCGACTTGACCTCCGTACCGGTGAGCGCGACGCCCGCCTCGTAAGTGTCGAGGATCGTGTAATCGTGGCGCGCCTTGCGGTTCTGCGCGATGAGCTTGCGGCCCGCGTTCCGGTCGTCCGAACTGGCCATCCGCTAGATGCGCACGTATGCGCGCAACGTCACGTAGGCGGTGAGGATCGCGAGGACGATGCCCACGCCGATCGCGGCTCCGCTGGCGATGAGCACGTCGTTGAGCGAGAGGTCAGGCAGCACCTTGCGGCTCACCGGCTCGGAGAAGATGCCGTTGAGAACGTAGCGTTTGCTGAACCACAGCGCAGGTATCGTCAGCAATCCGCCGATGATCGCCGCGATGACCGCTTCGATCACGAACGGCAGTTGGGTCATCCACCGCGAAGCGCCGACCAGTCGCATGATGTTGGTCTCGTTGCGGCGTTGCGATGCCGCCACCTGGATGGTGATCACCATCAGCAGGATCGCGGCCACAAGTACCAGTAGGGCGAACGCGAGCGCGCCGACCCGCGACGAGTCGAGGATGTCGAGGATCGTCTTCAACCCGACGTCCTCACTTTGCACGACCTCGACGCCGGGTTGTTTGGAATAGCGCTCGCTCACCGCCGCGAAGTCGTGCTTGAGGTCCTTGAGCTTGATGACGTACTCGTTCGGGAAGTCCGAGGGCGACAGCAGATCCGAGGCCGGCCCGCTGCCGAGGAACTCCCGGTTGGTGTTGTAGATCTCCTGCTGACTGCGGTACACCGCAGACGCAACCTGCGGATCGGCGCGCAGTTTTGCGCCTAGCGCGTCACGTTCCGCGGCGTTCGCTGCGTGCGTGCAGTTGCTGCCCGGGTGGGCCGACCCAGGGCCGCAGAGAAAGACCGACACGTTGAGCTTGTCGACGTACTGCGTGCGGAACTTGTCGATCTCCTTGTTGCTGAGCAATGACCCGCCGAGGAAGTACAGCGACACGAACGTGATCATGATCAGGGAAACCGACATCAGCAGGTTGCGGCGTAGGCCCTGACCCACACCGGACATCACGAAGCTGGCGCGCATGACTTCCTAACTCGTTGGATCCGGCTCGGCGGGTCAGCGACCGACACCGTAGACGCCGCGGGACTGGTCACGGATGATGTGGCCCACGTCGAGCTCGATGACCCGCCGGCGCATCGCGTCGACGATGTTGTTGTCGTGGGTCGCCATCAGGACGGTCGTGCCGGTGCGGTTGATGCGCTCGAGCAGGCTCATGATCCCCTGACTGGTGTCGGGGTCAAGGTTGCCCGTCGGCTCATCGGCGAGCAGGACGAGCGGCCGGTTGACGAACGCGCGCGCGATGGCCACGCGTTGCTGCTCACCGCCGGACAGCTCGCCGGGCAGGCGCTTGGCCTTGCCGTCCAGGCCGACGAGGTCGAGCACCTCGGGCACCGAACGACGGATCGTGCGCTGCGACTTGTTGATCACCTCGAGCGCGAAGGCCACGTTGTCGTAGACGCTCTTCTTGGGAAGCAGCCGGAAGTCCTGAAAGACGCAGCCGATCTTGCGGCGAAGCTCCGGAATCCGGCGGCGGCGCAGCCGCCCGACGTTGCGCCCGTCGACGAACACCTTGCCGGAACTCGCCAGCTCTTCGCGCAGCAACAACCGCAGCACGGTGGACTTGCCGGAGCCGGATTGGCCGATCAGGAAGACGAACTCACCCTTGTCGATATCTATGGTCACGTCCTCGATCGCCGGGCGGGTTCCCGCCGGGTAGATCTTGGTTACGTGGTCGAGTCGAATCACGGCGCCGAAGTTTACCCACCAGTCCTCTGTCTAACGCTCAGCCGCGACGACGCCACCGGATTCCGGCTTCGATAAAGTCGTCGATCTCGCCGTCGAGGACGGCCTGGGGATTGCCCACCTCGTGCTCGGTGCGCAGGTCCTTAACCATCTGATATGGGTGCAAAACGTAGCTGCGCATCTGGTTTCCCCAGCTGTTGCCGCTGTCTTTGAGGGCATCCATCCTGGCCTGCTCCTCCTGACGGCGCCGTTCGAGCAGTTTCGCCTGCAGGACAGCCATGGCGCTGGCCCGGTTCTGGATCTGGCTGCGTTCGTTCTGGCAGCTCACCACGATGCCCGTCGGGATGTGGGTGATGCGCACCGCCGAGTCGGTGGTGTTGACGCCCTGGCCGCCCGGACCGCTGGAGCGGTAGACGTCGACGCGGATGTCGTCGTCGGGAATGTCGATGTGGTCGGACTGCTCCACGACCGGCAATACCTCGACGCCCGCGAAACTGGTCTGGCGCCGGCCCTGGTTGTCGAATGGGCTGATCCGCACGAGGCGATGCGTGCCCTGCTCGACGGACAGCGTGCCGTACGCGTAGGGGGCCTCCACCTGGAACGTCGCCGACTTGATGCCGGCCTCCTCGGCGTAGGACGTGTCGAGCACCTCGGTCTTGTAGCCGTGCCGCTCGGCCCAGCGCAGGTACATGCGCAGGAGCATCTCGGCCCAGTCGGCCGCGTCGACGCCGCCTGCCTCTGACCGGATCGTGACCAGCGCCTCGCGCGCGTCGTACGGGCCGGAGAGCAGCGTGCGCACCTCGAGCTCGTCGATGGCCTTGCGCAGCGAGGCGACCTCGGTCTCGACCTCGGCCTTCTCCCCCGCGTCGCCGGCCTCCTCGGCCATGTCCCAGAGCACGCGGGCATCGTCAGTACGCCGGCGCAGGTCCTCGACCCGGCGCACCTCGCCCTGGACGTAGGACAGCCGGCTGGTCACTTTCTGGGCGTTTTCCGGGTTGTCCCAGAGATCCGGCGCGGACGCCCGCTTTTCGAGCCCGGCGGCCTCCCCGCGCAGCTTGTCCAGGTCGAGAACGGACTCGATGCTGGCTAGGGTCGCGGAGAGTTCTTTCAGCTCGGTCAGGGCGTCGGTCACGTCAATCGAGGCTACCGGCCCTGCGCGTCAAGGCGCGCGACGAGCGTCTTCGGCGCGATCTGCCGGTAGGCATCACGCACGATCTCGGCGATCTCGTCCCAGTGGGGGTCGGCGTCTAGCCGCACGCCGAGCCATCCCCGCGAGCCGACGTAGGGCGGGCGAAAGTAACGCTTCGGGTCGGCGGCAACGAGCGCCTCCTGCGCGCCGGGCGGCGCCGCGCACCAGAACGCGAGGTGCCCGCTGCCATGGTGATCGTCATCCAGCATCACGAACAACTTCTTGTCGCGGACGAAGAATGCCGGCTCGCCGTGACTGGGACGTTCGGTCGCCTCGGGCAGGCGCAGACACATGTCCCGCAGATGCGCGAGCGCTTCGACCTTCACCTTCGCCTTTGCCTTCGTGTTCATGTTCGTGTTCGTCTTCGGATCGGTCGCCAGATCGTGTCGGTCATCGGTTCAACGCAATCTAGTGTCGCCGTCGGCTCGACAGAACGGAATCGAGCCATGCACAGGTATCGAGGCGGGCAGACTCAACTCATTGAGCCACGGCTTACGGATTTAGGTCGAGTTACTGTCGGATTCACGTCGAGTCACTGCCGCGAGCCAGGGTTTATTGCGCGAGCCACCAGCTTTGGACCCAGGTCTTGCCGTCAGCGCACGGGATCGAATCGAGAGCTCACGGGATCGAATCGAGCCATTTGATGAGGGCACGCTCATACGCCACCGCAAACTCGACGGCGGCCGCGCCATACATGTCGCCGGATTTCTTCAATGCCGTGGCGTCACGCCGATGCGCCGCGAGCGCCGCCTGGTGCTCCTCGCGCGCAGCAGTGACGATCGCTGTGCGTTGGCTCGCCGTCAGGTGCGCCCCGAAGCCCAACCGGAGTACGGCGAGGCTTCGCACCGAGTCCGTGCCGTTCGGGCCATTGGCCCATTGCGCAAACGCCTTACGCCCGGCGGCGGTGATCGAGTAAGGGTGGCTCGCGCGAACCCCCTCTTTGCCTGCCCTGACGTATCCGTCGCGTGCGAGGCCCGGTAGCTCGCGATAGACCTGGCTGCGCGTGATGCCACCCTGGGCGGCCAGGCGGCGCAATGCGGCGGCCACGATCTCACCTCCGGTGGCGGCACCGTCATGCAGTACGCCGAGGATGACCGCAGAGGTAGAGTTCAGCGCCATTCAGGCAGATTCGCAGACACTCTCGGTGACTGTCCACCTGAACTGAGCCTGGCTTTTCACTGACCTGCCCTAGCATTCGCTGGTGGTGGCCGTGTCGATGCCCGCTGTGACCATCCGGTGCAGCGGGTAGCGTCTTGGGGACTGCTTGCTTCGCTGCCCCAACAGCAGACGTGGCTTTGCGCCTGCGCTCACATCGGGCTCAGTTGGTGGGAAGCCGGTTGGTGGAGCGCCAACTGGGGGGCCGGTCGGCGTCCGTGCTCGGGTTAACGCCGGCTCGGACGCGTAGATGCCGGCTCGGGTCAGTGCCGTCGGGTCAGTGCCGTCGGATCAGGCGAGCTCGGGTTAATGCCGGCTCGAGTTATGCCGTCGGGTCAGTGCGGCTCGGGTCAGTGCGGGCTCGGGTCGGCAACGAGGACACCGCGGGCTTGCACGACCGTGACCTGAGCAGCGGCCTGCGGCCCGGTCACCGCACCCGCGATCGTCTGCCACCGCCCGCCATTGACCGAGTACTGCCCGGTCCACGACACCCGCGATGTGATCGTCATCGACCCCGTCCTGGCGTAGACATGCCCGAAGTGCCCAGGACAGCTCACCGTCGCGCAATGCTCACCCACCCGATACGGCCGCCCCGGCGACCCCGTCCTCGCCGACGCGCCATCGCCGAACTCCCACACCACCTGCCGCACATGCACCCGCAACGCCACCCGGTAGATACCCAACAGCCGCACCGTGCCCAGACTGCGATCTCGCGGGGTATCAGCCCACAGCACCGTCTGCAGATTCACCAACGTCCGACCACCCGGCGGCGCTACCCCAATCCCCGGATGCGGCACGAGTTTCTCCACCTGCTGGCGCACCAACAACGGCGTCAACTGCGGCCGATTAGTACGCGCATTGCAGTTCGCACCCAAATACAGCCACCGGCCATCCGGCCACACCCGCTCAGTGCCCACCGTCGTAGCAAACGGATCCGCCGACGGCCTGACCCCCGCACCCAAAGCACACTCGTTGATCACGTTCAGACACACGCCACTCGCGGGGCTCAACACATGACCCCGAGCCCGCCGCGGACCACAATCCACCGTCCGAACCACCCACGCCGGCTTCGAACCCGCCCTGACCTGGCGCGTCGTCGTCACTGTAAATTCTGTGGTCACATCGTCCTTAGCCCCGTCGTCCATGGACCGTCGCCAGCGTCTGCCGTCGCGGAGCCAGCAGAAGGCGGAAAATCGGAGCGCGGTTG
>CAVPYQ010000020.1:0-37078 GCA_963709985.1 uncultured Actinomycetota bacterium
CCCCGGACACCATCGAGGCCATGGCGAGTGACGCGGTCACCTTCATCCGGGCCCTGGGCCTCGAGCAGGTCGACCTGCTCGGCTTCTCGATGGGCGGCATGATCGCGCAGGTGATTGCGGCCGACCAGCCCCGCTCGTCCGCAAGCTGATCCTGGCCGGCACCGGGCCGGCCGGCGGCGAGGGCATCAAGAACGTCACCAAGCTCTCGCACCTCGACACCGTGCGCGGGGCGCTCACGCTGCAGGACCCGAAGCAGTTCCTGTTCTTCACCCGCACCGCCAACGGGCGCCGGGCAGGCAAGGAGTTCCTCGCGCGGTTGAAGGAGCGCACCGAGAACCGCGACAAGGCGATCTCCATCCGGGCCTACCTCACCCAGCTCAAGGCGATCCACCGCTGGGGCCTGGACGCGCCGGCCGACCTTTCCGTCATCGGCCAGCCCGTGCTGGTCGTCAACGGCGACAGCGACCGGATGGTGCCGTCGAACAACTCGGCCGATCTGGCCCGGCGGCTGCCCAACGCTGACCTGGTCATCTACCCCGACGCCGGTCACGGCGGGATCTTCCAGTTCCACGAGCAGTTCGTCGGCCAAGCGCTGAGCTTCCTCGCGTCATGAAGGCCTTCATCGTCGACAAGTACGGCAAGGACGTCCCACTTCGAGCCGGGGAGTGCCCGCGCCGGTCCCCGGCGAGCACGACGTCCTCATCGCGGTCCACGCGGCCGGGGTCAACCCCATCGACAGCAAGATCAAGGCCGGCGAGTTCAAGCTGATCCTGCCCTTCAAAGCGCCGTTCGTGCTCGGCCGCGACCTGGCCGGCGTGGTCACGGCCGTGGGTTCGGCCGTCCGCCGCTTCGCCCCGGGGGACGAGGTCTACGCGAGCCTGGGCAAGGCCAACACCGGCGCGTTCGCGGAGCTGGTCGCCGTCAACGAGGACGAGGTGGCGAGAAAGCCGGCCGGTCTGTCGATGGCCGAGGCCGCCGCGCTGCCGCTGGTCACCCTCACCGCCTGGCAGGCGCTGGTCGAGAAGGCCGACGTGCGACCGGGCGACCGGGTGCTCATCCACGCCGGCTCCGGTGGCGTCGGCTCGATCGCGATCCAGCTCGCCAAACACCTCGGCGCGCACGTCGCCACGACCACCAGCACCGACAACGTCGACTGGGTGCGCGCACTGGGCGCGGACGAGGTCATCGACTACCGCACGCAGGACTTCGCGACGGCACTGCACGACTACGACCTCGTGCTGGATCCACTCAGCGGCAAGACCCTAGAGAAATCCTTGCGGGTCGTCCGGCCCGGCGGCCTGGTCATCGGCATCGGCGGACCGCCCGACCCGGCATTCGCCGGCCAGCTCGGCAAGCCACAGCTGCGCCCGGTGATGGCACTGCTCAGCCGCAAGATCCGGCGGCTGGCCCGCCGCAACCGGGCCACCTACTCGTTCCTCTTCATGCGTGCGGACGGGTCGCAGCTGCGCGAGATCACCGCGCTCGTCGACGCCGGCGTGCTCCGCCCCGTCATCGACCGCGTCTTCGACTTCGCCGACACCCTCGCGGCGTTGAAATACGTCGACACCGGCCGCGCCAAGGGCAAGGTCGTCATCAGCAAGACCGATGCCAAGAAAGCCCGGCCCGGTCCGAGCTGAACGCGGCGGCGAAGGAGTCGCTGGAGAGCGGCCGCAGGCAGCAAATCCGGTGCTAGCAGCGATGGCCGCGCGCCGAGCCGTCGTTCCCGGGCACATGACCGCGCCGACGAAGTGCGCGATATCCGCGCCGGAACAACTGATCCGACGCCACGAGGCCAGCACGTAGCTAGGTTGCGTTGGACGTGGTGGCGGGTGGTGGTTTCCGAAGCCGTGCACAGCGACCGCGGCAGCCAGATGCGCTCCCGAGCCTTCCAACGCGCACCCACCCGGCACAGCCTGGTCGATTCGATAGGCCAGGCCGGCTCCCCGCCGACAACGCCGCAGGGAGAGCTTCTTTTCGCTGCTACAGAAGAACGTCCTCAACAGCCGCTGCTGGGCCACCCGCGACGACCTACGCATCGCCATCGTCACCTGGATCGAGCGCACCTACCACCGCCGCCGACGGCAGAAGGCTCTCGGCCGATTGACCCCGATCGAGGTTGGTCGGCGTAGCTTGGTCGGCACACGAGCGGACCTGGTGGAAGCTGTGGCGAGGGAAGATCTCGCTGAGGTCGACGACGGCGAACTCGTCGCCGCGATCGCCCGGCGCGACGACGCGGCGATGGCCGAGGCCGTACGCCGCCACCGCGGGCCGGTCCTGGCGTTCGCCCTCCGGCTCGTCGGGGATAGCGGACGCGCGGAGGAGATCTCCCAGGAGGTGTTCCTGCGGCTGTGGGAACGGTCATCGCGCTTCGACCTTGAGCGCGGATCGTTGCGGTCGTTCTTGCTGGCGATCACCCACGGCCGGGCGCTGGACGTCCTTCGCTCCGATACGGCGCGGGTAGCGCGCGAACACCGCGACGCGGTCAGGACGGTCGCTCCAGAGACCGGGGTCGAGGCGCGGGTCGTGGCGCAGACAGTTGCCGATGCGGTCCGCCAGGCCCTCGCCCAGCTTCCCGATCCGGACCGGAACGCCGTCGAGCTCGCCTACTTCGGCGGCCACAGCTACCGGACGGTCGCCCGGATGCTCAACGAGCCCGAGGGCACCGTCAAGAGCCGCATCCGCAGGGGCTTGGCGAAGCTGAGGGACCTACTTGCCGCCCAAGACTTGCACGGTCCCTGACGCGTCGGCGTGTCCCGTCCGAGGTTCAGCTCAGCGAATTGTGCAAGGCCGCTCCCGCGCGCTGAAGATCGCCGTTCATTGCGTCGGCGAGGGCACCGAGCGCGGCGTCGATATCAGCGAGGGCGAACCCGTGTGAGGGGCCGGTGTCGCGCAGCCATCTCACATGCTCGTCGATCACGGCGGGCTCCCGCAGAAGAAGTGCGGCTTCCACGATCTGCAGCACCCGGTGGAGTTCGTCGCCAAGGGCGAGCGTTGTGCTGTCGCCGGTCGTGCCCGCTCCGATCGCCGCGCTGACGAGTGCGTGGCTGCGCTGGGCCAACGCTGCAGTCTCGGGAATCGGGCCCGGCGCGGCCGCGAGTCGATCAGGTCGGGCAACCTCCCAGGCTCGTAGAACCCGGACTGCGTCGCCCGGTAGCCGGGCGAGCGCGTCGAGACCCAGCCGCGTGGCCCGGTCATCGTTCGCAAGTGCACGGCCGCCGCCGAGCACGGGTATGCCCAGACCGTGCGCGGCGGCGACGGAGCGGGCCGCCGCGACCAAGGCGGTCGGCATAGAGCAGCTCAGGGCGAGCGCGAGCGGACGATGTAAGTCGAGGAAGTCGCCCAGGTCGGCAGCGGGCACCGACGCGCCGAGAAACGTCACCCGGAACCCTTCAAGAGCGAGCGCACTGGCTACGACCCGACCGCCGAGCGAGTGAGCGTCGTTCTCGGCGCTCGCGACCACCACCGCCGGACCCTGCGGGCTCCCGGCCGTCGCCCCGAGCCTGACCAGCAGCTCATCAACCGCAGCGCTCGCGGCGTGCTCGTCTGCTACGCCGAGATCACCCGCCGCCCATCGCCGGCCCAACTCGGCCTGCACCGGAGCAAGCACGTCGGCCGCGATGTCATCGAAGGGCACTCCCTGGGCGAGCAGCTCGCATGCGAGCCGATACGCCAACCGCACATCGCCGTTGACGAGGGCGGCCAGCATCGCGAAACGCTCCGCATCCTTGGCCGCACCACCGGACTCGATACTCATCGTTGTCGCCTCCGGAGTCCTTCGCCGTCGAGCCTAGATTGACTGCCCCCGCAGTGGTCATCTTCGCTAGCGAGCCCGCACCGGCCATCAACCTGCAGCCAAGACCTGTGCATGCTCACCATCGGTCGGTGCCGGGAGCGCCCTTGAACGGTCCGACCACGTCGCTGGTGATCCAGCCGCCGTAGAACCCGCCCGTCTGCGCCTGCACCCGTTGGTCGTCGACGAAGCAGGCGTCCATCAACGCCGGGTAGAACGCGACCATCCCAGCCAGCTGCGCATACGCCGGATTCGGTTTCGAGTAGCTCCATGCCGCGCGTCGCACGACCCGATCCGCGACTCGTACGGCGTGGTATCGCGACTGCCCTTTCCACTCACACCAGCTCGACCCATCGTCACTGACAAGGGCGCCGGACCTGATGTCCGCCGCGGGGAAGTAGTAGTTCGGCGGGTGGCTGGTCTCCAGGACTCGCAGGCCGGAGACGGTGTCCGCGATCGTGACCCCGCCGAGGATGACGCGTAGCCGGCGCCGCGTGGGCTCGAGCCGCGGTGGCCGCGGGTAGTCCCATACCGACTCCTGCCCGTCGCCGGGTTCAACTCGGGCCGGGCTGTTCATGGAACGGCTCACGCACGGCTACGGAGCCGAAGCTGGTAGCGGATGACGCCGATCGCAGATGCGGTGGGTTCTGCGGTCCCGATGACCAGCGCGCGAGCTCCATCCTGCCCATCATGGCTGAATCCCGGCGTGCTTGATGCACCAGTCCCACAGGCGGTCGCGTTCTTCAGCGGTGTCGGAGCGCCGCGTCGAGGACAGCCGATGGATCGGCCGCGGACGTCGGTCGAGCCAGAACAGGCCCGTGGTGTACAGCGGTGCACCGTCGTCCGCGGCCAGCCATACGAGCGTGTCGACACCCTGTTCCGGGTTGCGCAGCAGCGGTCCGAGCACGCGGCGGAACGTCGGCAACGACGTGCGCACGCCGGGTGTGTCCGCCCAGCCCGGGTGCATCGCGTGCGCCGTGACGCGATCGGGACGCAACTGTTCGGCCCACATCTGGGCAAGCGTCACCTGCGCCCGTTTCGCCCGCGCGTAGGCGACAGCGCCGCGATAGCCATCGGGACCGCCGTCGAGGGCCGTGACCGATAGCGGCTGGGTGTACATCCCTCCGGAGGACACCCATACGACGCGTCCGCCCGGCCTGTGCCGCAGCAACGGCAGCAGCAGCCCGGTCATCAGGAACGGCCCGACGACTTGGCTCGCCACCGTGCGTTCGATGCCCTGGGGCGAGAGTGCGTACTCCTTGTCCAGCGCACCGGCATTGTGGATCAGCGCGTGAATCGCCCCGTGCCGGTCGGCCAACTCGTCGCAGACGCGACGGACGGCATCCAGGTCACCGGTGTCGGCGACGAGAAACCCGAGTCGATCGGATGGGGCCTCGGAGCGGAGTCGTTCGCACACCGCAGCCGTCTTGGCTGCATCGCGTCCGATGATCTCGACCGTTGCGCCCCGCGCGAGGAAGTCCGCCGCGGCGGACAGGCCGAGGCCGGACGTCGCGCCGGTGATCACGACGACCCGGCCGGTCAGGTCGAACCGGGAGATCGGCGTCCAGTGGTCCAGACGCGACCGGACGTCGTACCCGATCCGGGTGAAGCTCGGGACGACCGCACACTCGAGCGTTCGGTCGACCACATCCGCGAACCGGCTCATGCGCTCGCCGGTCCGCGGCAGCTCGTCGTCCATCTGCACCTCCGCTTCGTTCAGGTCGGCACCGCGGTCACCACGACGTTCTCCCGATAAGACCGGCGCGCTGCGTCGAACGAGCCGCCACACGTGATGAGCGTGAGGCGCGGCGCGCCGGTCCCGGAGAACAGCTGGCGCAAGGGCACGGACGTCTTGGGGAACTGTGCGAGGGACACGACCCGGTACGCGAGGGTGTCACCGTCGGCGACCGCAACGACGATCCGGTCCCCCCGTTCCAGGTCACGCAGCCGGAAGAACGCCCCCTCGCCCTGCTCGGCCGAGTCCACGTGGCCCACCAGCACCGTCGACCCGGCGCCGGCACCGGGCGAGGAGCTGAACCGGTACCAGCCGACCGTGGCGACCCGCTCAGGGATGGCCACTGCGCCGCGACTGTCGACGCCGACGGCGACGACCGGCGCGGTGACGTCGATCGCGGGGATCCGCACGGAGACGGGCCGCGCGCCGCTTCGGGGCGCCGGGGTGGGTCCGCTCGCAGGTATCGGCGTCGGTGTTGCCGCGTCGCGAGGCGGTTGGGTCGCCAGCCGGACCGGTGCGCCGGGGTCGACGGGGCGCACGGCAGCCGGCCGGTTGTTACCGGCCCGGCCCATCAGCAGGGCGACGGCGGCGCCGGCGCAGCCGACGGCCAGTACCGTCGACCACAGCGCCCGCGCCGCCGTCCGTCCCATATTCGTCCTCGTCCTACCGCTGTGCCCGCATTGCTGCCGGCCGGCGGCCGGTGCGGTAGAGGCCGGCGGCCGCGGTGAGCGCGACGGCGAATCCGAGGGCGGCCGTCGCCCACACCCATCCGGGCGTCCCGGCGCCGCGGTCGGCGAGGCCGCCGCTACCGGCGGGCACGCCGGCTGGGGCCGAGTGCAGCCCGTCGATGGTCTGGGTGACGAGGGCGAGGGACTTGTCGGTGGCCGACCCCGTCGCGTAGACGATCGTTGCGGTTCCCTCCTTCAGGTTCAGGTCCGCCGGTCCGAGGGCGACCGTCGAGGTGCCGGCGAGCACGACGTCCGCCGACATGGTGCCGGCCGGGAGATCGGCCTTGGCTTCGTTCGGGTTTGTCAGCTTGGCGAAGGCGACCTTGCCGCCGGCGCGGACGTCCACAGCGGGGGCGGCGGCGTCGTGCCGCACTACCAGCCGGGCTTGTCCGGCCGGCACCATGCTGACGTCGTTGACGTACGGGGTGAGCGTCGGCTTGCCGGCGGTGGTGAGGTGTGCGACCAGCGAGTAGTTCTTCCCTGCGGCCAGCGAGGCCTCGGCCTTGATCACGGGCGTGCCCGTGCCCTTGGTGTTCGAGGCTGCGAACACGGTGACCGTGTGGGCGCCGGACGGCAACGACAGCGGACCGGCCACGGTGCCCGGTTTGAAGTTCGGCAGCGCCGACTTCCCGTCGACGAAGACGTTCACCGGCGTGTCCGGGATGCCGTGGACGACGCTGACCTGGGCGGTGGCGGCCGCATCCGCTGCTGCGGATGTCGTCGCTGAGGCGACGGCGACCAGGCCGATGACGACGGCGCCGCCGAGAGAGATCCACTTCTTCATTTCTGCTCCTCGAGTCGTGTTGCGGGCTTGTCGAGAAGGCCTACGGCGGCCACCCGGGAAGCGGACGCACACCGACGCACCCGCTGTGCGGACTCACAGGTTCGGCGTCGCGTTCAAGGCCCAGCTGCAGTCCGGTTCGCCGCGCGGCCGACCCGCGCGCGATCGGCTGTTACGGCGTACGTCGACCGCCCGTGCGACGCGCGCCGAATCGGCGATCTGCCCGCGGCCTGGCGGCATACAAAACGCATTGGTATGCAGTGACCCGCATGCGCTTGCGGCACTGAAGTCGCGCTGATCTCGGCATGTCCGGTCGTCCGGCGCTTGCGCCGGCATCGACTGGCGGTCGAACACGTCAGCGGACGTGGCCCACGTCAGGGTCTTACGAGCCCGATTGTTGATCTCGTTCTGCCGTGTAGTCCAGAATGGCCGGCCATCGCCCTGCCTTGTCTCAACTCAGCGAGCGGCGCACTGTGACCGGCAACGTGGCGAACACCGTGATCCCGAACAGCAGCCGTCACAGGCCAGCCGACTGTCCACAGTGGACAGTCGGCTGTCAATGAATCTGTCATTGAACTGCTGTCTTCACCTGGCATAAATGACAACCAGGGCAAGAACAGAGGCACCGATCCTGGGCCGCAGACAACCCAGCCGTGCTATGCCCGCGGTCTCTTAATCAGCGGGTTCGGGGTTCGAGTCCCTGGCGGCGCACCAGTAATTCTCGGCCCGATAACGCTTTCAGTACGCACCGAAGATGATCAATGTCAATGAATAGCTGACTTCTGTTCAATAGCCGCGGGCAGTGGGCCGAGGTTGCCCCGTACGTGCCAGTTGGCGCCGCCGGCCTACCCCGGCAGGGTGGCGTGCCGCCGAGCAGGCAGCGATCATCCTGGCCAACCGCAGCGTCGTCCAAGCCGACCTATACATAGGCGCAATCGTGGTACTCCGGAAGACCCGTGCACATCCGCAAGCCTCCATCGGGCCACCGCGAGAGCGGCTAACCAGTCTCGGTCCGACCCCAGGCGCAACGACACCCGAGAGGAGCTACGAACCCTCTCGCACCACCACCGGCCTATTGCCAGGGCGTTCTGGGGCAACGCCCTGTTCAGCCTCGACGAGCACTGACTTCGCGCTCGTCGCTGCGCGTACGTACGTGCGTTCCCGGGTGTCGAGCGTCGAAACGGCGCAATCATGAGCATCGCCGCGCAACCCCACCACCTGATCGATCGGCCCCTGCTAGGCCTCGTCGTCGCGACGAAGGCACCTCTCCCCCGGTGGACGCCTGTGTCCGGTCTTAACCACCCGGCAATAACCGCCGTGTTCGGGCGGCCGCCGCTGCGCCGTCGTCGACACCCACGGGAGGAAGCTCTGTAGCGGCAGGGATCGGAGCGCGCTATCCGTCGTTATCTCAAGCCCGATTTCGCGTGTCTACGACGTCGCTGACGACGGCGTGTCGCGTCGTCGTAGACGCGTTATCTGAAGCGGCGTCGCCGACGTGACCAACAGCGTTTCTCCCGTGGCTGCGCTCTTCCTGGTGACCACGGCGCGTCGGCGGCCGGCGACGTAGACATGTCTACGACGGCGAAGGCCCGCAACATCGGCAGTCCACGTGATCGACTTCAGATACCCGTCGATCTCGAGCACTTGTTGGCGTCGGTTGCCAGCTCGCGTTACGCGCGAAGATCAATCGTTCCTGCGCGCATCGGGGCCCTTGGTCGGGCGCGCTGTATCGACGACCGATAGGCCTCATGCCGGTGACGCGCGGCTCGCCAGACTCCCGCCACGTTGAATCGGTGGCCCCGAAGCGTTCCGTCCCGCTCTCGCCGCGCTCGGTGAAACCCGCACACGGGGGCGGGCGCGGCCGGCGTTTAGTGTCGGACGTGGTCGGATCCGCTCATGTTGCTGAGGTAGTCAGCACGGCGAGTACGCGCCGGTGGCCGTCTTGTCCTTCGGCGATGTCCAGCTTGGTGAGGACGTGCCGCACGTGTGCCTCGACGGTGCGTTCGCTGAGGGTGAGGCGGGTTGCGATGGCGACGTTGGTGAGGCCTTGGGCCATCAGGTGGAGCACGTCGTGCTCACGCTCGGAAAGGCGCGCCAGTGGGCCCCCGTTGGCCGGTGCGATCAGGCTGGACACGACCTTCGGGTCGAGCGCGGACCCGCCGGCGATGCCGGTGCGCAACCAGACGATCCACGAGACCGGGCCGCCCCCCGGTATCGCCCGGCCACGCCGGGTAGCGGGTAGGAGGCGGATGCGGCCGTGAAGTCGGTAGGGTCGGGTGCGTCCGGGCGAGCACCGGCCGCACGCCGGCGGGAGGCTTCATGGCCTTGATGACGAGTGGGTCCACCGACACCAGCAGCTATCCGACGCCCGCGCTTTCGGTGGCCCGGATGTTCTACGACCGGGTGGCGGCGACACCCGCACGCGGAGGCGTTCCGGCATCCCACCGGCCGCCGGCTGGGCCTCGGTCACCTGGGCACAGACCGCGGAGACGGTCAGGACGATGGCCGCGGGCCTGCTGGCCCTGGGGATCCAGCCGGAGCAGCGGGTCGCCATCGCCTCCGCCACCCGCATCGAGTGGCTCTACGCCGACCTGGCGATCATGTGCGCCGGCGCCGCGACGACAGCCGTGTATCCCTCGACGGCGGGGGAGGACGTCGCCTACATCCTCGCCGACAGCGGCACCCGGATCGTCTTCGCCGAGGACGACGCCCAGGTCGCCAAGCTGCGTGCGCAGCGCGACCACCTGCCCGACCTGATCCGGGTGGTCACCTTCGACGGGCAGGCCGACGGGGAGTGGGTGCTGAGCCTGGCCGACCTGCAGGCCCTGGGCGCCAAGCACCTCGTCGAGAACCCGACCGCGGTCGACGAGGCCGTGGCTGCCGTCCAGCCCGAGCAGCTGGCCACGCTGATCTACACGTCGGGGACCACCGGCCGGCCCAAGGGCGTGGAGCTGCCGCACCGGTGCTGGACCTACATCGGCGCCGGGGCCGAGGCGCATCGGGATCCTGCGCCCGGACGACCTGCAGTACCTGTGGCTGCCGCTGTCGCACTCGTTCGGGAAGATGCTCGAGGCGGTGCAGCTGCAGATCGGTTTCCCCACGGCGGTCGACGGTCGGATGGACCGGATCGTCGACAACCTCGCGGTGGTCCGGCCGACCTTCATGGCGGGTCCGCCGCGGATCTTCGAGAAGGTGCACGCGAAGGTCGTGCAGACCGTCCAGGAAGAGGGCGGGATCAAGCTCCGGCTGTTCACCTGGGCCTTCGGCGTCGGCAGCCGGGTCTCCCGGGCCCGGATCGAGGGCAGGCGCCCGAGCCCGCTGGTGCAGGCCCAGTTCGCGCTGGCCGACCGGTTGGTGCTGTCGAAGGTCCGTGCCCGGCTGGGTGGGCGGATCCGGTTCCTGGTCTCGGGCAGCGCCGCGCTGTCGCAGGACATCGCCGCCTGGTTCCACGCGGCCGGGCTGGTCGTGATCGAGGGCTACGCACTGACCGAGACCGGCGGTGGGGCCTGCATCGGCAGCCCCGAGCACCCGATGTTCGGCGTCGTCGGCCCGCCGCTGGTCGGTTCGGAGATCAAGCTGGCGGACGACGGGGAGATCCTGATCCGCGGTCCGCTGGTGATGCGCGGCTACCACAACCTGCCCGACGCGACGAGCCGAGGTGCTGGCCGCCGACGGCTGGTTCGCCACCGGTGACATAGGCGAGATCGACGATGCGGGCCGGCTGCGGGTCACGGACCGCAAGAAGGACCTGATCAAGACGTCCGGCGGGAAGTACATCTCGCCGCAGGCGATCGAGGTCATGTTCAAGGCGGTCTGCCCGCTGGCCAGCCAGATGCTCGTGCACGCCGACCGGCGCAACTACGCGACCGCGCTGATCACGCTGGACCCCGAGGCGCTGGCCCAGTGGGCCCGGGCGCAAGGCCTGACGGCGACCGACTACGCCGTCGCTGGCCGCGGACCCGGCCGTGCACGCCTACGTGCAGTCCAGCATCGACGAGCTCAACGGCCGGTTGAACCGCTGGGAGACCATCAAGGACTTCCGGATCCTCGACCACGACCTGTCGGTCGAGAGCGACGAGCTGACGCCGAGCATGAAGGTCAAGCGCAAGACCGATGGAGGCGAAGTACGCGTCGCTGCTCGACTCGATGTACGACGGTCAGTCGCGAGGCTGACCAGGTGACCCGGAGCGACGAGCTGAGGCGACGGATCGTCGACGTGGCCGCGGAACTGTTCGCCGAGCACGGCTACGGCGGCACCAAGCTGGGGATGGTGGCCGAGCGAGCCGGGGTGTCTCCGCGCACGGTGCGTCGGCTGACCGGCGGACGCGACCAGCTCTTCGCCCAGGTGATCGCCACCAAGCTGACGTCCGAAGCCGCCGATCGCGTCGCGTCCGCGGCGGCCGACCCTGAGGCCACACCTCCGCTGGCCGTGTTGATCGAGGCGGCCGCCCAGATCTTCGCCGCGCCCGAGTTCGGCTGGAGCGTCCTCGAGCTCGAGGCGCTGACCCGCGCCCACCGCGATGACGGCGTCCGCGCCTTGGTGTCGGCGCGGTTGGACAAGCGGGCCGCGAACATGCGGGCGGTCGTGGAGCAGGCGCGACGGGCCGGTGGTCTCGACGAGGATCTCGACGACGCCGCGCTCGTCCACCTCGCACTGGCCCTGTCGGTCGGCCTCGCGGTGGTCGACCCGGTGTCCCGGCAGCCGAGCAGTGCGAACTGGAACGCGCTGATGGCCCGGATCGGCGTATCAGTCGCGCCGGCGGAGCTGCTCCTGGCGAACGAGTACGACGCCCGCAAGCCGTGGCGGTTGCGCATCGACATCCCGGACCGACCCGGCGGGCTGGCTCGGCTGGTCCGGGCGTTGAGCACGTTGCACGCGTACGTGGTGGGTACCGCTGTGCTTGCCTCCGGCGACGGCATCCGCACGATCGATCTGGCGGTGACGGTGCCGGAGAAGATCAACGCGCAGACATTGCTGGCGGCGGCCATGGCGGCGGGCAGCAACGGCCACGTGACGGAGGGGTCGGTGGACGACGGCCTCGACATGCCGACCCGGGTGCTCGACGGCGCCACCGAGCTGGTCACGAACCCGGGCTCCGCGCCGCTGGCTGTGTGTGCGCTGGTGGAGGCGGACCGCTTCGAGGTGACAGACGCGACCGAGGGCGAGGACGACGCGGCCGGCGTCTTGCGGCTGCAGTGGACCCCGGAC
Organism: uncultured Actinomycetota bacterium; assembly: GCA_963709985.1. GTDB lineage: Bacteria > Actinomycetota > Actinomycetes > Mycobacteriales > Jatrophihabitantaceae > DASXRA01. The sequence continues at coordinate 12,244 of CAVPYQ010000020.1, forward strand.
CGAGCATGTGGTGCTGCACCGCGACTGGGCCCCGTTCGCCCGGGCGGAGCAAACGCGGGCCTCGGCCCTGCTGCGCCTGGCGGCGGCGATCGCCAGCAGCGAGGGTGACGCCGAGGCGCTCTGGCTGGGTCGAGCCGGTCAAGGGGACGGCACAGTCTGGATCCGGTTGGGCCGCCCCGAGGACGCCGACGCGGTCGCGGCGATGCACGAACGCTGCTCCGAGCAAACCCTGCTACCGCCGCTATCTCACCGGGGTCGGCCAGTGGCGCGACCTCAGCCTGCGTCGGCTCACCGGCGGCCATCGGGGCGCGACCCTCGTTGTCATGAGCGAGGACGGTTCGATCGTGGCGCTGGGCAACGTCTTCCCGGACAACCCGGCGACGCTCACGCGGCCGAACTCGCAGAGATCGTCGAGGACGCCTACCAGGGCCGTGGCATCGGCACCCGGCTGCTCAGGCACATGCTGGAGCTGGCCCAGCGACTTGGCTTCCACAACGTGCTCGCCACCGTGCTGGCCGAGAACGCGGACATGCTGGCGGTGCTCGAGGCGACCGGGCTGGGCTGGACCCGCCAGCTCGACGAGCGCGTGCTCACCATGCGGGCTCCGTTACCCGTGGTGGAGTCCGGCTCACTGTCCCCGGGCCACCCGTGGGCCTGGGGACAGTGACCTCGTACCAGACGGTGCCGGCCGGCGTGCCCGCGCGTCACCGTCATGCCCGCATAAGGACGACAAAACGGAGCCGCACACTGCGTGGACGACTGCTCTGCGGGTCGTCCCGACGAACGATGTGCACGGTAGGTCGCGCGGCATCGGCATGGCCGCTACGTGCTGCTGTCGGTCGACGAAACTGGAACGTGGGTGTGCAGGAGCTCCAGCTGGTCGGCCATTGTCTGCTCGCACCCCTCACCGACGTCGATGTCGAAATGGCGAAGGGAAATCGGCGGATCTACGCCTGCGGTGCGCGGCCGATTTGGCGGTCCGGCGAACTCGGCCCACCTGGGTCTTCGTTCTGCAGTCGTTGAGTTACTCAGGCTCAGAGGATTTGCGGGGTCGGCGAAGACCGTGTCCACGGCTCTCGTGACGGTGAGGATTTCTGAACGGTCTTACGGGTGTGCTTACCGGTTGCGGCGGGCGATCGCGGCGTTCAGGGCGGTGGCGAAGGCGACCCACGCGGCGTACGGCGTCAGCATCGCGGCGGCGGCGCAGTCTGCGCGGGTCGCCCGGCGCGTCAGATCCAGGGTCGACGCCTCCAAGACGACGATCTCCGTCAGGGCCAAGCGTGGGCGGTGCGCCTTGAAGAACAGCCAGTTCCAGCCGGCGTTGAGCGCAAGGTTGACGCCGAAGGCGGTGGCGAAGGCACGGCGTGCCTCGGGCTTCTCCAGCCGGTCGACTGTGCGTGCCGAGGCCAGGGCCAGCAGCGCGTAAAGGGCGGTCCAGGCTGGGCCGAACGCGGCACCGGGTGGTTGCCAGCTGGGCTTGTCCAGGTTCTGGTACCAGGCGGACTTCACGTCCGTGCCGAGTGTCCCCACCACGGCCGTAGCCGCGACCGCGGCGGAGGTGCGCAGGAGACTTGGCGGAAGCCTCATGTCGACGTTCCCGACGCGTGCTGATCAACAACGGTGAAGACGGGCATCTCGAACCCCTTCCTAGGGTGGTGCGGCGGGCGGTGGGCAGGCGAGGACAGCCAGAGGTAGCTGCCGTGCATTCGGATCATGGCAGAACCTGGAGGGCATCAGGGGCCGGCCGATGAGCTAACTGCGCACCGCCATCCGGGTCGCCGGCGTGGTGCGGTCGCGGAAGGTGGCAGAACGGTACATCTCTCTCCCCGCGCCAGATGACCGCTGCGACGCGAGTGATCGACACACCCCACTGGTTGGTCTAGAACTCGACCTCCGTCTGCCGGGCCGATCCGATAGTCAAATACCACGCAAGTCTTCTTCCTCCGTCTCCCTGGAGGCCGTCGCGCGCGGGCGTGGTCGCAGACAGCCCGTGCGGCAAATGAGCGCGCGATGTCGGACCGGAACCATTGAGCCTTGAGGGCCACGGGATTCCGATCTCGGGGAGGGCTTCGATCGCCCCCAGAATCCCGGCGATGACGAGCAGGAGCCTCTCCAGGCGCGCACCATAACGACGCCGCTTGAACTGATCAACGTGCCATCCCGGTGCACACAGATTCGGCGTATACGGTTGATCGAAGATCACCTCGCCGCAAGTGGCTCGCATCGCGCGGCCTCCCCTGCATGACCGCTAGCGAATCCCTTGCGCGACCGCCTCAGGAGCAACCAGCCCGACTCTTCGTCCTAGGCCGGGCCAAACACAGGGTTATGAACATACGCATGTTAACCGCCAGTCAAAAACCTTGTAGCTCTGATGCCATAGCTGACCTGAGAAAGGAGGCTTCCGCCTCGGGGATCGCGCGAGGCGCGCCCAGTGCACCGAGGGTCACGTCCGCGGGAGTGGTGTGTGAGCCGGTCACCGCGTGATCTTGGTTGGTGACTTTAGGCGCTGATCGCGGTCATCGTCACCTCCTCGGTCGTGGTCGGTGTGTCGATGAGGGTGAGCCGGGATTTGGCGAGGACGTCGAGGCCGATGTAGCGGCGCATCTCGGTCCACTCGTCGTGTTGCTCGGCCAGCACGGCGCCGACGAGGCGGATCAGGCAGCGCGGTCGGGGAAGATGCCGACGACGTCGGTGCGGCGGCGGATCTCGCGGTTGAGTCGCTCCTGGGGGTTGTTCGACCAGATCTGCCGCCAGATCGCTTTCGGGAACGCGGTGAAGGCCAGCACGTCGTCGCGGGCGGTGTCGAGGTGCTCGGCGACGGCGGGCAGTTTCTCGGCCAGGGTGTCCAGGACGCGGTCGAACTGGGCGTGCACCGACGCGGCGTCGGGCTGGTCGTAGACGCTGTGCAGCAAGGCTTTCACCCATCCCCAGGCCGACTTCGGGGTCGCGGACATCAGGTTCGCGGCGTAGTGGGTTCTGCACCGTTGCCAGGTCGCGCCGGGCAGCGTCGCGCCGATGGCGTCGACCAGGCCGCGGTGCGCGTCGGAGGTCACCAACGCAACACCGGTCAGGCCACGGGCGGTGAGGTCGCGGAAGAACGCCAGCCAGCCGGCGCCGTCCTCGGCGCTGGTGACGTGCAGGCCGAGGATCTCCCGGTAGCCGTCGGCGTTCACCCCGGTCGCGACCAGCGCGTGCACGTTCACGGTGCGACCGCCCTCGCGCACCTTCAGCACCAGCGCGTCGGCCGCGACGAACGTGTAGGGCCCGGCGTCCAACGGCCGGGTGCGGAACGCCTCGACCTGCTCGTCCAGGTCCTTGGCCATCACCGATGACCTGCGACTTCGACAGCCACGTGATGCCCAGGGTCTCGACCAGCTTCTCCATCCGCCGCGTCGACACCCCGAGCAGGTAGCACGTCGCGACGACGCTGACCAGCGCCGCCTCGGCCCGACGCCGGCGTTCGAGCAGCCAGTCCGGGAAGTAGGAGCCCGTGCGCAGCTTCGGGATCGCCAACTCGATCGTGCCGGCGCGGGTGTCCCAGTCCCGCGTCGATAGCCGTTGCGGGTATTCGTGCGCTCACTGCTGCGCGCTCCGTACTCGGCCCCGCAGATGGCGTCCGCCTCGGCGCCCATCAGCGCCTGCACGAACGTGCTGAGCATCGCGCGGAGCAGATCCGGGCTCGACTGGGCCAGCTGCTCAGACAGCCAACCCGACAGGTCAATACTTGGCACTGCGGTCATCGCGTGACTCCTCGGTCTCGAGCTCTTTCGCAGGAACTCGTTGAGGATCACGCGGTGGCCGTCTCACATCACGACGCCACGCACGACAGTCGAAGATCAAACACCACGTCTATGGACGCAACTGCACCGAGAACTGTCTCGATCTGCGCGGCTCGGCCTGCTCCGAGCACTCGCGTGATATCTGCTCGGATCAGTTGATCTGGTGCACGCGCTGGACCCTGCGGATGTTTTCCGCACATAGCCGATGTGCGGTCGCCCAACGGGTGGAGCGCGCCTTCCGACGGTCACGCCTTGCACCCGGGTCTGGCACTGGCGAGAGTGTCGGGGTCAACCGCGCCCGCCTCGTGAGAGTCTTGGTGAACGTCATGTCTGCTCGATCCGTCTCCTGGGACAACGGGCCAGCGATCCCCGGAACCGTCTTCCGGCACCTGATCACGGCCGATGACACGGGCGGACGATTCTCTGCGCAATCGGCTGTACTCGCTCCGAGAGAACTCGTGATTCCGCACAGTCACGAACGGGAGGACGAGTTCTCGTTCGTCTACCGAGGTCGAATCGGCGGCCTGGTTGGCGAGGAGGAGACGGAGGTCGACGAAGGCGGATTCCTGTTCAAGCCTCGCGGCATCGTGCATGCCCTGTGGAACCCCACGGATGAGCCGGTCGTTGTTGTCGAGTTCATCAGTCCAGCCGGCTTTGAGCACTTCTTCGAGGAAATGGGCGCTCTCGCCCATGCGGAGCCGCAGACCCTGCAGGAGATCGCGGAGCGGTACGGGCAGCGGCCCCACCCGAACCTCATCAGTGGACTGCAGGAGCGCCACCACGTCCACCTGTAGGCCCCTACCCCAACGCGTCAGCACTTCGCCGTGGCCGCGACCATCCGCTTATGCCGCGGATAGTGCGCGCGGAGATGCCGATGAGCGCGAATCGCGGACGTAGCCTGACGCTTCAGACAGGCACCATGATGAGGCTATGAGGACCCCAGCGCTGGACGGTATTCATCATCTGAAGGTGCATGTGACCGACGTCCGTCGTTCCGCAAGGTGGTATGCGCGAACCCTCGGGTATCAGCCACTCATGGAGTTCGTCGAAGGGTCCCGATTGGTGGGTTACGGCATGAGCCATCCCAAGGGTGGAACGCTTCTGACCCTGCGGCTGGACCCAGAGCAGGCGCGAAAGACTGTCCCGGTTGGGATTACTCGAGATGGGCGTGCCGGACACCATCGCGCTGAATGAGCTGGCCGAGTGGCTTGACGGTCTAGACGTCGGGACACGGGCCGGTGGTAGGCACTCCCATCGGCTGGTTGCTGCCGGGAGTCGTCGATCCTGACGGACACGAGATGCGGTCTGGCGTCGGAGCCCGGAGGTCGTGGACCCCGCGCGCCCGATGAGGATTCGTCCGCTGGGCCTGGGGGCTGGAGTGAGCGGATCGAGAGCATCGACCTCGGCGATGCGACCGACTGAGCAACCAGCGCTTGGCTGGACTCGTGGGCCACGAGAACCGCGCGGTTGGAGCAGCAGGCACTCACGGTCCCGATGAAGGAAGTGCGCGACCATGGTGTTGTCACGGCCACGCGACCATGCCCCTGTCGGAGCTGGCGTCCGACCATGCCGCTGTCGGAGCTGGCGTCCGACCATGCCGCCGTCAGCGCGCATGCTGCTGCCGAATTTCGGATGCTGTAAGAACCCGAGAGATGCTCCACCGGACGCGCCGTCGACGACGTCATCGCCGACCTCGAACACCGCGCCCACGCCCCGCCGCCCATCAACGACAGGTCAGCGGATCGCTGCCGGACAAAGCACCCGCCGGCCAGCTCGAGCGCGAGCAGCTCGACCGCGAGCAGACGTGAGTACGCGGACCGCTAGAAAGGACGCTCACTAACCCAACGACAACACCAACAACGCAATCCCGCCGACTTCTTGTCAGGCCAGACCAGGGCTGTGTCGGTGACAGGCTTACAGCTGAAGCATCCGGCGCGGCCGTCCAGTTGGAATTGCCTCGGTGACCGGACCTATCTTTGGAGCCGTTCGGCCCTCTCGGAGAGCCCGGGCCGTCCACCATGATGGCAATATGAGCGCCGTCCAATGGGGCACCGTTTCTACGTGGGTGGCCTCGGTCGGGACCGTCGCAGCTGTCTCCCTCGCGCTGTGGGAAGCCCGGGGGGAGCGGAAAGAGCGCTTGCGCCGGGAACTCAGGCAACAAGCCGAGAGGATATCGGCGTGGTTTGTCGGGATGCATAGAGACTCGCAGGACTGGTGAGGACTCGCAGGGTGAGGACTCGCGTCGCGAAGCCTGGCTTCCCCCAGAGCTGCGTGGCCGGGCTGCTGACGTTGAGCTTCTCAACCATTCGGATGATCCGGTGACCGACGTCCTGGTCTTCCTGTCGCGGGTCTCGTACAAGGTCCAGCGCTGGTGGGAGCAGGAACCGGAGTATCGCGTCATGATTGGTGTGCTTCCACCCGGACGATGGACAATCAGCGTGCCTAAGAGCGGCGGCGCTATCGTGCAGGTCAAACTGGGGGATCACCCGCCATGTCCCGCGTGATGGTGATTATCAGTTTCACTGACAGTGCGGGTAACCATTGGGCGCGGGGAGCTAGATCAGAACTGCTGCAGCTGCCCACCGCCGCAATCGAGTACTGGAAGGTGCACAGGGAAGATATTGATTGGCGGGTGCCGACACGCTTGGATTGAGCAGAAGGGCATCTGGCGCACCTCAAATGTGGCGGAGGGCAAGGGGCGTCGGCAAGCTTGCCGATACCCAGCGCTGACGACCCGTACCGAATTGGTCTTCCGTCAGCCAGCCCCGTGCACCTGGGCGACTCTCCCGGCGTCGACCCGGGCCGTGACGCGGTTTTCCACCAGATCCAGTGTCAGTGCCGCGTTTTTGCCTTCATAGGTCCGAAAGACTTCGCCAGCGGTCTCGACTCGATGTCGGGCGTCGTCTTCCGTACACCCGACGAGCGACTTGAGGTCCAGGTTGCGGAGCGCCGCTGGTAGCGGGTCGGCACGGACGTGATCTACGCGCAAGAAGGCAACCGGTCGCGGTCCTTCAGTTACGACGATCAGGGTGCCGGGAGCAACTGCCTGATCGCCCGAGTTGCCCACCACCAACCAGCCCGCGAAGACCCGCGAACGCCAGGCCGTCCGGTCCTCGACCCGGACCACGAACGAGGCAAGCCCACTCTGGACGGTCTGCGGCGCGACGAACGCGGTGGCCGCGTAGTCCTGCCCGCGCGGCGCGGCGTCGGCGGTGGGCCAGAGGCTCGACCGCCCTGCTCCGGTGTCAACCAGATGATCTCGCCCTCAAAGGGCAGGTGGCCGTGATAGCGCACACCTGCATCATCGTTTCCAGGAGTGCCGTGTCGAACGCCCGGATCGCCGCCATCCGCGGAAAAGTCAACCAGCACCGCAGGCCGGCGGCCTGTTCCTCGGCGACTACGACGGGCTTACCGCGTCGGGCACAACCTTCAAGGCGTTCTTCGGCATGTCGCAGCCCATCGCCACAGCCGGCCAGTCCGACACCTTCTCCAATAGCGCCCACTAGCACCCCACCCTGACCCTCCCCTTCCAAAGGGGAGGGTCAGGGACGGGCCCGGCGTCCGCAGGGCCATGCGAACGACAGGCTTCGAGCTGGCGTCGCGCTGCACTGCGCATGACTGCGAACCAGTGGCGGGCAGCTATTGTGCTGCCCCTGCGAGAAGTCCACCCTCGAGATGTCGGGTGTCCCGGCCTGTGTGCCGGGACCGCCACTCGGGGGCTGGAGGGCACATGAAGCGACTCCACGCGGCGACCATGGCAGTGCTGATTGCGGCTCCGCTGTCGTTGACGACGGGTGGGGCGGGTGCGAGCCCACCTGGGTCCGCATGGCATTCGGCCGTGTCGTTCACGAACGTCGTGGCCAGTTCCCCGACGACGGGTGGCGGTTACCCGGTTCCGTCGGGCTCGCGGGTCCCGGTGGCGGGGACCTGCGGCGCGGGGCCGTTCAATGCGAACCACTCCGAGTCGTGGCTTGCCGTCAAGCCAGGTACCGAGAATCTCGTCGGGACGTCGAAATTCTTCTTCGACAAGTACTCGACCTTCTACATGTTCTACAACGGCGCGTACCAGATCCCGGGCGGGACGCCGACGAGCAACAACCAGGTCCAGGGCTACGACTGCATCTCGACCGGCACCCAGGCCATGCCGCCGAGCTGGACGAACACGACCGACCCCAACTCGGACTTCGACACCCAGGGCCGCGTCTATCAGACGATGCTGCCGTACAACTCGTTCTTCGACGCGACGAAGCTTCATCCGGACGGCGAGATCGACCTGTCCTACAGCGACGACCTGGGCCGCCATTGGGTGAAAGGCAACGGCGGCGTGCCACTCGAACCGCCGAACAACGCGTCCGCCAAGCAGGCCGGACACGTCGAGGACAAGCAGTGGGTCGCGGTCAACCACATCGTCGGCAACAGGTTCCAGGACCACGTCTACGCGGCGTGGGCGGTCTTCAACGGCTCCTCGGCCGGCCAGGGAATCAAGGTGCGGATGGCGGTCTCTCGCGATCGCGGCCAAACCTTCGCCAAGGCGGTCACGATAACCCCGCCGTCTCAGGTCGGCGCGGGCGCGACCTACGTGTATCCGGTGATCGACGCCGCCGGGACCGTCTACGTCTCGGTCGTCTCCTTCCCGCCGAACGGGACGGCGTCGACGATCTACGTCGCGCGCTCGACCGACGACGCGCAGACGTTCAGCGCGTTCGTCCCGATCACGACGGTGGACATGGTGCCGGGCGGGGTTTTGCCGAACACCCGATTCCGCGACGGCATCACCGAGAGCTTCGCGGCCAGCCCCACTTATCCCAACCACCTCTACCTCACCTACGAGGACTGGGACGCGGTCGCTGGGCAGATGGACGTCAAGTTCACGCAGTCCACCGACGGCGGCGCGACCTGGTCGACGCCAGCCGTGGTCAACGACAACGTCGACGCGCCGGGCTCGCCCACCGACCAGTTCCAGCCTTCGGTCGCGGCCGGACCTAACGGCGCGGTCGCCATCGCGTTCTACGATCGGCGCCGGGCCTGCCCGAACGACCCGAGCACGCTGCCCAGCGATGTCGGGCGCACCAACTTCTGCATCGACACCTCGCTGCAGGCGTACAAGGACACCGGTAGCGGGGCGATGCCGGTCGGAGCGAACGTGCGGATCTCGCAGTTCACCTGGGATCCGGAGCAGCCGGGGCAGCACCTCGGCGGCCTGTCCCAGTACCCATGCGCCGGAGCCACGGATCCTTGTACAAGCGGCAACGGGTTCATCGGCGACTACTTCGGGCTCGCGATCTCCGCGGGAAACATCTACGCGCTGATGGTCTCGACCCATTACCCCTCGACCGTCACCGCGGATGAAGGCGGCCCGATCTACTACCAGCAACAGGTGCTGGCCACGGTGCCGCGCAGTGGCGTCGGCGCCGGCTACTGAACCGGACTGCCCTCGCGACAGCCAGAGGGCGTAACAGTTTCGTCGCACCACGCTCCGAGCAATGTCGGGCGGCCTATCGTTGGAGATTGGCCTATCACCCTGGAGGCCTTCATGCTCAAGGCAATCCATCCCCTGCAGAGATTCGCAGCCGCTGCTGCGGTGGCCGCGATCGTGCTCACCGGTTGCGCCAGTAACAAGGAGAAAGGCGCCGGGCCGACCGGGACTGTCACTCCGACGGTCACCCAGAACACGTCCCTTGCGACGCTGCTCCCAGCCAAGATCAAGTCGGCCGGCAAGCTGATAGTCGGCGTCAACGTGCCGTACACGCCGAACGAGTACCTCGGCTCCGGCGGGAAGGTCGTCGGTTTCGACGTCGATGTGCTAGACGCCACGGCCAAGGTCCTCGGTCTGACCACCGATTACCGTCAGGCGGACTTCTCCAAGATCATCCCCGCCGTCACGGCAGGCACGTACGACATCGGCATGTCGTCGTTCACCGACACCAAGGAGCGGGAGAAGACCATCGACTTCGTCAACTACTTCAGCGCCGGCATCCTGTGGGCCTCGCCGAAGGGCAAGACCGTCGATCCGGACAACGCGTGCGGTCTGATCGTGTCCGTCCAGTCGACGACGACCGAACAGCAGGACGAACTGCCGGCCAAGAGCAAGGCGTGCACCAAGGCCGGCAAGAAGCCGATCAAGATCCTCGCCTACGAGAACCAGGACGATGCCACCAATGCCGTCGTTCTGGGCAAGTCGAATGCAATGTCGGCCGACTCCCCGATCACCGCGTACGCCATCAAGCAGAGTGGCGGCAAGCTCCAGCAGGCCGGGCAGATCGCGGAGGCAGCACCGTACGGATGGCCTATTGCCAAGGGGTCAACCCTCATCCAGGCTATGCAGAAGGCCCTGCAGACGTTGATGGACAACGGCACTTACGACCAGATCTGCGCGAAGTGGGGCTTGCAGGCCGGCGAAATCAAGACCGCCACAGTCAACGCCGCGATCAGCTAGGCGCTCACCATGACGTCGCTGGAGAAGACAGTCGAACCGGATGCGGCGCCGGCTGAGGCAATCGAAGCCGTGCCCCTGCGACATCCGTGGCGTTGGATCAGCGCGACCGTCGTCCTGGTGCTGATCGGACTGTTCGTCTACGGCGCGGCAACCAACCCCAACTACCACTGGGACACCTACCGGGCCTACTTGTTCGACCAGCGGATCTCGACGGCTGCGTGGAATACGCTGCAGTTGACGTTCTGGGCCATGGTGCTCGGTATCGGGCTGGGCATCGTGCTCGCGATCATGCGACTTTCACCAAACCCAGTGCTGACGTGGGCGGCTTGGGGATTCCTGTGGATCTTCCGCGGCACGCCGGTATACGTCCAGCTCGTGTTCTGGGGATTGTTCACGTCTCTGTATCCCCATCTGGACTTCGGCCTCCCGTTCATTCATCAGTTCGCGCACTTGAACATTCAGACGGTCAACGCGGGATTCTTTTTTGCCGCCCTGGGTCTGGGCTTGAACGAGGCCGCCTACATGGCCGAGATCGTGCGTGCAGGCATCACCTCGGTGAGCGAAGGGCAGACCGAAGCCGCGACGGCGCTCGGCATGACCTGGGCTATGACGATGCGACGAATCGTGCTACCGCAGGCGATGCGTGTGATCATCCCGCCAACCGGCAACGAGGTGATCAGCATGCTGAAGACCACCTCGCTCGTCACCGCAGTGCCCTACACGCTGGATCTGTATACAACACAGCGCGGCATCGCCGGTGTGTTGTACCAGCCGGTTCCGCTCCTTCTCGTCGCGTCCACGTGGTACCTCGCGATCACCAGCGTGCTCATGATCGGCCAGTATTTCCTGGAGCGCCGCTTCGCGCGCGGGTCGTCACGTGTCCTCACGGCGAGGCAGCTGCGAGCGTTGGCGAAGGCGCAAACCCAGGCCCAGGGCGCATCAGGTTCGCGATGACACAAACTCCGATGGTGCGCGCCGAGTCGGTCTGCAAGAACTTTGGGCCGCTCCAGGTACTCAAGGGCATTACCCTCCTGGTGCAGCCCCGAGAGGTGCTATGCATGGTCGGCCCGTCGGGGTCGGGCAAGTCGACATTTCTGCGTTGTATCAACCACCTTGAGCAGGTCAATGCCGGACGGCTTTACGTCGATGGCGTCCTGGTCGGTTATGCCGAGAAGGGCGCCAAGCTACACGAGTTGCCTGCGAAGGAGGCGGCCAAGCAGCGACGCGACATCGGCATGGTGTTCCAGCACTTCAACCTCTTCCCGCACATGACCGCATTGGAAAACGTCATAGAGGCGCCGATCCGGGTCAAGAAGCGCCGCAAGAACGAGGTGATCGAGTCGGCGCGCAAGCTGCTCGACCGGGTTGGCCTCGCGGACAAGGAGAAGACCTACCCGGCGCAGCTCTCCGGCGGGCAGCAACAGCGGGTCGCGATCGCGCGGGCGCTGGCCATGGACCCCAAGCTGATGCTTTTCGACGAGCCGACCTCCGCGCTCGATCCCGAACTGGTCGGCGAAGTGCTCGACGTGATCAGGCAGCTCGCCTTTGACGGCATGACGATGATCGTCGTGACGCACGAGATGGGCTTCGCTCGCGAAGTCGCCGACCAGATGGTCTTCATGGACGGCGGCGTCGTCGTCGAGTCCGGCCCACCGCGGGACGTGCTGTCGAATCCCCAACGGGAGCGGACGAAGGCGTTCCTCTCCAAGGTGCTGTAGCACTGCTCATCGGAGACGGCGCGCTCATGATCGGGCCTGCAAACCAACCCGCAAACGAGACTCGCTGAGACGCGACGCACCGGGCGCGACGGCCCAGCATGCGTGATCTACGAATGCCAAGTCTCGCCGCGAATCTTGAGGCACCGAGCAACGCCTGAGACCCGGGCCGTGATCTTCGGGACGAAGAGGCCGTGGGTTCGAATCCCGCCACCCCGACCAGTTGTAGGGCCCAATTTTCGGGCCGTTCAGTCAGAGGCGAAACCGTCGCTCCAAGTGGAACTGCAAACGTGTTTTGCAAACATCGCAGGCACGAAGCAGGCACGAAGAGGTCGCGTCTCGGCGGCAACACCCGGCAGCATCAGCGTGAGTTCCAGCGGCCCGCAAGACCCGACAGGGTGGTAGCCGTTCGGATCAGCCGGCCCCTGTGGCTGCGTCCTGGGGACGACGTCGTTGTCGCCGATGGACGTCACGAAGGCGATGTAGGTGCGGCCGTAGGGCCGTCTCGCCGCCGCGAAAGATGACGAGACCTCAACCTCTCGTGACACCCGACGATTCATCATCGTCGCGTCGCACGCCTGCGAATGCCGAACTGCTGCCAGCTTGCGCCGGGCCGCGACTGGCGATGCCTGACGAGCAGCCCGGCGTAACCAGCCACGACGGCGGCTGCCACCACGGCTTGGGCTACGGCGCGCTGCCGGTCAGGGTAGACAACTCCGGTGAGGTAGTGGTTGACGAAGCCCCCGGGATAACCTCGCTGCCCAGCGGCGAGCCGCAGGTGTTTCTCCAACGGCGTCAGCGGACAGTCGAAGCCGACCGTCACAATGACAAGCGCGTAGATGATGGCTGGTACGTGCAGCCACAGCAACCGGGGCCAGCGCCAGGCCAGCAATCCCCCGACGGCGACGAACGCGATGAAGCCGAGATGGATGACCACGACCAGGTCGGCCAGGAGTCCATAGAACATGACGCCCTCCAGTTAGCACCGTAGCGCCATGGCCGAGAGACTGGCCGCGGCTCCGAGTTCGGCTGCACGAATCTGCAAACGAGACGCGCTGAGAGGCGGCGTGTCGCGTACGACTCGATGGAGCTGGCGGGCCGAGGGCAGCAAGCGATCCGGGCAGTCATGAGACGGCAAGCGACGCTAGAGACCCGGGCCGTGATCTTCAGGACGAAGAAGTCGTGGGTTCGAATCCCGCCACCCCGACCAACTATGTGGCCCGGTTTCTGGGCACTTCAGCCGGACACGCGACCTTCGTTGAACGTGGAACTGCAAACGGCATCTGCAACGTAGAAGGCACGAAGAGGGCGCGCCGCATCAGATTCCGTCGGCGTGAACGTGAACCGTTGGACGCCCGGATCCAAGGGTGTGCCGGACGGGATGCGACCGCAGACTCGACTGCCTTCGCGCGTGCTCGGGGCGTCGAACGCCGTGATCGAACTCTGTTGAGATGAATCGCGAGGGTGACCCTGAGGTGATTGCGCTGACTGGGCCGTGCTCGACCGTGCGCGCGGCCAGGGCGCGCATCACGACGGCTCGAGCACCAGGGTGATCATCGGACAGGTCGCTCACTGGCAGGTGTATGCCGACACTCGACAAGGCCTGGAACGCCCGCACGAGTGATCGTTCTCGGACTGGTTGGCATCTCGCACGGCCGCGGGCGAGCCGGCGTTCGCCACCCGCCCGAGTCGCATGCAGAGCGGGATCGGCGTGTCCTCTCCGAGCGTTCGTGCGGGGACGGTCCCCTGACAGCCGGGAGCGGTCTGCCGTTACCAAAGGGGTTGCGCGCGGCAGCGATGTTTGCTCGAGCAGGTCCGGCGGAAGACCGAGCACGGGATGGGACGGTGTCACGGCGCGATCAGCTCATTGAACAGGTCGACGTACTGGATCAGGTGTCGGTCGCCGATGAAGTCGTGACGGACCCGTTCTCGGCCCTGCTGCCCTAATGTCGCGGCCAGCAAGGGGTCATCGAGGAGTTGCAGTAGCCTCTGCGCGAAGCCGGGTAGGTCGTGCGGGTCGGGCAACAATAAGCCGTCCCGGCCGTCGAGGATCTGGTCCTGGATGCCGCCCACCGCGCTGGCGAGCACCGGTCGGCCCTTCCACATCGCTTCGGTGACGGTAAGGCCGAACCCTTCTACGAGACTCTTCTGGACCACCACCGTCGCGTGCCGCTGTATTGCGTTGACGATGATCGCGTTCTCGTCGACGTCATCCATCGGGATGCTGGCCAGGTGGCACCGTGCGCGGATCGGGCCGGGCAGCCGCTCCCACTCGGCGCGGCAGGCGGCGAGGATCTCGGCGCCCTCGGGATCGTCGCTGACTCCGGACACGTCCGGGCCCACGAGCATCAGATGCACGTCCGGTCTTGCGTTGCCCACGTAGGTCGCGAAAGCCGCCAGCACGCCGGCCATGTCTTTGAGCCGATCCCAGCGGCTGACCTGGACAACCAGTGGTGCGTCGGCAGGAGGTGGCTCCGATCCCGACAGTAGGTTCTCGTGACGGCGCACCGTGCCGGGCGTGCCGTCGCGCCGGGTGAACTCGACCTCCTCGCTGTCGGTTCCGGCGATCAGTCCGACGCGGCGGAGCACCCGCCCAACCTCGGCGTCGTTCAGGTCGCGGTTCTTGGACGAGAACGGGTCGATGGACGGTGCGATCACTCGCACCCGGTCGGGCGGCAGCCATTCCGGGACGTACCGTTCCCGCGAGAAGACGAACGCATCGGCGCTGTCGAGGTAGCCGCGCAAGAACTCCCAGCCCCTGTCGGTCACGGCATTGGGCTCGTCCCGGCCGATGTGGCTACGCCATATGACGTGTGCGCCCGTCTCGCGGACGCCCTCGATGAGGCCGGCGCGATGGTCGGGGCTGGGGCTCACCCGCGAGGACGACCGGCGCCCCGCCGACCTGGTGCACACCTACCGGGATCTGCCGTTGGGCACGACGGACGCCACGGTGATGGCGGTGTGCTAGCGCCTCGCACTGACCGAGGTCGCCAGGCTCGACCGTCGTCGCCTCACTGTGGCGCGCTAGCGACGAACAAGCGCATCAACACCTGCGCTCCGTGGTGCGCTTAGCCGCAGGTGCCGTCCGGGTTGTAGAAGCCCGGACCGGCAAGGCCGGGACCGGTGAGCTGCGGCCGGTTCGCCCCGCCGCCGGGCGGGTACACGGTGTCGAACCACTGGGTGAAGAACTCCTCGAGGCGGGCGCTGCACGCGGCGCTCTGGTCAGGCATGAAGGCGTGGAACTCGGCCTCGAGCTGGGCCTCGGTGATGCTCGAGTGGCGGTAGTCGCGCTGGATCTGCTGCAGGGCGGCGGTGAAGTTGTCCTTGCCGAGGATCTGCCGCAGCGCGATGTACGCGGTGGCCGGCCGGTTGTAGGTGGTGGCAGACGTGAATAGCCGGGCCGGTGTCGGGTCCGACGGCGCGCTGATCCACATGCTGCCGGTGTTCGCGTAGTTCGCGTTGAACTGGTTGACCAGGCTCGTGTCGAAGGCCGCGTCGCCGGCCGGCGTGCCCATGCCGCCGGCGGCGTTCGCGGCGTTGCGGGCGTTGAACAGGTACTCGCCGAAGCGGGCCATGCCTTCCTTGAAGAAGGTCAGGTTGTAGTTGGCCTCGGTGACGCTGTCGCCCCACCACTGGTGCATGTTCTCGTGGTGGAACGTGCGCAGCCCGATCCGGCCGCCCTGGAAGGTGATCATCGTTTGCATCTCCTCCTCGAACCCGGCCTGCGGGATGCCGACGAGGACGCCGTTGGAGGTGAACGGGAACGGGCCGTTGAACTGGCTCTGGAAGTCGGTGATGTCCTGCTGCTGGTCCATGATCGCGAGGTTGGCCTGCTTCTGCGCGGGGTCGATGGCGCCGGCCTGGGCCTCGTAGTAGCGGATGCCGTCGGCGGCGTCGCGGAAGGTCAGGTCGTAGTTGCCGACGCTGTTCTCGACCAGGTAGCTCGCGATGGGGGCCGGCGACTGCCAGTGATAGGTGGTCGATCCGCCGGGGAACAGCGCGTCGGGCGGGTTGTCCTTGGTGGAGCGGAGAATGCCGTTGGCGACCGCGGTCTTCCCGGCGTTGACCGTGTCGTAGAAGTCGTAGGTCGGCTTCGCGCTCGGATGGTTGTTCAGCGGCATCCAGTCCTCGGTGCCGACCGGTTCGGTGGTGACGAAGCCGCCGTCGCCCGGAGGCACGTCGTTGCGGAACCAGCCCTCGGTCGACCCGTCGCCGTCGGTGTGCACGCCCGGGCGGCCGGTGTAGAACACGGTGACCTTGAAGACCGCGTTGGCCGGGATGCGCTGGAACGGCGTGATCACCAGCTTGTTCGCCGGGCACGGGTCGCCGTTCTGCGCGTTCACGTCGTTGCCGGTCACCTGCGGGGTGCAGGCGGGTGGCAGCGGGTTGTTGTTGGGCCCGCCGACCGGATTGACCTGGCTGGCCTGGTGGGCGCGCGGGTCCGGGTCGTCCTGGCCGTTCGGGTCGCCCGGATATGTCGGTTGCACGAACTTGTAGGCCGCCGGCCGCCCGTTGACGACGATCGAGTTGACGGTCATGTCCGGGCCGTCGACCGGGTCCACGCTGGTCCGCTCGAAATCGAGGCTGAAGTCGGTCAGACAGTGCATCGCGCGCACTGTCAGCTCGACATTGTTGCCGGACAGGAACTGGTTCGACGGCGCGTCGTAGACCATGTGGATATCGGTGTGCAGACTGGTGTAGCCGCCATTTCCGGTCTCCGGGTACACGTGGTCGCCGAAATGCGACAGCGTGTGCGCACCCGAGGTGCAGTTCGACGGGCTGGATCCGGGCGGCGCGGTAGCGGCGCCGGCTGGGACCGCGGCGAGCGCGCTCAGCATTAGGCCCGACACGGCACCGGCCCGGACACGACGACAATTCATGATCGGCCTCCTCACGTGCCTACCAATCCGGGAATCATCCCATCGCAGGCATCACCCGGAGGTGTCGCTTCGGTGTCGGCGGGTGTAGGCGTCGACCTCAGCCACCTGCAGTGTGCAGCGGATGAGGTGCGCCACTGGCCAGGAGCGAACAACGGGCAGGAGGTTCTCGCCCGGCGCAGCGGCGGTCGGCGTTGGCGTAGAACTGGCCAGCCGTGCTCAAGCACGAGAGCCGGACTCGACAGCGCCCAAATAACCATGGCGCGCGAACCTGGACATCCTCGGCCGTGGCGCGCGCGAATCGGCGGTCGCGGCCGGCATCAGTGCGCCGTCGACGCCAGCGATAACACTGCGAGCTGGATCAGACTTTCGGTCTCGGCAAATGCGTGTGGCGTCATGTTCGGCGCGGGTTTGACGGAACAGCCCTGACGCGTCAGTCCGCGCACAGATTGATGCCACACCGCAGCCGGAGAGTCGTGTGGAACGACGCCCGAATCGGCGATCTGGCGCACCTCGAACGACAAGATTAATGAGCACTCGCAGGTTCACCGCCACTCGAAAACCTTGTAGTCCTCTTGGGCCCGATAACCAGCCCGCTGGACCTCACACCAGCTGCGCCGCACCGCCGTCCAAGCTTGCTGAGCAAGAGCCGGTAGCCAGCCACGCACCGGTGGTCGTCAGACCCGTGGCCAATCGGCGGCGTCGGGGCCGGGCGGCTGCTCAAGCTCCGAAAAGTGTCAGCGCGACCGGAGGTCGCCCGGTGAGTGTGTGTGCCTTTCACATCGCGCAGCTGATCGCGAGCATCCCCGGGGTGGCTCCGATGTCAGGCCGGCCGGGTGCTGCGGGTGTAGATCGGCCATCGGTTCGCGACGAGCCAGGTGCCGGCGCCGGCGAACATGCCGATCGCGAACCCTCCCAAGACGTCGACGGGCCAGTGCGCACCGACATAGATCCTGTTGCACGCCACCAACACGGCGAGCGCCACACCGACGACGCGGTGCGGCCACCGCAGCCATGGCCACAGCGCGCACATCGCTGCGACCAGAAGAGCCGTATGCGCCGAGGGGTAGGCGTTCCCGTGCGGTGCAACGGGGTAGCCGTGCGTGTCGAGACCGTCGATCACCGCCAACGGTCGCGGCTGGTCGGCGAGATGCTTCATGACTTGTGCCATCAGTTCCGCGACGACCAGCGCGATCGCCAGGGCACGCAGGATTTCCAGGCGCACGCCGGCCCGGCCTGCGGTGAAGAGAACCCAGGCGATAAGGCCAACGCTAAGCACCGTCAGCGGTATCGGTCGAAACAGCGGATTGACCAGAGCGAACACGACCGCGACCGGCTGCGGCGGGTCATTGAACCACTCGACCAGGCCGGTCTGCGCCCGCTCTGCGCCCGCCGCGGTCGCCATCCACGCCGATACGGCGATCACCGCCGCCGCGACACCAAGCGTCACCACCGCCAAGAGTGGGCGGGGAACGCTGGCCACGCCGGCTGGCTGATCGGAACCTGCCGTCATGGCTTTCCGCCAAGAGTCACTCGCTCGAAGGTGCGACCGCAGTCTGAGATGCTACGGGCTTTCGCGGTTGTGGATGGACATGAGCGCGTCGAGGGCTAGTTCGAGTGTGGCAGGCTCAACGCATAGCAACACGCGGCGATGCTGGTCATCGGCTCACGCCGCGGCGAGACATCTCCGCTGCCACATCTTGGCCCGGTCGCGGCATGGCTGCTGCACCGCCAGGCCCAATGTCCACTCGCGTTCGTAGGGCACCCATCCGAGCACGCTCCCTCCCGGTACGCTCCGAATCCGAGCTGATCACCCGCAACAGCGCAACAAAGGGAACAGGGATGAGCGGCCGCGTTGCGCCCGTGAGCGCTACCAGCACGACGTGCCGTGGCGGAGGCCTGGCGCTGTGGCCAAGGTGACACCACCCGGTCACTGATCCCCCCCCGCGAGCAGACCACCTCGGCACGGTAGCGGCGCACGGCCTACGGGCAACGGGTCGTCGACCCGGCCCACCGCAGCAGCCTTGCCGCCCCCGATCCATGACCAAGCGCATCGCCGTCCGCCGCCCTCGCGGCCGGCATACGACAGTCGCAGGTGAGCAGGCAGCCCATCTTCGACAGTTCCATCCGCCGCGGGACGCAGCGCGCGGCCGGCCTTCCCCGAGCGGCGGCGACCACCGCACCGGCTCCCGGCCGCCTCCCCCGCGGTCGAGGGCCGCCCGGCCTGGCCGCCGGTGCCTTCCCGTCTGGCCCGTGGCGGCCGCGCCCAGCCGCTTCGCCTGGGCCACACTCAGCTCGGTCAGCTCGCCGACCTGCCCCAGCGGCAGCCCCCTCGCCCGGATCCGGTTGAGCGCCTCCCCGATCCGCCGCCCGGCCAACTCGATCACCCGGACCGCATCCTGCCGCCTGTCCTACGCCTGGTACACCTCCGCGATCGCCGCGCCGACGCGCGCGTCGCGGGCCTCCCGGTCCGTGTCCAGCCCCCGTCAATCCTTCTTCTGAGACACGATCGTCGTGCGAGTTTGCCCTGGGGTGATGGCGTCACGCTGCGGTAGAGAACTCGTAAGCGTGTGTCCTATGTGGGCAAGTCCCCCCTCGGACACTTCACGAAGCCCTTTAATTCCGGGCCTGAAAGCGCTTTTGGCAACCTGTGCGTTGGCTGAATGTCCCACCCGAGCCTTTGAGAGGCCGCTTCCCGCACCCGCCGCGGCGGAGCTGGAGGGCTCTGCGTCGAGTCGATGCATCGCTGCATGAGTCCCTGGCACGAGACCGAGTTGCTACAACGCGCTGACGTCGAAGGAGAACGAGAGATGTCCGCGCCAAGCCCGCGGCAGACCCGCGCCGGCCGGTAGCGGGTCAGACCACACCGTCCGCGCTCACGACAGCGGCTCTCTGGTGCGCATCCCGAACGCCGCCGCGCGCGCAGTTGTGCGCGTCAACCGGACAGCGCGGCGGGCTCAAGAACCGTCGTTTCGCGAATACTCGAGGCCGACTGGATGAGCGCGTTACGCGAGCAGATGGACCTGATTGAGACTCGGCGGCGGACGTTGCGCGTGGTCGTAGCGTCGAGGGACCGGGGCTCGCTCGCGATGATCTGTCGGACACCTGGCCTCACTTGCGGTGCCTGCCAGGTGACCATATCTGAAGGTCGCGTGCGTCTGCGCCGACCGCGGCGAACGCGACGGCCGCCACAGCGCTCCTGAAGGTGATGGGCAGTCGCAGTCACACATAGATGACAGCGCGCCGAGGGCCCGTCGCGCTCGCGCAGACGCCGCTGGCTCGGGATCCAATAAGGCGCGTCCAGAGATCCTTAAGCAAGAGCGCGCGTTCCGGTCGCAGATCATCTGATCTGGGACCGCACCGCACCCCTAGATATTCACTGACATGGCCGATAAGCGGAAGCCTGGAGCCGTGCATACGCGCATCTTTCTTCGCGTGTGTGCAGGCTGGTCGCCGTCGGGTCGTGGCGGTGCCCCTTGCGGGGACGGCCAAGATCGCTTGCCCGACGACCTCGGTCGGCCGTCAAGTTCTTGGCGATCCCAACCTATGCTGGCAGGCCGATCGCCTACCGCCGAACTCCATCCAAGGCGGATCCTGCTCTGCGGCGGTGGTAGGCCCAGGTCAGCGTGAGTAGTGCGGGGCCCCAGAGATTCAACGGTGCATAACAGAGTGCGAAGACGGCCGCCCAGAACGGACTAGCCATTTGGTTCGCCTGCTCACCAGTCCAGACATCCCAAAAGCCCACGGTCCAGATCAACATCAGCGCTACAGAGCCCACTGTGGCGGGAACGATCGCGGCTCTCGGACGCACCGGGCGGCCGCCGATGAACGGCAACCATGCCGGGGCCACCTCTCCCCACGGGCGGACCAGTCCGAAGGCGGTCAGAGCGACGGCTTCGGACACAAGGGTGATGGCGACGATGTAGATCGCCGGCCAGCCGCGCACGACGGCAAGGCCTCCGGCGTCGTTCAACATGCCCATGGGGAAACCGAACGCAACGGCAAGGCGCCACAGACCGGAGGGCAGAGCCAGCAAGGGAATTGCGTGTGCCAGACGGTCGGCCCATGGAGGTACTGGCCGCTGAGCCAGAGGTTCGGCCGGTGGGGATCGATGCGTGCTGAGAGTGGGGGTGGAGGTCACAGCGATTTCCCTTTGCTGGTAGGCGCTTCCTGGGTGTCTCCAGCGTGCTCGCGAAGCCGCTGCAGCGCGTCGGAGCGCGGGATGGTCGTTGTCCGACCGCGGGATGATCCCTACGCCGGACGGACCAGACCGTGGTCGTAGGCGAAGATCACGACGTGGACGCGATCACGTAGTCCGAGCTTGGCCAGGATGCGCGTGACGTGGGTCTTCACGGTCGCCTCGGACAGGAAGAGCCGCCGGGCGATCTCGGGGTTCGCGTAACCCTGCGCGATCTCGCCGAGCACCTCGCGCTCACGGTCGGTGAGCGCGGCGACCGCATCGTCGTCACGCTGGCGCGGTTCGCCGGGGGCGAGATGGTCCAGCAGGCGCCGGGTCGTGGACGGCGCGATCACCGCGTCACCGGAGTGCACGGCGCGGATCGCCGCGATCACGTCGGCGGCCGAGGCGTCCTTGAGCAGGAAACCGCTCGCACCGGCGCGCAGGGCGGCGTAGGCGTAGTCGTCCAGGTCGAAGGTCGTCAGCACGATCACCTTCGGCGCGTCGTCTCGCGCGGTGATCACCGCCGTCGCGTCGACGCCGTTCATCCGCGGCATCTGGACGTCCATCAACACGATGTCTGCGGTGTGCCGCGACAGCTCGTCCAGTGCCTGCGCGCCGTCGCCGGCTTGCGCGACGACCCGCATGTCGTCGCAAGCGTCGATCACCATGGCCAGGCCGGTCCGTACCAGCTCCTGGTCGTCAACCAGCGCCACCCTGATGCTCACCCCGGTCCTCCCGCTGACTGCGTCGCCCGCGGGAAGCAGGCCCGGACCTGGAAGCCGCGGTCACTGGTGCCACGCTGAACGTCCCGCCCACCGCGGCGACCCGCTCGCGCATCCCCTGCAGGCCGGCATCGGTCCCCGGCATCGGTATCGGCGCGGGCACTTCACCGCCGTCGTCCACGACGGCGACGGTCAGTGCCTCCGGCTGCCAGCTCAGGACGACGGCCACCCGCGCTCGCGGTCCGGCGTGCTTGACCGCGTTGGTTAGCGCCTCCTGCACGAGCCGATACACCGCGAGTTCCCTCGTGGCACCGAGCGCGAACGGCACGCCCGACTCGGTGAGTTCAGACGTGGACGCCGGCCTCACGCACGCCAGCCACCAGCGGCGCCAGGTCGGCCAGCGTCGGCCGCGACCCGGGACGGGGCTCCTGCTCGCGCAGTACCCCCAGCACGCCGCGCATGTCCGTCAGCGCGGCGCGACCAGCCTCGGCGATGGTCTGCAGCGCCTGAACCGCCCGCGCCGGATCCCGCTCGGCCACGAACGCGCCTCCCTCGGCCTGCCGGACAATCACCGCGAGCGAGTGCGCCACGATGTCGTGCGTCTCCCGCGCGATGCGCGCGCGTTCCTCCATCGCCGCGACCCGCACCGACTCGGCACGCTCGCTCAGCGCCCGCGCCCGGCGCACCGCCGCGAGCCGGCCAAAGTTCCACACCATCAGCACGTAAGCGCGAGGCCACCGCCGAAATAGAACGTGACCAGCCAGCCGCCCGCCGTGAACTGACGCAACGCATCCGCGGTCGATCCCGTCGCGATGGCCGCACCGATCAACGCGACGGCCAGGACGACGCGGCTGCCGGCGACATCGACGTGCGCCGCGACGCCATAGAGGACAAGCAGGAACACCAGGCTCGACGGCAGAAACAGCGCCGGCACGCGCGTGGGCCCCCCGGCCACCTGGTCCACGACACGCCCGTCCGGTGCGAGCACGATCACGAGCATCGCCAGGCTCGCCACTGCGTACGCGAGCGCCGGCGCGAACCGCCGGAACACCACGCTCAACTGCAGCACAGCGAACGAGGTGACCAGACACGACCGCCCAGGCCGTCGACCAGCGCATACCCCGCGCGCCGCTGATCGAGAGCACACCGAGAACGGCGACGAGCGCAAACCCGGTCAGCGCATCGCTCGCCCAGCCGTGCGCCTTGCTCCAACGATCGACGCGGGCGAGCCAACGTCCAGGCTCGGACACGGGCAGGATCACCCCTCGATCGTAAGGGCGAAACATCGGCCCACCTGCCGTAGATACGCAGCGCGGAACGCCGAGCGCGTGACCGCCACCGCCGACGCCGTCCGCCGGTCCGCGCAGTGAGACCACCAATCGCTTGGGCCGCTCGATTCGGCTTCGACATCGTCCTGCACGGCTGCGGACAGACCCCCTTCGATACTGAGTCAGACGAGGTGCCGCAAGCGCAAACGCTTGGGGAAACCAATTCCACTGATCCGGGCCACGGCGGTCGAGCCGATGTGCGTCACAAGCGGATCGGCTGCTTAGACAGGGCGTTCCCGCCGTTGTTGAACCGGGCGAATGAGCTCGCGGCGCCGGCTCAATCGCCGGTGTTGGCGCCCGACACCCGCGTAGCACTCGAACACCGACCAGCAGATGTCGTTCCGCGACCGCTGGTCGTCAAGCTCGGCATTCGAGATCAACCGGAGTTGACCCCAAGTAAGTGACGGCGTCTCGGGATATGGACGGGGATCAGCGCGCCGTGCGGTCGATCGGCAGGCCCTGTTCCAGGAATGCCAGGGCGTTGTCGATGGAGGCGGCGACGTCGATGTCTGGATGGTCGGCCCAGGTGCGAAGCTGGGCCATCATGACGCCCACGACTGCGCCTGCGAATGACTGGATGCGCATGTCGGTGGCTTTGCGGCCCAGCCGTTCGGCCACCAGGTCGGCGAGCAGTTGGCCGGTCTCCATCATGTTCACCAGCGCCGCGCCCCATACCTCGGGCACCTGCATGGAGAGCACCGCCCGTTCGCGCATGTCGGCCATCTCCTCGGCGCCGAGCGGCTCGAACACCGACCCTATCGCCCGCCGCAGTGCCTGCACCGTGCCCAGACGCGCCGGCTGGGCACGGAACGCCTCGGCGATCAGCGGGTCGTACTCGTCGCTGAGGACGAGGGCCTCCTTGGTCGGGAAATAGCGGAAGAACGTGCTCTGCGAGACCTCCGCCGCCTCGCAGATCTGCTCGATCGTGGTGGCCGGGTACCCATGCCGGCGGAACAGCGCCAGTGCCTCATGCTGGATGGCGGCGCGGGTGCGTGCCTTCTTCCGTTCCCGCAACCCGGGCTTAGCTGACGGGCACATGGGCACGCTCCTTCACAATGTCCGGAGCCTCCGCCCGCGCCGGCAGGAAGGCAAGTGCGAGCAACGCACCCACCAGCGCGACGCCAGCGGACGCGACCAGCGCGACGTCCATCCCGTGACTGAAAGCGTTGCGCACCGAGGCGAGCAGCGCCGGCGTGCCGTCGTGCTGCGCGAGCTGGACGCCCACGAACACGCTGCCTTTGACCTGGTGCGCCGCGGCCGCCGGCAGCCCGGTGAGGTCCAGCTGCGACCGGTACGCCGAGCTGAGCAGGCTGCCGAGCACCGCCGCCCCGAACGGCCCGCCGATCTTGTTCACCGCCTGCATCACCGCGGCGCCGACGCCGCTGCGCTGCTCTGGCACCTCGACCAGCGCGGCGGAGGACGCGGTCGCCATCGCCAGCCCGAGCCCGACCCCGAAGATCGCCAGCCACGTCGCGATGAATGCTTCGCTCGATTCGACGCCGGTGCGCGCGCCGAGCGCCGTCGCGCCGCCCAGCAGGACGAAGCCCACCGCTGTGGTGATCTTCGCGCCGATCAGCCGCGCGATGCCGTCCGCCGGGACGGCGCCCAGGATCAGCCCGCCGACCATGGGCAGCAGGCGAATGCCCGATCCCATCGCGTCCGTGCCAAGAACGGCCTGGAAGAACTGCGGCATGGTGAACAGCACGCCGATCATGGCCAGGACGCCGACCGCTGGAGGATGACACCCCACGTGTAGGAGTTCGACGGAACAGCGACAGGTCGACCAGCGTCCCCTTCC
>CAVPYQ010000021.1:0-185740 GCA_963709985.1 uncultured Actinomycetota bacterium
GATCGGAGCTTGCGCACTAAATTGAGCCAAGTCGGGTGGGGCCGTGGCCGCACCCCATCTGCAGCCGCGGTCGAAAGGACGGCCATCAGCCGGCTGGGATGGTCAACCACCCAATCGTCATCTCGCACCGCGTCAAGAACCCGCAGCACCTCGTTAACCAGGCGGACCCGGTCCTCCGGAAGCCGCATCGTCGCGAGAGCCCGCTCGGCCGCATCCGCAACATGGCGCGCGAGAACATGTGGCTGATCAGCGATATCGACGTCCTCGACCTGACTAGCGATATCGCGGGTGCGGGCGTCATCGATAACCCGTCGGAGATGCTTCGTCACGAGGCTCTCGTACAGCCCCTCCTCCATGAAGCCTCCGTTCGACCGGGCCGCGGCGCGCCGTTTGATCATTCGGCCCGGCCTACCCTCCGTCAAGCGGGGCCTGAGGCCCCTATTCGCCAGCGCGCAGCGGTGCCCGCAGGAGGCCGAACTGCGACGGAGGCCGCTGCTGAGATCAGAGCGTGGACCGGCCCGCGGCGACATCAGCATCAATCTGCTCGGCTACCGAATGCAGCCCGGGATTCCGCATACCGTGCAGCAGTTCAGTCCAGGACTGGATCGCGGCGGCCTGGCGAGTTTTGCGATCGGCCAATACACGTACGGCCAAGTGGGCGGTGCGGATGAGGGCCGGGAAGTTCACATGTCGAATTGCCACTGGCCCTGCAATTCGAGCTTCGAACACAGCGTGGCCGAGCGACACGGTTGTGACGAAGGCATGGCTGGCGAGGAGCATCTCGCTTTGTAGGCGCTGCTCTGCAGGTTGTAGTCGCACGGCTCCGCGCTGAGAATACGCGCGCCAATGGAGGTGACTGCGGATGATCGCCTCTGTGCTGATCACGCTCAGCATCGGCGAAACCAGCCCGCTACGTAGATTGAGGCCGCGGCCGAGAGGCGCGCCACGGTAACTGTCTGTGCGCGAACTTCCGAACCTCACGGATGGGGAGACCGGACAGCGCCGTCCAGTCCGGCAGGGGAAGGCTCATGGAGGTGAGGAAGTCAGGGGCGAGGTGCTTCATCCATACCGCGATGGCTTCAGTAGCGCTGTCGACTGGTGTGTAGGAGCCTTGCGCGGTCTCGAAGACACTTCGAACTCCGTGCTCCCATGTCCACCCTCGGAACTGCCCGTCTCGAATTTGTCTGAGTGCAGCGAATGGCCGCCCAATATCATGCCCAGACGAGCGAACGCGATGATCGGGTCCGCCGAAGTTCGGTCCCGTGTAATTGATTGGACAATCTGTGCTTCCTTTCCCAGCCTTTGATGAGGTCGGTGTCGCCGAGTCGGCCCGCAGGCCTTCCCTGACATTGGCGTCTATCTCGGTGTCGAAGAAGGTGGTGATGCCACCAACGAGGCCAGCAAGGGCGACGGCGCCGAAGTCAGCAGGTTGCCATGGTTCTCGCGCGCGGTGTCGCACCATCCTTGGAGCGCATACGTTGCGCGGGAAGCAGCAAGACAGTCTCGAGGTGAACCCCTTCCCCGCCCTCTTGCTTTCTGATCTCGTCATTGTCGCGAGTGAGATCGTCATAGTCTTGGCCGTGGATCGGTCCAGGGGCAGGTCGACAGTATCCAGGTCCTTGCCAGCGAGGAGGTCGTCGAGTTGTCGTCCCGCTTGGTCAGCGCGGTGCTTCAAGATATCAAGGTTGCGCTTGATCGAATCGCGATCATCAGATGCCGATCGAATACCAGCAATCGTACTTTCGAGGGCGCTCTTCGCGAGTTTTAGACCTTCAAGCTCATCACGTAGCTCGGCATTCTGCCTCGTCAGGGTGGCGTTCTTTCGTCGCTCCGCTGTGATCTGCTCAGCCAACTCGCGGATACGCGCCTCGATGCTCCGCAGGTGCGTCTCAAGGCCCTGCACAACCAGACGCGCTGCTGCGTCGTCACGTTGCTCGTCGAGGAGTACGAGGCGCGAAGCACCTCCAACTTGATGGCATCCGCGACGACCGCCCCGGTCGTCCAACCGCTCAACGTCATGCCAGCCGCCGCGGCACTCGCTCCGGTGGCCCCGCGAATTCCGGTCAGCTCCCAGGGGTCGGGAAGCCATGCAGGTCGATCAGTAGGATGAGCGCCCTTACTCGAATGTGCACCCGCTCCAAGGCCTCGACATACCCAGTCCATGTATTCCAACTGGTGGTGCAAGTCCATCTTGCTGAACTCTCGGGCCACCCAGCGTTCGTCTGGTGCGATGTTTCGACTCCGGCGGGTAGTTCTAACGGAGACTCTCGATCGGGCGACGTGACGGAGCGCCTGCGTCGTCTCGGTTCGAAATTGGTCTGCCGTTGCTACTTTGACGGCCAGCGCTTGGGATTCGCCGTGGTCAAGATCCCGATCGATCATATAGTTCTCGGCGAGCACGAGGGTCAAGGACTCCGCTCGAGACAGTCCCAACTGTCTGACCAGGCTCTCTGGCGTGGGTGTTCCCATGGGCCCTCCCGGCGCTGTGCGCTGCTTGATCAACAGTGACACGTCCGTCAGCGATCCGCCGGTCAGAGAACCCGTCGCATATCGGACGGATGAGCCTGCTCCGGACTCGCTTCTGCGTGAACTCCGCACGAGAGGGGTTGCCATGTATCACGTGCTTCGGCGCGAACCGCTAGCGCGCGGAGGCCAGGTTGGGTACATGGTGAGGTACGGATTGTGCAGCGCCTGCCTGGCCCTAACAGGCGGAGCACGGTTTGACGCATCGCACCGCAGGCTGATCCGGATGGCCCGTGTGGCGACCTTCGTGAAAAACAAGTAGGCGCTGCGCGCTGTCCCGTGCTCGGCCGGCTTCGCAGGCTGCGCCGGCCGAGCCAATTGCCTCCCCCACCTGGCGTTCGAGTGTGGGCCGGGACGGGCTGCACGCAAGGGCGCTCCTGCACTTCGCGTCACACGTGACCGGCTGCGCCGGCCCTTGCCCTCCGCCCGCCTGATCCGGCCCCAGGAAGAGCGCGCCAGGTGGGGGAGGAAGAACGCGGGGGCTCCCGATCTGGCACCGACCCAGCCAGACGCTCCGAAGGGGGCCGACCATGGCCCGCAAGAACAGCAAGACAGCCGAGCAGCGCAAGGCCGAACGCGAGGCGCTGCTGGCCACGTTGGCCGACAAGGTCGCCGCGCTCGCCAGCTCGGAGGAGTGGGTGGCCTACCTGGGGTTCATCGCCGCGTTCAGGAAATACAGCTTCAACAATCTGATGCTGATCGCCGCGCAGTGCCCGAACGCCACCCACGTCGCCGGCTACCGCAAGTGGCAGCAGCTCGGGCCGTCAGGTCCGCAAGGGCGAGCGGGCGATCAAGATCCTGGGCTACTCCACCAAGAAGATCACCCACACCGACCCCGAGACCGGCGAAGAGATCGAGGACCGGCTGGTCCGTTATCCGGTGCTGTCGGTGTTCGACATCTCCCAGACCGACGGCGACCCGATCCCGGCCGACCGCTACCAGCTGCCTACCGGCGACGGTCCCGACGGCGCGCTCGACCAGCTCAGCGGTGGCTGACCGGTGAGGGGTGGACGCTGCGCGAGGTCCCGCTCGCCGGTACCTGCGAGGGCTACACCGACCACGTCCGGCGCATCATCGTCACCGAGACCAACCTCGAGCCTGCCGCCCGGCTGGTCGTGCTGCTGCACGAAGCCGCGCACGCCGTGCTCCACGGTGAACTCGACGCCGGGCGAGTACCAGGCACACCGCGGAGTGTGCGAGACCGAAGCCGAATCCACCGCCTACGTGCTGGCGAACCTGCTCGGCCTCGACGTCGACGCCAGCTCGATCAGCTACGTCGCCGGCTGGTCACACGCCGATCCGTCCGTGCTCACCGCAGCCGCTAGCAACGTTCTGCACGCGGTCAACACCATCGCCGCCGGCCTCGGCCTCGACGACGAGAAGGCGAGGCGGACGAGCAGACAGCGCTGCCTGACCAACTTGCGCGGCCCGGGCGCGGGGGCGCCCGGGCCGCGCTGGCGAAGCCTCCGGGCCTGCACCCGTGGCGTGGCCTTGGCTCAGACTGTTCGGCGAAGCTGTTGAGCGGCTCGCAGGCGCGACCGAGTGAGCTACTACGAGCGCCTGAAATCACGACGGGCGGGCTTGGGTCGAGGCCCCGTAATTAAGCGGTGTCAGCGGGCCGGTCGGCGGCGTGGACGCTTGGGCATCCGCGGGCCGAGGTATTGGCGGCGCGCTGGTCGGCCTCGGATACCCATGCCGCGTAGACGCGCGAGCGTGGTCGTGCCGCCGCCGCCGTGGCCGAGGCGGCCGGCGACGGTGCGGATGTCGGCGCCGCCGCTGATGAGCTCGGTGGCGCTGTAGTGGCGCAGCGAGTGCAGGTGGGTGTCGATGCCGAGCCGATGCGCCATCTTGCTGTAGCGCTGGCTGACCGAGTCGGGCACGAGCGGCTTCGACGCGTCCGGCGCGAGCGAGAACACGTACGCGGTCGGCGCCAGCTCGACGCCGAGTGCGGCCGCGCGCTCGCGCCATCGCTCCAGGTGCTCGGTGAGCACCGCGACCGTCTCCGGGTCGAGTGCGACACGGCGCTGCTGGTGGGTCTTGGTGTCCTTGTCCAACGCTGGCCGCCGTGCTGGGCGATGCTCTCGTGCAGGTGGATCACGCCGTTGGCCAGGTCGACGTCGCTCCAGCGCAGCGCGCACAGCTCGCCGCGCCGCGCGCCGGTCGTCATCGCCAGCCAGACGAGCGTGCCCCAGTCGGGGTCTTGCCAGGCCTCCATCGCCAGCTGCGCGGCTTCCTGCGCTGACGGCGGGTCGGTCGCGGCTGCGGCGCGGACGGTGGCATGGCCTCGTCGATCGGGTTGCGCATGATCCAGCGCCACCGCACGGCGCGGCTGAACGCGCCCGACAGGATCCAGTGGACCTGCCGGATCGTCGACGCGCCGAGCGGGCGGCAGCGGTGCGGCGGGCATTCCAGCGTGCGGCAGCCGAGCGCGGCGCAGTCGTGCGCAGCTGCGCCGGCGATGCTTCACGACGTGGCACTCGTGCGGCCACGTCGTGCGATGGTCGACGTCCATGCGTCCGCGGCAGTGGTCGCGGCAGGCCCGCAGGCCGGCGTAGAACGAGTCGAGGACCTCGGCATCGACTCGCCCGACCTGCAGCGCGCCGAGCTGCGGCGCGGATGTGCTTGTCGATGTAGCCGATGTAGGTGCGCTGCGTGGTCTCCTCGACGTCGAGCGACGTCGAGGTAGCGGTCCATGAGCTGGTTGACCGTCGCCCGGGTGCGCGGGCTGCGCTGCTCGTCGACCTGGTTGAGCAGCCGCGTGCGGACCTTCTCGGCCTCGGCTGGCCGCCTTCGGCCCGGGCGGCACGATCTCGACGAGGTAGTGATCTCGTTTGGTCAGGGGATCGCGGCCGGCGTAGACGCGCACGCGCAGCGCGCCGCTCGGCAGCGCGTCGATGCTTCCTCGCGTGCGCCGTCGTCCCTTGCTCGCCGCAGGCACCGGATCAGACTACAGCGCATCTCATGTCACGTTTCATGTCACGAAGGCGCATCCGAGCGCCGCGGCGACGTCCCGAGGCGGCAGCATGGATCGGAAAGAATCTCCTTGTCTGATAAGGGGATTCTTGTTGGTGGGCCCCCCGGGGCTCGAACCCGGAACCTACGGATTAAAAGTCCGCAGCTCTGCCGATTGAGCTAGAGGCCCGGCGCATGGGCAGCAGCCCGGGAACGACGGTAGGCGCAACCCAAGGTAGAACCTGGCCAGACTAGCGAACTGCTCGACGGCATTACGCACCGAGCGTTCCGGGCTCCGGGCATCCAACCGTCGGGCATCCGGGCGATCATGCCGGCAGAACGGCAGTCGGCATTGACGAGCGCCCGACCTGAACCCCGAATGGGTGGCGTGACCGCAGGAGCGCGGCAGGGCGAGGAGCGCAGGCAGGCAACGCGCGCGGTCAAGGCGAAAATCCGCAATTGGTGAGTAATTCGGGCCGCAATCGACGTACCTAAGAGCGGCAATGTTTGCGTTCACCAGCGGAAGGAGTCGCGTGAATAGAAACGCACATGTGTGGCGAGGTCTCGGGGCGGTGTTGGTAGGCGGTGCCTTGCTGTTCGCAGGCGCGCCGGCTGCCACGGCGGCGCCGGCTGCAACGGCCGCGCCGGCTGCAACGGCCGCACCGAAGGACAGCACACCCCCGACGGCACCGAGTAACTTGCACGCGGTCAGCATCACCGATCAGGACATCACCTTGGCGTGGAACGCATCCAAGGACAACAGCGGTGTGGTGCTCTACGACCTCTTCTTCGACGACAATCCCACACCGTTCGGCCCGCTATCTGACAACCAGTTCGACGTGCACCTGAACCAAGCGATCGGGATGGTTCCCGGCAGCACCCACACTTTCCAGGTGCGCGCGGAGGACACGTCCGGCAACGCCACGTTGGGCAACAAGTTGACTGTGTCATTCGCCCCTGGTGACGACACCCGGCCGACGACCCCGACGAATCTGCACGTCGTGAGCATGACCGCGTCCGGGGTGGGCCTGGCCTGGGATCCGTCAACCGACGAGTCCAACTTCGACTACAACGTCGTCGGTGTGTTTGGTTGCCCGACTCTGATCGTGCCCAGTGAAACAACGCAGGTCCTTGTCGCTTCCGTCGAGGTCGATCCGGTCTGTGGTCTTGTTCCAGGTGGTACCTATGCCTTCCAGGTCTTCGCCCGGGACGCCTTCGACAACGATTCGGCGCTCAGCAACACGGCGACCGTCACCTTTGCGCCGAAGTGAACCTTCACCGAACCCCCGGTCGTCACGCGCCCGTACGTGGACGCCTGTCCTGTAACGAGCGTGCACGCTGCCGTCACGTCGCCGAAATCGACAGATGCGAACGTCTGGCATATGACGACGAAGATTGCGCAATGCATGGTCAAGGACCGCGCGTTGTGGGGGGAGCCGAGCCGGGGGCTCTCCGAGGGCGCGGCCCGGCACGCATCGCTGACCGGGTTGGTGCGTCAGCCCTGGGCGGTGCGGGTCGGCCGAGCGAGCGTGGTGATCCGCGGTGCCACGCCGCGCGATCTCGCCGCCGTCGCGG
Source organism: uncultured Actinomycetota bacterium (assembly GCA_963709985.1). GTDB lineage: Bacteria > Actinomycetota > Actinomycetes > Mycobacteriales > Jatrophihabitantaceae > DASXRA01. Next base: position 7,051 of record CAVPYQ010000021.1, read on the forward strand.
CGATGCACAGCCGGTGCAGCCCGCAGACCCTGCTCAATCGGTACCGGGCCGGCGGGCGGCGGCCGGCGGTGGCCGCGCTCGAGATGCAACTTCGCGAACCGCTGAGCTTCCTCGCCGCCCAGTACGACGGCACGGTCGTCGCGACCGGCGTGGCCGGCGTCGACGGCGGCCACGGCCGGAATGCCGCGGAGATCGGCCTACTCGTCGAGGACTCCTGGCAGGGGCAGGGCCTTGGACGGGAACTGATGAGCCACGTGTCCGGCGCCGCGCTCGTCTGCGGATACACCGAGATCATCGGCTATCCAGCGACGTCGATGATCGCCGTACAGCGGCTGATGATCGACGTTGGGCACACGCGAGTCGTCATGGATCCGTCCGATCTCCACCTGCACACGTACCTGCCGGAGGCGGCTGCACTGGGCCTCGGGCCGGTACGCGAACGAATGGCCAGCTGAAACGAATGGCCAGCTGAGCGGATTGTGCAACTCTCTCCGGCGTCAGGCCGCAGAGAGTTGCACGATCGCCAGAATGTGAGCCGGCCCAAGGCGAGCCGCGCTCAGCCCGCTTTGCCGTCGAGGGCGACGAGGACGCCGGCGAGCGCGAAGAACTTGTTGCTGCCCAGTTCGCGCACGGTGTCGATGCCGAGTGCATCCTTGAGGATCTTGTCGTGCGCAGTCGTCAACCCGGCCAGTGCCGACGGCGGCGCGCTGAGGATCTCGGTCAGTGAGCTGTTCTCGTAGGCCTTGTCGAGGCCCTTGGTGAGATCTACCGACATTGCCATGCTTGTCCCCCTTGCGAGCCCGGCCGCCCCGTGCGGCCGTCGGCACAGCCTCGTCTACCGCAAGCCCGAACGGCAACAAGCGGCCGCAACAGATCACTGGCAGTGACCGGCCGTGCGGCCCAACCGAACCGGCAGCGTAGCCTCGCGCAGCGTGTCGAACTGTCTTGCCGATCTGACCACCCTTCGCCTTGGCGGCCCCGCGAAACGCATCGTGACGGCGGGGACGCCCGACGAACTCGTCGCAGTAATCCGCCAAGCCGACGCAGACGGCGAACCGGTACTTCTCCTCGGCGGTGGGAGCAATCTGGTCGCAGCCGACGCGGGCTGGCCAGGCGTGGTCGTCCGGGTCCAGAGTCACGGCATTCACGTTGACCGGTCGGGCGATCCGCTCCAGGTCACCGTTGCCGCCGGTGAGTCATGGGACGACTTCGTCGCGCTGACCGTCGAGGAAGGCTGGTCCGGGCTCGCCGCCATGTCGGGCGTTCCGGGCCTCGCCGGTGCGACGCCGGTGCAGAACGTCGGCGCCTACGGCAGCGAGGTATCCGACTCGATCACCGCCCTTCGCGTGTTCGACCGACAGTCCGGTCAAGTGTCTGACTGGACGCCCGAGCAATGCGGATTCGGCTTTCGTACAAGCGCGTTCAAGCACACCGACCGGTACGTCGTGCTGTCCGTGACGTTTGCCCTTATCCGCTCGGCCGATTCGGTGCCGGTGCGTTACCTCGAACTGGCCAAGCGCCTCGGCGTCGAACAAGGCGAGGCTGCGCCCGCGAAACGAGTGCGAGAAGTGGTTCTCGATCTGCGCCGTAGCAAGGGAATGGTGCTCGACGCTGACGATCACGACACCTGGTCCGTCGGCTCGTTCTTTGTCAATCCATTCGTGGACGCCACCGTGGCGCCGCCTGACTGTCCACAGTGGACGGTGGACGATCACGTCAAGCTGTCGGCGGCCTGGCTGATCGAGCACGCCGGTTTCCCTCGTGGGTACGGCCTGCCGGGTCCGGTCTCGGTGTCGACGAAGCACACCCTTGCGCTGACGAATCGCGGCGGCGCCACCACGGCGCAACTGCTCGACCTCGCCCGCGAGATCCGCGACGGCGTCGAGGCGAAGTTCGGCGTGCGCCTGCGGCCGGAGGGCCGCCTGGTGGGCGTCAGCCTGTAGCCGCGTGCCGAGCGACCTTGTGGGGCGCCGCCTGAGCAAGCGGCTTGACGACGAGCAGGTCGACGTTGACGTGCGCCGGACGGGTTGCCACGAAGGCGATGCAGTCGGCGATGTCTTCGGCGGTCAAAGGCTGATCGACGCCGGCGTAGACGGCATCAGCCTTGGCCTGGTCGCCGCGCATCCGCACCAGGGAGAACTCCTCGGTGCGCACCATGCCGGGCGCGACCTCGGTGACCCGGATCGGGCGACCGTTGAGTTCGAGGCGCAGCGTCTCGACCAGGGCGGACGCCGCGTGCTTCGCCGCGGTATAGCCGCCGCCGCCCTCGTAGGTCAGGTGCCCGGCGATCGATCCGGTGACGACGATGTGCCCGCCGTCGCCGCGCTCGAGCGCGGGCAGCAACGCCTGGGTGACCCGCAAAACGCCCAGCACGTTCGAGTCGTACATCGTCTGCCAGTCGGCCGGGTCGGCCGACTCGACCGGGTCGATGCCGACGGCGCCGCCCGCGTTGTTGACGAGCAGGGCCACATCGTCGAGCGATTCGGCCAACGCCGCCACCGACGACGGCGACGTGACATCGAGGGTGACGGCGCGGATGTTCGGGGCAGATGCCGCGAGGGCGTCCAAACGGTCACGCCGGCGGGCGGCGGCGACCACTGTGAAGCCCTCGGCGGCCAGGCGGCGGGCCGTTGCCTCGCCGATTCCGCTGCTCGCTCCGGTTACGACGGCTGTTCCACGTCCAGGCATGGCGCCGATTCTGCCGACCGGCCAGGCGCCGGGCATGTTCGGGGCGGCCGCGCTGTTGCTTACACGGCACATCCGTCGGAAGGAGCCCCCAGTGCAGCGCGTCGCAATGCTGAGCGTGCACACTTCTCCGCTCGATCCGCCCGGCGGAGGCGACGCCGGCGGCATGAACGTCTACATCGTCGAGACGGCGAAACGCATGGCCGACGCGGGCACCGCCGTCGAGATCTTCACCCGGGCGACGTCCAGCGACCAGGAGCGGTGCGTAGAGATGCACCCGGGCGTGCTCGTGCGTCACGTGACGGCGGGCCCGTTCGAGGGGCTCGGCAAGGGCGACCTTCCGGCGCAGCTTTGCGCGTTCACCGCGGCCGTGCTGCGCGCCGAAGCGCACCATGAGCCAGGTTGGTACGACCTGATCCACTCGCATTACTGGCTGTCCGGGCAGGTGGGCTGGCTCGCGCGCGACCGTTGGGGCGTGCCGCTCGTGCATACCGCCCACACGCTGGGCAAGGTCAAGAACGCGTCCCTGGCCGAGGGTGACACCCCCGAACCGCTCTCCCGGATCGTCGGCGAGGAGCAGGTGGTCGCCGAGGCCGACCGGCTCGTCGCGTCCACCCGTAACGAGGCGCTGGAACTCGTCGAGCACTACGGCGCCGACCCGACGCGGGTGGACGTCGTGCCGCCCGGCGTCGACCTGGACACCTTCCGGCCGGGCCGGGCCGATCGCGCCGCGCTGGGCATTCCCGAGGACGCGCACGTACTCCTGTTCGTGGGACGGATCCAGCCGCTCAAGGCGCCCGACGTGCTGCTACGGGCGGTCGCAGCCATCCGCGCGGCCGATCCGCAACTCGGCAATCGGCTGCACGTTGTCGTGCTCGGCGCCCCGAGCGGCAGTGGGCTCGCCGATCCGCAGTGGCTGCCAGGTATGGCCCGGTCGCTCGGCATCGACGATCTGGTGCGGTTCGAGCCACCCGTGGGACGCGCGACGCTCGCGGCGTACTACCGCGCGGCCGATGTCACCGTCGTGCCCAGCTACAGCGAGACGTTCGGCCTGGTTGCGCTCGAGTCGCAGGCGTGCGGGACGCCCGTGGTGGCCGCCAACGTCGGCGGGTTGTCGACGGCGGTCGCTGACGGGGTGTCCGGGCTGCTCGTCGACGGCCACGATCCCGCGATGTGGGCGCGGGTTCTGGGCGATCTGCTGCGGTCGCCCCGGCATCTCGACCGACTCGCGGTCGCCGCACCGGCGCAGGCCGCCTGCTTTTCCTGGGCGCGAACGACGTCCGGACTGCTCACCGCGTACGACGACGCGATCACCTCCTTCGCCGCGCGCATGCGTGCTGTAGTACTAGGCACGTGACAGATACTGCGGAACTCATCGAGTCGGCGCTGCGCGAAAGCTCCGTCGAGTTCGAGGCAGTCGGCGAGGGCCAGTTCGTGGTCAACCTGCCTGGGACGCGCCGGCTCAAGACCGCCTGCTGGCTGACCGTCGGCAACCACGCCCTGACGATCGAGGCGTTCGTGGTGCGGATGCCCGACGAGAACGCCGAGCAGGTCTACCGGTACCTGCTCGAACACAACGCCCGCATGTACGTGGTCGCGTGGTCGATCGACGACAACGGCGACATCTACCTGACCGGCCGCGTGCCACTGTCCTGCGTCACCGCCGAGGAGATCGACCGGATCCTCGGCGCCGTCCTGGAATACGCCGACGGTTCGTTCAACCCCTTGCTGCAATTGGGATTCGGCTCGTCCATCCGTCGAGAGTGGGACTGGCGGGTGAAGAACGGCGAGTCGCTGGCGAACCTGGCCGCGTTCGCCGACTTCGCTCAGCGCCGCCCCGACTGAGAGACACGTTCGCTCACGACGAAATTCGAAACGGTTGCGTATCGAAACCGGCTGTGCTGTCATATATCGATACGTTGCCGTAGCGAATCCTCGTAGGAGTTCCACCGTGGACGAAGAAACCATTCACAGGCGCCGGTGGCTGATCCTCGGTGTGCTGGTCATCTGCCTGCTGATCGTCATCCTTGACAACACGATCCTCAACGTCGCCCTCAAGACGGTTCAGTCCGACCTCGACGCATCGCAGAGCCAGATGCAATGGGCGGTCGACAGCTACGCGCTGGTGTTCGCCGGGCTGCTCATCACCTGGGGCGTGCTCGGCGACCGGCTCGGGCGCAAGTGGGTTCTGCTCGGCGGGCTGGTCACATTCGGCCTGACGTCGGCACTGTGCTCGTTCGCGCACAGCCCGACCGAGCTGATCATCTTCCGGGCGCTCATGGGTATCGGCGCCGCCGCCGTGCAGCCGCAGACGCTGTCGATCCTGCAGAACGTCTTCGAGCCGAGTGAGCGACCCAAGGCCATCGGCATCTGGGCCGGCGCCTCGGGCATGGCCATCGCGATCGGCCCCATCGCGGGCGGCGCGCTGATCAAGTACTTCTGGTGGGGCTCGATCTTCCTGGTCAACGTCCCGATCGTGATCGTCGGCCTGTTCGCAGCGTTCGCGCTCGTGCCCAACTCGAAGAACCCGCGGCCGGGACGGCTCGACCCGTTCGGCGTCGTGCTCTCGATGATCGCCCTGGTGGTTCTCGTGTACGGCGTCATCCAGGGCGGCAACACCAACGAGTGGCTGCGCTGGAACTCGCTCGGCGCGATCCTGCTCGGTAGCGCGCTGCTCGGCCTGTTCGTGTACCTGCAATCGCGCAGCACGCATCCGACGATCGACGTCAGCCTTTTCCGCAACCGGCATTTCTCGGCCGGTGTTGCCGCGCTGGCGGTGACGTTCTTCGTGCTGATGGGATCGACGTTCTACCTGGCCTACTTCATGCAGGCGGTTCGCGGCTATACCGCGCTGGCGGCCGGCGTCGCCCTGGTCGCGGTGGCCGGAGCCGTCATGATCGCCGCGCCGTTGTCAGCCCGGCTGTCGGCGCGCTTCGGCCCGCGGATCGTTACCGGGACGGGCATGGCGGTATTCGGGCTGACGATGATGTCGTACGGGCTGGCCACGCGGACCATGCCGCAGTGGGTCATCGAGGTCATGATGGTGGGCTTCGGCGTCGGGATGGGGCTGGTCATGACGCCGGCCACCAACTCGATCATGAGCGCCGTTCCCAAGGAGAAGGCCGGCGCCGGCGCGGCGGTCAACAACACCGTGCGCCAGGTGGCCGCCGCACTCGGGGTGGCCGTGCTCGGTTCGCTGCTGGCCGTGGCGTTCCGCAGCCACCTCGGCTCGGACGCGCCGGCCCAGTTGGCCGCCAAACTCGACCAGCCGGCGAGCGTCGTCGCGCAGATGCCGGCCAGTGCGCAGGCGCGCACGTACGTCAAGCACGACTCGAGTGAGTCCATCGGTGGCGCGCTGGAGTACGTCGGCAAGGCGTCGACGGCCTTGCAGCAGCGGGCCAAATCGCCCGCCGCAGCCGATCTGACGCCGGCGCAGATCGCGCAGCAGCGCGCGCAGGCCCAGCAGGCTATCGGTGGCTTCGTCGACAGTGCTAAGAACTCGTTCATGTCGGCGATGCGCATGACCTCCGTGGTTGCGGGGCTCATCGGACTGCTCGGCGCGGTGGCCGCTTTTGCGTTCCTGCCGGATCGGCGCGAGCACGCGGTGCACACCGCGCGCAGGCCGACTGTCGAAGAGGCGGCGCTGGCGGCATCATGACGCAGGTGAACGCCGAGCGCCGTCCCGGTCGGCCGCGTAGCGCCGCGGCTGACGAGGCGATCCTCGACGCCACGGTCGATCTCCTTGCCGAGCAGGGGTTTCTGGCGCTGAGCGTCGAGGCCGTGGCGGCGCGCGCGGGCGTGGCCAAGACGACGGTCTACCGTCGCTGGCGGGGCAAGGACGAACTTGTCATGGACGCCCTGTGCGGCATGAAGGGCATGCAGCATGACCTGCCTGGTGATTCGGTGCGCGGCGACCTGCTCTACATGCTGCACCGGATGCGCACCGTCTGGGTCAGTGGCAAATTCGGCAGCCTGATGCGCCGGTTGGCGGCCGACGGCATCGAGCGCCCGGAGATCTATCGCGAATTCCGCAATCGGTTCGTCGCGCCGCGGCAGGCGATCATGCGCGGAATCATCGAACGGGGCATTGCTGAGGGCCTTATTCGCCCCGACGTCGATATGCAGTGGACGATTGCCATGCTCGTGTCGCCGATCATCACGGCGGTGATGACCCATCAGGACCGCGTGACCCGCCAGCAGATCGACTTCACCGTCGACACGGTGCTGCGCGGACTGGCCCCGAGCGGGGCATCGAACAGGTAGATCATCAGCGAGCCTGGCAGGATGGCAGCATGCCCACGCTTGTACTGCTCCGCCACGGCGAGAGCGAATGGAACAAGAAGAACCTGTTCACCGGATGGGTCGACGTCGGGCTCAGCGAGACCGGTGAGGACGAGGCGCGCCGCGGCGGCGAGTTGCTCGCCGAGCACGAGTTGCTGCCCGACGTCGTGCACACGTCCTTGCTGCGCACGGGCAATCCGTACCTGCGAGATCACCCTCGACGTTGCCGACCGGCATGTGGATCCCGGTCCGCCGGTCGTGGCGGCTCAACGAGCGCCACTACGGAGCGCTTGCAGGGCAAGGACAAGGCGGCGGTACGCGCCGAGTTCGGTGACGAGCAGTTCATGCTGTGGCGCCGCTCGTACGACACTGCCGCCACCGCCGCTGGCCGACGACGACCCGCACAGCCAGGTCGGCGACCCGCGCTACGCCGACCTGCTCGAATCCGTCCCGCGCAGCGAATGCCTGGCCGACGTCCTCGACCGAATGCTGCCGTACTGGTACGACGCGATCGTGCCGGATCTTCGGCGCGGACTGGACGTCCTGGTCGTCGCGCACGGCAACTCGCTGCGCGCGCTGATCAAGCACCTGGACGGGCTGTCCGACGAGGCGGTCGTCGCGCTCAACGTGCCGACCGGCATCCCGCTGCGACTACGACCTCGACCCACTGACGCATGATGCCGACGAAGCCGGCCGAGTACCTCGACCCGGAGGCGGCCGCCGCGTCGATCGCTGCGGTGGCCAACCAGGGCAAGAAGTAACGCCTGACGCGCTCAGATCTCGCTCAGCCGCTGACTGCGGGCCCGTTGCGCAGCGGGTCAGGATGTTGGCCGGTGACGATGAACACAACGCGCTGCGCGACCGAAACGGCGTGGTCGGCGTAGCGCTCGTAGTAGCGGCCGAGCAGTGTCATGTCGATGGCCGCCTCGACGCCGTGCGTCCAATTCGGCGACAGCAGCAGCGTGAACAGCTTGCGGTGCAGGGCATCCATCGAGTCGTCCTCGGCCTCGATGCGCCTGGGCGAGCGCGACATCGCGGCCCTCGATGACGTGGCCGACCTTGTCGACGAGCGACAGCGCGACGTCGCCCATCTGCGAGATCACGTCGCGAAGCTCCTTCGGGCACCGCGATCTCCGGGTAACGCATCCGGGCGACCTTCGCGACGTGCCGGGCCAGGTCGCCCATCCGCTCCAGATCGGCGGACAGGTGCAGCGTGGTGATCAGCACGCGCAGGTCGGTGGCGACCGGCTGCTGGCGGGCGATCATCTGGAACGGTGCGCTCTTCGAGGTCCTCGCGCAGCGCGTCGACCTTGGGGTCGTCGGAGATGACCCGTTCGGCACCGGCGAGGTCACCGTCGAGCAGCGCGTTGGTGGCCCGTTCCATGGCAATGCGGACGAGTTGGGTCATGGTCACGAGCGTCTTGCCGATGTCGTCGAGTTCGTCGTGGTAGATGTCGCGCATCTCGGAGCCTCTCAATCTCGTGCACTGAGCGTAGTTTGCCTGCCGACGCGCCGGTGCTGGTCAGGTGAATTGCCGCCGTACAGCCGATGAACAGCGGGCGGCGGCCCTGCTGGATCGTGCCAAGGTCGCCCAACAGCGAGTGGCAGCCGCCCGTACCATCGCCGGTGTGGCTGTTATAGCGGTATTTGCGGTCGCCGGTGCGCTTGCCCTGGGCCTGGCGCTGGGCTTTCTGCTTGCCCGCAAGCGCGCCGGAGGTCAGCAGCCAACCGCCACAACGGCCGGCCGAGCAGGTCGTCGTCGATCCAACACCGCTGCCGGCGCTGGTCATCGAGGTTCTCGATCACGGCGTCGTGGTGGTCGACCGGGACGAACGCGTCGTCCTCGTCAATCCCGCCGCGCGCGCAATGGGAATCCTCGCCACGCGACCGGCTCGCGTTCGACGAGCTGTCCCGCCTGGTCCGGGCCTGCACTGATCGCTTTGCCACGGTGCACGGTGCCGTCGACCTGCCGATGGGGCGCCTCGGCCGCGAGCCGATCGCGCTGGCCGTCACCGCCGTCCCGTTGCCGGACGAGACCGATGAGAGCCGGGTCGGCGCGGTGGCGCTGATGTTCGACGACGTGACCGAAGCGCGCCGCCTCGAGGCCGTGCGGCGAGACTTCGTCGCCAACGTGTCGCACGAACTCAAGACGCCGGTGGGCGCGCTGACCCTGCTGGCCGAAGCGGTGCAGGACGCATCCGACGATCCCGATGCCGTGCAGCGCTTTGCCGGGCGGATGCAGCACGAGAGCGCGCGCCTGGGCCGGCTCGTGCGCGAACTGATCGAGCTGTCGCGGCTGCAAGGAGCCGAGCCGCTGCCCGGCGACGACGAGGTGTCGGTGGGCGCATTGCTCGACGAGGCGCAGGACCGCACCCGGCTCGCGGCCGACAAGGCAGGCGTCAGCGTGGTGGCGCGTTACTCCGCCGACCTTGTCGTCCGGGGCAACGTCAGCCAGTTGACCATGGCGATCACGAACCTGGTCGACAACGCGATCGCCTACAGCCCGCGTGGCACCCGCGTCGCCGTCAGCGCGCGCGCCGCCGAGGATCCCGAGCAGCGCCGTCCGTGCGTCGAAATCTCGGTGAGCGACCAGGGCATCGGCATCGCCGAGGCGGAACTGACCCGGGTCTTCGAGCGCTTCTACCGGCTCGACCCGGCGCGATCACGGGCCACGGGCGGTACGGGCCTCGGACTCGCGATCGTCAAGCACGTGGCCACCAATCACGGCGGCACCGTGTCGGTGTGGAGCGTGGAGGGCGCGGGGTCGACGTTCACCATTCGGTTGCCTCTCGTTCACTCAGCCGCGAGATCGTCCGATACGGACAGGACAGCGGAAACGCTGGCGGCAACGGCGAAGGGATCTGCGTGACCATCCCGCTTGACGGCTGCAATCGCTCAACGTGGCGCGGGCGGCCCCGATGACTCGAGTGCTCGTCGTCGAGGACGAGGAGTCGTTCTCCGACGCGTTGTCCTACATGTTGCGCCGGGAGGGCTACGAGGTCGCGATCGCGGCGACCGGGCCCGATGCGCTGGCCACGTTCGACCGCAGCGGCGCCGATCTGGTGCTGCTCGACCTGATGCTGCCTGGCCTGTCCGGCACCGAGGTCTGCCGCGCGCTACGGCAACGATCGAACGTCCCGATCATCATCGTCACGGCGCGCGACAGCGAGGTCGACAAGGTCGTCGGCCTCGAAATCGGTGCCGATGACTACGTGACCAAGCCGTTCTCGTCGCGCGAACTCGTGGCGCGCATCCGCGCGGTGCTGCGCCGTGGCGGCGAGCCGGAGGATCTGGTCGCGAACGCGCTCGAGGCCGGGCCGGTCCGCATGGACGTCGAGCGGCACACCGTTGCCGTCGACGGCGCGACAGTCTCCTTGCCCCTCAAGGAGTTCGACCTGCTCGAGCTGCTGCTGCGCAACGCCGGCCGGGTGCTCACCCGCGGCCAGTTGATCGACCGGGTGTGGGGCGCGGACTACGTCGGCGACACCAAGACGCTCGACGTCCACGTCAAGCGCCTGCGGTCGCAAGATCGAGCCGGACCCGGCAAACCCCAAGTACCTGGTGACCGTTCGGGGCCTGGGCTACAAGTTCGAAGCCTGAGCGCGACGATGGTCTTGGCCGTCAGTAGGGATATGGCCCAACTGGCGGCCAAAACCGCGGCGGGTCGGCGCACTCAGTCGCGGGCATCCACCGTCGCGGGATGCTCGGCGACCAGGCCGTGTTCGAGGCGTTCCTCGCAGAGCCGGCTCAGTTCGGCGTACGCCTTCGGGCCGATCAGCGCGGTGAGCTCGGCCCGTAGGAGACATACAGCGGTTCGCCGCCGACGTGCGCGCTCCGGCGACGAGGTGCAGCACCAGTGCAGGTCGTGACCGCCTTCGCCCCATCCGCGCCGATCGAATTCCGACAACGTCGAGACGAGTACCCGCGTGCCGTCCGGGCGATCGACCCAGTCCTGGGCGCGACGGATCGGCAACTGCCAGCACACCTCGGGCTTGGTCTCGAGTCGGATGGCGACCCGGTGCGCAGCGCGAATGAATGCAGCGCGCAGCCCGCGCCGCCCGCGAATCCCGGCCGGTTCGGGAAGATGCAGGCGCCGTCGACGACCCGGGTGCGGTCGCCGGTCAGCATCCTCGCCGACGTTGTCCTTCTCCATGATCGTCCAGCTTGCCGCTCTTGGTGCGGCCCTCGTCGGCCAATTGCCAGTCGACCGGGGTCAACTGTTCGGCGAACTTGCGCACCCGTTTCTCGTCGGCCTTGTCGGAGAAGAACGCGCCGTGGCTGCAACAGCCGTCGTCGGCGCGCCCTTCGATGACGCCCTGGCAGCCGCGTCCGAAGATGCACGTCCACCGGGAGCACAGCCAGGTGAGGTCGGCGCGGACCCAATGTTCTGGATCGGATGGGTCGACGAACTCGATCCATTCGCGCGGGAAAATCAAGGGAGGTCTCCCGTGCGATGACGGGAAGTTGCTGCGGCACGCCTGCGAGCGTACGGAATGACAGGCCCAGCGGCGAGCAGGCCGTTATTCTGGACGGTGTGTCCGCCGGCCACGCACGCCTGATGTACGCTCACCGAGCGGCTGTACAGGCAGGGGCAGCCGATGAGGCTCGGCGTACTCGACGTCGGGTCGAACACAGTGCATCTACTGGTCGTCGACGCCTATCGCGGCGCGGAACCCACACCGCAACTGTCGCGCAAGAGCGTTGTGCGGCTGGCCGAACACATCGACAAGCGGGGCGATCTCGCCCTCGAGGGGGCCGACGCCCTGGTCGGCGCGACCCTCGGCGCCCAGCGACAGGCCGACGAACTCGGCTGCGACGAGGTGATCGCGTTCGCGACATCGGCCGTGCGTGATGCTCGTAACTCCGCCGAGGTACTCGAACGGGTCAGCGTCGAGGCCGGCGTCGATCTCGTCGTGTTGTCGGGTGAGGACGAGTCGCGGCTGACATTCCTCGCAGTACGCCGGTGGTTCGGCTGGAGCGCCGGAAACCTGATCTGCGTCGACATCGGCGGCGGTTCGCTCGAACTCGGTGTGGGCGCTGACGAGGATCCCGACCAGATCGCGTCGTTGCCGCTGGGCGCCGGACGGCTGACCCGCGACTGGTTCGACTCGGATCCGCCGTCCAAATCGAAGCTGAACGCACTGCGCGACCACGTCGAGGCCGAGCTGGCCGAGCCGGTCAAACGGCTGCTCGCGAGCGCCGCACCGGATCGGGTCGGCGCGACAAGCAAGACGTTTCGCACACTTGCCCGCCTGGCCGGGGCAGCGCCGTCCTCGGCCGGCCCCCGGGTACCGCGGGTGCTCACCCGCAATGGCCTGCGCCAGGTCACGGCGCTCATCTCGCGCATGTCGTCCAGCGATCTCGCCGAGTTGGACGGAGTGAGCCCGGCGCGGGCCCATCAGACCCTCGCCGGCGCGGTCGTCGCCGCGGCGGCCATGGACGCGCTGGGCGTCGGAGAGGTCGAGTTGTGCCCGTGGGCGCTACGCGAGGGCGTGATCCTGCGCCGACTCGACCAGTTGTCGCCTTGACCTCGCTAACCTTGCCCGCATGAGCCAGGGGGGTTCGCGGGCACTGCATGCGTCAGCGGCGCGTGTCGGCTTGTCGACCGCCTCGGTCTACCCGGAGTCGACCTCGGCCGCCTTCGAACTGGCCGGCAAGCTCGGCTACGACGGGGTTGAGGTCATGGTGTGGACCGACCCGATCAGCCAGGATCCGCACGCTTTGCGAAAACTGTCCGACCACTACCAGGTGCCGATCCTGGCGGTCCATGCCCCGTGCCTCATCGTCACGCAGCGCGTGTGGTCGACCGATCCGTGGATCAAGCTGCAGAAGGCGCAATTCGCCGCCGAGCTTCTCGGCGCGCAGACCGTGGTCGTTCACCCGCCGTTTCGCTGGCAGCGTGACTACGCACGGCGGTTCCGCGCCGGCGTCGACGCGATGGCGAACGAGACCGGCGTGCAGTTCGCCGTCGAGAACATGTTCCCGCTCCGGTTGCGCGGGCGGGAGGTCTCGGCTTACCAACCCAGTTGGGACGTCACCGAAGAGCCCTACAGCGACTACACCCTCGACCTGTCCCATACGGCGGTCTCGCAGTCCGACGCACTGGAGATGCTCGACGGCATGGGTGATCGCCTGGCCCATCTGCACATTGCCGACGGAACCGGCACCGGAAAGGACGAGCACCTCGTGCCGGGGCGGGGTACCCAGCCGGTCGCGGAGGTGCTCGAACGGGTGGCCAGCCGCGGCTACGGCGGCCACGTCGTCGTCGAGGTGAACACCCGGCGCGCGGTCGATCGGGCCGAGCGTGAAGCCGATCTCGCCGAGGCCCTGGCCTACTGCCGGTTACATCTCGTCGCGCCGCAGGCGCGGGCGCTCGGCGAGGTTGGCTGAGCTCACCTCGTCCGAGACGCCGCGTGCCGCCTGTCTGACTGCGTGCCGTCCCACCCCCCGGCACGCAGCCAGACGCGTCAATTCACCGGATGATCAGGAGCGAGGCCGACGCTCCAGACCAACTGGCTGGTGGTGGCCCCGACGGGGGTCACCTGTATCGGTGCATATTCCGGCGTGAGCGTCCGCAGCACGTCGTCGAGCACGCTCTGGTACCGCACCGAGACTGTCAAGGTCCGGACGGGACGACCAGCCGCCGCCTCGGCCGGGTCGAGCGCAACAGCGTTGATCCGGATGATCGTCTTCGCGGCGAGCATCGCCAGGACTGTGGTTGCCCGCAGGTCGATCCGGCCGGCGCGCAGCAACGCATGCGACCGGCCCTCGGCCGTCACGTGCCTATTGGCGACCAGGTCGCGCCCGGCCTCGACGCGGTCGGTGAGGTCGCGCGCGAGGCGCGCCTGCAGTCGAGCGTCGCTTCCGGCGACGATCATGCGGACCTCGATCTGCTGCGGCGCCGTTCCGAAGACGGCCACCGGGAACGACGCGGTGTGCGCCTCGGCCGCGGCCAGGCTGCGCGCTACCACCTGGCGGATCGCCGGCGTCGCGACGACGAATCCGTCCGTGCTCCACCGGCTGGCGGTGGTGAACGCATGGGCCTGGTAGCCGTCGGCGGCAAGCGTGGCGGCGATCTTCGCCTGTGCGGTCAATTCGGTGCCCCGCTCGAGGTTCGCCTCGATCCACGCCTTCGTCTCGTCGAATGACGCGCCGGTAACGGCAACCGGCGTCGGAGTCGGCTGCGCCGAGGTGGCGGCCGGCTTGTGCTTCGTCGCGTGCGACGAGACGAGTTGCGAGGTCACGCCCACGGCGATCACGACAGTGCCCGCGCAGGCGATGACGATGGTGCGTCGGACGGCTTGCGACGGCCGGGCGACCGGCGCGTCGGTATCGGTGTCGGTATCGGGTCGGTATCGTCGTCGGCGTCGGCCGTGTTGCGCCAGGGGAGCAGGTCGGCCAGGCGCGACATTCGGGCGGCGATGCGTTCGGACGGGGCGTCGGCCGCCTCCGGCGTCCCGCCCGGGGGTACCGCCGGCTGTGCCTGGTCCGGAACCGCCGCCTGCTCCGGCAGGGCCGCCTGCGCCGGAACCGCCGCCTGCTCCGGCAGGGCTGCCTGCGCCGGCACGGCTGCCTGCGCCGGAACCGCCGCCTGCGCCGGAACCGCCGCCTGCGCCGGAACTTCGTCGCGACCTGCCGTCGCGCGATGCGGGCGACGTGGGCGTCGCTCCGACCCCGCGACGTGCAGCGTGATCGAGGGCGAGCGGGAGCCCAGCAGCGTCCCGTTACGGTTCGCCGGACCCCGAGCGGTACGCCACGGTGGCTGGATCGGGCGCCCTCCGGCGACGCGCCGAGGCGGTTGACCCGTCGGCGCACTGGGCTTCAGGGCACCCGCGACCGAGGTGTGACGCATTCGTCGGGCGCGCGGAAGCGGCGTGTGCCGCGCACACGCATCCCCCGATGCGCCCATGAAGTCCCCCCGAAGGGCTCAATGGACGAGGCGGCGCCGGGTCACCTATGACCTTGCCGGTGGCCGGGCCGTCGTCTCCGTGCCGGGGACGGTACGCCCTCTCACGCAAATTCACCGCTGCGTAATCGCTACTCTCTGGGCATGCTCCGCTCGGTAATTCTGGCCGCATCGCACAGTCCCGGCATCGAGAAGGTGCTGACCAGCGCGCCCATATCCCGGGCCGTTGTGCGGCGTTTTGTTGGGGGTTCGGACACGTCAGGCGTGGTCGGCGCCGCGAGCATGCTGGTCGAGAACGGTCTCACCGTCACCCTCGATCACCTGGGCGAGGACACCACCGACACCGACCGCGCAGCCGCCGTCGCGAGCGCCTACCTCGTGCTGCTCGAGGCGCTGGATCGGGCCGGCCTGGCCGAGCGACTCGGCCCGCTCACCGCGCGCGCCGAGGTCAGCGTCAAACTCAGCGCGATCGGGCAGGCGCTGCCCGGCGACGGCGAGAAGATCGCGCTGGAGCATGCCCGCCGGATTTGTGCCGCGGCCGGCGCTATGGGCGCGACGGTCACCCTCGACATGGAGGATCACACGACGACGGACTCAACGTTGTCGATCCTGCAGGACCTGCGCGCCGACTTCCCGGAGACGGCGGCCGTGCTGCAGGCGTACCTGCGCCGCACCGAGGGTGATTGCCGCGACCTCGCAAGTGCGGGCAGCCGGGTGCGGCTGTGCAAGGGCGCCTACGACGAGCCGGCATCCGTGGCCTTCCAGGCCGACGACGAGGTCGACCGCTCCTACGTGCGGTGCCTGAACGTTCTGCTCGGTGGCGCGGGTTATCCGATGTTCGCGACGCACGATCCGCGCCTGATCGCGATTGCCCGGGCGCGGGCCAAGTTCTACGGCAAGGCGCCGGGCGAGTACGAGTTGCAGATGCTGTTCGGCATCCGGCCCGAGGAGCAGCGCCGGCTGGCCCGGGAGGGCGAGACCGTCCGGGTGTACGTGCCCTACGGCAGCGACTGGTACGGCTACCTGATGCGGCGCCTGGCCGAGCGCCCGTCCAACCTGACGTTCTTCCTTCGTTCACTTGCGTCGAGACGGTGATGTGATGTCTGACGGGTTGGCCATCCTCGGCGGCGGCAAGATCGGCGAGGCCCTGCTGTCGGGGCTGTTGCGCGGGCACTACCAACTCGATGACGTGGTCGTCGTCGAGAAGCATCCCGAACGTGTGGCCTACCTGACTGCCAAGCACGGCGTGCGCACCGTCGAGGTCGCCGAGGCCGCGGCCTTCGCCACCACGATCCTGGTGGCCGTCAAGCCGCAGGACCTCGAGGCGTTGCTGGTCGAACTGAGCCAGTACGTCGGGCGCCAGCACGTGGTCGTGTCGGTCGCCGCCGGCTTCACGACCGCGCGCATCGAGTCGCTGCTCGGCGCCGACGTTCCGGTCGTTCGCTGCATGCCGAACACCCCGGCCCTCGTCGACGAGGCGATGACCGCCGTCTCGCGCCGGTGCGCATGCCGCCGAGGAACACCTTGCCGTGGCCGAGAAACTGCTGTCGACGGTGGGCAAGGTCGTCCGGGTGCCGGAGTCGCAACTCGATGCGGTCACCGCGCTGTCCGGCTCCGGTCCGGCGTACTTCTTCTTCCTCGTCGAGGCGATGATCGACGCGGGCATCCTGCTCGGCCTGCCGCGCGTCCTGGCCGCCGAGTTGATCGTGCAGTCCGCGATCGGCGCAGCGGTGATGCTGCGCGATTCGGGCGAGCATCCCGTGCAGTTGCGCGAGGCGGTCACCAGCCCGGGTGGCACGACGATTGCCGCCATCCGCGAACTCGAGGTGCATGGTGTTCGCGCCGCGCTGCTCGCCGCCATCGAGGCGGCTGCCCTGCGCAGTGCGGAGCTGGGCAAGTCAGGCTGAGCGCCCCGATCGTGCAACCTTCTCCGGCCTGACGCCGGAGGAAGTTGCACGATCGAGAACGCTGCGTCAGTGCGGCAGGATCAGTCCGTCCGCGATGCGATATACCTCGGCCAGGGTGGTGACGCCCGGCCCTCCGGTGATCGAGATGGAGACGCTGGGGCGGACGTTGTCGATCCACAGCATCGGGGTGTTGCTTCCGGCGATCACGAAGGTGTGATGGCCCTGGACCGGACGGCCCGCCTTCATCGGTGGGACACCCTTCTGCGGTGACGGCGGGCCGCCGGCCGCCGGGATCTCGGCCGCGGTGCCTCGCACCTCATTGACGGTCGCGTACATCGGCATCTGATCGGACCAGTGCGCGTTGGCCGGGGCGATGGTGTAGCTCGTGCCGTTCTGATCGTCGCTGGACACGCTCTGCACTGCCAAACCGGGCGGCACGTAGCTCAGCGCGAAGCCGGATTTGATCGGGTCGTGCCGGTTCAGCTCGAGGTGCGCGCCAACGTTGCGCCCGATCGCGGCCAGCGCCGCCGCCGAGCCGTCGCCGCCCTTGCCCTGATTGTGGCCGCCCTCGATGTCGACCGTCGCAATCCGCCCGCCCGGCAAGGTGATCGCCAGGTAGTACCAGTCGTCGACGCTCCATTCGCGGGCCGGTCGCTCGCCGATCGTGAGGTCGTTCGGCGTGCCTCGCTTGTTGCTCGTCGGCAGTGCGCGGCCCGGCTGGATGCCGATGAGCACGTACGTCGACTGCCCACCGCTGGTCACGTTGTATCCGCGGGTTTGCTGGCCGAATCCGTTGCCGATCAGCACTTGCGACGACTTCCCAGGGGGCAGCCAACCAGCAGCGACGGTGACGTAGTCGGGTGCCTTCACCGGGTGCAGTTTCGGCGCGGTCGGCTTCTTGGCCGGTGCGACGCTTCGAGATTCTTGCTTGGACGGCGCGGCATCGTGGGCGCGCGGCAAGAACGATGCGCCCACCGCGACGGCGACGACCACGGCAACCACGCCGGCGATTGCCGCCCGCGATCGGTGTCGAGTGCGGACACGATGCCTGATCGCGTCGAGCGTCAGGTCCGCGTCCGGGGTCAGGTGCTCGTGCGAGGAAAAGGTCTGGTGCAGTATCTCGTCGGTCTTCACGAATGCTCCTCGGTAAGGCTCAGCCGCGCCGTCTCGTCGGTGTCGTCGGTCAGGCCCAGGCGCAGGGTGGCGAGTGCGCGCGAGGCGTAGCCGCGCACTGTGCCGGGCGAGCAGCCGAGCATGGTGGCGATTTCCGGATCAGTGAGCCGTTCGTAGTAGCGCAGGACGAGGACGGCACGTTGCTGGCGCGGCAGGGTCGCGAGCCGTTGCCACACCTCGAAGCGGTCGGCGATCACTGCAGCGTGGTCGCCGATCGGTTCGCCGTCGATCTCCGAATCGGCCGTCAGCAAGACGTTGCGCACCGCCCACCGCCGCCGCCAGGAGATGAACGCCCGCGTGATCATGGTTTTGACGTACAGCTTCGGATGGTCCGCCGCGGCCACCGAACGCCACTTCGTGTGGACCTTGACCATGACGTCCTGGACAAGATCCTGCGCGAGGTGTGAGTCGCCGGTCAGCATCACCGCGTAGCGCAGCAGTCCGGGCAGCTCAGTCCGGGCGAACTGCTCGAAGTCGGATTGGCTCACGGATCTAGAGACGCGCGCCATGACGGATCTGCTGTGCCGCTAGCGCGGCGACTTCGGAAGCACGGCCGGGTCGGTGGCGACGGCCCGCAGCCGGTTGAGCATGGCGCGCCGGGCCCGGGTGTACACGGATCGCTCGTCGAAGAGCACAGCGTCCTGCGATGCGCGGATGAATGCGTCGAGTTCGAAGGCCAGCTGGCGCGGATCGGCGTCGGTCGTGAGCTCGCCCAACTCCTGAGCCTTGGCGACCGACGTCTCCAGGAAGCCCAGCCAGTCGCGGTGCGCGTCGGCGATGGCGTCACGCACGCGTCCAGGCCGGGCTTTGAACTCCGCGGCCGCGGACACGAAGAAGCAGCCGCCCGGAAAGACGCGGCGGCCCGAATAGTCGAGCCAGGCGTCGCACAGCCGCCACAGTCGGCGCAGGCCGGCCGGAGCTCGCAGGCCCGGAGTGATCACCTGCGCGATGAACACCTCGCGCGCCCACCCCACCGTGGCGAGTTGAAGCTCCTCCTTCGAGCCGAAATGCGCGAACACTCCGCTCTTGCTGGCCTGCAGTTCGGTTGCCAGCCGCCCGATCGACAATCCGTCGAGGCCCTCGACCGACGCGATTGCCGCGGCCCGATCGAGGATCGCGCGCCGAGTGTGGTCGCCCCGCTCGATGCGCCCGTCGATCTTGGGTGCGCTCATCGTCACGACGGTAGCCCCTTACTTCGTCAATCCACTTGACGCACTTGAACCCGTGCAGATAATAGTACGATCGTTCGTTTATATTTATCCAGACATGCTTGCCGGATAGGAGCTGCAATGACATCGACCGTCGCAACTGATCCGTACTGCATTACCGACGAAGACGCGGCCACGCTCTTGCCGGGCGCTCGGTGGCAACGGTTTGCCGTGATCGGCGACAGCATGGCCGCCGGAGTGGGCGACGAGATGCCGGGCTATCCGAGTGGCGGGTGGGCATCAACCGTGGCTCGCGTACTGGATCGCGTTCAGCCGGATCTTGCGTACCTGAACCTCGGCGAGCGCGATCGCTACGCCGCCGAGGTGCGCGATCGGCAACTGCCGCAGGCGCTCGAGTTCCGGCCGGATCTTGCCGTCGTCCTCTGCGGCGGCAACGACATGCTGCGTGGACGATTCGACGCGGACGCCGTCGCCGCCGACATCGACGCCATGGTGGGCGCATTTCGCGACCAGGGTGCCGACGTGATCACCTACGGCCTGCTCGACATCACCCGGTCCGGCCTGATGCCGGCTGCGTACGCGGGTGCGTTTCGTGAGCGCCTGCGCGCCTACGACGACGCGGTCTCGGCCGTGTCGGCGCGGCGTGGCGGCATCCACATCGTGCTCGGCGATCATCCGGCCGCGGCCGAGGCGTCGACCTACAGCAGCGACCTGCTGCATGCGAGCGCGCGGGGCCACGCCGTAATTGCCGCTGTGACGATCCGCCGCCTGGCCCAGCTCGCCACCTGACCGCCGCGGTGTCCCGCCTCGGCCGTCCCGCCCGATCGCCCGGAAACGCCCGCTCTGGAACATGATCTCGCGACTGGAGATGCGGGAGGCGATTGCGCGCTGTATATCTGTGGGGAACAGCTATCGCATCTGTCCCACCTGTACCGCTACTCTGCACAGAGCACGTGCGTGTCGTCCGCCGGAGGGGAAGCCGGCGCACCGACACGTGCCAAAAGGGTTCGGTGACGTATGAGCACGTCTGCGCAATCCGGCGCCGGCAAGGGCAACGCACCGCGGCGTTCGCGCGCCGCGAATGACAAGCCCGCCGAGTCCGGCCTCGCTGATGCCGGTTTCGCCGAGGTGCGGTTCCTGACCGTGGCCGAGGTGGCGGCGGTCATGCGAGTCTCGAAGATGACCGTCTACCGCTTGGTGCACGGCGGTGATCTGCCCGCGGTACGAGTCGGGCGATCATTCCGCGTGCCCGAGAAGGCGGTTCACGACTATCTGCGAACCGCCTATATCGAGGCTGGCTGATCGCCCGCCCGATGCGGATCGCCGCTCGGCCGCCCGGGTAGGGTGGCCGACTAGTACGCGCGCCCGGCCATCCGCGCCGGCGTGATCACCGCCAATCGGCCGGGACGTCCGGCGGCTACGAGGTTCAAGCATGGGTTCGGTAATCAAGAAGCGACGCAAGCGCATGGCCAAGAAGAAGCACCGCAAGCTGCTCAAGCGCACGCGCGTTCAGCGACGCAACAAGAAGTAAAGCGAACGGATCGCGCCGAAGGCGCGATCCCCTCCGGTTCGCACGCGCGGCTGTGGCGCCGTCGTTGGTCGCCAGGTGGTCGCCCAACGCGTTGTCTTACCAATCGCGCTGCAGGCGCGATCGCGTTCCGATTCCGTACGCGCGGCTGTGGCCCGTTGTTGGTCGCTAGGTGGCCGCCCAACGCGTTGTCTCACCAATCGCGCTGCAGGCGCGATCGAATCGCGGGCCGTACGCGCGGCTGCGGCCCGTCGTTGGTCGCGAGGTGGCCGCTCAACGCGTTGGTCGTTTGATCCCGCTGTATGCGCGGGCCACTTGATCTTGATGCTGCGTCGCGTCATCGGGATGAATGCGGGCATCAACGTTGCCCGTTCATATTGACGATCTACTTCGGGCTGAGTGCTATCCGTCACGGAACGTAGACGCACGCGGTACTGGCCTAGACTGTGGGCTTCGTCCCCGCAAGGTTGTCAGGAGTCCGCATGTCACGCGTCGTCCTGGTAACTGGCGTCAGCCGGTACGTGGGCAGGCGCCTGGCGGCCCAGTTGGCCGCCGATCCGAGCATCGACCGTGTCGTCGGCGTCGACGCCTCACCGCCGTCGAAGGCAGATCTCACCCGGCTCGGCCGCACCGAATTCGTGCGCGCCGATATCCGAAATCCGCGAATCGCGCGGGTGATCGCGCAGGCCAAGGTCGACACCGTCGTGCACGCATCCGTCACGGCGACGCCGCGCGGTGCTGGCGGCCGGACGCCGATGAAGGAACTGAACGTCATTGGCACGATGCAGCTTCTCGCCGCGTGCCAGAAGTCCGACACCGTGCGCCGACTGGTCGTCAAGTCCACGACATCCGTGTACGGATCGAGTCCGCGCGACCCGGCTGTGTTCGTTGAGGACACCCACGCCCGCGCGCTGCCCCGCTCGGGCTATGCGAAGGACGCCGTAGAGGTCGAGGGTTACGTTCGCGGGTTCAGCCGCCGCCGTCCCGACATCGCGGTTACCGTGCTGCGTTTCGCGAACTTCATTGGCCCGACCATCGATACGCCGCTTACCCGCTACTTCGCGCTGCCGGTTGTGCCAACCGCATTCGGGTTCGACCCGAGGTTGCAGCTGCTGCACGAGGACGACGCGATCGAGGTGCTCCGCCAGGCGACAATGGCCGACCACCACGGCGTGTTCAATGTCGCAGGCCCCGGCGTCATGCTGATGTCACAGGCAATTCGGCGAGCCGGCCGGGTTACGGTTCCGGTGCCCGCGCCCGCCGTGCGACTGGTGGGCAACCTGGTGCGGCGTTTCGGCATGGTCGACTTCTCGCCGGAGCAGATGGAATTCCTCAGCTATGGCCGCGTCGTCGACATCGAGCGGTTGCGCGCGCAGTTCCCCTACAACCCGAAGTACACGACCGAGCAGGCTTTCGCCACATTCCTCGACGGACGGCCGGTGCACCCGATCGTCGAGCCGGACCGCGTTCGCCAGGTTGAGCGGTTCGTCGGGGGCCTGGTTGGTGCCGGGGCTGCCGTGGGCGGCCGCAAAGCCCACCTCGTCGATAGTCCGCAGGGTCACGCCACGACCGGGGTAAACGGCCATGGATGACGCCCAGGTCATCCAGCTGCGAACCGGCATCTCGGCCGATGACCGTCCCGCGTCACCGTCGCGATCGCGGCAGCGCGGCTCGCGCCGTCCGGTCGCGTCCTCGGACCCGATAGTGGGCAAGCAAGACGTGCCCGAGCCGCCCCGCGTGCGCCAGTCGCCGCCGGCGCGTCAGATGTCGGGATGGGAGCGCTCGGTCGCGGGCGGGCTGGCCTTCCTGAGGCGACGGATCAGCGGCGACTACGAGATCGATGACTTCGGCTTCGACGTCGGATCTCACCGATAGCGTCATCCTGCCGGCTGCCCGTCCGCTGTACGGGCAGTGGTTCCGCACCGAGACGATCGGCGTCCACAACATCCCGAACGACGGCGGGGCGCTGCTCGTCGGCAATCACGCGGGCGCGCTGTGGGCCCTCGACGCGGTCATGTGCGCGGTGGCGGTGCACGAGCGTCACCCGGCCAAGCGCCACCTGCGCCTGCTCGGCGCCGACCTCGTGTTCACGACGCCGTTCCTCGGCGAGATCGCCCGCAAGTCGGGCAGCACCCTCGCGTGCAATCCCGACGCGGAGCGCCTACTGGGCAACGGCGAGTTGGTCGGCGTGTTCCCCGAGGGCTTCAAGGGCATCGGAAAACCCTTTAGCGAGCGGTACAAACTGCAACGGTTCGGCCGCGGAGGTTTCGTGGCGGCCGCGCTCAAGACGGGCGTCCCGATCATCCCGGTGTCGATCGTGGGCTCCGAGGAGATCCACCCCATGATCGGCAACGTCAAGCTGCTTGCCCGGTTGCTGGGCCTGCCGTATTTCCCGATCACGCCGACATTCCCGTGGCTCGGTCCGCTCGGGCTGATCCCACTGCCGAGCAAGTGGTACATCGAATTCGGCGAGCCGATCCCGACCGAGGGCTACGGGCCGGACGCCGTCGACGACCCGATGCTCGTCTTCGAATTGACCGACCGGGTGCGCGAGACGATCCAGAGCACGCTGTACCGGCTGCTGGTGCAGCGCCGCTCGGTCTGGCGCTGAGCCCGCACAGCGTTTGGGTTCAGCGCCACCGCGCTCTGCGCCGCCGGGCGAGCGCCGCGGCGGCCAGCAGGTCGGCCCGTTCACGCTGACGGCGGCGCACGGCCAGACCAGCCGCGATTCCGCCACCGACGGCGCCCAGGCCCAGTGCTGTCGGCAACGCCACCCGAAGCGGCCTTGCGGCCGGTGCGGAAGTCGCGGATCTCCCAGCCGCGCTTGCGCGCTTCGTCGCGCAATGCCGAGTCGGGGTTGACGGCAACCGGCCGCCCGACCAGCGACAGCATGGGCAGGTCGTTGATCGAGTCCGAGTACGCCGCGCACCGGCTGAGGTCAAGGCCCTCGTGCTGCGGCCAGGTTCTGGACCGCGGCCGCCTTCGCCTCGCCGTGCAGGACCTCGCCGACGAGCAACCCGGTGTAGACGCCGTCCTTGGTCTCGGCGACGGTGCCGAGCGCCCCGGTGAGGGTCAGCCGGTCGGCGATGATCTGCGCGAGTTCGGCCGGCGTCGCGGTAACGAGCCAGACGCGCTGCCCGGCGTCGAGGTGCAGCTGGGCCAGGGCGCGCGTGCCGGACCAGATCTTCGCGGCCATCGTCTCGTCGTAGATCTCCTCGCCGAGCGTCACGATCTCGTCGACCTTCTTGCCGGCGACGAACGCGAGCGCGGAGTCCCGGGCGGTGTGCATGTCGTCACGTGACTCGCCACGCACCCGCAACCGGGCCTGCCGAAAGCGCGAAAGTGCCGAGGTCGCGCCAGGTGAAGAACTTGCGGGCGGCGAGCCCTCGCGCGAAATGGAAGATCGACGCGCCGACCATCATCGTGTTGTCGACGTCGAAGAAGGCGGCGGCCGTGACATCGGGCGGGACGGTGAGAGCGTCGTCGACCTCAGGTGCGGCCAAGCCGTATCCCTCTGGGCTGGCGGGTGACGCCACGAGGTGACCCCTCCGAAGACGATGAGGTGGACAGCCTATGCCGTTGCTACAGCTTGAGGTTGAGACCGCAGGTGCCGAGCCCGAGGCCGATCGGTCCGAGCGAGACGTGCAGCCCGCACGTATCGACGACGATCGGGCCGGACGACGGGTTTCCTGGCGGGCTGGGCAGGCCCGGCAGTCCGCTCGAGGAACGCCCGGTCGTGCCGCCAGCACCGGACTGCCCGGTCGGTGGCGAGCCGGAGACCGTCGGTGAGCCGAGCGGGCCGGTCGACTGGCTTGGGGGCGCTGATGTCGGGCCGCCGACCCTGCCCGGCGACGACGACGGCGCAACGGAGGGCATCGGCGATTGGCCCGGCTTCGTACCGGGATTGGGCGACTTCGCTGGCGCCGGGTTGCACGCGCCCTGACAGGGCTGCGGTCCGAGGTCGTCGGTGGACGTGCTGCGCAGGCAGTTGCATCCCATGTCTCGGCTGAGCTGATTGGCGCGCTCGAGCACGCGTTGTGCCAACTGCTTCGAGGCCACCGCGCGCTGGTGCAGGCTGCCCGCCGGAATGCGATCGGCTGCTGCGCTCAGACGTGCGATCTGGCCCGGTGCCCACGCGCTCAAAGTTTCGAGCGGGCCGTTGGAGGTGTTGTGCACCGCCTGGCCGGTGAGCAGGCGAGTTCCGTTACGCAGGTCGGAGTCCGCGGCATCGAGCGTGTCGGCGACCAGGCTGGCCGCATGCTGGTTGATTCCGCCGGATGCTTGCGGGCCGACGCCGGCGGCGGACGCCGATCGCCTTCGACAGCAGGCTTGTACACCTCGCTGGCGCGCTTCTTGGCCAGCGACAGGTACTCGCGACCGCGTGCGCCGTCGCCGCTGATCAGCGACAACTGGACGTTCTCGCTGGCCCGCTTGAGACCGTAGAGCGAATCGCCCGGCAGGGTCCGGCTGCTCATCCACACCGCGCCGGCGAGCAACAGTCCGAAGATGACGACCAGGCTGCCCACGACCGCGAGCGGCCGGCGCATCGGAATGCGCGACGCTCCGGCACGAAGCGATTGCCACGCGGCCCGCAGACGGTCGGTCGTTGCCGGCGAGTCGTCAGCAGCGACCCCTTCCGCGACGAGGCGTGGGGTTGCGGCGACGAGTTGGGCGCGGAGTTCGGCGCGGAAGTCAGCGCGCATCGACGGTCCGGCCGGAAGGGCGCGCAGGTGACCGATGAGGGCGCTGACTACGGGGTCGGTCGAGGATTCGGGGTCGGGGTAGCGCCGCAGCCTGCCTGCGAGCGCGCGGAAGTCAGCCATCTCCACCTCCCCCCGAGGCAACTAAACGGCCAGCCGCGACATTGCGGACTGTTGACCACTCATTCGCTGAGATCAACGATGCGGACAGGCGGGAGTTACTGCAGGCGCGTGGCTTCGTCACAGCAGGTCATTCCCGACCATATCGGCGAGTTTGCGAACAGCACGATGCTGGAGTGCCTTGATCGCTCCGTCGTTCTTGCCCATGGCCTCGGCCGTTTCGCTGACCGACAGGCCCTGGATGAAGCGCAACACGATGCAGTCGCGCTGCTCGTTGCCGAGGCGCTTGATGGCTCGCGTCAGGTGTTCGGATGTCAGCGAGGTGATGACCGCGACGTCGGGACTCGGTTCGGTGTCGTTGCCCTCGATGACGTCACCGGTCGTCATCTCGAGGCGGTGGCGCGCCGACTTGACGTGATCGAGCACGATGTTGCGCGCGATGGTGATGAACCATGCGCCGATGTCACGTCCTTGGTACTTGATGTCCTTGATTCGGCGCAGCGCCCGCAGGAACGTCTCGCTGGTGAAGTCCTCGGCAATCGCCCGGTCGTTCACCCGGTAGTAGATGAATCGGAAGACGGTGTCGGCGTAGCGCTCGTAGAGCAGGCCGAACGCCTCGCCCTCGCCGGCCTGCGCCCGGGTGACGAGTTGCCAGGTCTCGACGTGCTGATCGTCGACGGCGTCGCGGGGCCCGCCGGGCGGGACGGCCAGAGTGCCATCGCGCCCGCGCGAGGTGATCGATCCGGGCAGCGCCGCGACGCCGGCGTCTGCCGCCATCGTCAAGCCGCCGACCGGCCCGGGCGTTACCAGTGCCAGGCGGGCGGCATCGGCCTGAATGACCGCGAGAACGAGTCTGGCGAGTTCACGCAAACCAGCACCGCCCGGCGAGGGCGGTGCATTGACGCGATTTCTGCCAAACATGGCTGGACCTCTCAGCGGTTCCCCCGTTCCGCTCCACCTAAGCGCATTACCGTACCCCTACTACTGGCGAGTAATCACACACCTTGGGTTAGTAAGTGCGTGTACAAGACAGACTTGCACGCCAGGCCTCCGCGGGCCAGGCTCGGTGTCTTGCGCGGCGGGCAGAGTGTGGGGCAGCGTCCCGCGCGCGAGGTGCAGCAAAGGGGCTGACACCGGGGCAGCGGAGGGGCAAAGTGAGCACCAAGACAGACGGCGCGCCGGCGGCTTCGCGGCGTGGCACTGGGCTCCGGCGACCGGATTGCGGAGCAGCGCGGTGAGCGGCGAGACCGAGCCCGGCAGCATCTCCGATCTGGTACGGCGCGGCGCCCAGCACCATCCAGACCGTGTCGCCCTGATTGACGGCGCAACGCGGCTGACCTGGGCCGACCTGAACAGCGCGGTGACCCGGGCGGCCCTGGCGCTGGGTGCCGGCGGCCTCGCCACGGGCGATCGGGTGGCACTGCAACTCGGCACGAGCATCGACTTCGTCGTTCTGTACCTCGGCGCGAGCCGCGCGGGGCTGGTCGTCGTCCCGGTCAATCCGGCCTACACCCTTCCCGAACTGGCGCACGTACTCAGCGACTCGGGCGCCCGCCTGCTCATCACGTCGAACGTGGACGCCGCTGATGCCGCTGATTCCCCAGAGGGCGCGGACGGCACTGAGGCGGCGCTGACGGCTCGGACCGGCCGGTGCCCGAGGTCATCGTCGCCTCCGCGGCCGCGCCGGAGGGCCGCCGGACTGTGGCGGATCTGCTGGCCGGTGCCGCAGAGGGTGCAGCCGGCGACGACCCGCGGCGAGATCGGTCCGGCGACGAGATCGCCGTGCTGCTCTACACGAGCGGGACGAGTGGCCGGCCCCGCGGGGCGATGCTCTCGGCCCGGGCGCTGCTCGCCAATCTCGTGCAGGGTGCGGCGGTCGACCCGCCGATGGTCACGCCCGACGACATCGTGTTCGTGCCGCTGCCGCTGTTTCACGTATTCGGGCTGAACGCCGGGCTCGGCGTCGCCCTCTACGTCGGCGCCACCACGGTGCTCGCTGATCGCTTCGACGCCGGCAAGACGCTCGCCACGATCGCGGCGGAGCAGCGCCACCGTCGTGGTGGGCGCGCCGGGCATGTTCGTCCAGTGGCTGAAGCGTCCTGAGCTGGAGAGCGCATTCGCCGCGGTGCGGTACGCGCTGTCCGGCTCGGCACCGCTGCCGGCTGAACTCGTCGCGCAGTACGCGGCGCGCGGGATCACGCTGTACGAGGGCTACGGCCTCACCGAGGCCGCCCCGGGAGTCACCTTGAACACCTCCGGCAAGGGCGGCTCGATCGGGCGCCCGCTGCCCGGCGTCGAGGTCGAGTTGCGTGACCAGGACGGCGAGCCGGTCGACGAGGACGAAGATGATCCGGGCCAGCTGTTCGTGCGCGGTCCGAACCTGTTCTCCGGCTACTGGCCGCTCGGCGAGGACGGACCGGACGCGGACGGTTGGTTCGGCAGCGGCGACATCGCGATGCGCGACGACGACGGCGATCTGCGGCTCGTCGGGCGCTCGAGCGAACTGGTCCTGGTCAACGGGTTCAACGTCTACCCGGCTGAGGTCGAGGCGGTTATCGGGGCGTACCCGGGTGTTGCCGAGGTGGCCGTCGTCGGTGCCGATGACGCGATCACCGGCGAGGCTGTCGTCGCCTACGTCGTTGCCGCTCCGGGCGCGCACATCGACGTCGACGATCTGGTGGCGGTCGCGTCGCGGTCGCTCGCCCGATTCAAGCTGCCCCGTCAGGTCGAAGTGGTCGACGCGCTGCCGCACACGGCGACCGGCAAGGTCATGAAGTGGCAGCTCGGTGGAGAATCGAGCGATGTCGCCAGCTGATCACCACGTCACGCTCATCACCCGGGTCGGCTGTCATCTCTGCGACGACGCGAGCACTCTGCTGCACGACCTGCGCGCTGAGCTCGGCTTCGGCTACGACGAACTCGACGTCGATGCCGACCGCGACCGGCGTAACGAGTACTCCGATCGCGTGCCGGTCATCCTCATCGACGGCAAGGAGCACGGTTACTGGCGCGTCGAGGAAGCCCGCCTGCGCGCCGCGCTCGCCCGCTAACTGCAGCTGATGTCCGATCCATGGCCCAGCACGTTCCCGCTCGGCCCGTACGCAGTCACCGTGCCGTTGCCTGATGTGTTCTCGACGAAGCCACCGAACGCACGCACCCGTCCCGCGTTCGGTATCGGATACAGCGTCAGCGTTGCGGTAGCCGTCGCGTCGCGGTAGACGATCTTGGTCGCGTTGAGACGGGTCGAGCCGAATACGTACTCGCCATGGCCGCCCGTGGGCTGGCACCCGGCCGGGATTTCCGGCAGCCCATCGGTCGCGAGGCCAGTGCCCTGTATTCCCTGATTCGGGTCGCCGTTGAACCATTCGAACTGCACCATCAGGCCGCCTTGGGCTCGACCTCGTGTAACCGAATACGTAGTTGCCGGCGCCGCGCGGACCCTGCGCAAGCGGCATCAGGACCGGGTCGAGCGGATGGAGCACCGTCTCGCGGAAGGTCAATGCCACGCCGCCGGGCCCGGTCAGGCGCAGTTCGCGCAATTCCGCGCCGGTGACCGACCAATGGTCGATCGCAGGAATGATCTTGTTGAAGGCCGCCTCGGTGGCGGCGCGATGGCCGACACATTTGGCTGCCGTCAGCTTCAGCGGGCCGAACCTCATCGTGGCCCCGTTGATGCTGACCTTGGCCGGTGAACTGATTGCAGCCGGTTTCGCCAGAGACGGCGCCGTTTCGGCCAAAGATCAGTGAGGCGCTGACGTCGGCCGTTGTCTGCTGCGTTCGCCCGCCCAGCGTCAGCGAGTCGAGTTGCCACTGCGTGCCGACCAGCGATGGTTCGTGGCGCGCCGGCGGCTGGGTCTGACGATGCTGGACCGGGTGCCGGCCGGCGTGTACGGCAACCGCCACGCCGACGGCCACGGCGGCCACCACCGCGGCGGCGGCGAGTGGCAGCAGGAGGCTTCGGGCCGACCGGCGTTGCGACTGCGGCGTCGGCCGGTCGACATCGGCGGCGAGTCGGTCGTCAGTCAGGTGATTGACCCGGGCCGCGAGCGTCTCGCGCACCGAGCGCTCCAGATCATTCATCGTGGTCTCCCAAAGTCAGTGCCAGCGCCTTCATCGCCCGCGCAGCGGACGTCTTGACCGTGCCGGCCGAGACGCCGAGAGTGCCGCGGTTTCGCGCTCGGAGAGGTCGAGGTAGTACCGGCAGACGACGACCTGCCGCTGCCTGGTCGGTAGTTGGGTGATCGCCTGCCAGACACGCGACTGTTCGGCACTGAGGTCGGCGAGGTCGTCGTCGCGGTCAGCGGATGGGCGGGTGCCGAGGCGCATCAGCCCTCTGCCGGCAACGCTCCGGCGGCGCAACAGCGAGCGTGCTGTGTTGAGCACGGCGGTGGTCAGGTAGCCGTCGATCGACTCGACCCGCGCGGTGGTGCCGCGCTGGAGCCGCGCGAACACGTCCTGCACGACGTCCTCGGCGGTGGGCAGGTCGTCGACGAGCAGTACGGCGAGCCGGATCAGGCGAGGCCGTGCGTCGCGGTACACCACATCGAGGTCGACGACATGATCTGAGCGTGGCTCGGGTGTGACCGAACCGCTCGTCAATGCCGACCCCTCGCTCATCCCGGTCGAGAAAGCGCTCATACCCGGACTGACGCCGCAGCCCGGGCCCCGGTTGACAGACGCTACGAGGAAGTGCCGGCTTTCTCCGAATCGGTGGCCTTGCGGACGACGACACGCGTCCAGGCGCCGAGGTAGATGCGCTCGTCGTCGGCGAGTTCGCGGGGCTGCTGCGGTGCGAGCGCGTCGTCCGGATACGCGGCCCCGGGCGAGCCGACGTAGGTGCCGTTCGTCGAGCCGAGGTCCTTCACCGACCAGCGCTCACCGTTGCGGGCCAGTTCGGCGTGGCGGTGGGAGATGGCGCCGTCGCTGGTGCAGTCGATCTCCGGGTTGATGTTGCGGCTTTTCGAGCGGCGTCCGATCAGCACCACGGTGCCTTTGAGCGGAACGACGGTGGGCATCCCGCTGGTGGGGCAGGCGCCGGCGGCCTGCTGATGGGTGAACCAGTCCGGATCGACCCAGACCTCGGCCACCCAGTCGACACCGGTCAGGGCGGCCGGCTGGACCGGCGCGCTGCGGCGTGCTCGGGCGCCACCACGCGTCCGGAGATCGGGTCGATCGTGGCGGGCGGTGGCGGCAGTTGGCCGGTGGCGAAGTCGTAGCCGCAGTCCTCGCAGAACAGTGCGTCGGCCGAATTGGCGGCTTTGCAGTTCGGGCACTCCTTCGGCGCCGCGCCGACGGACGGCAGTGAGCCGAGCGGGTTCGAACCGGCCGGCACGGTGGGTGGCAGGGGAGCGCCCGGCGGAGGTGTTGGTCTCGTGGGGGGCGCCAGGGCCGGTCGGCCGCGCGAGGCTCGTGGCGGACGTGCCCGCGCGGCGCGGACGCTGGGACGCCGGTGGCCGTCACCGCGCCTGGCTCGATCGGCGTGCCGCAGACGTCGCAGAAGTCGTCGGTGGCCGAGGTGTGCCCCTGCGGGCAGACGGCGCTCATGTACCTGCTCTCCTCGCCGATCGTGCAACTCTCGGCGTCGTGGCGACGCCGACGGTTGCACGATCGATCGGTGCGCTCATGACGACGGCCGCACGCGAGTCGTCTTGGTGGAACTGGTGTCCAGGGCCATCTCGTCGAGTTTGGACACGTCGCGCTTGAGGCGCACGGTGCCGGTGTCGGCGTCCTCGATGTCGACGATCTTCTTCAGCCGCTGGGTGGCCTCCTCGTTGCCCGTCTCGGCGGCGAGCTTCGCGGCGCGGCCGAGCTTGAACGTGGCGGTGTCCTCGTCGCCGCCGGCCTTTGCGGCCAGGCCTTCCTGGATCACCTGCGCGAGTTCGGCCTGCCCCGTGTAGTGCGCGACGGCCGGGTTGATGCGGGTGGTCAGCGCGCTGTCGTCGGACCACAGCGCCTTGACCAGACCCTGGGTGACGACCTCGCCGCCCACGTCCATCTGGACGCGCGCGGCAAGCTGCTCGGCGCCGACGGGCTTGGCGGCAACGCGGATGGCGACGTGGTAGTCGCGCGACTCGTCGCCCCACGCGCCGGTGGGGTACTCGGTGATCAGCGGCGTGACGTTCGTGCGCCGGTCGGTGAGGTCGTCGATGGTCGGCGCGACCTGCCGGACGAAGAGCAGCTCGGCGCCCTGCGGTGCCCACACCCGAAGCTTCGCGTCGGCGACGCCGCGTCCCATCGCGGTCTGCATCATCGCCAGGAAGTCGGCGGCCATGTCGGCCGGGTCGGCGATCAGGTCGACCGATCCGAGCAGCGCCGTCGCGATGCCGCGCAGCTCGCCCACGTCCCAGTCGGCGCCGACGCCGCGGCAGTCGCACTGGAACTCGCCGGTGACGGCCTGCACCGCGCTCGCGCAGTTGGCTGGCGCTCTCGCCCTCGTTCTTGCCGTCGGTGAGCAGGATCGCGTGGCGTTGCGTCGCGGGTGCCCGGCTGAACGCTTCGTGCGCGGTCATCAGCCACTGGCCGATCGCCGTGCCGCCGCGCGGGGCGAGCCGGGAGACCGCCTCGGTGGCCACTGCCCGCGTGCCCTGGTCGGCCTGCACCATGCCGTAGGGCGGATAGACCGGCTCGGCCAGCCCCACGCCCTGCGATGACCGCGAACCACGTCCCGTCCGCGATCTCGTTGATGGCCGCGGCGGCCGCCTTGCGCGCCGCGATGATCTTCGTCTGCGGCGCGCCCATCGAGCCCGAGCAGTCGATGATGATCGCCTCGGCCGCGCCCCCGGTCGCGCCGGCCTGGCCGGTGCCCGCCGAGGTCACCGTCACGATGGCGTGGACGTCCGTGGCGCCGTCGGGCAGGTACTCGTTCTGGAACACCTCGGCGGTCCAACTGGGCACGGTGGTCATGCGCGTAACTCCTCGGGTGCGATGCGAGCCAGTGTCACGGTGATGTTGTCGTGGCCGCCCTGCTCGTTGGCCCATTGGACCAGGGCTTCGGCCCGGGCCAGCGGCTCGGACGGCTGGGCGGCGACCAGTTTCTGCAGGTCGTCGGCGCCCGAGCAGTAGTTCCACAGGCCGTCGCTGCACACGAGCAGCCACCCCGGCGTGGTGGCGATTCGCGCCGTCGTCGAGGCGTCGACATCCGGTGAGTCGGCGCCGAGCCATCTGGTGATCGCGTGCGCCCTGGAGTCGGCCTCGGCGATCTCGCGGGAGATGCCGGCGGCGATCTGCTCGGTGGCCCACGAGTCGTCGACGGACAGTTGCTCGGCCGGTCCGCTCTCGGGATCGTCGGGCAGCCAGTAGGCGCGGCTGTCGCCGACCCAGGCGGCGACGATCACCGTCCGCGTCGGCGACGGCGGCGACGAACGTGCACGACGGCGGGTTCGTCATCGCCGGGCGACGCGGTGGCCTCGGCGGCGACGTCGGCGGCCAGCGCGGCGGCCTTGAGCTGCCCGGCCCAGTGCGCCTGCCGGGTGGCTGCGCCGCCGCCGGGTCGGGGAGCGGCGACGAGCACGTCGCGGGCGGCGCGCGCCGCGGCAAGTGAGGCGGCGTCGCTGTCGGTGGCGGTGGTGACGCCGTCGCAGACGACGAGTGCCGTCCAGGTTCCTTCAGCGGCCAGCGCGCAGGCGTCCTCGTTGCGCGGATGCAGCAGTCCCTTGTCGCTGACCCCGGCGACGGTCGGGCTCGGCTGATCGATGACGTGCTCGCGGCCGTTGGGGGCTCGGCGCCGCACACCGTGCACCACCCGTCGTCGCCCACCTCGCCGCCACACGCGGTGCACGCGCGCGACGGCGCGGTTTCGTACACGTGCGGCAAGGTGTCGACGTCCGATCGCGCAACATTCTCCGGCACCGACCGGAGGAGTTGCTGGATCGGGCGATGTGGCCTCGAGCGCCGCGCCGCAGTTCTCGCAGAACGCGTCGTCGGCGCCGGTCGGCTCGCCGCACTGCGGGCAGGTCATACCAGCGACCTCGGCCGGACGGAGTTCGCGGCGTCGACGAGGCGAACCCGCTCGGCCCGGTCCGAGGTGAGCGCGGCCAGTTGCCGGTAGGCCTGCTCGGCGCCGCCGCGCAGGTCGCGTTCGGTGGCCGGGACGCCGGCGATGTGCGTCTGCGGCTCCGGGCCGGTCTGCCGGACGTGGTCCAGCGCCTGGGTCAGCACGCGCACGACCAACTGCTGGCGCTCGCGCGGATCGATGGGTACCCGCTCGATGGTGGCGACCGCGTCGGCCAGCGCAGGCAGCCCCTTGTCGCTGTCGGCCAGCACCTCGGCCCGGGTTCGGCGGGCCATGACGTAGGCGCCACTGGTCGGGCCGACGAGGTCGAGCGCGGTGAGCGCGCCGTCGACGTCTCCCTCGGCGAGCGCGGTGCGGGCCAGCCCGAACGCCGCCGGGGCCACGTAGTTGGCGTCGACGATGGTGCACGTGCGGTAGAGGCCCTGGGCGATGTCGCGCTCGTCGGCCTCGCAGGCGAGCGCGAGTGCGAGCTTCGGCGCGAGTTCGCCGGGCACCTGCTTGAAGACGGTGTTGAACGCCTCGGTGGCCGCGGGCGCGTCGCCCTTGGCCAGGGCGGCGAGTCCGGAGAGCCAGAACGCGCGCCACTCCCACGGGTCTTCGGCGAGGACGTGTTCGATCGTGGTGGCGGCGAGGTCGAAGTGCGCCGGCCTCGATAGCCGCCCGCGCTCGGGCCAAGCGAACCTCGACGGTGTCCTGCGGGGCGCCGTCGAGCGCGGCCAGTCGCTGCACCGGGTCGTCGATCGAGACGCTGGCCAGCCACGCGGCTGAAGGATCAGCCGGGTCGATCTGAAGAGGCGGCAGCTCATGCCATTCGAGGGTGGCCCCGGATGCCGTCGGCGCCCCGAACAGCGCAGACGGCGTGGACTGCCGGGCCGGGCCGCGCGCCGCGTCGCTCGCCACGACCTCGCGCAGGACAGCGAGCAACTGGTCGCGCAGTTCGTCCGCCGACTGGAAACGGTCGTTCGGGTTCTCGGCCGTGGCCTTGGCGAGCACCCGGTAGAGCGAGTCGTAGCGCTGGAACACGGGAGTGTCATCGACGGCCGGGCAGGCTCTTGACGTAGGTGGACTGGTGGCCGCGGAACTCGAAGAGCAGCACGGCCAGGGTGCGCCCGATCGTGTAGATGTCGCTGGACACGCTCGGGCCGAGCGTCGCGATCTCGGGGGCCTGGAAGCCGACCGTGCCGTAGATCGCGCTCTCGTTGTCGTCGGTGCGCCGCACGCCGCCGAGGTCGATCAGCTTCACCGCGTCGCCGGCCTGGATGATGTTGTCGGGCTTGAAGTCGCAGTACAGCAAGCCCTGGCTGTGCAGGTAGCTGAACGCCGGCAGGATCTCGATCATGTACGCGATGGCCTGGTCGGCGGGGAACGGGTCGTAGCGCCCGCCGTTGGCGTCCATCCGGGCCTTGAGCAGTTGCTTGAGCGAGTGGCCGCCGACGTACTCCATGACCGTGTAGCCGGCGTCCTCGTACATCGCGAAGTTGTAGATGTTGACGATCAGCGGGTGCTGCACCTCGGCCAGGAACTGCCGCTCGGCCACGGCCGCCTGGTACGCGTCGAGGTCGCCGGTGTTGAGCAGGCCCTTGAGCACGACCCACCGGTCCGACACGTTCTTGTCGTTGGCGAGGTAGATCCAGCCGAGCCCGCCGTGGGCCAGCGCGCCGACGACCTGGTACTGGCCGCCGACCAGATCCCCGGGGATGAGCTTCGGCGCATAGGAGAACTCGGTGCGGCACTTCGGGCAGAAGCCCTCGGTGCGGCCGGGCTTGCCGTCACGCGAGCGGCCCACCGCGCGCCGCACTTGGCGCAGAAGCGCTTCTCCTCGCTCACCTGCGGGTTGGCCATGATCACCGAGCGCGGGTCGGGCACCGGCGCCGGCGGGATGGACGTGATGCCGGCGCCAAGGCGCAGCGACCGGGTGTGTGACGTGCCGATGCGCCGGGTCGGGCGGGTGGCGCCACCGCGGGCCGAGCCGATCGGCGCGCTGGACAGCCGGGCCGAACTGCTCGTGCGCGTGCTCCCGGTGCGGGCGCTTGGCGTTGATCCACTCAGCGTCGCGCTGGGGAACGCGGCTTGTGCTCCGCTTGCCGGAGTGCCGCAGACGTTGCAATAGCCGTCCTCGATCTGGCCGGTGCAGCCAGGCTGGGCGCAGCGCCCCGCGGCGACTGTCGCCTGGGCGACCGCTCCCGGGCTGCCGCAGACGTTGCAGTAGCCGTCCTCGATCTGCCCGGTACAGCCGGGCTGGGTGCAGTTCACTGCGCCTCCTCGGACGCGTCAGCGGCATCGACGCGGGCGCTTGCGGACTTGGTTGTGGCCGTAGCTGCGGGACCGGCGGCTCGGGCTGATAGACGGGTGGCTCGGCGACCGAGATGGCACCGACGGCGACCTGCACCGCCTGGCCGTAGGCGGCGACGAGCGGGCGGGCCGCGGCCAGATCGCACGGTGCCTGCCACAACAACGTTCGCAGCGTGACGAATTGCGCGCCGAGCGCTGGATCCTCGGCCAGCGCGGCGGCGCCGGCCTTGGCCTGGTACGCCTCGGCGAGTCCGCGCAGTTCGGCCCGCTCGGCCAGCGGTGCGGCGTAGCGGCGCCCGGCCTCGGCGAGCGCGGCGGCCGCGCGTTCGAGGCGCGCCCGGTAGTCGGTCAGCGCGGCCTGGGTCGCCTTCCAGGTGCCCGGCGCATCCGGACCGTCCGGGATCGGCGGGACCGGACCCAGCGCGGCGACGTCCGGCACGGCCAGCCTTGGCGGTTCGAGGATCTTGTCGCGGCAGCGCTCGCGCAGTTGCCCGGACCTCGGCCTCGGTCGCAGCGGAGTTCGTCGATGCGCGCGGCCAGTGCGGCGGAGTCCCGCGCGACGGACGCCCGCAGCGACGTCTCCTTGATCAGGTCGCGTTCGAGCAGTTCGGCGGCGTCAGCGATCCGATCTACCTCTCTGCCCAGCGCGGCTGGGCCGGAGTCGCCGCGCAGCGCCGTCTCGAGTTGATCGGCGAGCGCCTCGGCCTCGCCGCCGCGGCGCCCCAACGTCTCGGCGAGGTCATGGCAGCGGGCGAGCGTCTCGCGCAGCGGGCCGATGCGATCGGCCGCGCCGGAGCCCGCGATCGTGTCGGCGTCGAGCCGTGCCGCGAGGCGCGCCTGCAGGGCGGCCGCCAGGGTCGTGGCCTCGTCCAGCGAGAACGCCGACGGGTTGCCGAGCGGGTCGGGCAGGCGTCCCCACGTCAGCTGCGCGATCTGCGCCAGTTCCTTCTCGCCGACGCGGCCGCTGTCCCAGACCTTGATCAGCTCGTCCGTCCGGCGGTCGATCGACTCGGACAGCGACATCGCGAGCGTGAGGTCGCTGGTGAACGAATCGGGCGCGGACGACACCTGCGCGCGCCGGTCGAGCGAACCCAGCGCGGTCTTGAGGTCGTCACGCCAGCGCCGCAGTTCGTCGAGGAATTTCAGGACGCTGCGCGCACCCGCCGGGGCAGTGAGCGAGCCCGGAGCGGTGGGCGGCGTCTCGAGCGTGGTCACGGTCATGATGATGGCGGCAATGCGCGTCCGTAGACGGCCGCCGGTGGCGTGGGCGCTGACGCTGGGCAGCCACTTGTCGGTAGAGCTTCGCCCAGTCACCGTTCGTGCGCATCGTCTGCAGCACCGCATTGACGAACTGGACGAAGTCGACGTTCTTGGCCGGGATGCCGAGGCCGTACGGCTCCTTGGTGAACGTGTTCTGTGGGTCGGCGATGCGCGCGTACGGGTCCTGGCTGGCGAACCCGGCCACCACCGTGTTGTCGGAGACGACGCCTTCGACCGTGCCCTGCTGGAAGAGCACCATGCAGTCGCTGATGTTCGGCACTACGCTCGCGGATGATCTTGGGGTAGAGCGTCTTGAGGTTCTGCTCGCCGGTGGAGCCGGTTGCCGTGCAGACCTTCTTGCCGTTGAGGTCGTCGATCGTCTGTGTACGGCGAGTTCTTGCGCACCAGCACCTGCTGCCCGGCGCGGAAATACTCGCTGGAGAAGGCGATCTGGCTCCACCGGGTGCAGTTGATCGTCATGATGTCGGCGACGAGATCGACCCGGCCGCTCTGCAGATCGGGGATGCGCTGGGCGAAGTTCTCGACCCGGTACTCGATCTTGCCCTTGATGTTGTCGCCGAAGATCGCGTGGGCCACGGCGTTGACCATGTCGATGTCGAAGCCTTCGAGCTGGCCGGTGATCGGATTGCGGAATCCGAACAGCAGGTTGTCGGCCGAGACGCCGACGATGATCTTGCCCTTCTTCTTGATCTGTGTCGACGGTCTTGTTGGCCAGGAGTCGTTGGTGCGGGCAGCGGGCTGCCGGGCGCGTAGGACTCACCCGCGGTGAGGTCGTTGTTGTCGCAGTCCGGTCGCGTGCGGCGTAGGGCTCGGGCTCGGTGCGGCACTCGACGACGGTGCGGGCGCGGACGGAAGGGTCGGCGTGCTGCCCGGACTGCACGCGGCGACCAGCACGGCGACGGCGGCCAGCGCGACCACTGCAGCGCCTGCCCGCCGAGGTGACCATCTCGGGCGCCGAATTCCGGTCAGCTGAGCGGGGAAGGTGTCGTTGTTGCTCATCGGTACTCCCGCAGCCGCAGCGATATGCCGCGTACGGAGGCAGCCGCGGCAGCCACCCCGACGATCAGCACGATCCAGGCGAAGGGCGCCAGCGGAGCGCGGGCCGTGCCGAGGTCGTTGCGCAGTTGGGTCGAGCGCTGATCAAGCGCCTGTGGCGGACGCGTCATTGAACTTGGCGAACACCGCATTGGCGTCCGTGGCCTTGGTCCCGGTTGCAATCGCGACCGCGCCGTCCCAGTCGCCGCTGTTGTCGGCCGCGCGAATGTCAGTCGTGCACGTTCTGGTAGTCGGCGAACGCCGTCTTGCGCGGCTTGCTCGTTCGCGCCGCCTCGGTCCGCGGCGTCCTTCAAGATCACGCCGGCGTTGGCTGCGAGATTGTTGTAGTTCGCGTCGTAGGCGCCGCCGGATCCGCGGGCGATCAGGGTCAGGCTCTCGGCGCTCTTGGCGTCGAACGCGTCGATGCGGGCGGTGGCCAACTCGACCGTGGCGAAGTAGGCGTTGGAACGGGTCTTGTTGGCCTTGCTCTGACTCCACGCCATCAGCCCGACGAGGACGAGGCCGACCACGAGCACGGCGGCAGTTGCCGTCGACCAGCGGGAGGTTGAACAGCCGGCGGGTGCGTCCGGCCAGCCAGACCTGGGTGACGATCAGGACGGCGAGCGCCACCACCAGGCCCGCCACCAGCCAGTACATGGCGTGGGCGCTGGCCGAGTAGGAATGCGCGATCCGGGCCTGCTCGGTCTTGCCGAGATCTTCGAGCGGCGGCAGCGCGTCGGTGCGCAGGAGGTTCGTGGCCTGGCGCAGGTAGGCGGCGCCGAGCGGGAAGCCGAGGCGGTTGTTCGCCCGGGCCGATTCGACCAGCCCCGTGTACCTCGTGATGACGTCGTTCACCTTGGCCAGTACGGCCGCGTCGTGCGAGTTGACGCCGGAGGCCTCGGCGAGAGTCGTCGACGCCGTGGCGATTCCCTGCTGGTAGGCCGCGCGCGCTGCCGGCGGCTCGAGTCCGCCGACCAGGAACGCGTTGGTCAGGTTGGCGTCGGCGAAGACGAGGTTGGTTCGGATCGCCTGAACACGTACCAGTTGCGCGGCGTCAGAGCGGGCATTCGACAGTGCGCTCGAACGGCTCGACGCGGCAATGAACGCGAACACGCCGAAGATGAGACAGCCGAGCACGGCGAGCGCACCGTAGAGGCGCATCCGTCCCGGGGTGCCCTCAAATGTCGCGCGGGCAACCTGCAGCGCGACCTGGCGGGCGGCCGGCGGCTGCGGAGGCGGCGCGCCGGCTGGCTGCCCTGTGGCTGTCGCCGTCATCGTCATCAGATCGTCTTGCTCGTCGTCATGGTCCCCCCACTGTCGTCGGGCGGATGCACCGTATCCGGTAACTCGCCCAGATCGTCGGCGGCGAGCTCGCGAAGCTGCTCCACGGTCGGATCAGCCTCGTCGCGCAGGCGCCATGCCTGACGAACGACCGCGGCCTCAAAGAGGTTTCTGACGAAGCGAGCGTTGCCGAATCCGGTGTCGCGCGGGGTCATCGTCAGGACCTGCCGCAGCCGTTGCAGCGCCTCGTCGGTCGGCGTGAAATCCGACCCCGCGGCGATCTTGGTGAATATGTCGACGAGCTGGTCGTCGGTGTAGTCCTCGAACGTCAACGTCAGCCGGAACCGGCTCGCGAGGCCGGGGTTCGCGTCGATGAATCCCTGCATCGGATCGGGATATCCGGCGACGATCACGACAAGCTGGTCGCGGTGGTCCTCCATCTGCTTGACCAGCGTCTCGATGGCTTCCTCGCCGAACTCGTCGTCGGCCAGGGCGTACGCCTCGTCGATGAACAGCGCGCCGCCGATCGCCTTGCCGACGATCTCCGTCGGTCTTCAGCGCGGTCTGCCCGACGTAGCCCGCGACCAGTGACGAGCGGTCGCTCTCGACGAGTTGGCCCTTCTCCAGGACGCCCAGCGCGCGGTAGATGCCGGCGACGAGGCGCGCCACCGTCGTCTTGCCGGTGCCCGGGTTGCCGACGAACACGAGGTGTCGGGTGATCGCGGGGTCGCGCAGCTTCTTAGCGGTGCGCAGCTTGGCGACGCGCAGCACCTCGGCCTGGTGGCGCACCTCGGTCTTGACGGCGTCCAGGCCGATCAGGTCGTCAAGCTCGTCCAGCAACTCCTCGAGCGTCTTCGCCGGAGGCGCCTCGGGCAGCGGCGCGGTCGCGGTGGCAGGCGCTGCGGCAGCGACCGCTGGCGATTGTGCAACTTCCTCCGGCGTGACACCGGAAGGAGTTGCACGATCGGGGAGAGCGCCTGGGGGCACCGCCGCGAGTTGGACGGCGGCGATCAGCGAGGCCTGGCCCATAGCAGTCAGGCTCGGCTCGCCCAGCGAGCACGCGGCGGAGGCCAGTTCGGTCAACGCCTGCGCGTAGTTGGCCGCCTGCTGCGTCGTTGCGTGACGACCAGGCGGGCGAGCACTGGTGTCGGCCGCTTGGCGAAGGGGCCCCGGCGAGTGCCGCCGCCTCGAAACCGCTCGCCCGGCCGTCGAACGCGGCTGCCCACTCGGCGGCCGCCCCGCGTGCTCGCTCGGTGGCCGAGGCGGCGAGGGCGCCGGCTTCGGCCAGGACGGTCGCCTCGGTTTCGCCCGCTGAAACGCCGACTGCGACGAGTGCGTCGACGGCCGCGCGCACCGCGTCGACGGCGGTGCTCACCCGCCGCACCCGTCGCCGCGGACCGAGCTCCATGATCAACAGACCGATCGGCTGATACTCGACCGAAATCCTCTGTTGATCACGGAGACGGCGCGCGACCTCGTGTGACCCCGGGCGCGGTCAGGCGGCGTCATCGCAATTTCGGATCGAGGGCAAGCGCGCCGGAACCGAACTTCTCGGCCAGGAAGCGTCCGTGCGCGATCAGGGCATCGGCGTCCGCCCGGCACACGGCGTCGAACACGTCGTCCATTTTGGAGCCGAGCAGGTCGAGTTGGTCGCACAACACGGTCAGCGACGTCTTGCCGTTACTGACCGGACGGTGGTCGGCGAA
Organism: uncultured Actinomycetota bacterium; assembly: GCA_963709985.1. GTDB lineage: Bacteria > Actinomycetota > Actinomycetes > Mycobacteriales > Jatrophihabitantaceae > DASXRA01. The sequence continues at coordinate 48,126 of CAVPYQ010000021.1, forward strand.
CGAGCGGGGCAGGCGCATGTACGCGGCGACCGCCTCGGGCATGTACGACGTGGCGGTGCGCAACACGTCGTGCGCGGTGAGGCTGCCCGGCCCGAGGTTGGTCAGCCGCGGCACCGTCTCGCGCACGACGGAGGCGACGCGGCTGACGCGCGCGGTGACCATGTCGGGCACCTTGCCCACCGTGGCCGCCTGCAGTTGATCGAGCGAGGCCAGGATCTCGTCGTCGTCGGATCGCACCGACGGCACCGGTGCAGGCGTCCGGCGACGGAACTTTGCCGCAAGCCGCTGAAGCCAACCCACCTCGATCAGAGCGAGAGGTTCAGGTCGCCGCCGTTGTCGCCGGCTGTATTGCCGTCGCTCGACCCGGACTCGTGCGAGGTAGGACTGGGCCTTGTCGATCTCGGTCTGCAGGGTGCCAACCGTCTGCTTCATCGAGTCGAGTGCCTGGGTCTTGTACGAGTCGATGGCGTCCATCGACTGGTAGATGTTGTTGAACGAACGCTGCAGCGACTCGATGCTGACCGCCGCAGTCGGCTGACTGCTTCTGGATGTCGACGCCCTGGGTGGCGAGCAACTGCGAGGTCGACTCGATCAGGTTCGACGTGGTGGTGTTCAGCGCGCTGATCTGGTCGAGCACGAGGCGCTGATTGGCCAGCGCCTGCGCGACGATCACGGCGGTGCGCAGCGCGGAGATCGTGGTCGTGGTGGCGCGGTCGACGCCCTTGATCAACTCCAGGTTGTTCTTGCGGACGAGGTCGATCGCCAGATAGCCCTGGATCGCGACGGCGAGTTGGGTGAGCAGATCCTGGTGCTTCTGCCGGATGTTGAACAGCACGTCGTCGCGCAGCACCTTGGCCTTCTCCGGATCGGTCTGCTCGATCTCGGCGATCTTCGCGGCCATCGCCGCGTCGAGGTGCTCGGCGACGTAGGAGTACTGGGCCAGGCGCTGCATCGTCTCCCAGAGGTGCACCTTCTCCTGGTCGAGCGCGGCGTTGTCCTTGCGCAGTTCGTCCTGCCCGTCGAGCAACGCCTTGAGGATCGCGTCGATGTGCGACTGCGCGCTCTCGTACTTGTGGAAGTAGTCGCGCACCTTGTCGCCGAACGGGATCATGCCGAGCAGCTTCTTGACCCCGGTGGCCTGCTTCGGATCGAGGTCCTCGACGGTGCGGCGCAGGTCGACCAGCGTGCCGGCCACCTTGCCGGTCTCGGACGTCTTCTCCATCGCGCGCACGGGCGACTGCAGGAGCTTGTTCGACGTCTCGGCCGACGCGCGGATCTCGTCGTTGCCCATCGTCCGGACGTCGTCGGCCTTCGCCGTGAACTCCGGCGAGTGCACGTCGAGCATCACGACCGAGTCGACGTAGGCGGCCACCTTCTGGTCGAGCGCCGGCAGCGCCGCAGCCGGGATCGGCACCATGCCGCCCGCCTTGGCCGGCTCGACCTGCTTGACGGGTTCGGGCGCCGTCAAGGTCAGTTGGCTGGGCGGGGTCAGGGCAGCAGCCGCCGTGTCTGACATCACGTAACTCCTCGATCGCGCGCCCGGACGGATCGAGCGCCCGCCCCCGCCTTTCTAGCAGAATTCGCGCTCGGAGCGGTGCCGGTAGCGTCGATCATCGCCCGCTTTCTCAGGGCTCATACCAGACGTGCGACCTCGAATGGTGAGGGTGGGACAAGCCGGGCTGTGCGGAGCACGTGCGCGATTTGGGAAAGCATTCACAAGCGCGTAGCGTTTCCCGGGTCCAATCGCCTTCTATCACACCGGTTCCGGGGTAGCTGCCTGGGTGCGCTCGCGTAGCTCGCAGGCGCCCCGCGCACCGGGTTTGTCCTTGAGGAGCACATGACCGTCCAGCGCGACGCGACGGCCGAGAACAGGCTGCCCTCGGGCCCACGCACCGGCAACGAGGCCGTGCGTAACGTCCCGGAGGCCACGGTCGCCCGGCTCGCCACCTACCTGCGCGTCCTGTCGTCGCTCGGTGAACGAATCGCCACGCCCACCGTCTCATCCGACGAGCTCGCGGTCGCCGCCGGGGTCAATTCGGCCATGCTGCGCAAGGACCTTTCCTTCCTCGGCTCGTACGGCATCCGCGGCGTCGGTTATGACGTGACGACGCTGACCGAGGAGATCGCCCGGACGCTCGGGCTGACCGTGCACCGGGCCGTCGCGCTGATCGGAATCGGCAACCTGGGTCAAGCGCTGGCCGGCTACGCCGGGTTCGCGAGCCGCGGCTTCCGGATCGCCGCCCTCGTCGACGCCGACCCTGAGCGGATCGGCACCAGCATCCACGGCATGGCGGTCGGCGACATCGACGATCTCGAACGCATCGTCGCCGACGCGAACATCACGATCGCGCGTGCTGGCCACGCCGGCCTCGGTGGCGCAGGAGATCTGCGATCGACTCGTCGCCACCGGCATCACGAGCATCCTCAACTTCGCGCCGGTCGTGCTGACCGTTCCGCAGCACGTCGACGTCCGCAAGGTCGATCTTGCCGCCGAGTTGCAGATCCTCTCCTTCCACGAGAACCGGAAAGCCGCGGCGCTGCTGGCCGAGGAGGTGGCGCGGTGAGCGAGCGTCAACGAGCGAGGTCGGCGATCAGCGCTTGCGCGAAGAGCGAGGTGGCGCGGTGAGCCTGCTTGTGGTCGGCCTGTCCTACCGCACGGCGCCGGTGCCCGTGCTCGAGCGCGCGAGCATCTCGGCCGAGGACCTGCCGAAGGTGCTCGGCGAACTGCACGGCGACGACACGATCAGCGAAGTGCTGGCGCTGTCGACCTGCAACCGCATCGAGGTCTACGCCGACGTCGCCCGCTTCCACCCCGCGGTCGCCGAGATCACCAGCGTGCTGGCCCGGCATGCGGGCGTCCCGGTCACCGATCTCAGCGAGCACCTGTACGTCCACTTCGCCGAGGCCGCCGCCGAGCACATGTTCTCCGTGGCGTCCGGCATGAACTCGATGGTGGTGGGCGAGTCGCAGATCCTGGGCCAGGTGCGCAGTGCCTACGCGCTGGCCACCGGCGCCGCCACGATCGGCACCGTCTTGCACGACCTCGCGCAGACGGCGTTGCGGGTCGGCAAGCGCGTGCACTCCGAGACGGGCATCGACCGCGCCGGGGCGTCGGTCATCTCGGTCGCGCTCGACCAGGCCGAGCGGGAACTCGGCTCGCTGCACGGGCGCCGCGCGGTCATCGTCGGCGCCGGATCGATGGGATCGCTGGCCGCGGCGACGCTTCGCCGCCGCGGCGTCTCCGAGATCGTCGTCGTCAATCGCAGCCCGGAACGTGGCACGCGGCCTCGCGGCATCGCTCGGTGGGCGCGCTGTCGGGCTCGCCGAACTCGCGGCCGAGATCGCCGCCGCCGACCTGGTCGTCAGCTCGACCGGAGCCACCGGGTTGGTGGTCGAGGTGTCGGCGGTGGGCAACCGGGCGGCGCATCCGCTCGTTGTCCTCGACGTGGCGCTGCCCCGAGACGTCGACCCCGCTGTGGCCACCCTGCCCGGCGTCACCTACGTCGACCTCGACTCGCTGCGCGCCGACGGCGCGATGGTCAGCGACTCCGAGGTGGCCCTGGCCGGAGCCGTCCTCGCCGAGGAACTGGCGAAGTACCTGGCCCAGCAGCAGGCGCTGGCGGTGGCGCCTACCGTCACCGCGTTGCGGGCGCGTGCCGGTCAGGTCGTCGACGTCGAACTCGCGCGACTCGACGCGCGGATGCCCGGACTCGACCCGGCAGTGCGCAACGAGGTTGCCGATGCCGTGCGGCGCGCCGTCGAGAAGGTGCTGCACGCGCCGACCGTCCGGGTGAAGGAACTTGCCGCCACGCCCGGGCGGCGACCAGTACGCGGCGGCGCTGCGCGAGCTGTTCGACCTCGACCCGGCCCGGCCCGAGTCCGTAACCGCCGTGCACCTTCCTGGCGAGGGACGATGACGGCGACGACACGGTCCAGCCGCGTCTTGCGAGTGGGCACCCGCGGGTCGCTGCTCGCGCGTACCCAGACCGACCTGGTGGTTGCCTCGATCGGCGTCCCGGTCGAGATCGTGCACATCGTCACGGCCGGCGACCGCTCGTCCGCGGCGATGGACCAGATCGGCGGCACCGGGGTGTTCGTCTCGGCGCTGCGTTCGGCCTTGCTGGCCGGCGAGATCGACATCGCCGTCCACTCCTACAAGGACCTTCCGACGGCGGCGGCCGAAGGCATCGTCGTGGCAGCGGTGCCGCAGCGTGAGGATCCGCGTGACGCGCTCGTCGCCCGCGACGGGCTGACGCTTGGTCAATTGCCGGCCGGTTCGCGCGTCGGCACGGGCTCGCCCCGGCGCGCCGCCCAGCTCAAGGCCCTCGGCTTCGGCCTGTCGATCGAGCCGCTGCGGGGCAACGTCGACACCCGCCTCGGTCGAGTGGCCAAGGGCGACCTGGACGCCGTCGTGCTCGCCCTTGCCGGATTGCGCAGGCTCGGACGCGACGCCGAGGTCAGCGAGATCCTCGACCCGATCCAGATGCTGCCGGCTCCGGCGCAGGGCGCGTTGGCAATCGAGTGCCGCGAGTCCGACGCCGACGTCCGCGCCCTGCTGTCCACAGTGGACAGTCCGGATGCCCGTGCGGCGATCGCCGCCGAGCGCGCGTTGCTCGCCGCGCTCGAGGCGGGCTGCACCGCCCCTGTCGCCGCCCTGGCCGAGATCGCCGAGGGTGACGACGGGCCCGAAGTGTTCCTCCGTGGTTCGGTGACGGCTCCGGACGGCCTGCGGGCCGTCCGGCTGTCGGCCACGGGCCCGGTAACCGACGCCGAAGGGGTAGGCCGGCGACTAGCCGCCGAGCTGATCTCCGAAGGCGCAGACGAGATGATGGGGAGCTCGCAATGACCCGCGCGCGCAAGATCGTCGGTCGTATCACCTTCGTCGGTGCCGGCCCGGGCGATCCGGGCCTGCTGGCCGTCCACGCCGCACGAGGCGCTGGCGGCCGCCGAGATCGTGTATGCCGATTCGTCAGTCCCGGCAGCCATAACGGACCTCGCGACCGGAGAGGTGCGCACCGCCGAGGGACTACCCGCCGACATCGCCAAGGCAGTGCTTGCCGAAGCGCGTAACGGCGTGCACGTCGTCCGCCTCATCAGCGGTGACGTACTCACCGACGACGGGGCGACCAAGGAGGCGCTGGCCGTTGCCAAGACGGTCGTGCCCTTCGACATCGTCCCGGGCGTACCGGTCGGTGCCGGCACGGCCGCGTACGCAGGCGTGCCGGTCGGCCCGGTGCGCACCGAGGCCGACATCGCCGACATGGCGAGCACGGACTTCGACGCGCTGGCCCACGCGCCGGGCACGCTCGTGCTGACCGTTGCGGCCGCCGACGTCCAGACGCTCGGCGAGCAACTGGTGTCGAGCGGTCTCAAGCCCGACACCCCGATCACGATCAGCTGTGACGGCACGGGTACCTCGCCAGCAGACGGTCGCCGGGACGCTCGGCGACGTCGACCTCACCGCGGTCGGCATGGCCGGCACGCTGGTCGTCACCGTCGGGCGGGCCGCCCTGCAGCGCGAGAAGCTCGGCTGGTGGGAGTCACGCGCCCTCTACGGCTGGCGAGTGCTGGTGCCGCGCACCAAGGATCAGGCCGGCGCTATGAGCGACCGCCTGCGCGCGCACGGCGCGGTGCCCGTCGAGGTGCCGACCATCGCCGTCGAGCCACCGCGCACGCCCGCCCAGATGGAGCGCGCGATCAAGGGCCTGGTCACCGGCCGCTACGAGTGGATCGTGTTCACCTCGACGAATGCGGTGCGGGCCGTCCGGGAGAAGTTCGAGGAGTTCGGCCTGGACGCCCGCGCGTTCGCCGGCGTCAAGATCGCCTGCGTGGGCGAGGCGACGGCCGATGCCGTGCGCGCGTACGGCATCTCGCCGGAGTTGGTGCCGTCGGGCGAGCAGTCCTCCGAAGGTCTGCTGGCCGACTTCCCGCCGTTCGACGACGTCCTCGACCCGATCAACCGGGTGCTGCTGCCGCGCGCCGACATCGCCACCGAGACGCTGGCCGCGGGCCTGCGCGAGGGCGGCTGGGAGATCGACGACGTGACGGCGTACCGGACGGTTCGGGCCGCCCCGCCGGCGGCCGAGATCCGCGACGCGATCAAGTCCGGCGGCTTCCAGGCGGTGTGCTTCACCTCGTCGTCCACTGTGCGCAACCTCGTCGGCATCGCCGGCAAGCCGCACGCGCGCACCGTGGTGGCCGCGATCGGCCCGCAGACGGCGGCGGCGGCGCGCGAGTTCGGCCTGCGCGTCGACGTCTCGCCGGAGACCGCCACGGTGCCCGCGCTGGTCGATGCCCTGGCCGAGTTCGCGGCCGCCCGGGCCGTCGAGGAGCGCGAGAAGGCCGCGGCGGCGGCCGCCCGCAAGGCGGCGCGCCGGCGCTGACTTTCGCGCTGCGCTGGTTCACCGATCGTGCAACTTCCTCCGGTCTGACGCCGGGGGAAGTTGCACGATTCGTATGCGGGCGCGACGGTTCATCTCGCCGTCATGCCGTGTTGGCAACATAGGCATACCCTTGGCCCACCTTCGGCGAAAGGTGTGCCATGTTCGAATCGCCCTATCCCACCTATCCGCACCCCTTTGCCGCGCGGAGGCCGGGCGTCGCCCTGGCGCTACTGGTCGCCGTCGCCCTGATCGCCGGCGGGTCTGGTGCACGCCGCGCCTGCTCGTGCGGCCACCACGTTCAACGTCCTGTTCGACGACACGTCCGCCGAGACGGCCGGCAACGCCGACTGGATCATCTCGACGGCAATGCCTGATCCGCTCGCCCAGAATCCGGCGCCGACCACCGAGACGAGTTGGACGGGCGCGCTCTCGGCGTGGGGTGTCGCGCTGCAGCGCACCGGCCGGTACAGCCTCAAGACGCTGCCGCCGACCGGGGCGATCACCTTCGGCAACGCGTCCAACGCCCTCGACCTGTCGCACTTCAACGAGTTCGTGCTGCCCGAGCCGAACGTGCTGTTCACCGCCGCGGAGAAGACAGCGATCATGCAGTTCGTCCAGGCGGGCGGCGGCCTGTTCATGATCAGCGACCACAACGGCAGCGACCGCAACAACGACGGCGCCGACTCGGTCAAGGTGCTCAACGACCTGATGACGAACAACAGCGTCGACCCGACCGACCCGTTCGGGCTCAGCATCGACGTGCTCGACATCAGCAACGAGAACCCGTCCGGCATCGGGTCCTCGGCGGCGGGCGATCCGATCATCGCCGGGCCGTTCGGCGCGGTGACCGGCACGATCATCCGCGACGGCACGACGGCCACGCTGCATCCCGCCGACAACTCCGCGGCGCGCGGCGAGATCTACCGCTCGTCCTTCTCGACGTCCGGCACGACCGGAATCGCCTTTGCTACCAGCACATTCGGCTCCGGCCGGGTCGCGTACTGGGGCGACAGTTCGCCGATGGACGATGGCACCGGGCAGTCGGGCAACAACCTCTTCGACGGCTGGGACGACCCGGCCGGCACCGACGCCGCGCTCGCCCTCAACGCCACCGAGTGGCTCGGCCGGTGGCACGACGACCGGCGGCGGTGGCACCGAGCGAATCGCCAACGGCGGCTTCGAGAGCGGCACGACGGGATGGACGTTGGCGGGTGCCGCCGCCGTGACTACGGCCCGCGCGCACGCCGGATCGCATTCGGCCGCCCTGTGCGGGGTGAACAACTGCGCCGACACGATCAGCCAGTCGGTGGCGCTGCCGTCGGGCACCTCGGCGCGGTTGACGTTCTGGACGTTCGTCACGACGCAGGAGACCACGCACTCGTTCGACTTCCTGCGGGTGCAGGTCAATGGCTCGACCCGTGTGACGCTCAGTGATGCCAATACGGCCGGCTCCTGGTTCTCGACGAGCGTCGATCTGTCCTCGTTCGCCGGCCAGACCGTCACCCTCGCATTCGCCGCCACGAACGGGACGAAGCTGCCGACCGGCTTCTGGGTGGACGACGTGAGCGTGCTGGCCTGATCCGGTTTTGGCCGCCCAGGCATCTATTTGATGCCGGGCGGCCAAAACCGTGTGAGACCGCGGCGGCGCGTAGGCTCGGGCGGCGTGAGCCAGTTGCCTGACCTGCCGGCGTTCCCGACGTTCCGGCCCCGTCGCCTGCGCACCACCCCTGCGATGCGCCGCCTCGTCGCCGACGTGTCGCTACGCCCGGCGGATTTCGTGCTGCCGATGTTCGTCCGCGAGGACGCCACCGAGCCGGTTGCCATCGCCTCGATGCCGGGCGTCGTCCAGCACACGCAGGAGTCGCTGCGCAAAGCGGCCGTCGAGGCGGTCGAGGCCGGAGTCGGCGGGCTGATGCTGTACGGCATCCCCACGCACAAGGACGCGCAGGGCTCCGGGGCCGAGGACCCGCACGGCGTCCTCAACGTCGCGCTGCGCACGCTGCGCCGCGAGCTCGGCGACAGCACCGTTCTGATGGCCGATCTGTGCCTGGACGAGTTCACCGACCACGGCCACTGCGGGGTTCTCGACCGCGACGGCAACGTCGACAACGACGCCACCCTGCTCCGATATGCGGAAATGGCCAAAGCTCAGGCCGCCGCAGGGGCCCATTTGCTCGGAACTAGCGGCATGATGGACGGGCAGGTCGGCGCCGTCCGGGCAGCGCTAGACGGTGCCGACCGCGCTGATGTCGGCATCCTGGCTTACGCGCCGAAATATGCGTCCGCGTTCTACGGGCCGTTCCGCGAGGCGGTCAACTCCTCACTCAAGGGCGACCGGAAGGCCTACCAGCAAGACCACTCCCGCGATGTTCGCGAGGCGCTGGCCGAGGTGGCGCTCGACATCGCCGAGGGCGCCGACATCGTCATGGTCAAGCCGGCCCTTCCATACCTCGACGTATTGCGCGCGGTGGCCGATGCGTCTCCGATTCCGGTCGCGGCCTACCAGATCAGCGGCGAGTACGCGATGGTCGAAGCCGCGGCCGAGCGCGGGTGGCTCGATCGCGACCGGATCATCGCCGAGACGCTGACCTCGATCCGTCGGGCCGGCGCCTCGATCATCCTGACGTACTGGGCGACCGAGGTGGCCCGCTCCCTCTAAGCCGCCGCACGCGGCTTGGCTCGCCGCATCTGGCCACGGGCCAGCTTGGCGAATCCGCCGACACCGACCAACCCGATCAGGCTGCGTGGCGAGAACAGGTTGGTCACCGGCACCGAGCCGGCCAGCACGCCGAAGAACTGCTCGGTGTACTCGGGGCGTTCTGCCAATGCCGAGAACAGCCTCTGGTCGGCGGCACTCGGCGCAGCGAACGACGCCAGTCGCACGGTCAGGTCGAACATGGCCTTCGTGTCGGCGTCGCGTACCTTCGCGTATTCGGCCAGGGCGCTGTTGAGTCCGGTGCTGCCGCCAAGCCCCGAGACGACGGCGTCGGAGAGCAGTTCGGCGTCGCGCAGCGCATGGCCCATGCCCTGACCGGTAATCGGGTCCATAACCAGGCCCGCGTCGCCGGCAAGAGCCCAGCCCGGCCCGTACGGCCGGCGAATGACGTTGGGCAGATCGGTGGTGCCGCGCAGCGGGCCGACGTGCTGGCCGGCTCGTATGCGAGCGCCGAGATCGCCAGTGGCGTTGAGGGTTTCGCGCACATTGCGCAGCGGATCAGCCTGGAACGTCTCGAACTCGCTGGCCGGCCAGCCGATGTAGGTGACGGTCAGGCCGTCGTTGGTCGGCCAGGCGCCGACGATGCGCCGGTCGCGCGCGAACATCTCGCCGCCTTCCATGGGGACGCCCTGCCAGTAGGTGTAGAACGCCAGCGACCGCGGCTCGCGCTCGCGGTAGGTGCGCGCTCCGAGCGTCTTCGCGACGAGCGAGTGCTTGCCGTCCGCGCCCACGATCAGCGGTGCGGTCTCGGTGACAGTGCGCGATCCCTTTGCGTGGCAGCGGATTCCCGTCGCCCGGTCGCCGGATCGCACGATCTCGTCGACGATCGTGCGCTCGCGAACCTCGGCGCCGGCATCGCGGGCGGCATCGACGAGGATCCGGTCGAGAACGGTTCGACGCGGGCTGTAGAGCAGGCCGTCGTCCGGGAACGTGCCCTTCAGGATGACCCCGTTGTTGTCGAATCGGACGTCATGGACGGCTGGCGTGCCGGTCGCCGCGACCTGGTTGAGCAGGCCCCATTTCTTGAGCCGATCGACGCCCGGCGGCTGCAGTTGGTGGCTGGACAGCGTGTCGCTCGGGAAGGGAGCGCGGTCGACAACGAGAACGCGCAAACCCTTATTGGCCAGGAGCATCGCCGTTGCCGAGCCCGCCACTCTCGCCCCCACGATGATCACGTCGTACGCCATGACGACCGCCTTTCTTCGGTGCTGATGCTTTTGGCGGTGGTGTCCCCGTCGCGAGTTGCACCACCTTGATAAGTGCCTCGATGCGTTCTTCGAACCGTCCGTCGCCGAGTTGATCGGTAAGCACCTGCATGCCGGTGAAGCCGCCGACCGCGACCTGCGCAAGAAGCGCCGCATCGATGTCGTCGCGGACGGTCCCCTCGGCCTGGGCGGCCGCGAACTGTTCGGCAACCGTGTCGATCCAGCGGCGCAGTGTGCCGCGAACGTCGTCATGCACCTCGGGGTCGCGGGCGAGTTCCTCGACCAGTTTGCCCAGCGCCGCCGGGCCTCTGCCCTCGTTCGCGTACCGGGCGAGCACCCGGGGCGCCGCGTAGAGGCGGTCGACGGCCTTGGCGTGCCGCTCGATCTCCTCGCTGACGCCGGCCATCGAGCGCTCGTCGTGGTCGGCGACCACTGCAAGCGCCAGTGCCTGTTTGGACGGGTAGTGGAAGTAGAAACCGCCCTTGGTCAGCCCGGACGCCTCGATGATCTGGTTCAGCGACGCGGCCGCGTAGCCGTCGCGGGCGAAGATCGGGAACGCGGCGTCGAGGATGGCACGCCGAGATCGCTCGCCGCGGTCCTGTCCGCGATCGTTGCGGCGGGCTTTGCCGGAGGCGGTTGTCGCCATGCGCGGACACTACAAACCGACTGGTCGGTTTGGCAAGTGGGCGCGTCCCCAGGAGGCCGCAACATGTCACTACGCTGTCGCCGTGACCTCGGCCGGGGGCAATGAGGACGCGACCTATCACGAGCCTGCACGGACATATGTGACGGCGTGGTGGCTCGCGGGCATTCTCGTCTTCGGCTTCGTGCTCGACGCCGTGCTCGGCGGCGCATCTGCGCACGCGTTGGCCTGGCTGGCCGCGCTTGTCATCGTCGTGGGCGCCGACATTCTGGTGACCCGGGCCGCCCGTGCGACCAGGTCGATCACCGTGACGCCGTCGGAGTTGCGAGTCGGCGAGGAGTCGATCAGCCGGACGTCGATCGTGGGCATTGCGACCGATCTGGACGGCCGAATCCTCGGGCGCCGGCCCGGCGAGCAACTCCCGCGCGGAACGTCCGGACTGGCCCTGCATCTCGCCGACGGCGTGTCGGTGGTCGTGCCGACGCGCCGCCCGCAGGCGCTTCGGGCCGCACTCGCGGTGGGCGAGGCGGTGCCCGAGATCCGGCCCGTCGATGACTACGAGGTCGACGACCTGCTCGATATCGAGCGGCGCAGCGACACGCTCTACACGGTGGCGGGGATCGCGCCACTACCGGATCCGGCCAGCATGCACGGACCGATTCGCGATGCGCGCGTGCTGCTCGTGGCGGGCCGCCCAGCCGTCGGTTTCGCGCGTATCGATGAGATCGACGGCAACGCCCACCTCGAGCAGTTGTACGTGCTGCCCGGAAATATGCGCCGCGGGGTCGGCACGTCGCTGGTCGAGGCCGCTTGCACCTGGGCGGCGGAGCACGGCTTCTCCGCGATAACGCTGTCGACGTTTGCCGACGTCGCGTGGAATGCCCCGTTCTTCGCCAAGCGCGGATTCGCCCCGATCGGCGAGCTGACCCCCGGCCTGGCCGAACTGCGCGACTGGGAGCGCAACCTCGGCCTCGACGCGCTGGGATCACGCGTCGTGATGTGCCGCGAACTGCGCCGTTGACGCCGGTTCAGCCGAGGGAGTCTCCGCGCAGCACGACGCGCCACGGCCGGACCCGCACGGCCAGCACGCCGGTCGCCACCGCCTGATCGTCCTCGCGGGCGAGCCGCTCGGCCTCGTCGGCCGATCCGGCGGCCAGCACCGTCATGCCCTCGCCGGGAACGTCGCCCAACGGGCCGGCGGCGACGAGCCGGCCGGCATCGACCATCCGGTCCAGAAAGGCAAAATGCTCTTGCATACCGGGATGATCGGCGACGCTTTCCCCATCGCCGACGGCCGGACCCGGGGTGTGCAACAGGACGAACCATGTCGGTTGAGTCACCGCAGCAGCCTGGCCGAGCCCGGCCGTCCGGACAAGCCTGCGAGACTTGCTCCGTGACCGACGCGCCCATTTCCGCCGCCCTGTTCGATCGCGCCCAACGGGTGATTCCGGGCGGCGTCAACTCCCCGGTGCGGGCATTCCGAGCCGTCGGCGGCACACCCCGTTTCATGGTGAGCGGTCGAGGCGCATACCTGACCGACGCCGACGGTCGCGAGTACGTCGACCTCGTGGCGTCGTGGGGGCCGATGATCCTCGGGCACGCCCACCCGGCCGTGGTCGAGGCGGCGCGAGCCGCGGCGCTGCACGGCCTGTCGTTCGGGACGCCGACCCAGGGCGAGGTCGAACTGGCCGAGGAGATCGTCGCGCGGGTGGCCCCGGTCGAGCAGGTGCGACTCGTCAACTCCGGCACCGAGGCGACGATGAGCGCGATCCGGCTGGCCCGCGGCGTCACCGGGCGGCACCGGGTCGTGAAGTTCGCCGGTTGCTATCACGGGCACGTCGACGCCCTGCTCGCCGCGGCTGGCTCGGGCGTCGTCGACGTTCGGCCTGCCGGATACCCCGGGCGTGACGGGTGCGCAGACCGCCGAGACGATCGTGCTGCCGTACAACGATCTGGCCGCCGTCGAGGCCGCATTCGCCGAGCAGGGCGCCGACATCGCGTGCGTCATCACCGAGGCCGCCGCGGGAAACATGGGCGCGGTGGCGCCGTTGCCCGGGTTCAACGCGGGGCTGCGCGAGATCACCGCTCGGCATGGCGCCCTGCTGATCAGTGGACGAGGTGATGACCGGATTCCGGGTTTCTGCCTCGCGGTTGGTACGGGCTCGATCCGGTCGATGCCGACCTGTTCACGTTCGGCAAGGTGATGAGCGGTGGACTGCCGGCGGCGGCATTCGGCGGTCGGGCCGAGGTGATGGCCCGCCTCGCTCCGGCCGGGCCGGTGTATCAGGCCGGGACGCTGTCGGGTAACCCGGTGGCCGTCGCGGCCGGGCTCGCCACCCTGCGCAACTGCACGCCGGACGTCTACTCGCGGCTGGACGCAGTGTCGGCCACCATCGGCCGGCTGGCGTCAGAAGCCCTTACCGCACAAGGGGTTCCGCATCGAGTGCAGTACGCGGGCAACCTGTTCTCGGTGTTCTTCAGCGAGGCGCCGGTGACCAACTTCGCCCAGGCGCAGGCGGCGGCGACCTATCGCTACCGGCCGTTCTTCCACTCGATGCTCGACTCCGGGGTATACCTGCCGCCGAGCGCATTCGAGGCCTGGTTCGTGACGGCTGCGCATGACGATGCGGCCGTCGACCGGATTGCCGCGGCGCTGCCGTCGGCGGCGAAGGCGGCCGCGGCGGCTCAGGTGCCGGCATGAGGGGCCGCCGTCCATACCGATCGTGCAACTTCCTCCGGCGACAGACCGGAGGAAGTTGCACGATCCGGGGGCGGGCGGCATGAGGGAGCGCACGGTCCACCTGCTGCGGCACGGCGAGGTCTACAACCCGGACCGGGTGCTCTACGGGCGGCTGCCGGGATTCCGGCTCTCGGAACGCGGAGTCGAGCAGGCCCAGCAGGCCGCGGCGTTTCTCGCCGAGCGCGATATCGGTTATGTGGTCGCGTCTCCGCTCGAGCGCGCGCGAGAGACCGCGCAGCCGCTGGCCGACCGGCTGGGCCTGGCCGTCGAGATCGACGAGCGGCTGATCGAGGCCGAGAATCACCTGCAGGGCAAGCAGGTCGCCGGCACCGGCAACTCGAAGCGGTTGTTCGCCGATCCGTCCAACTGGAAGTACTTCTGCAATCCGCTGCGCCCGTCGTGGGGCGAGCCGTACCGGCAGATCGCCCTGCGCGTGCTCGCCGCCGCGCGGTCGGCGTGCGATGCCGCCGGCGCGCACGAGGCGGTCTGCGTGAGCCACCAGTTACCGATCGTGGCCGCGCGCCGGTTCGTCGAGGGCAAGCGCCTGGCGCACGATCCGCGCAAGCGCCAGTGCGCGCTCGCATCCGTCACCTCGTTCACGTTCATCGACGACGTGGTGGTGCGCGTCGGGTATGCCGAGCCGGCCGGGGCAACGCCCTCCGGTGCGGTCGCCGGCGCCTGAGCCCGGTGTCGCCGTCCACAGGTGCATCTTGCACACTGGTTGCCTGATGAAACGCCTGTTCGCCCTGCTCGCTCTGCTTACATCAGCGCTACTGGTTGTGACGGCCTGTCAGCGGCGGTTCGGACGCAGTCGATCAGTCCGCGGGCGGGCAGTACCGGTTCCACAACGTGACGGCGCGCGGCAAGACGATCAGCCCGGCCGACCGCAAGCCGGTCGGCAAGGTCACCGGCGATCTGCTCGACGGCAGCCCGTTCTCCGCTGGCGGCGAGCAAGGGCAAGGTCGTCGTCCTCAACTTCTGGGCGATCGTGGTGCGGGCCGTGCCAGACCGAGGCGCCCCAGTTCGACGCGCTGTACCGGCAGTTGAAGCCATCGGGCGTGACGTTCGTGGGCCTCGACGTCAAGGACACGCGGTCCGGCGCCACGTCGTTCATCAAGGACAACGACATCACCTATCCGAACGTGTGGGACCCGAAGGCCAAGACCGCACTGGAACTGGGCAAAGTCCCGATGGTCGGCCTGCCGTGGACCGTCGTCGTCGACAAGCAGCAACGGGTCGCCGCCGTGTACAGCGGTGCCGTGCTGCCGGCCGACCTGCGCCCGGCGTTGACGTCCTTGATCGCCGAGTCCTGACCTCGTGACCAGCGTCCTGGCCAGCGGCTTCTCCAACACCGTCTCGGACGGGTCGCTGGTCGCGGCGGCGGGCGTCGCCGCGCTGGTCGGGCTGATCGGGTTTCTCTCGCCGTGCGTGCTGCCGCTCGTGCCGGGCTACCTGTCTTATGTCGCCGGGCTGTCCGGGTCCGACAACGCGTCGCACCCGCGCCGGGTCGTGGCCGGCGCGCTGCTGTTCGTGTCGGGATTCACGGCGATCTTCGTCGCCGAAGGCGCTCTGTTCGGCAGCTTCGGCGAGTTGCTGCGCGATCACACGCGTCACCATCGAGCGCATCTTCGGCGTCGCTGACGATCGTCCTCGGCCTGGTGTTCCTCGGCCAGATCTCCTTCCTGCAAAGGGAATTCCGCATCCACCGGCTGCCTCCGGCGGGCCTGGTCGGGGCGCCGTTGCTCGGCGCCGCGTTCGGGCTCGGCTGGGTGCCGTGCCTGACCCCGACGCTCGGCGCGGTGTTCGGGCTCGCCGCCAGCGGGCACCGCCGGCCGCGGCGCGTTGCTCATGGTCTTCTACTGCCTCGGGCTGGGCGTGCCGTTCGTGCTCGTCGCGGCGGGCATCGGGTGGGTGTCCGGGGCGCTGGGTTTCGTCCGGCGGCACGGGCGGGTGATGAGCCAGGTCGGCGGCGTCGTGCTGATCGTCATCGGCGTCCTGCTCGTGACGGGCGCTTGGGACCATTGGATGGTGCGCTGCGCGACGTCTTCAGCCGGCAACCAGGCGTAGGGGCCGATCTGTGATCCGGATCGACGACGGTACGGGGCGGGCGTTGCGCGGCGACCGTTTCGCCTGCCCGGATTGCGCAGTTCAGCGATGAGGCTGGCCCGCAAGGCGTGGCGCCGGCTGATCAGCATGCGCACGGCGCTGGTGCTGCTGTTCCTGCTGGCGCTGGCCGCCGTGCCCGGGTCGCTGCTGCCGCAGCGTCCGCTCAATCCGGCCAAGGTCGACACTTACCTCGCCAGCACGGCGCGTGGGGCCGTTTCCTCGACCAGCTCGGCATGTTCGACGTGTTCGGCTCGGCGTGGTTCGCGGCGATCTACCTGCTGCTGTTCGTGTCGCTGGTCGGCTGCCTGGTCCCGCGGATCCGCGTGCACGCCCGGGCGATGCGCGCCAAGCCACTGCCGCGCTCCGAAGAACCTCGACCGGCTGCCCGAGTCGGGACGGTTCGAGAGCGGTGACACCGCCGAGGAGTACGCCCGCGCGGCGTCCGGGCGGCACTCGGGCCGCCGGTGGCGGGTGGATGCGTCGAGACGAGGGCGGCGGCGACTCACCCTGTCGGCCGAGAAGGGCTACAGCCGCGAGACCGGCAACCTGATCTTCCACATCGCGCTGCTCGTCGGCGCTCGTCCTCATCGCGATCGGGCGGCTGTTCAGCTACCAGGACAACGGTGATCGTGGCGAAGGGGCACGGCTTCTGCAACGGCGTCGCGTGCCTACGACTCGTGGCGGCCGGGCCGGCTGGCCGCCGAGGGCAAGGATTCGCCCGGCGCCGTTCTGCGTCGACAACTCAACAAGTTCACCGCCACAGTACCTGCCCGACCGGCGAGCCCTCGAAGTTCGCCGCGACGGTCACCTACTCGACGGTCGGCACGGACGGATCGCCGAAGCAGCAAGGTCATCAGCGGTGAACCATCCGCTGCGCCTCGAGGGCGACCGCGTCTACCTGATCGGTCACGGCTTCGCCCCGCAGATCACCGTGCGGATGCCGGACGGCTCGGTGCGCCATGACCAGGCAGCGTTCATCCCGTCGCAGACCGACCACGCTGCTGTCCGAGGGCGCGTTCAAGGAGCACGGGCAAGCCGGACGCCAAGCAGGACATCGGCATCGAAGGCTTCTTCGCGCCCACCCCGGAGGACACCGGGCAACGGCGTCATCACCTCGGTATCGCCGGCGGTCAGCGACCCCGTCCTCGGCATCTTCGTCTATCAGGGCACGGTGAACCCGAACGGCCAGCCGCAGTCGGTCTACTCGCTCGAACAAAGCCGAGTTGCACCGGATCGGTCAGGCGAATCTGCACATCGGCCAGACGAGCCGGCTGCCCAACGGGGTCAGCGTCACGTTCGACGGCTGGGTGCCCTGGGCGAGCATGCAGGTCTCGCACGATCCCGACCCAGGGCTACCTGCTCGTTGCGGCGGTCGCGATGGTGGTCGGGCTGATCGGATCGCTGGCGGTGCGCCGGCGCCGGCTGTGGCTGCGGATCACCCGGTTCGGGTGAGACTATGGCGGCTGCGGCGGCGGACCCGCCGGGGGACGGCGATTTGCGCTCGCCTACCGTGGTCTCGGTGGGCGGGCTGGCCCGCAGCGACTCGGGCAACTTCTCCACGGAATTCGACGGCATTCTCGAACGGCTCCGAGCCGCCGCGACGGTCGCCGGAACCCGAACCTGATCGGTGCAGGGAAGGAGTGACGGTGGCAGTCAACTCGGGGCTCGCTCACCTGTCCGACGGGCTGTTCACCACGGCCATCGCGACCTACTCGCTGGCGATGGCGTGCTACACGGCCGAGTACGCGTTCGGGCGTCGGGGCGGAGTCGCCGAGACGTCGCGAGCCCAGGCGCTGGCGCCGGCCCGGGTGCTGGTGGGCGCCGGTGGCGCGTCTGACTCCGACTCCGGTTTTGGTCGCGAGACGGGCGACGAATCCGACTGACGGCGTGCCGAGGCGATGCCGACGCCCGGCGCCGCCCGGCGGGTGACCGGTTCGGCCGCTTCGCCGTCGCGCTGACCATCTTCGGCGCGCTCGTGCATGCGACGTCCGTGACGCTGCGAGGCATCGCGGTCGACCGCGTGCCGTGGGGCAACATGTACGAGTTCTCCGCCCTGGTCGGGCTGATCGCCGTCGTGGCGTTCCTCGGCGCGCTGTGGCGGGCGCCGCAGATCCGCTACCTCGGCGTGTTCGTCATGCTGCCGGTCATCCTGCTCATGTTCCTCGCGGGCACGGTGCTCTACGCCAAGGCCGAGCCGCTCGTCCCGGCCCTGCAGTCGTACTGGCTGGCGATCCACGTGTCGGCGGCGGCCAGCTCCGAGGGCATCCTGATGACCAGCGCGGTCATCACCATGCTGTTCCTGATCCGGCAGCGCTACGACGTTCAGTCCAAGCAGCCGGGCCGAAGGATCAGGTTCCCGATCTCGATCGGTGCCCGGCTGCCTGCCCCGGCGACGCTCGACAAGGTGGCCTATCGCACCGTCGCGTTCGCCTTCCCGATCTACACGTTCGGCGTCATCGCCGGCGCCATCTGGGCCGAGGCCGCGTGGGGACGCTACTGGGGCTGGGACCCCAAGGAGACCTGGGCGTTCATCGCCTGGGTCATCTACGCCGCCTACCTGCACGCCCGGGCGACCGCCGGCTGGAAGGGCCGCGCCGCCGCGTGGATCAACCTGCTCGGCTTCGCCGCGATGACGTTCAACTTCTTCATCGTCAACATCGTCATCTCCGGCCTGCACTCCTACGCCGGGCTGAACTAAGCCGAGCCCGGCTCCGTCGCGGAGTCCGGGCGCTGATGCTTCGCGGTGCGGATGTTGCCGGGGCCGCAACGCTTCGCGGTCGCGATTGCTTCTGGCCGCGGCACATTTTTGCGGACGACACGGCTGTTCCCGAGCGGCGGCCCTTTGCGAGAGCCGACCCTTTCGCGAGGCGGCCCTTTCGCGAGGCGGCCCTTTCGTGAGGCGGCCCGTTCGTGAGGCGGCCCGTTCGTGAGGCGGCCCGTTCGGGAGGCGGCCCGTTCGTGAGGCGGCGCTGTCGTGAGGCGGCGCTGTCGTGAGGCGGCTCTGTCGGGAGGCGGCCCGTTCGTGAGGCGGCTCTGTCGGGAGGCGGCCCGTTCGTGAGGCGGCCCTTTCGCGAGCTGGCCCTTTGGCAGAGGCGGCCGTTTCGCGAGGCGCGGGCTGCTCGGGCGATGGCTCGATGCGCGCTTCTTGATCACCTGCGGGTTCTGCACCGTGGGCGGTGCAGGATCTGCAGGTGAACACAGTTCGGTAGTGGTCCGCCGACGGCTTGGTTCGTCCGTGACGGTTTGGTCCGCCGGGACGGCTTGGTTCGTGGGACCTGGCGCGATTGGCGGAGGGCTACGCCTTGGAGCCGGGGGCGCCGACGGTGGCGGCGTGGATCTGCTGGGTCAGCTCATGGATCTGCTTGGTCAGCGCAGTATTGGTGTGTAGCTCCTGCTCCTGCGCGACGAAATCGTGATCGGCCTTGGCTTGTTGGAAGGCGGCGGACCGGTTCTGCCCGATCATGACGAACGTCGAGAGGAAGATCGCCTCGAGCGACACGATCAGGGTGAGCGTCGGCCAAGGGCTCTTCTCGAAGACGAGCATCCAGGCGCCGAACAAGACGATGTGCAGGTAGACGAAGGCCATCGACCCCGCGAATCGCGTGATCGTGTCGGCCACCTTGAGCTGGACGTCGGCGGCACGTTTCTCTGCGTCGGCGATGACGACCGGGTGGTGTGGTTTGGCCGGGTCGGGCCGACGGGTCAGTGAGATCGTCACGAATGGTCCTCCGATGCGGGCTATGTGGTATCGCACGGGGAGCGTAGGTGATCAAGCTTTGTGTGGTCGGCTGACTCAGCGCGATCGTGCAACTTTCACCGCCGTAGCGACGGGGAAAGTTGCACGATCGCGAGCATGGCGATCGCGAGCATGGCGATCGCGAGCATGGCGATCGCGAGCAGGAGGCAATCGCGAGCAGCGGCGATCGCGAGCAGCGGCGATCGCGAGCAGCGGCGATCGCGAGCAGCGGCGATCGCGAGCAGGAGGCGAGCGCGAGCGGCGCCGCCCCGCCTTCAGGCGTCCGAGCTGCGGGCGATCGTGGCGCTCGCCCGGCGCACGGCACGCACGGGGCCGTCCGGCAGCACGTCGGAGAGGAACTCGTAACCGTGCGCCAGGACGGCAGCCGCGCGCGACCCGCCCTGGGCGTGGTCCTGCGCGGTACTGAGCCAGTCGGCGAGGTCGCCCCAGCCGGGCGCGGCGAGCGAGCCGCCGACCTGCTGGACGGACAGCGCCGCGCACAGGTTGGCAAACGCCAGCCGATGGCGCAGCGGCCACTCGCGCAACGTGCCGAGGATGAACGCCGCGGCGAACACGTCGCCCGCGCCGGTGGCGTCGATCTCGTTGACCGGCAGTGAGGGCACCCACTCGTCCTCACCGGTGACGGAGTCGACCGCGATCGATCCCTGGCCGCCGCACGTGACGACGGCGACCGGCACCGCATCAGCCAGGCGCAGCAACGCCGCGCGCGGATCCTCCGTGCGCGTATAGGCCATCGCCTCCGTGCTGTTGGGCATGAACGCGTAGAAGTTGTCGAGTTGCCGAAGCAGGTCGGCCGACCATTGCTGGCTGGGATCCCAGCCGACATCGCCGAACAGCCGCATGCCTTGCGACCGCGCCTTGGCCACCCACTCCTCGCTGCCCTCGTCGAGGTGGGCGACTCCGGCCGCGGCACGGGGCAGGTCGGCAATCAGGTCAGTCGGCGGCATCGGCGAGGGATGGCTGTGCGTCACCATCGTCCGATCCCGTTGCACGGCAAGGGAAACCGTCACCGGCGAGTGCCAGTCGGAGAATCGCCGCGACCGCGAGAGGTTCACCGCCTCCTGCTCGGCGAGCGTGCGCCACAGGAACTCGCCGTACAGGTCGTCGCCGAATGCGGCCGACAGGATCGTGCGCAGGCCCAGCCGACTGGCCGCGACGGCAAGGTTCGCGATGCCGCCGGGGCACGAGCCCATGCCCTCGGCCAGCACTTCGGTGCCGCGCGCCGGTAGCGCCGGCAACCCGGTCAGCACGATGTCGAAGAACACCGTGCCCTCGTAGAAATACGTCGAAGTCGTAGTCGTGGTCGGTCATTGCGTGCTCATTCCTTGATCGAGCCGGAGAGCATCCCGGCGATGAAATGCCGCTGCAGGAAGACGTAAACGAGCACGACCGGAGCGGCGACGATCACCGAACCGGCCGCCAGCAGCGAGAAGTCCGAGCTGTGTTGTCCTTGGAAGAAGGCCAACCCTAACGGGATGGTCCGACGATTCTCGCTGGTCGGGATCATGACCAGGGCCAGCAGGAACTCGTTCCACGTCCACATGAAGATCAGCACCATCATGGTCAGGATGGCCGGGCGCCCCATCGGCGCGAGGATCCGCCACAGCGTCGTCCAACTCGACGCGCCGTCCAGACGGGCCGCCTCGATCATCGAACGCGGCGCACTGCGGAAGTAGGCACGCATCCAGAAGACGCCGAACGACACCGACTGCGCAATCTGCGGCAGCACGAGCGCCCAGTACGAGTCGGTCAGGCCGATGTCGCGCAGGTCGTAGAACAGGGGGACGACGAACGCCTCCTCGGGGATCATCAGCCCGAGCAGGAACAGGTAGAACAGCGCCGAGCCGCCGCGGAATCGCATGGTGCCAAAGGCGAAACCCGCCATCGTGGCGAACACGGTGGCGGCCACGACGACGGCCGCCGAGACGATCAGGCTGTTGCGCATGTACGAGCCGAGATGGCCTTGCCGCCAGGCGTTGGAGAAGTTCGCCCAGTCCAGGCTGTGCGGCAGCGAGAAGCCGCCGGTCGCCTCGCCCGGCGGGGTTACCGCCGAGGTCAGGATGCCGAGGATCGGGAACAACGCGATGACGGCGAACAGGCACAAGACGGCGTAGTTCGCCACGCGCTCGGTCCGCGAAATCACGAGTCGTCCGAATCGGCGATGCGGGTAATGACCAGCGTGATCAGGAAGATCAGCACGGCGAGCGTGATGCCGATGGCGCAGGCCGAACCGACCTGGTTGGTCTCGAACGCGCGGTGGTAGACCTCGAAGGACGGCACGGTGGTCGACGTGCCCGGCCCGCCGTGCGTCGTGATGTAGACGAGGTCGAACGTGCGCAGCGCCGCCACGACGGTCAGCGTCAACGCCACGGCGATCTCGCCCCGCAGTCCGGGCAACGTGACCGCGAACAGTTCGCGCAGCGCACCGCATCCGTCGATGCGGGCGGCCTCGTAGCGTTCGGCGGGAATCTTCTGCACGCCGGCCATGAACAGCACGAGGCACAACCCGACCTCGACCCACGTGCCGATCAGCCCGACCGCCGGCAGCGCCCAGCCGAAGTCGCCCAGCCAGGCGCGAGTTACGACGTGGAGCCCGATCGCGTCGAGGAAGTTGTTGAGCACGCCGTTGGGGGAGTAGATCGCGCTCCAGGCGGTGGCAACCACCACCATCGCGATGACCTGGGGGAGGAACAGCACGGTCCGGAAGAACGTCCGGCCCCGTAGGCGCCCCCGCGCCAGCACCCCGGTGAGCAGCAGGCCGAGGCAGACGGGCAACACCGCGTAGAAGACGATCAGGATGAGCGCGTGCCCGAACGCCTCGCGCAGTGATGCGTCCCGGAAGATGTCGATGTAGTTGCTCGCGCCGGCCCAGGTTGCGAGCGTCAGCCCGTCCCAATGGAACAACGAGATCCACACGCTGTGCCCGAGCGGGTAGAGCAGAAACGCGGCGTACACGAGAAATGCCGGCAGGATATAGAGATACGCGACGCGGCTCGGCTCCCGCCGCGAGCGTTTGGCACGGCGCGACCGCCGGACGGGCTTGCGCTGCTTGCCGGCCTCGACGGTCGCGGTGGGACGGGTGGCTACGGCCATCCGCTACTTCGACTTCTGGAACGAGCCGTAGTCCTTCTGCAGGACGCTGAGGAACTGCTGCGGTGATTGCTTGCCGCCGATCAGTTTCTGCAGGTTGGCGGTCAGCGTGTCGTAGAAACTCGGCGTGCTGTAGTCGAGGTAGGGCACCTCGCCGTCAGCCTTACTGAGCGTTGCCCACGCGGCGAAGATGTCGGCCAGCGCCGTGCCCGCCGGCGGCTTGGCGCTCGCCGGGGTGATCGCCGGTAGGTTGCCCGTCTGCGTCATGACGTCGGCGGCGTGGGCGTTGGTGATGAAGTCGATGTAGCTCGCCGCGACGTCGGCGTGCTTCGACTTGGCGGTGATCGACCAGGCCAGTCCCTCGCCGCCCGTCGTCACCGGGGCGCCGCCCGCGGTCGCCGGCGGCGGCAGCATGAAGCCGACGTTGCTGCCCATCGGCTTTTGCAGGTCGGCGGCCTCCCAGGTGCCGGTCATCAGGAAGACGCCGGTGCCCTTGCCGAACTGCGCGGCCGCCTCGTCGTAGCCGAGGCCGTTCGTGCCGGGAGTGAGGTAGCCACTCTGCGCCCAGGTGCGCAATGTCGTTGCGGCCTGCAGGTTCTGCGGGGACGTCCAGGACGGGGAGCCCTTGCCGAACACCAGGTTGCGGACGGCCTGCTTGCCGGCGAGTTGGTCCTGCAGCACGCCGAACTCGTGGATGGCGGGCCACTGGTCCTTGTTGCCGAACACGATCGGGACCTGGCCGGCGGCCTTGATCTTGGCGAGGTCGGCTTGGAAGTCGGCCCAGGTCGCAGGCTTCGTCAGGCCGAGCTGGCGCGAGCTTCTTCTTGTTGTAGTAGAGCCCGACGATCTCGCCGGTCTGCGACAGGCCGTAGAGGTTGCCGCTGCCGAATGACGTGCCGTCCGGTGAGAAGCGGTTCAGGTCGAGCAGCGTCTTCGGGTAGGCCGACTGCCAGCCGTAACGCTGGGCGTAGCTGTCGAGGGGCGTCAGCATCCCGGCTTTGACGAACGCGCCCATGTCGGGGTAGCCCTGGTTCGCCTCGACGACGTCGGGCGGGTTCTTACCGGACAGCGCGAGCTTGAGGGTGTCCTTGAGGTTGGTGAACGACTTCGAGTTCCGCTTGATCGTGACGTTGGGGTACTTGGCGTGGAACTCCTTGTTCAGCTGGGTGATCTCGGCGTTCTGCCCGCCGCGCACCTCCTGGTCCCAGACGGTCAACGTGACCGGGCCGGCGGCCGAGACGTTCGTGCTGATCGCGGACGTCGGTTTCTCGGTGGGCTTTTTCGTCTTGGAGCCGGGCGTGCACCCGGCGGCGAGCACGACGATGCCCACCGCCGCGACGCTTATCCGAAGCACGCTCACGCGTCCGTTCATATCGGTCCTTCCATACCTGATATCTGCTCTTACCCAGAAATGGGCTCAGTGCCGCGCCATCGGCCGCGCGACGGCCTGGACCTGGTTGCCGGCGGTCTGGAACGAGACGAGCGCCGTGCCGTTCGCCGACAGCGCTTGGTACGCAGCAGCGTCGAGCGGGATCGACACGTGCTGGGAGCCGGCGGCCACCTGCACCGTGACGGCCCGCACCTCGTGCCCGCCCATATCGGTACCCCAGGGCGGCGGTACCGAGCCGTCCGTGCTGGCGCAGGGCGTGAAGCCCGCCTCGTTCGGATCGGACGCGCAACTCGACGTGTACACCGGGATGTAGCCGTGGTCGCCCGCCCACAGGAAGACCCGCGCGGTACCCGGCCCGGTCGCGGTCAGGTCGATGCGTGCGGCGGACGGGGTGAGCGACGCCTGCGTGACCGTGATCCGGTCGTTGGCCGGAGCCGGGGGCAGGCCCGCGATCGTCACGCCGTTGCGCGCGGACTGGTAGACGGTTTGCGGCGACGCGACCCCCTGCAGGTTGCTGCTCGGGATGATCGGCGTAGTCGGATCGGTCGATCGTCCCGGCGGCGGCGTGTAGCCGTCGAGGTAGGCGTGGCCCCAGTTGTACGGATCGGACTGCACGCTGTTCCACGCCGACCAGGCCAGGCGGGTGCTCTGGTCGATGTGCAGTTGGTTGTCCTCGTCGTAGGGCGTGATGTTGAAGCCCAGGTGGCTCGGATCGATCGTGTTGGTGGCCGCGTTGCCGGTGGGTGCGGTCGCGGTGGGCCCGACGGCGGCCGGCAGATCGGCCATCGGGATCTTCACCTCGAGGTTGTAGAAGCCGTCGGCGTACGCGTGCGGCTGGGCCGGGTCGTTGTTGCCGACCCAGTGCGCCGTCGAGACGACCTGCATGCCCGGCGCGTTGGGCGCCTGCGGGACGGTCGAGGCGAGCGGACCGTTCGAGTAGCCCTGGTGGTTGTCGGCGTCGCGTTCCCAGCACGGCCCGTTCGCGGACGGGTTGCCGAGCGTGTTCGTCGGGTCGTTGCTGAACGGGAAGATGCCGGTCTTGAACGTGGTGGACGTGTCAGGCACCGACGCCACGTTCGGCGCCGTCGAGGTCTGCGAGGAGTTGCCGCGCGGATCGATCTGGATCTCGACCGAGTCGGTCAGCCAATGCGCGACGCATTGCTGCGGGCTGGGCGCGTAGCTCTGCGTGTCGTCGCGGACGTGGACGAAGAAGTACAGGTCGTCGCCGGACCACGCGATCTTGGCGTAGCTGCTGTTGATGTCGCCTGGGGCTGCGCTCGATCCGCAGTCGATGCCGGCCGGTGTGCAGGCGGTGCCCTGCCAGATCGTCGACAGGTCGAGCGCCGGACCGGGGTATTCGCCGACGGTGTCGGTGCCGTCGAGGGTCGGCGCCGTAGCGGCGTGGCTGATCACCGTGGTCGGCACGAGATCGAGCGAAAGCGTCTCGCTGGCCGAACCGCCGTCGTAAGAGGTCGCGATGCCTACGGGGTACGCCTTGCTGGTCGCCAGGGTGGTGTCGGTGTTGGTGACCTGGAACGTGACCGTGGTGGACGCGCCGGCGGCGAGGTTGCTGTACGGCTTGGACGTGGCGTCAGCACTGAATCCGGCCGGCAGGCTCAGCGTGACGTTGCCGCTCTGCGCCGCCGTCGACCAGTTGTGCACGTCAAGCGGAACGGACGCGGTCTCGCCGAGACCGATCGAGTTGACCGCGGCCGAGCGGCCGAGCGCCAGCGCGGCCGGGGCGGTCTCGGTGGCCCACTGGTCGTACTCGGCGTACTTGCCCCAACGGTGGTAACGCCCTTCTGCGGCCGGCACGATCTGCAGGACCTTGTCCGTGTACCCGCTCTTCTGGCCGTCGGTCAACTCGGCCGCGATCTTGTACTGATCGGGCGTCGCACCGGCGGCGGGCGTGATGGTGAACGTGGCCGTGGCCTCGCTGCTCGTCGAGATCGGGCCGATCGTCTGCGCAGGCGTCGCCGTCCAGCCGGTAGGTACGGTCAGCGCGACCGACCCGGCGGGGAGCGTCCCGGCGCCGGACTTCGCGTGGACGGTGACCTGGAACGGATCGCCCGCCACGTTGAAGAATCGCGAGAACGTCAGGTACAGCAGGGTGTTCTGCGGCAGGCCGCCCGGGTCGGGCATCGACGCGCCGAAGAAGATCGACTT
This sequence comes from uncultured Actinomycetota bacterium, assembly GCA_963709985.1. GTDB lineage: Bacteria > Actinomycetota > Actinomycetes > Mycobacteriales > Jatrophihabitantaceae > DASXRA01. Next base: position 74,322 of record CAVPYQ010000021.1, read on the forward strand.
GTCCATTCCGGCGGCCGGGTTCGCGGCCCCGCTCGCATCGACGTTCGGCTGGAACGGCACGAACGACTCGGTCATCCCGAACCGCGAGCAGGCCGGATCGGCGACGCCCTGGAACATCGTGCGGCTCTGTGTGGGGTAGGCGGCGGTGCCCTCGCGGGCGATCTGCGCCCACGTCTTCGCCGTACCGGCGGGCTGGGCCTGCAGGTTGCCGGCCGGCCACCTGTACGGCGACGGGTAGCCGGTCCACACGCCCGCGACGGTGTTGTGGTTCGTCGCGGCCGGGACGAAGCCGGTCGTGCAATTGGCCGCGGTCGTGGTGCCGCCGGTGCCGGTGGTCGACCCGCCGGAGAAGACCTTCTTGACCTGCCAGGTGTGCAACGCATTCGGGCCGGTCAGCTGGTCGGGGAACATCGTCGGATCGGCCGCCGCCTGGACGCCCTCCCAGATGAAGCGGCCGGCCTCCTGGTGGTTGCCGTGGCCGGCGGCCAGGGTCGGCGTGAACCCGATGTAGATGTCGGGCTGCGTCTCGCGGATGATCCGGGTGATGCGGCGCCAGCGTCTCGTCGTGGTTCCAGAAGAACTGGGTCAGCGGCGCGCTCTGGTTGTAGAAGAAGTCGACGCGATCGGCGTAGAACAGGTCGGCCGTGCCGGAACGGTAGTGCGCGGCGCGGTCCTCGTTCTCGCGGCGCAGGCCCAGGTCGGGGCCGGTCTCGGGGCCGATCGCGTTGCCGCCGCCCTCACCGCGGGTGACCTGGATGATGCCGCACTTGATGCCGTACAGCTGATGCCAGACCCCGCACGGCCCGATGATGCTGGTGTCGTCGTCGGGGTGCGCCCACTCGCCCAGCACGTTGATCTTGTGGACGGGCGCGTAGGTGGTCGCGGGCGCCGCGCTCGCCGTATGCGGGGCCGCAAATGCCGAGGGCCGCCACGGCGATCGCGACCGCTGCGACCACTGTGATCGCGCCGGAGTGCACGCCGAGTTTCGTACGCAATGTCATCAGGAACCCCGATCCGGCCCGAACGAGTGGCCTGTCCGCTAAAGGGGATCACCCAAACGGACTCGACCATTTGCTCGAACTCAACCGACCACTCGATAGGCTCATTCGAACTGATTCGCACACAAAAGTGTTCGTGTAACTTAAGTTGCCGTGATGATTGGCGTCAAGGCTCTGTCGGCGACCGAGCGCCGCCGGCTGATCCTTTCGGCCGTTCGGTCGGGCGAGGCAGTGCAGGTCGCCGAGCTGGCCGATCGGCTCGGTGTCTCGCAGATGTCGGTGCGCCGCGACCTGACCCGGCTCGCTCGCGAGGGCAAGCTCACCCGCGTGCACGGCGGCGCCGTGACGTCTGAGGACGAGCCGCCGTTCGGCGTCATCGAGGTCGAACGGGCCGGCGCGAAGAGCCGCATCGGCGCAGCGGCCGCCGCGCTCGTCGACGACGGCCAGACGATCATGATCGACATCGGCACCACCACGCTGGCGTTCGCCCGGCACCTGCACGGCCGCCCGCTGACCGTGATCACCAGCAGCCTGGCCATCGTGCAGGAGTTGCTGCCCGATCCGGAGATCGAACTCGTCGTGCTCGGCGGCATCGTCCGGCGCAACTACCGCTCGCTGGTCGGCATGTTGGCCGAGGACGCGTTGCGGCAGGTCAGCGCCGACATCGCGTTCCTCGGCACCAGCGGCATCCGCCGCCGCGACCTCGCCGTCATGGACACCACGATGGCTGAGACCCCGATCAAGCGCGGCATGATCACTGCCGCCCGGCGGCGCATCCTGCTCGCCGATGCCGAGAAGTTCTCGATGGGGGGCACGGTGCGCGTCTGCGACGTCAACGATCTCGACGTCCTCGTCACCGACGCCGACGATTCGGAACCTGCGCTGGCGTCGCTGACGCTCGAGGTGGTGCACGCGTGAAACTGGCAGTGCTCGGCGGTGGCGGGTTTCGGGTGCCGCAGGTGTACCGGGCGCTGCTCGGTGACTCCGGCGAGCCCCGGGTCACCGAGGTCGCCCTCTACGACCCGTCGCCCGAACGTCTCGCGGTGATCGAGTCGGTGCTCGCGCAGCAGGCGGTGGGTGTGCCGGGTGCGCCGCGGGTGTCGTCGACGTCGCGTCTATCGGCGGCACTGGACGGCGCCGATTTCGTATTCTCGGCGATTCGGGTCAGCGGCCTGGAAGGCCGTACCCGCGACGAGCGCGTCGCCCTCCGGCTGGGCGTGCTGGGCCAGGAGACCACCGGACCGGGCGGAATCGCCTATGGCTTAAGGACAATCCCGATCGCACTTCAGGTGGCCGAGCAGGTCGCCGCGTTGTGCCCGAACGCGTACGTCATCAACTTCACCAATCCGGCGGGCATGATCACCGAGGCGATGCAGGGCGTGCTCGGCGATCGCGTCATCGGCATCTGCGACACCCCGGGCGGGCTGGGCCGTCGCCTGGCCACCGCCGTCGGCGTCGATCCGGCGCAGGTGCAGTTGGACTACGTCGGGTTGAACCACCTCGGCTGGATGCGGCGAGTGCTGCACGACGGGCGTGATGTGCTGCCCGACCTGCTCGCCGACGACGCCCGGGTCGCGACCCTGGACGAGGCTTCGATCTTCGGCGTCCCGTGGCTGCGAGACATTGGGGTGCGTTCCGAACGAGTACCTGTACTACTACTACTTCAACCGCGACGCGATCCGTTCGATCCTCGACGAGGACGCGACGCGCGGCGAGTTTCTCCTTAGGCAGCAGGGTGATTTCTACGCCGCGGCGGCGGATGCGCCGCAGCAGGCGTTCGAACTCTGGCAGCGCACCGTCGACGAGCGAAGCGCGCTGTACATGGCCGAGGCCAGGCATGGGCGCGCCGAACCAGAGCCGCCTGAGGCGGGCGGGTACGAGCAGGTCGCCCTGGCGGTCATGACATCGATCGCCCGCAACGAGCCGGCCACGATCATCCTCAATGTGCGTAACGGCGCTGCGCTTTCCGGGTTCGACGCGGACGCCGTGGTCGAAGTGCCCGCTGTCGTGGACGGTGCCGGTGCGCGTCCGCTGCCTGCATCGCCGCCCGATCTGCACCAACTCGGGCTGATGCAGCAGGTCAAGGCGGTCGAGCGGCTCACCATCGAGGCGGCAGTGACCCGTTCTCCCGATGCGGCGCTGAAGGCGTTCGCGCTGCATCCCCTTGTCGATTCGGTATCCGTGGCCCGCGATTTGCTGAGTGGCTATGTCGAGGCGATTCCCGAGGTCGCCGCCGCTCTGGGGCGGCGCGACTAGATCAGCGCGGCTACCCGCCGGTGCTCGACGTCAGGTCGTACACCGTCGTATTGCCGACCGTCTGGGCCGAGAACGTCGAGGTGATCCACTGCTGGATCTGGTACGCCGTCGAGGATTGCGCGTTGCCGGAGCCGATGAAGCCCGACGCGTCCGATACGTAGTAGTGGACTTCTCCTTGCGCCACAAGGTGTTTGAACGCGCTGAGCGTGATTGCCGGGTCGGTGCCGTTGTAGCCGCCGAGCGACATCACGGCCTGGCCGGTGCCCAACTCGAGAGAGGCCGCCTCGTTGTCGCCGGTCGTCGCGGCCACCCAGCGGTAGGCGCCGGCGTTGGCCGTGAGCAGCGACTTGAGCGCGGCGTCTACCGTCGATGCGCCCCCGAGACCGCCGCCCCCGCGGCCGCCCGCGCGCGCCCGTGAAGCCGCCGCCTGCGCCGGCGCCGCCTGCGCCGCCCCCGGTTCCGAGGCCGCCCGGCTGCAGCGCCCGGATTGCCGCCGGGCGCACCCTGTCTCGCGCCGGGTGGGCCGTTCCGGGGTCCGCCGCCGGGTCCGCCTCCGAAACCGCTGGATGCCGGCCCGGCGCTCGGAATCGCGCCGGTGTGCGCGGTGGCGGCGGTCTGCAGCGAGTACGCGACTGGCCCACCGAGCAGCGCGGCCGCGACAGTCGTGGCCACGAGCAGGGCCGATCGAGCCGCGAGTACAGCGCCCACTGCGGCGGCGCCCGCCAGCAGAACGACCCAGCGCAGCCAGGGCATCCAATCGCTGCGGCCGAGAAGTTCGAACGTCCACCAGCCTGCGGCCGCGACGAGTGCCGCGAGCATCCACCGCGCTCCCTCGCTCTGGCGTGACCGCCAGAGCGTCGCCACACCGAGACCGACCAGGGCGGCGATCGCCGGCGCCAATGCCACCGTGTAGTACGGGTGGATGATCCCGCTGGCGAAGCTGAGCACGACGCCGGTGACGAGCAGCCAGCCGCCCCACACGATCAGGCTTGCGCGCAGGGTATCCGTGCGCGGACGTCGGGCGGTCAGCCACGCCAGCGCGGCAATCGCGACGAGAGCCGCAGGCAGCAACCAGCTGATCTGCGCGCCCATTTCGGTGCCGAACAGCCTGGTCACGCCGGTCTGCCCGGACGAGAAGCCACCTGTTCCGCCGCTGACGTTGCCGTTGTTGCTCGCCCCGTCCAGTCGTCCGAGACCGTTGTAGCCAAACGTCAATTCGAGGATGCTGTTGCCGTTCGTGCCGCCGATATAAGGACGGGATCCGGCCGGCCACAACTCGACAAGAGCGATCCACCATCCTGCGGCGACGATCATCGCGCCGAGTGCGGCAAGCAGGTGCCCGATGCGGCGCCGAAGCGACGTCGGCGCAGCGACCAGATAGGCGGCGCCGAGGCCGGGCACGACGAGCAGGCCCTGCAGCATCTTGGTGAGGAACGCGAAGCCGATCACCGCTCCGGCGAGCATGAGCCAGCGCGCACTTGCTCGCTCCGTCGCCCGTACCGTGGCGTATGCCGCCGCCGTCATCAAGCAGGACGAGCAACGCATCGGGGTTGTCGAAGCGGAACATCAGCGTCGCCACCGGCGTGGTTGCCAGAATCGCGCCGGCAAGCAATCCGGCTGTTGGCGTCGACACTCTCCGTACTGCGGCGTATAGAAGTGCGACGGCGGCCACGCCTTCCAATGCCTGCGGCACGAGGATCGACCACGAGTTCAACCCGAAGAGCCGCACCGAGATGTCCATGACCCATAGCGAGGCAGGCGGCTTGTCGACGGTGATGAAGTTCGACTGGTCGAGCGAGCCGAACAGGAATGCCGTCCAACTCTTGCTGCCGGACTGAGCGGCGGCCGCGTAGAACTGATTCGCCCAGCCCGATCTGGACAGGCCCCACGTGTACAGCGCGGCCGTCGCGGTGAGCAGCACGAGCAACCCCGGTGGGCACTTGCGCCGCAGGTGGGCACTTGCAAGTGCCCTATCTGGCGGCAAACTGCCCACCCGCGGGTGGAGCGGCGAGCGTCGTGGTCACGAGTCTGGCTTTCGTCAGGTCGTAGACGGTCGATCCTCCGACCGTCGTCGCCGTGTAGTTCGCCGCGACCCAGTTGGCGATCTCGCTGTTGCCGCCGCCCGGGCCGCCCCCGCCGCCCGCCACGTAGTAGCTGATGTCGCCCGCCGCGACGTAGGCCTTGAACTGCGCGAGGGTGGGCGCCGGGTCCGAACCGCTCCAGCCACCGATCGCCATGACGGCCTTGCCACTGGCCAGTTCGAGCGATGCGGCGCTCTGGTCGCCGACGGTCGCTGCCGCCCAGCGGGTGGTTGCCTTCTTGAGCAGGCTGGCCAGCGCCGAATTCGAGGTACCGCCAGCAGGGCCGCCCGTGCCGCCCGTTCCGCGACTTGGGAAGCCGCCGCTCGGTGGCGTTCCCCCTTGCGTACCGCCGGGCACGCCAGCCTGCGTGCCGCTCGGTGGCGTGCCACCCTGTGTGCCGCCGAATCCACCGGTGCCGGTGGGGGCGCCACCGAGACCTCCTCGCGCGCCGCCGAAGGCGGACGGTCGAAACGCCGGACCGGCGGACGGCGTGCTGCCGTTGTGCGAGGCGGCCGCCGTGCTCAGGGCGTACGCCGACGAGGCACCGGTGACGACCACCAATCCGGCGACGCCGACGGCCACTGCGCCGCGAGCCAGTCGCTGCGGTGGTATCAGCAGCGCAATGGCCGCGCCGAGAGCGACATACGAGAAGTACCGGACGCAGCCACGAGTTCCAGTCCGGCGTGCGAGCCAGCAACTGGAAACTCCACAGGCCGGTCACTGCGACACCCGTCGCCAGGGCCACGCGGGCGCGCCAGTCCGCGCGCTGACGCCACAGCAGCACCGACCCGATACCGACGAGCGCAGCGATCGCCGGGGCGAGTTCGACCGTGTAGTACGGGTGGATGATGCCGCCGGCGTAGCTGAGCACGGCGCCGGTAACGAGCAGCCAGCCGCCCCACAGCAGCGCCGCGGCGCGAGCCCGGTCGGTGCGCGGTGCTCGCCGAGCAAGGGCAACCAACGCGGCGAGAGCGATCAAGGCCGCCGGCAGCAACCACGAGATCTGCGTACCCATCTCGGAGTTGAACAGCCGCCCGATACCGGCCTGGCCGCTGAACGTCGGCCCGGCTCCGCCGCCTCCACCGCCCGCACCTGTCTCGTTACCGGTGATGCGGCCGAGTCCGTTGTAGCCAAAGGCGAGATCGAGCGCGCTGTTGTTCGTCGAGCCGCCGATGTATGGACGGTCGGCGGCTGGCCACAGAGCGACCGCGAGCACCCACCAGGCCGCCCCGGCGACGAGCGCCGCCCCGGCCGCGAGGAGATGTGCGATGCGACGTCGCAGCGAAGCATCCGATGCGACAAGGTAAACGAGGGCAAGCGCCGGCAGGACGGTGAACGGTTGCAGCCCCTTGGTCAGGAAGTTCAGGCCCATCACGCCGCCCGCCAGCAACATCCAGCGCAGCCGCCCGTCGTCGATGGCGCGGGTGACGAAGTACGCGGCCGCGACGAGCAGCAGAGTCATAAGGGCATCTGGCTGATCGAACCGGAACATCAGCACGGCAACTGGTGTCACGGCCAGTACCGCACCGGCAATCAGGGCCGCCGCCGGTCCGAACCATCTCCGTACCGTGGCGTATAGAAGCGCTACGGCCACCACGCCCTCCAGCGCCTGCGGGGCAAGCAGCGTCCAGGAGTTGAAGCCGAAGAGCCGTCCGGCCAACTCCATCGGCCACAGCGAAAGGGGCGGCTTATCGACCGTGATGAAGTTCGACTGGTCGAGCGATCCGAAGAAGAACGCCTTCCAACTCTTGGTGCCTGCCTGGACGGCTGCGGCGTAGAACTCGTTGCCGTAGCCCGAGGCGGACAGCCCCCACAGGTACAGGGCAGCCGTGCCGCCGAGCAGGGCGACCAGCGCCGGTGGGCACTTGCGCCGTAGGTGGGCACTTGTAACTGCCCACCGGCGCGGCAACTGCCCACCGGCGGAGGCGGCGGGTGGCGTCAGTACAGCAGTCATGACGCGTCCTTTCGAGAGGCGAAGACCCAGTGCCGCAGCAGGACGAATCGCAGCGCAGTGGCGGCGAGGTTCGCTGCGACCAGCACCGTGACCTCGACGAGCCGAGGCGGATGGGCGTACGCATGGGCAAGCAGGGCAAGGGAACCGCTCGTCAGTGCCAGGCCGAGGCCGAACACGACCAGGCCCTGCGCCTGATGGCGAGCAGCGCCCGCGCCGACGACGCCGAACGTGAATCGGCGGTTGGCGGCCGTGTTAGCGACAGCCGTGAGCAACAACGCGGTGAGATTGGCGGCCTGGGCTCCGAACGGCGCGCGTAGCAGCACGAACAGCGCGAGGTACGCGATCGTTGATAGGACGCCGATCGAGGCGAAGCGAATCGCCTGCCAGGAAAGGGGTTTCGGCACGCCGGGTACATCGATCGGATGCCGCCCGAACTGCTGGCGCAGGTCACGCAGAGGAAGCGCGCCGGTAGTGAGCGCGCGCCCGACTCGCGCGACGCCGCGCAGATCGGCAAGCGCGGTAGCCACGACATCCACGCGGCTGTCCGGGTTGTCGACCCAGTCGACCGGCACCTCGGCGATCCGCAATCCGCTGCGTTCGGCCAGCACGAGCAACTCGGTGTCGAAGAACCAGTCGTTGTCGTGGACGTGCGGCAGCAGAGCGCGGGCGCATACGGTGCGCATGGCCTTGAAGCCGCATTGCGCGTCGGAGAATCGAGCACGCAGCACTGTGCGTAGCAAGACGTTGTAGCACCGGGAGATCACCTCGCGCCGAGGGCCACGAACGACACGGGCCGAGCGCGAAAGGCGACTGCCGATCGCGACGTCGCTGTGTCCTGACATGAGCGGTGCGACGAGCGGCAGCAGCGCGGACAGATCAGTGGACAGGTCGACGTCCATGTAGGCGACGACCGAAGCCGTACTGGCCGACCACACCGCGTGAAGCGCCCGGCCACGGCCCTTTGCGTCGAGGTGCACGACGCGAACATCCGGCAGTTCGGCGGCGAGTCCGTAGGCGCGAAGCAATGTCGCGTCGGTGCTTGCGTTGTCGGCAATCGTGATCTGCGTGCTGAACGGGAAATCGCGCAGGTAGTCGTGCAGGCGGCGCACGCATGGCACCAGGTCTTCCTGCTCGTTGTACACGGGAACGACGATCTCGACGTCAAGGGTGCCCGCCTGCGCCGGTCCAGGTACGTCGCGCAACGCGTGCATCGGATTCCGCCTATCGATTTGTGAGACGCAGCGCGAGCGCAGGGCACAGAGCGATGGCGCGGCGTACATCGCGCTCCTCGCTGGACGGCACGGGCTTCGCGGCGATGACGGGATAACCCCATTCGTCACGGGTGATTCGGTCGGGCAGCAGTTCGGCGCACAGGCCGTGCCCGTCGCAGCGTGTCCAGTCGATGTCGAGTTTGCTCACGACGTCACCTCGAGAAAGCCGCGAACGGGCCGGCCACATCCGCCGTACGCCAAGTGCGATTCGACTTCCTGACGCAGCGTGCGCAGTCCGGACATGACGAAACGTGAAGCCCCGTCGGGGTGATGACACGCGCCGCGTCCTTCGACGAGTTGTGCATGACGCACAGCGGAGGCAAGACCCTCGCGGGTTCCGGCCGCCAATGCTGCGACATCGCGAGCCAGAGCGGGCAGGCCGAAGTGGCATGGTCCGCACTGGCGGGCGGATTGCGCGGCCAGCCAGGTAGCCACTCGCGTCAACTCGCCGAGTGCGCATGTGCTGTTGTCCAAGACGATCAGCACGCCTGCGCCAAGGTCGCCGCCGTTGTGTGACAGCCGCAGGTCCGGCGTCGCCGCGTGCCAGGTGCCGTGGTATCCGCCGATGATCACGGCCTGCGGATCGGCCGCTCCCGCCGCGGTGAGCACGATGCCCAGCGGTGTTCCGAGCGGAATCTCGACGACACCGGGACGGGCCACGGCGCCGCCGATCGTGAGCAGGGTCGTACCCGGCTCGGCATGCGTGCCGGTGTCGCGGTAACGGTGTGCGCCGAGACGCAGAGCCACGGCGACCTGCGCGAATGTCTCGACGTTGGAGAGCAAAACGCCCTGCTCGGTGAGATGCACGCGACGGCCAGGAGGGATCGCCTCGTCGCCGCGAAGACCGCGCATGAGCGCCCGGGCCTCGCCGGCCACAAAGCCCCCGAAGACCCGCTCGACGTGCACGTGCCCCGCGTCGGTGCGTTGGGCGATTGCCCGGCTGACGCTCGCCGCCGCTTCCGCGTCGTGCACTGCCACGGTTACGTGCTTCGCGCGCAGCACGGCCGCGACCGCGATGGCGCCGTCGAGCACCAGGTGTGGTGAGCGGCGAAGCAGGGTGCGGTCTTTCTGGCTGGCCGGCTCACTCTCGCTGCCGTTGACGACGATCGTGCTGCCCCTACTGGGCATTGCGGCCAGCTTGGCGGCGAACGGGAACCCGCCGCCACCGCGTCCGGTCAGCGCAACAGCCTCGAGCAGCGCGGTGAGGCGGGCGCGATCGGTAGGCGGGAGGGCGCCGTGCACGGAGATATGCGTTGCGTAGTCGAGGGTTTCGTGGCGGTCGAGCCCGGCAAGCAGGCGGGGCGCGCCGATCGCCCATACGCGGGAGTATGGACGGGCCAGGGTGGCGGTCATCGCATTGCTCCGACGACAACGCCGCGTCGGGCCTGACCGCCCAGCCGCACTGCCACCGACGCGAGCACTGCGATGAGGCACATCGCCCACATCGTCCGGACCCAGGTCAGGCCGGCATCCGTTCCGGCCGTGAGGCCGTGCACCATGGCCAGTGCCCATCCGCTATACGCCAGCGTATGGATTCCTCGCCAGGCGGCCGCGCCGCGGGCTGATGCGGCGAGACGTCCGCGGGCGAAGCCGAGCGCGGCGATCGCGATGAACAGGTAGGCGGCGATCGATCCCAGTGCGACGGCGCCGGGCCGGTAGGCCGACGCGAACGGCACAAGCGCACCGCCGATGCTGACCCCGGCCTTGGCGTCGGCGATGATCGTCGCGACGTGCACCACGATCAGCCCCAGGCCGAGGCCCGCCGCGGCGCGGTGCATGTACTGCATGACCACGCGGGTCGACGCCGAGCGGATCTTGACCGAGGTCAGTGCGCCGAGCGACGTGGCCAGCGTCAGTGCGATCAGTGCAGCAAGTCCCGCGCCACGGGCCGTGTACCAGAGCGTCATGACGCCACCGCCATTTCCGCGTGCGCCGGCCAGCCGGCCGTCGTGTGCACCTGACCGTCGGCGCCGACGAGGCGCGCGGCGAAGTTGCGGGAGGTCAGCCACTCAACGGCGTTCTCGCCCAGGACGATCGCCGCGGTGCTCGCCACGTTCGCGGCCAGCGCAGTGGGTGCGTACACCGAGGCGGTCCGCCAGGGTCCGTCCGCGGGTGCGCCGGTGCGAGGATCGACGATGTGGTGGACGTTCAGGCCGCCGCGCTCCCAGTGCCGCACCGTCGTCGTCGACGTCGTCAGACCGCCATGCCAAAGCACGACGACCTGGCCCGGTCCGTCCGCGCGCTCGGCCACTCGCACCGGCCAGCCGCCTGCTCGGTCGCCGGCCACGGCGATGTCGCCACCAAGCTCGACGAGCACGGCCGTGCCGTATCGCCGCGACAGCGTGCGTGCCGCGAAGTCAGCGGTGTACGACTTGGCCGTCGCGCCGAGATCGAGCGCGGTCCCGGGCGGGACGATGAGAAAGCCGGCCTCGCGATGCAGCCGCACGTCCTGCCAGCCACGTGCCTGGGGGCAAGCGCTTATCGCCGGACCTTGGGCGGGAAGGTCGGCGATGTCGCAGTCGTAGCCGATGCGGTGCATCGCGAGGCCGACAGTTGGGTCGACGGCGCCGTCCGTTTGGGCAGCGGCGTCGAGGGACGCTTTGACCAGATCCGCAAGCAGATGCGGGATCGGCACCGGGCGTCCTGCGTTCGCATTGGCGACCGAGAGCGCGGAGTCGGCCCGGAAGCGGCTGGCCATCCGGTCGATCCGGTCGAGGAGCGCCTCGAGGTCAGTCGCCGCCGGCGCGAGCGCCCGCGAATCGTCGACCACCAGGCGGACCGTGCAGCTCCACGCCCGCATGACGTGGGTGTGCGCACTCATGACCCGTTGCTCCCGCCGACGGTCGTCGAGGACTGATTGCCCGACGAGAGGCCAGAATTGCTCGACGAGTTGTTCGTCGATGAGCCGGTGCTTGAGCTCGATGAACCGGTGCTTGACGAACCGGTGCTTGACGTGCCGGTCGTGCCGGTCGTGCCCGTCGAATTGCTCGACGTGGACGAGTTGTTCGTTGATGTCGTGTTCGTGGTCGCGTTCTGTGCCGCGGCGTGACCCACCGCCGAGACGAGCGTTGCGGTGACCGCAATGCCGCCCACGCCTATTCCGAAGGCGGCGAGGCCGGCGCGGTTCAGAAGGCGCCTGGTCGGAGGTTGTGTCGTCATGGGTACGACTCTCGCGTCCGGACCCTCAGCCTCGCGTCACCGAAAGATCAAGCCCGTCCTAAGGCGCGTTAGGAGATGCCTGGGTGCGGTTAGTGAGTGACCTTGGTGCCGGCTCCGCGGGCCGCACGTTCCGTGTGTCGCGCGCGTGCCGTGCGCGCCGTGCCGTATCGCGCGCCGTGCCGTATCGCGCGCCGTGCCGTATCGCGCGCCGTGCCGCGTTGCGCGCCGGTGCGGTATCGCGTACGCCGTGCGGCCGTCATAAGTTGCACTCGGTTCTGCGGTTGCGCTGGCGCCCTCGCTCGTGCCCGGCGCTGGCGATCGACGTGTGTGCCTCGGGTCGTCTTGCCGGGTTGGTGCGGCGTCACACTTCTAGCCGCTACACCTTCGCCGTCGGAACACTAGCGTGCTGAGAATCCCCTTATATTGATGGGAGAATTCCGAGTAGACAGCTCTGGTGGTGATCCACTAGAGTCGAACATGTGTACTGCATTTCTGCTTGAGTGCAGTTACGGTCTTAGGGCCGTTGATCAGCTCACTGAGCGGGTGCGGGTCGGTGGCGACGGCTTGTTGCAGGAGCCGGTAGAACAGCAGGCCCCTGGCCCTGGACTTTCTGCGGTTGAACCGGAAGGTGAACTCGTCGAGGTAGTAGGGCAGGTGCTTGTCGCTGACGCGTTGGTGGTGGGTGCCGGCGATCCAGCGTTTGAGCAGCGAGGAGACCATGTGCACACCGGGCAGCAGCTCGTGCGCGGGGTCGGTGAGTTGTAGACGGTGACGTAGTCGTGGGCGTAGCCCATGGTCTCCAGCTTGCGGAAGACGCGGGCGCCGTCGGTACGGATCGTCGAGCCCGGTTCGACGACCTGGCAGGCGAACTCGACGAAGCTCGTTGGTGTTGGGGGCCTCGGCGACGGCGAGACGGACCCGGCCCAGGGCACGTTTGCCGGTGCGTTCCACCGCGATCATCACCGGCACCTTGAGCGTCGAACCACCCTTGCGGCCCGGTGATTGGCCGCCGATGAAGCTCTCGTCGACCTCCACGATCCCGGACAGGCGTTCGCGGTCCGGGCGCACCATGGCCCGGCGCAGCTTGTGCAACCAGGCCCACGCGGTCTCATCCGAGCCGAACCCGAGCACTCGCTGCAAACCCTGCGCGGAGACCCCGTTCTTCTGCGAGGTCACGAACCACACCGCGGCGAACCACGTCGAGATCGGGCTGTGCGAACGATGAAAGATCGTGCCCGCGGTCGCCGAGGTCTTCACCCCGCACGCGGCGCACATCCACAACCGCGCCGCCGTGCGCCACGAGTCCCGCCCACCACAGCGCGGGCAGGTGAACCCATCCGGCCAGCGCAGCCGCCCGAGATACTCCAGACACGCCCCGTCGTCGCTGAACCAGTCCCGAAACTCCTGATAGGTGCGCGGGTAATCGACCCCACCACGCGGGCGCGCAGCCCCTGCCGATCCCATCCACCGAGACTACTGCACTCAAGCAGAAATGCAGTACACATGTTCGACACATTGGCAGTCGCATCGCCAGTCGCGCATGCCCTTGGCCGCCTTGCCGATGCTATCGACGAGCTGGCCGCCCTCGACTTGACCCGGCTCGATCGTGACGAACTGCTCGACCTCCTGCGCGGCGTCGAGACGCAGCGGCGACGCCTTCCCATAGTCGATCATCGACTCGTTGCTGAGATTGAGCAGCGCGGCGTCGCCGGGGAGTTGTGCGCGCGAGACACCCGTACCCTGCTGCGCGACGTGCTACGTCTGTCGCCCGGCGAGGCCAAGGCGCGCGTTGATCGTGCGGTCGATCTCGGCCCGCGCGCGAGCATCAGCGGCGAGCCGCTCGGCCCGTTGCTCCCCGCGGTAGCTGCCGCTCAGGCAAATGGGGCTATCTCGCCCGAGCATGCGCGTGTGGTGATCGCAGCGATCGAACGGCTGCCGGCCGCCGTCGAGGCCGAACACGGCGCCGCGGTCGAGGCTCGGCTTGTCGCGGACGCGCTCCGGTTCGATCCGCTCGTGCTGGCTCGATTGGCTCGCCACGTGATCGAGATCCTCGATCCCGACGGCACCCTGGCTAACGACGCCGACCACGCCCGCCGTCGCGAACTGACCTTGCTGCGCAATCGCGACGGGTCAGGCCGGATCACCGGCAATCTCACGCCTGCTTGCTTCGTCAAAGCGCAGGCAGTGCTCGACTCCCTTGCCAAACCACGTCCTTCCGACGTTGATGGCCCCGACCCGCGCCGTCCGCGGCAACGGATGCATGACGCGTTCGAGGACGTCTGCGACCGGCTGCTCAGTTCCGGCGCGCTGCCGTCGGCCGGTGGTACTCCGGCCACGGTGCTGCTCACGATGAGCCTTGACCAACTCGAGGCACGCACCGGACTGGTTACCACCGCGCACGGCGGCACGGTGTCGGTCGGCGACGCGCTACGGATCGCGGGCGAGGCCAACGTCGTCCCGGTCGTCATCGGCACGCAGGGTGTGCTCGCGTACGGGCAGCTTCGCCGCATCGCCACCAGCGGCCAGCGGCTGGCGCTGGCTGCTCGCGATCGCGGCTGCACGTTTCCCGGGTGCGACGCGCCGGCGAGCTGGACCCAGGTCCACCACGTCCTTGACTGGCAGTCGGGCGGAAGGACGGATCTCGCCAACATGTGTTTGGTCTGCGGTTACCACCATCGCGAATTCGCCAAACGCGGCTGGACAGTAACCATGCCGGACGGCCGGCCCTGGTGGATCCCGCCGGCGTGGATTGATCCCGCCCAGGTACCCGTCCGCAACGACTTTCACGACCCGCCGCTGGTGTCCTGACCGCGGCGGAGACGTGCCACGCGGCGCCGTCAGCGGCAAGGCGCCGCGCGTTGTTGCCGATGCGTTGGGCCGACCGCACCGGGGTGCTCGCCTGTCATCACCCGCGCGCCTGCCGATCTCTGCGCACGGTGCGCGCGTCCGGCGCGCACCGGCGATGTCGCCAAACCCAAGGACGGCGGTCCCGGGCCGTGTGGGTGTCCTGGGCTGTCGGGCCTCCGCGGTCGTCTCGCCGTCCCGCTCAGTGTGGCCGTCTTGCGCAGTGTGGCCGTCTTGCGCAGTGTGGCCGTCCGCGGTCGTCTCGCCGTCCCGCTCAGTCTGGCCGTCCCGCGCCGTGTGGCCGTCTCGCGCCGTCTGGGCGTGCTCGGCGCGCGGGTGGGGTGCCCACCGGCTAGCTTGCCCGCATGGGCATCCTGGGGGGACATACCGCCGTCACCGGACGGATCGGACGGGCCAAGAGCAATGCGCTGACCGTCGCGCTGCAGGCCGACGACGGAGGCGACATCGCGTCGGCGCGGCAGAAGGGCAGTGCCGGCGTGCTGTTCGGCTTCAAGAACGGGGGCAGCGGGACCTACCGGCTCGCCAGCAGCGACGACGAGATCGACATTGCGGTCGGCGCGACGACGACGGTCAGCCGGGATCGGACGCCGGTCGGACGGATCGTTCCGGCTGATGGCGGCGCGCGATTCGAGGATGCGGATGGCTCGCTACTCGCAATGTGGAACCCCTATCAGGGCACCAAGGCCGATGATGCGTGGCGTCATCCGCTGACGGATTCCGCCGGCGCCGACCTCGGCGCGATCGCGCTCATCCGGACCAGCCACGGGTGGAAGACGTTCGACGACTTCCTGACCTGGACGGTCACCTGGGACATGGCCGGCATCGGCGCGAAGCTGCCCTCGGCGGGCTCCCTCTTGTCGCTCAACGCGCCGGTCAGTCCCGTTCTCGGCGACCTGCTCGCCGCCGCATGTGTCGACGTGGCCGTGTTTCCGAAGGGCTACATCAAGGCCCGACCGGCCGCGCACGACAACGGCGAGCCGACCTAGGGCGCCCCGAACTCGAGGGTGATCGACGCGCCGCCGGACGGCGAGCGCCCGACCCGCATCGAGCCGCCCGACGCCTCCGCGCACTGCCGGGCGATGTCGAGGCCCAGCCCGCTCGATCCGCGATCGCTGCGACCGCGTTCCCCGGCGCCATCGGGCAATCCGGGGCCGTCGTCGCTCACGACGAGGGTCGCGCCACCGTCGCTCGGCGACAGGGTGACCGCGAACGCCGTGCCCTCGGGCGTATGCGCGACGACGTTCTCGAGCAGTGCGTCGACCGCCGCGCCAAGGTCCTCGGCCGAGGCGCGGACCGGCAACGGCGCGGACGGCAGCGAGATTTCGCTGTGCCGTTCTTGGTCGTCAGCCAGCGCCGACCAGAACGTGACTCGCGAGCTGACCACCGAGGTGGCGTCCGCCGAGGGCAGGCGGCCCTCCCGCTGGGGACGGCGCGCGGCCCGGATAACCGCGGTCAGGGTGCGCTCCAACGCCGTGACGTGCGCGCCGATGCGTTCGGCCTCGTCCGGGTCGTGCAGCCCCTCGGCGTCCAGGCGGAGTGCGGTCAACGGTGTACGCATCCGGTGCGACATGTCGGCGACCGTCTCGCGCTCCTCGGCGATCAGTTCGTCGATGCGGTCGGCGAGCAGGTTGAGCGCCGAACCGACCTGGGCGATCTCGCGGGGCCCCGACGTGGGCGCCCGCGCCGAGCTGTCACCTTCGCTCAACTGGTGCGCTGTCTGCGCGGTACGCGTCAACGGACGCACGATGCGCCGGGTCAGCAACTCGCCGCCGAGAACGCCGATCAGCAGCAGTCCGGCGCTGCCGCCGAGAATCAGCGCGTACCAGGCCCCGACTCCGGCATCGAGTGACTTCGTGGACGCGAACACGCTGATCAGATATGTGCCGCCGACAGTGCGCACCGGCAGTTCGGCGATCTTGCCGCCGGGCACGCTGCGCACCTGCGCATCTTTGGGCGGACCACCGATCGGACCGCCGCCGCCTTCTCCGGGATCGCCGGAACCCGGTGTCTCGCCGTCGTCGGACGGCTGTGGGCCCCCACCGGCGTCCTCGTGTTCGGTACCGAGGAGCGTGCCGTCGGGCATCCGAACCGACGTACTGCGATTGTCGTTCTGCTCCAGCGTGTTGAGGTAGGTCTCGACCGACGCCTGCGTCGGGCTGCCGTAGCCAAGGACGCTCGCGACGGACTGCGCCTGGTCGCGGATCGCGCGCTCGCTTCGCTGCTCGACGGCCGAGCGGACGAGGAACGCCAACGGCACCGCAAAGGCGAGCACGACCAGCACCGTGATTCCGGTGATGAGTAGCAGGATCCGGCGGCGCATCTAGGCCTCGGGCGCCACGGCCTCAGGGCCACGGTCAGGGGCCACGGCCTCAGGGGCCACGGTCTCGAGCGTCACGGCTTCGGGCGCCACGGCTTCGGGGGCCACGAGCCGCACGCCCACACCACGGACGCTGTGCAGGTACCGCGGCGCTTTGGCGGATTCGCCGAGCTTGCGGCGTAACCAGGACAGGTGCACGTCGACGGTGCGGTCCGAACCGCCCCAGGCCAACTGCCACACCTCGGCGAGCAGATCGCGCTTGGTGACGACCTCGCCCGGACGCCGCGCGAGGGCGAGCAGCAGGTCGAACTCCTTGCGCGCCAACTCCACCGGCTGACCGTCGACGCTGACCTCGCGGCTACGGGTGTCGATGCGCAATCCGCCCAACACGATCGTGGGATCCTCGCCCTCACCGCGCCCAGAGCGCCGCAGTACCGCCCGGATCCGCGCGTTCAACTGCGCGGCGGTAAAGGGCTTGATCACGTAGTCGTCGGCACCGAGGTCGAGCAGTCGCACCACGTCGGCTTCGTCGTCCCGCGCCGTCGCGATGATCACCGGTACGTCGCTCACCGCCCGCAACATCGACAGGACGTCTGCGCCGTCGATGTCGGGGAGACCCAGGTCGAGCAGGACGACGTCCGGGCGATTCTCGACGGCCGCTGACAGCGCCGGCATGCCAGATCCGACGCTCTGCACGACATGCCCAAGGTCGTGCAGGGAACGGGTGAGGGCGACGCGGATCGCGGCGTCGTCTTCGACCAGCAGTACCTGCGGCATCGGGTGACGCAGGCTCAGGGCCGGTGGTTCGGGTCGTCGGGATCCGGCTTGTCACGGCGGATGTCGTCGCGCAACCGGCGCAGGAACTCCGGGTCGTCGTCCGGAGCCACCGACCGCTGCTTGGGGCCCGCGCCCGGACCGCCGTGGCCCTGCCAGCCGAACGGAGACTTCGGCGCGCGCACGTTCACCGAAGCGCGCGGCCGACCCCAGATGAACCAGGCGATGGCGCCGATGTCGAACAGCAACAAGATGATGATCAACCAGATCGCCTTGGGAAGAGTGCGGATGCGATCCGCCGGCGCGGTCAGCGAGTCGAATATGGCGTACAGCCACGCAACCACCGCGAGGAGGGTGAACACGCCGCCGAGCCGGATGAACATGCGCTCCAGCGTATGCCCCCGAAGCCACTAGAGCGCGTCGCTAAACCCCATGCTCTGCTGCGCGGCGCCCAGGCACGCGATCTGCTGCGTTGTCGTCGTCGGCAGTAGCTGCGCTACAGCGTTCCTCCACTGGCAGGCACCGCCTTGCATCTCGCGCACCTGGCCGCCGCTCGCGACGAGCGGGGGTTTAGCGACGCGCCCTAGAGCCCTGGGCCGATACTGACACGGTGGGATTCGCTGATTTGCAGGACTTTCTGGCCGCTCTCGACCGCGACGGCGACCTCGCGCGGGTTCGGGTGCCGGTCGATCCGCACCTCGAGGTGACCGAGATCGTGCAACGGGCCGTGCGCGAACAGGGGCCGGCGCTGCTGTTCGAGAACCCGACCCGCGGACGACATGCCGCTCGCGATCAACGTCTTCGGCACGCAGCGGCGGATGGCCATGGCGCTCGGCGTCGACAATCGTCGACGAGATCGGCGAGCGCATCGGCGAACTGCTCAAGCCGGAGCTGCCGCGCGGGTGGGCCGGCATCCGCGACGCGCTCGGCAAGGCGGCCCAGCTCGAGTCGGCCCCGCCGAAGAAGGTGAAGACCGCGCCGTGCCAGGAGATCGTCTACAAGGGCGACGACGTCGACTCTCGACCGGCTGCCCGGCCTCAGGCGTGGCCCGGCGACGGCGGGGTGTTCCTCAACTCTGGGCTGACCCACACGAAGCACCCGGAGACGGGCAAGCGCAACCTCGGGCCTGTACCGCCTGCAGCAGCACGACGAGCGACGCTCGGGCTGCACTGGCAGATCCACAAGGACTCGACCGCGCACCACGCGGTCGCCGAGCGACTCGGTGAGCGGCTGCCGGTGGCGATCGCGTTCGGCTGCGACCCGGCAGTCACTTACGCGGCGTCCGCGCCGCTGCCCGGCGACATCGACGAGTACCTGTTCGCCGGATTCCTGCGCGGCGAGCGGGTCGAGATGGTCGACTGCCTGACCGTTCCGCTGCAGGTGCCGGCCGCACGCGCAGATCGTGCTGGAGGGATAGGTCGAGCCGGGCGAGCGCCTGCCGGAGGGGCCGTTCGGCGACCACACCGGCTTCTACACGCCGGTCGAGCCGTTCCCGGTGCTGCGCATCGAGGCGATGACGATGCAGCGCGGACCCGATCTACCACTCGATCATCGTCGGCCGAGCCGCCGCAGGAGGACGGGCCGATCGGCAAGGCCACCGAGCGGATCTTCCTGCCGTTGCTGCGAGCTGCTGATTCCCGACATCGTCGACTACGACCTGCCCGAGGCCGGGCGTCTTCCACAACTGCGTCATCGTCTCGATCGAGCAAGCGCTACCCGAAGCACGCGCAGAAGGTGATGAACGCGATCTGGGGCGCGCACCTGCATGTCGCTGACCAAGCTGATCGTCGTCGTCGACGACGACTGCGACGTGCACGACTACGCCGAGGTGGCCTTGCGGGCGTTCGGCAACGTCGACTACGCCCACGACCTGCTGCACACCGTCGGCCCGGTCGACCACCTCGACCACGCGTCGTACCAGCAGTTCTGGGGCGGCAAGGCCGGCGTCGACGCGACCCGCAAGCTGCCGACCGAGGGCTACCACCGGGGCTGGCCGGAGGAGTGCGTGCTCGACGACGGACATCGGCGCGCGTCGCCGGCGCTGGAACGAGTACGGCATCGGCCAAGGGGCAGTTGATGACCGACCCGGTTCGCGATCAGGATACTGACGTTGACCTCGACGAGGCGTGACCACTGGCGTGAACACCGGCGTGACCCGCGCCCGGACAGCAGCGTCGGCGGTGTCCGGAAGTTCCTGCGGCTGGTGACGATCGAGCACTCGGTCTTCGCGCTGCCGTTCGCCTACATCGCCGCGCTGACCGCGATGTGGCACGCGAGCCGTTCGGTGCACTGGTGGCAGCTGCTGCTGATCACGGTCGCGATGGTGTCGGCGCGGACGTTCGCGATGGCGCGCCAACCGGATCATCGACCGCGACATCGACGCCCGAAACCCGCGTACCGCACGGCGCGAACTGGTCACCGGCGCGGTGTCGATCCGCACGGCGTGGACCGGCGCCGTCGTCGCGCTGGTCGTGTTCCTGGCCGCCGCGGCGGCGCTCAACCCGCTGTGCCTGGTGCTGGCGCCCGCTCGCGTGGTGCCGCTGGTCGTCTACCCGTACGCCAAGCGGTTCACCGACTTCCCGCAGGCGCTGCTCGGCGCTGGCGCAGCTCGATCGGCACCGGTCGGGGCCTGGCTCGCCGTCACCGGGCATGCTGCAGCTCCGGGCCGGCGTTGGTGCTCGGCCTCGCGGTCGGCACTGTGGATCGGCGGCTTCGACCTCATCTACGCCTGCCAGGACGCCGAGGTCGACCGGCGAGATCGGCGTCGCGCTCGTTCCCGGCCCGGTTCGGCGTCCCGTTCGCGCTGCGCGCGTCGTCGCTCGTGCACGTGGTGACGTTCGCGCTGTTCGTCTGGTTCGGCGCCGCGGCCGGGCTCGGCTGGCTGTGGTGGATCGGGCTGGCGCTCACCGCGGTCGCGTTCGTCTACGAGCACCGCATCGTCCGCGCCGACGACCTGTCGCGGGTGAACCGCGCGTTCTTCACCGCCAACGGCTTCGTCGGCATCGCGCTGTTCGTGTTCGCGCTCGCCGACCTGATGGTGCACGGGCTGCGGCGTATGAGGACAGGGGCGACGATGACGCCGCGCAGCCGTGGATCGTCGGCGTGTCCGGGGCGTCGGGCACGCCGTACGCGCGCGCGGTGCTGGGCGGACTGCTCGACGCCGGCGTGCCGGTCGACCTGGTCGTGTCGCGCGCCGCCCGGCTGACCCTGCTCGACGAGACCGGCGTGTCCTTCCGGGACGCCCATTGGCGCGACGATCTCGCCGCGTGGCTCGGCCGCGAACCGTCCGATGTCGTGCTACTGGTCGGCGGGCGACCTGGCCGCCGGTCCGGCATCCGGCTCCTATCGGGCGCGCGGGATGGTGGTCGTCCCGGCATCGACGGCCGCCTGCGCCGGCATCGCGATCGGGCTGTCGAAGGATCTGCTGCAACGCGCCGCCGAGGTCACGCTCAAGGAGCGGCGGCCACTGGTCGTCGTGCCGCGCGAGGCGCCCGTACAGCCGATCGGCGTTGCAGCACATGCTGGCGCTGCACGACGCCGGCGCGGTGGTGCTGCCGGCGAGTCCCGGGTTCTACGGCGCGCCGTCGTCCGTGCAGCAACTCGTCGACTTCGTCGCGGCGAAGGTGCTCGACGTCATCGGCGTCGAGCACGATCTGATCGTCCGGTGGACCGGCGAACTCGGCGCCGCCCGCGCAGCCGCCACGGCGGACGTGATCGCTCGCGACGGCCAACTGACAGACTGAGCCTATGGACGCCGTAGATCGCCAACTCCTCGACGCCCTGCGGGCAAACGGCCGGGCGACCTATGCCGAACTCGCGCGCGTCGTCGGACTCTCGGCGCCGGCCGTGCACGAACGGGTCGGCAAACTCGAAGCCGGCGGCGTGATCACCGGCTACCACGCCGCCGTGGCGCCCGAGTCGCTCGGCTACTCGATGAGCGCGCTGATCGGGCTGTTCCTGTCCGATCAGGCCAGCGCCGACCGGGTGTCCAGCGATCTGGGTGACGTCCCCGAGGTCGAGGACTGCTGGTTCGTCGCCGGCGAGGAGTCCTACGTGGTGAAGGTCCGGGTGCCCGACGTCGCCGCGCTCGAGCAGATGATCGGGACGCTGAACGGCATCCGCGGAGTGGCGCGCACCAGGACCACAGTGGTCCTCTCGACCAAGTTCGAGGGCCGCGTTCAGCCCGCCGGCTGAGCCCGCCGGCGCCGCGGCTTCGGTGCGGACTTGGCAGCCGTCGCGTCCGCCTTCGCCTCAGCCAGCCAGGCGCTGAACTGCGCGGGGCCGGGATCACCGATCAGATCCCCGACGGCCCGCCCCATCGCCGCCGAGCGAAGCACGCGGTCGGCGAACACCTCCGTATCGCCCCAGGGCAGGTACGGCTTCGCGACGAGCAACGAGGCGATGCCGTGCGCCGCCGCCCACAGTTCGAGCGCGACCGGCAACGGATCGCCCTTGGCGAAGATGCCGGCGTCCATGCAATCGACGACGGTGGCGTTGAAGTGGGTGAACGCCGCCGTCCCGAGAATCGAGTCGACGTTGCCCGCCTCGGTGCGCACGGCCATCGTCGCCAACCGGTAGTACTCCGGGCTCGACCGAGCGAATCGCACGTAGGCCAGGCCGTGCTGCCGCAGGCGCTCCAGCGGATCGTCGATGCCCGCGGCCGCCTGCTGCATCACGTCGTCCAGTTCGGTGAACAGGTCGACGAGGACGGCATCGAGCAGCGCTTCCTTGTCGGCGAAATGCAGATAGATGGACGGCGGGGTAACGCCGACGTGGGCCGCCACCGCGCGAATGGACACCGCGTCCGCGCTGCCGAGGCGGGTCAGGCATTCGCGCGCGGCGGCGATGATCTCACCACGCAGGCGCTCGCCGGAGCCCTTGGGTGAGCGGCGCCGGCGAGCAGCAGGTTTGGACGTCACGCCTCGATCATTGCTGGCTCCCGCTCGCGTGGCACGTCCGAGTCACGAAGTCCCCGCCGATCGTGCCAGCGCGCGAGCGGTCGGGGCGCCCACCAGTTGGCCCGCCCGGCCAGGCGCATGAAGGCCGGAACGAGCACACCACGCACGAGCGTCGCGTCCATGAGCACGGCCAGGGTCAGCCCGAGGCCGAACATCTGCATGAACGACACCTTCGAGGTGGTCATCGCCGCGAAGACGATGGCCATCAGGGCAGCCGCCGCCGTGACCAGGCGTCCCGTACGGGCCAGGCCCAGGCCCACCGCGCGGGTGTTGTCGGCTGATGTCCGGTCCGACGACAGCCACTCCTCGCGGATGCGCGAGAGCAGGAACACCTCGTAGTCCATGGACATCCCGAACGCCAGGCAGAACATGAGGATCGGCATGGTCGGCACCAGGTACCCGGTGATCGCCGCGTCGAACACGTTCAGGTGGCCCTCCTGGAAGATCCACACCATCGCCCCGAACGTCGCCGACAGCGACAGCATGTTCAGCACGAGCGCCTTGACGGGCAGCAGCAGGCTGCCGGTGAACAGGAACAGGATCGCGAACGTGGCGAGCGCGATTCCGCCCAGCGCCAAGGGCAACTTCGCGCCGAGTGAGTGCAGGCTGTCGACGTTCTCGGCGGCCAGACCCGTGAGCATCACCGACCACGGCGCGGGCACTGCCTTGACATCGCTCACGAACTGCGCGCCCGGCCGCGAGAACGGGTCGATCGTCGTGGCAACCCTGAGGTAGGCGGCATCGCCGGACACCATCGAAGGTCCAGACGGCGGCGCAACCCGATCACCGTGGACGTACGTCCCGGCGGACGACGTAACGGCCGTAGCACCGTCCACAGTGGACAGACGGGCGGCGTATTGCCCGACGGCGTCAGGTGATTGCGAGATATCCGGGGCGACCACCGTCAGGGTGCCCGTGGCGTTCTGGCTGAAATCGGCGCGCACGGCATCGCCGACCTGCCGGCTGGACGCCGAGGTCTGCAGCACCCGATCGTCCGGATAGCCGAACTTCGCGCCGAGGAACGGCGCACCCAGGACGAAGAGCAGCGCGACCACCGCGAGCCCGATCGGCAGCGCCCGGCGCATCACCGTCTGTCGCGATGCGGTACCAGAACGACTGCTCCGGCTCGATCACGCGCGGCGGCGGGCGGCGCAACCACCGGCGCACCGGCACCCGCACGTCGAGCGAATCCACCCGGCGGCCGAGCAACGTGAGCAACGCGGGCAGCAGCAGGAGCGCCGCCGCCGCAGCCAGTGCCACCACGGCGATGCCCGCATAGGCGAACGAGCGCAGGAAGTACTGCGGGAACACGAGCAGCGCGGCCAGCGCCAGGGCAACGGTGAGCGCCGAGAACAGCACGGTGCGACCGGCGGTCTGCACGGTTCGGATCACCGCCTCGTCCGGACGGCGACCGCGCGTGGATCTCCTCGCGGTAGCGGCTGACGATGAACAGGCTGTAGTCGATCGCCAGGGCCAGGCCGAGCGCCGTCGTCAGGTTCAGCGCGTAGATCGACACGTCCGTGCCGAGAGCGAGTCCGCGCAAGGCGGCCATGGTGCTGATGATCGAGAACAGGCCGACCGCCAGGGGCAAAAGTGCCGCGATGACGCTGCCGAACACCCAGATCAGCACGATCGTGGTCAGCGGGATGGCGATCGCCTCGGCCTTGGCCAGGTCCTTGCGGGTCTGCAGGTTGACCTGGTGATAGCCCATCGCGATTCCGCCGGCGCGGACGTCGACGCCGTTGTGGTTCCCGCTCAGCGCATCGGCGAGTTTGCCGGCGCGTCTTCGGCGCCTGGTCGTCGTTGCCGGCCACGCGGGCGACGACGAGAGCGCCGCGCCCGTCGTTGCTGCGCAGTCCCGTCTTGGCCTGCGCCGGCGCCGTCCAGTACGACTGGATCTGGCTGACGTTGTGGTCGCGGCCGAGCGCTTCGACGATCGTCGCGCCCTCGGCCCGGGCGGCGGCGCTGTCCACTCCCTCCGCGGTGCTGACCTCGAAGACGAGGTTGGGATCGCCGGCGTTGAAGCGCGCGGCGAGCAGATCCTTCGCCTTGCTCGACGCGGCGTGCGGATCGGAAAACCCGCCTGCGGAAAGGTGTTTGGCCACCGGGCCGCCGAAGAGGGCGGCCGCCACCAAGATCAATCCGGCGACGACGAGGACGCGGCGCGGTGCGCGAATGCCGAGGAGGGCGAGCCGAGTCAGCACAGGAACTCCCTGAGTGCGGGGTCGGAACCCGGCTGAGTTAACGCTCGTAAGTTATCACCGTCAACTGATTTGCCAAGCAATCTCTCAGGCTCAGGTGCAGTCAGCTCGCACCGGTGAACTCTCGTTTGGTCGCGATCGCTGGTGCCCTCGCATTGACGGCTGGGCCGTCGACAAGTCCGCCTTGGCCTGGCGGGTGCGTTCGTCGGCGAGGACCTCCGACCGGCCGGTCTCGACCGCGTCCAAGGCTTGCGCGGCTATCTCCTCCGGCGTGTTTTTCGGGGCGGCGACGTGACGGGCCATGTCCGTGTCGATGTAGCCACAGTGCACGGCTACTACCGAAATACCGTGGCGGTTCAGTTCGCTGCGGACTCCGCCGGTCATCGCCCAGGCAGCAGCCTTGGATGCGCTGTAGGAACCCATTGCCGGGTTGGTGAACCAACTCGCGATCGACAGCATGTTCACGATGGCCCCGCCTCCGTTGCCCACGAGCACCGGCGCGAACGTACGGCACATGCTGAGCGTGCCGAAGTAGTTCACCTCCATCTCCATCCTGGCGGCGTCCAGACTCGGCGCGGCCAGCAGCGGGCTGTTGGTCAGCACGCCAGCGTTGTTGACCAGCAGGGTCACATCCGCGCAACTCTCGGCAGCCGCAGCGACTTGCGCAGGATCGGTGATGTCGAGCCGCACTGGCACGGCTCCGGGTTCGACGACTGTCTGCGGGTTGCGCGCCCCGGCGTAGACCCGCTTGCGCGCCGCGCTCCAGGAGCATCCGTGTGATCGCCTGGCCCAGGCCACGGTTCGCCCCGGTCACGAGTGCAGTCGCGCCTGTGATCAACACAGGCCTCTATCTCAACCTTCGCTCGCCGCTGCACGGCGGCATTCCCCGCCGGCCCCGACCGGAACGCACGCCGCTCTCGCCTGCGAAAGCTCCACGATTTGCTCAGTCCGACTCGCGGCGGTCTGTTGCGGCCCGGTCGGAAGCTGACGCTTGTGGGCTGTGTCCCGGAAGCGGTTGATGATCGCCTCGACGGTACGGGGCAGGACGGGGCGGCCTTCGAGGAAGTCGTCGATGTCGTTGTAGGTCATCCCGAGGGCGTCCTCGTCGGGCCTTCCGGGGGCGAGGGTCTCCAGGTCGGCGGTGGGAGTCTTGTGAACCAGGCAGTCGGGTGCCGCGAGCGCCCGGGCGATCGCGCGGACTCGCCGCTTGGTGAGACCGGCCAGCGGGATCACGTCGGCGGCGCCGTCACCGTGCTTGGTGAAGAAACCGGTGACCGCTTCGGCGGCGTGGTCTGTGCCGACGACCAGGCCTGAATTGGCGGCCGCTACGGCGTACTGGATGGTCATCCGCTGCCGCGCCTTGATATTGCCGTGGATCGCATCCTGCGCCAGTGCGTCGCCGAAGTTGAACCCGCTGGCGGTCAGCGCGCTCAGGCAGGCGTCACTGGATGGTCTTATGTCCACGGCGAGCGTCTGATCCGGACCGATGAAGGCCAGTGCGGTGTTCGCGTCGTGCTCGTCGTGCTGCACGCCGTAGGGCAGTCGCATGGCGATGAAGACGGCGGGCCAGCCGCTGGCGCGCACGCGCTCGGCGGCGAGCTGGCATAGCCGGCCCGCGACGGCGGAATCGATGCCGCCGCTGACGCCCAGCACCAGGGCTGACCGGCCGGTGCTGAGCAGCGCGTCGGCGAGAAACGTGACGCGTCGTTCGATCTGCGTCTCCGGATCGAACGAGACGTCGACCTGCAGTTCGTGGGCGATCTGCTTTCGGAGCGCTTCGGTCGGTCCGGTGTCGCTGACGGAATCGGCGATCATCAGGACTGCCCGGCCGGGCGGCGGGGGTATCGGGCGCCGTTGAACGTGACACGCAGGGAGTACACGGAGGTGCCTGCGGTGATGAACAGATGGTTGCGCTTGGGCCCGCCGAAGGTGAGGTTGGCGACGGGTTCGGGCAGCAGCAGCTTGCCGATGAGGGTGCCGTCGGATGTCGAAGCAGTGCACGCCGTCCCAGGCGGCGGCCCAGACGCGTCCGGCGTCGTCGACGCGGATGCCGTCGAAGCGGCCGTTGTCGCACTCGGCGAAGATCTTTCCGCCGTTCAGGGTGCCGTCGGCGGTGACATCGAAGACGCGGATGTGGCTGGGTTCCTGCCGGGTGTCGGCGACGTAGAGCTGCTGCTCGTCGCGGGAGAAGGCCAGGCCGTTGGGCCGGCAGAAGTCGTCGGCGACGACGCGTAGGTCGCCGGTGGCCGGGTCGAGGCGGAACACGTAGCAGGCGCCGCCGAACTCGCTGTCGGCCTTGTTGCCTTCGTAGTCGCTGTAGATGCCATAGCTCGGGTCGGTGAACCAGATCGTGCCGTCGGCGCGTACGACGACGTCGTTGGGGCTGTTGAGCCGCCTGCCGTCGTACCGGTCGGCCAGCACGGTGACGGTGCCGTCGTGTTCGGTGCGGGTGACGCGCCGGTTGCCCTGCTCGCAGGTGATCAGCCGGCCCTGGCGGTCGACGGTGTTGCCGTTGGCGTAGCCGGAGCGTGCCGGAAGACGCCGACGGCGCCGGTGGTCTCGTCCCAGCGCAGCAGCCGGTCGTTGGGGATGTCGCTCCAGACCAGGTAGCGCCCGGCCGGGAAGTACGCCGGGCCTTCGGTCTTGCGGGCGCCGGTGTGCAGCCGTTCGACGACGAAGTCGCCGTCGAAGTAGCGGAAGCGCTCGTCGAGCACGCTGGAACTGGGCAGGGATGGTCTCGGTCATCGAAGGCTCCTCACTCTCAGACATGGTGTTCGGCAGAACGCTAACATTGCCGAATCTGGTATGGTCAACAGTCAAGTTGAGCCGGTTCACATTCTGGAGCGATGGCGTCGGTGGACAGCATCGACCGGGCACTGCTGGCGGCAGTTGCAGGCCGACGCCACGCAGTCCTACGCGGCCCTCGGCCAGGCGGTCGGGCTGTCGGCCGGGTCGGCCCACGAGCGGGTGCGCAAGCTGCGCGAGCGCGGCGTCATCCGCCGTACCACCATCGACGTCGATCCGGCCGCCGTCGGCCGCGGCGTGCTGGCCTTCGTCATGCTGCAGGCCAACGCCTGGATGGGCGACCCGCCGACCCGCGACGCGCTGGCGGCCATCCCCGAGATCCAGGAGGCGCACGTCATCGCCGGGTCGGCGTCGCTCCTGGTGAAGATCCGCACCTCGACCACCGAGAGCAGCTGCAGGCCGTGCTGCGGCGCGTCTTCGACGTCGACGGGGTCACCGGCACCCAGACCATCGTCGTGCTCGAGACGTTCTTCGAACGTCCGGTGGACGTCGACCGACGGTCGAACGCCGACGAAACCTGCACGGTGACGATCCCTGGTGACGCCGGGAGCGCGCCCCCGGGCGTCCGGCTATGGGCTGTCCGGCCTCGCGGTGTTGCGCAACGACTTCTGCATCAGACAGACGTCGATCCAGCGGCCGAACTTGTGGCCGACCCGCTCGAGGGTGCCGACGTCGCTGAAGCCGAGTGTGCGGTGCAACGCCCTCGATGCGGGGTTGCCGGTGTCGGCGATGACGGCGATGACTTCGAGGGCCCCGTTGGCGAAAGCCGCATCCAGGGCGCGACAGGTGAGGGCCCGTCCGTAGCCGTGGCCAGTCGCATCGGGTGCGAGATAGACCGTGGTTTCGACGGTGTGCCCGTACGCGGGCTTGGCCCGCCATGGGCCGACGTAGGCGAAGCCGACGACCAGGTCGTCGCGAACACCGACCAGGTGTGGCCAACCGGCCTCCCGCAACGTGGCCCATAGCGTGCGCCACTGATCGGCGGTGCGGGGTTCGGTCTCGAAGGTCGTCGCGGTGGTGGTGACGTAGTGGGCGAAGATTCGCGCCACGGCGTCGGCGTCCGCGTCCGTCGCGTCCCGCACGACAAATCCTGGTGTGGCCTCTATAGCGGTCATTTGACTACGATAGCGGTCGTGATCGACCTCCCCGACCTCGGTGCCGCGGTGCGCGCAAGCAGAGAGCGACGAGGCCTTTCCGTCGCGCAGTTGGCCCAGGCCTGCGCGGTCAGCGCGAGCATGGTGTCATCGGTCGAGCGTGGCGAGAAGGCCCCGACCGTGGTTCTGCTGTCCAGAATCGCCGACGGTCTGGGCCTCACACTGCGTCAACTACTCGAGGCGGTGGAGCCCGACCGCGTCCTCGTGCAACGGCGGACCGATCACGTAACCGTGCAGGAGAGCGGCGACTGGAGCAGGACCGTCATCTCTCCGGTCGTGCCCGGGATCAACTTCGAATGGATCGAGGTCACGCTGCCCCCTCGATGCGCACCTGATCCGTTCGCTGGGTACGCGGCCGGATCGCACGAGTTCGTGCACGTCAGCACGGGACGGCTCACCGTCGACGTCGCAGGCACGACCTATCACCTGCACCGACAGGACACCCTCTACTTTCCCTCCGACACCGAGCATGCCTACCGCAACGAGACAGACCGCCCCTGCCGATACGCCATCGCCGCGATCGTGCTGCGCGCCCGGACACCTCGCGCACAACCCGGTTAGGCCCGTCGTCGCACCGATGAGTTCGCCTGGCGCCCGCGCATGACCTGCTGGCCGCTCAGCCGTCGATCGGCTGACTGCAGTCGGCGACGAGTTGACCGCACAGCCGGGCGCACGGATTGACGCTTGACCTCACTGTCGAAACCGTCGGACACACGTGTCCTCAATCCGCCGGCGCCGGGGGCGGCTCCCACAATTCGATCGCATTGCCTTCGGGATCGTGTATTCGCGCGAAACGCCCGACCTCGGGCGATTCCCATTCGGGCTTGACGATCACCGCGATCCCGCTGGCGTTCAATTGTTCGAGCAGGCTGTCGAGGTCGCTCACGCGCAGGTTGAGCATGAACTGTTTGTCCGCCGCCCAGTAATCGGTCCCCGTCTTGAACGGCGTGAAGACGAGCGGGCCGCCCTGCACCTTCCACGACCATTCGTCGGGCGGACCGGTGCCCTCGGCGGCACAGCCGGCGCCGACGCCGAGATGCTCGCGGTACCAGGCATTGAGCGCGTCGGGATCCTGCGCGCGAAAGAAGATCCCGCCAACTCCCAGCACCGGCATCGTCGCTCTCCTCTCGCGCCCTTCAGTCAAGCAAGGTCGGCCAGGAACCTGAGACTAATCACGCGGGAACTGACCGGCTGTCCAGCGTGTCTCCGGTGCTGTCGATGGCACAGGCTCACTCCGCTTCGCCCGCTCAGGCGACGAGAGAATCTGCCGCCGACAAGCTCGTGAGAAAGCCCCGGATCCGCTGCGGTCAGCGCGACAAGCTCGCCGGATTCCGACAACGGTTTTGGCCGACCGGCATCAAATAGATGCCTGGGCGGCCAAAACCGGAGCGGACCCGCGCACGTACCCTCGACCCATGCCGTTGACCGCATCCCGCAAGGCCGAACTGACCGAGAAGATCGAGTCCGGGCAGCGCCTGTCCTACCAGGACGGCGTCGCCCTGTACGACGTCCGACGACCTGGCCTGGCTCGGCGGGCTCGCCCACGACGTGCGCACCGAGCAAGAACGGCGACTCGGGTACTTCAACGTCAACCGGCACCTGAACCTGACGAACGTCTGCTCGCGCGTCGCTGCGCGTACTGCTCGTTCCAGCGCAAGCCGGGCGAGAAGGACGCGTACACGATGCGCATCGAGGAGGCCGTCGAGCAAGGCCAAGGAGATGGAGGACGAGCAGCTCACCGAGCTGCACATCGTCAACGGCCTGCACCCGACGCTGCCGTGGAAGTACTACCCGCGGGTGCTGCGCGAGCTGAAGGCGGCGCTGCCCGAGCGTCGACGCTCAAGGCGTTCACCGCGACCGAGATCCACTGGTTCGAGAAGATCTCCGGGCTGACCGCCGACGAGATCCTCGACGAGCTGATCGACGCCGGCCTGGAGTCGCTGACCGGCGGCGGCGCGGAGATCTTCGACTGGGAGGTCCGCCAGCAGATCGTCGACCACGACACGCCACTGGGAGGACTGGTCGCGCATCCACCGGCTGGCCCACAGCAAGGGCCTGCAAGACGCCGGCCACCATGCTCTACGGCCACATCGAGGAGCCGCGGCACCGCGTCGACCACGTGCTGCGGCTGCGCGAGCTGCAGGACGAGACCGGCGGCTTCGCAGGTCTTCATCCCGCTGCGCTACCAGCACGACTTCGTCGACACAACGACGGCAAGATCCGCAACCGGCTGCAGGCGCGCACCACGATGGCCAGCCGGCCGAGTCGCTGAAGACGTTCGCCGTGTCCCGGCTGATGCTCGACAACTTCGCCGCACGTCAAGTGCTTCTGGGTGATGCACGGGCTGTCGACCGCGCAGCTCGTCGCTGAACTTCGGCGTCGACGACCTGGACGGCTCGGTCGTCGAGTACAAGATCACGCACGACGCCGACGGCTTACGGCACGCCGAACACGATGCACCGCGACGACCTGCTCGACCTGATCCGCGACGCCGGCTTCCGCCCGGTCGAGCGCAACACGCGCTACGAGATCGTCCGCGAGTACGACGCGCCGACGCCGCTGGCCGAGCGCCGCGCCGAGCCGCAGCAGGTCTGGGCCTGAGCGCCGTTTTGGCCGCCGAGGCGGCCATATGCCGACTGGCGGCCCGAACCGTCGCGGAGGGGCGGCGGCATGACCCAGCCCCCGTCGTTCGGCCGCTCGATGGGCGCCATGTGGCTGTACACGGCTCTGCGCTTCGGCCTGTTCTTCGCCCTGTTCGGGCTGCTCTGGCTGGTGGGCGTCAAGGGGTTCCTCGGCGCGATCATCGCCTTGGTCCTGTCGGTGCCGCTGTCGTTCGTGCTGCTCGCCAAGCCCCGAGCCGCGTTCGCCGCCGTGCTCGAACAGCGCATGAACGCCCGCCGCGCTCGGCAGGCCGAACTCGACGCGAAGTTGAGCGGCGAGGACGAGTAAGAGTCCGCTGACAAATCACACTGGGCGTCGAGTTCGGGTCGGGCGCAATATGGATGGCATGAGCGCGCCCGAACCGTCAGGAATCCGTATCGGCAACGACGAGCGGGCCGCCGCCATGCAGGCCCTCGACGAGCACATGTCGGCCGGCCGCCTCGATCCCGACGAGTACGGCCAGCGCGTTGCCCAGGCGAGCGTCGCCCGTACCCGGGCCGGGCTCGACGAACTCTTCACCGACCTGCCCGCGCCGCACCCGTTCCCCGAACCGGCGCCGGGCTGGTCGACGACGGGTAACCGCCAGCGGCCCGTCGAGTACGCCGAGCGCACATTTCGGCGCTACGCCGGCGATTCCATGATCCTTCGTCTCGCCATGCTGGTCGTGGTCGGCGTCGTGTTCGTCTTGGCGCTGCCGTTCCTGCTCGTCGGCGCGGTCCTCGTCTTCGTGGTGCTGCCGATGCTCACCCATCGCGGGTGGCCTCGGCGGGCCCGCTACCGCCGCGCCTGGCGTTGGTAGACCCGCCCGCAGATCACGTCCAGTCGATCTCGCCGAACTGAGCCCGCAGGCGCGCGCCCAGTCGTGGGTCGAGACCGGCCGCCGCCGACAACCCGGCCGAGCAGGTACTCGCGAAAGTTCTCGCGTCCGCGCGACTGGCTGGCCGGCCCGTGCACCGCACAGTTGTGCAGCAGCGCGCGCAGGTTGTCGCGATCACGGCGGGCGAGCGTCGGGTGGTCGTTCACGACGGCGCCGAGCACCTGCTGGCGACCGGCCGCGCCGAGCACGACGGTCTTGCGAGTCGCCACGCGGAACCCCTCGCTGTGGACGATCTGCTCGACCGCGCGGACGAAGGCACCGCGCCCGTTGCGCAGGCGGGAGCCGCCGCTGAACAGCAGGTCGTCGACGTAGCGCGTGTACCGGCCGCCGAACGAGGTGGCCAGCCCCGCCAGTCGCCGGTCGAGTGAGAACGCGACGAGATTGGCCAGCGCCGGCGAGGTTGGCGCCACCGGTCGGCAGGTGCGGTGTCGCGAGGCTGCGACCGAGCCGGAAATGCGCGGCGTGATCCGCGGGCGTCGGCACCTCGCGCCACACGGCGAACGGGATAACCGTCGTGCACAAGCCGGTGACCGTCCGGGCAACCTCGTCCGGAAGGCCCGCCCGCCGCAGCACGCCGCCGACCCGTGCCGCCGCGATCGAGGCGAAGAACGACTCGACGTCGAGCCGGATCACGACGGTCGACCCGGTGTGATCGGCGACGGCGGAGCGCACCGATCGGCCCGGGACGCAGCCGTGCGCGGCCTGGTGGCCCGGGATCGGCGCGATCACGTGCCGCAGCACTCGACGCTGCATCTCCTTGAGGCGAGGCTTGGGCACGGCGACCAGTCGCACGCCGCCGCGTTTGGGCAGGGTCCGCCAGCGGTAGTGGTGCAGCGGCGCGCTGCCCACCCGCCGCGTCCACCGGTGCACGTCGGCGAACCAGGCGAGCTCGCCCTCGTCGACGTCGAGCAGGCCGGCCAGCGCCCCGAGATCGGGAATCGGATCGGCGAGCGTGGGCGGCGGCGTCGCCGGCGAAGGCGCCGGAAGCCGACGCAGGAACGCTTCCAGCCCGCGACGGCGAGGCGGCTCGGGATGTACTCGAAGGACGGCCGTGACCAGATCGTCCGCCCAGGGCGGGACGAGGATCGACCCCGCCCGGATCGTGAGCCGGATGCGCATCGGCTCCGCGTGCCACGGCCCGGACAGCAGCGCATCGGCGGCGTCATCGGCACTGATCATGTGAGAAGGAGCGGAGCGGCCATTCCCTGCCGTGCGCGCCGACCTCTGCGTAGGGCGCAGTTTCCAGGCGTGCGATGCGATGCGGTGCTGTATGTGATGACCACGGGGTTGCCCCGCAGTGATCGGGTGGTCCCGACCGTCCCGCCCCCGCCCCTCCTCATGGCGGCACCTTAACCTGACGCGGTGCCGACCTTCACCAGCTATGACGGAACGGATCTGACCTGCCACGTACGTGGGCTCCGGCGAGCCGGTCGTGGTGCTGCCCGGTGGCCCGCTGCGCGCGACGCGTTACCTGGGCAATCTAGGCGGCCTCGACGCATATCGGGAACTGGTGCTGCTCGAACTGCCCCAGCGGCGCGTCGACCGGATCGTCGACGACGTGGAGGCGCTGCGCGGGCACCTCGGCGTCGACCGCCTCGACCTCATCGCCCACTCGGCCGGGGCAAACCTCGCCGAGCTCTACGCAGCGGCCCACCCCGATCGGGTCGGCAAACTCGCACTGATCACTCCTGGAACGCGCGCCGTCGGATTCGCGGAGGACGACGACAAGTGGCGGGCCGCGTTGCTTCGTCGCCAGGCCGAACCCTGGTTCGACGCCGCGTTCGCCGCAATCAATGCCTGGAACGACGGCGACGACTCGGCGGCGAACCGGGCGGCCGCCATGCCGTTCTTCTATGGCCAATGGGACGACGTTGCGCGGGCCCATGCCGACAAAGCGACTGATGAGATGAAGCCAGGCGCCGCCGAGACCTATTTCGCTGATGGCGCCCTCGATCCGCCGGCCACGACGGCTGCCCTTGCCCGGTTGGCGGCCGAGGTACTGGTGCTGATCGGGGGCTACGACTCCTCGCCGACCGTGACGGACGGCGAGGCCCTGGCCGGGCTCTTTCCGAAGGCCGGGCTCGTCGTGCAGCCCCGAGCGGGGCACTACCCCTGGCTCGACGACGCCGAGTCGTTCGTCCGCACTGTGGTGGGCTTCCTCGATTGACGCGGCGACGCTGTGGTCAACACAGCAGGGCCGCGATCTCGTCGACGGCCCGCCGCGGCCCGGCGATATGCCAGCGGTGCCCCTCGTGGTGCACCACCTTCGTCGCCCCGCCGGCGGCCTGGACGAGCGCGGCGCCGGGCAACCAGTCCCACACGGGGCAATCGCACTGAATCCACGCGCCGAGTCGTCCCGCGGCGACTGCCGCCAGTTCGATCGACCCCGAGCCCAGCATCCGCACCGTCGCCGCACCGCGCATGACTCGCAGCAAGGGCAGGCGCACCGTGTCGTCGGGCAGCGCGCCCGGATGCAGGTAGGTCGCCAACGACACCTGGCTGAGCGCCTGGTCTTCGAGGCGGGCGACCGGGTTGCCGTTGCGGGTGGTCGGCTGGTCGCGGCCGCCTAGCCACAGCTCGTCGTCGGCCAGGTGATAGATCGCGCCGAGTACGGGGCCGTCGGCGTCGGCGAGCGCCACCGCCGAGCACCAGAACGTCAGGCCGGACAGGAAGTTGTACGTGCCGTCGACCGGATCGATGAACCAGGTCCGCGCGCGGGGTTCGTTCGTGCCTTCCTCGCCGACGAGTCCGTCGTCGGGACGCTCCCGGCGCAGCCGCGAGACGATCAGTTCCTCGGCCGCCTGGTCGGCGGCCGACACGACGTCCGAGACCGAGGTCTTGTGCTGGACCTGGAGCCCGGCAAGCAGCATCTCGCCGGCCAGAACGCCGGCCTCGCGCACCAGCGACGCCGCCAGTTCGAGATCGTCCGACATTCTCGCGACCCTACCCAGGGCGCCGATCGTGAGCCCGGCCACGGCCGCTGCTGGCGTAGCGTCGAATCCGTGTCGGACACCGCGCGACCGAGGGTCGGCCACATCCAGTTCCTGAACTGCCTGCCGATCTACTGGGGGCTCGTCCGGTCGGGCGCGCTGCTCGACGTCGAGTTGACCAAGGACACCCCGGATCGTCTCAACGACGCCCTGGTGCGGGGCGACCTCGACATCGGGCCGATCTCGCTGGTGGAGTACCTGCGTCACTCGGCCGAACTGGTGCTGCTGCCGGACCTGGCTGTCGGCTCGGACGGGCCGGTGCTGTCGGTGAATCTGGTCTCGCAAGCGCCGCTGGCCGGGCTGACCCGCGTGGCGCTCGGCTCGACATCGCGCACATCGGTGCTGCTCGCCCGGATGTGGCTCGCGCAGGTGCACGGTGCCGAGCCGGCCTATTTCGACTGCCCGCCCGATCTCACTGCCATGCTGCTCGAAGCCGATGCCGCGGTGCTGATCGGCGATGCGGCGCTGCGTGCCACCTACGAAGCGCCCCGCCGCGGCCTGGAGGTGTACGACCTGGGCAGCGTGTGGCGCGACTGGACCGGGCTGCCGATGGTGTTCGCGGTCTGGGCCGCCCGCCGCGAGTACGCCGACGCGAATCCGGGCATCGTCAAGGACGTCCACGCCGCGTTCGTGAACAGTCGCGACGAGGCACTGGCGCACGTCGACGAAGTGGCAGCCCAAGCCGCCCGTTGGGAACCGTTCGACTCCGCGACGCTCGTGCGCTACTTCCGCACGCTGGACTTCTCGCTCGGCGCCCGCCAGGTCGAGGGGCTGGTCGAATTCGCCCGCCGCGCGGCCGAGACCGGTGCGGTGCCGGCCGCAGTGGCGCCAGAGTTCGCTGACGTCTAATTCGTTTTGCAGCTACCGCCACAGGGGCCACCCTTGTCGGTCGTGATGACACGCGAGGCGCTGCTCGACGCCTATGACGCCCAGGTGCGCACCGCGCTCGCCACCCGCCAGCCAGCGGGCGTGACCTGCGAGTGGGACGGCCCACTCCTGCGCTGTACCGGCATGCATCAGGGATTCGTCAACTACCGCAACCTCGGAGGGCTCCAGGGCGCCGATCTCGACGCGCTCATCGCCCGGACCTGCGACTACTTCGCCGCACGTGGCGAGGAGTTCGAGTGGAAGACGCACGGCCACGACGAGCCGGCCGACCTCACCGATCGCCTGCGCGCACACGGCTTCCGATCCGAGCCGCGCGAGACGGTGGTCATCGGCGAGACGGCGACGATGGCGAGCGATCCGGTCCTGCCCGACGGCGTCACGTTGCGCATCGTCACCGAGACCGCCGACTTCGCTCGCATCGGCGCCATGGAGTCCGAGGTGTGGGGCGAGGACTGGTCCTGGCTGGCCGACGATCTGGCCGGTCGCGTCGCCGCAGATCCGAGCGTCATCACGGTGGTCGTGGCCGAAGCGGGCGGCGATGTCGTCAGCGCCGCGTGGCTCGTCTACAACCCGGGCACCGAGTTCGCCGGACTGTGGGGCGGCTCGACCCTCAAGGCGTGGCGCGGACGCGGCATCTACCGCGCCCTGGTCGCCCGCCGCGCCCAACTCGCGGCCGAGCGTGGCGTCAAGTACCTGCAGGTCGACGCGTCCGACGACAGCCGGCCCATCCTCGAACGCCTCGGCTTCGTCGCGGTGACGACGACGACGCCCTATATCTGGACGCCCCCATCAGGGTGACCGCAAGCCGATCGGGCAACTTTCTCCGGCCTGGGGGCGGAGAAAGTTGCTCGATCAGTCAGGATTCGTCGTCCGGCCGTCCGTCGTCGGGCATCGCGTCGGCGAACCGGCGCAAGATCATCGCCCAGCCCACGTCGTAGCTTTCCCGCTTCTCGCCGATCGCCTGGAGTTCGGCGCCGCTGAGCAGTTCCCAGCCGCGGTGCTCGACCTGAACGCGGGTCAGCGCCGGGCCGAGCGGGCGAAACGTCAACTCGATCTCGGTAACTTTCGGCTCGATGATGTCCCAGGTCATCACGAAGCGCGTCGGTGGTTCCCAGGCGCGCAGGGTGCCCCAGGTGCGGGTCTGGCCGTCGGCCCACGTCTCGTAGACGCGCCCGCCGACTCGTTCCTCGAAGGTGACACCGACGACCTGCTCCTGCCCGCGCGAGTGCGTGCGCAGCGGCCACCACTGGTCGAGCGTTCGGACGAAGACGGCGAAGGTGTGCTCGGCGCTGCTGCGAACAGTCGTCGACTGGCGGATCGGTGGCCGGTGCATCGGCGTGACGGTCATCCGACTCCTGCTTCTTGATCGTCTTGGTGTCCGGCGTCAGCTTCAACGAGGCGGCGGGCGATGTCCAGCGACGATGCCCATAACTCGTCGAGCATCTCGCGCAGGGCCTGCAGGCCGGACGGTTCTGCCCGGTACATCCGGCGCGTCCCGTCGCGGCGCTCGACCAGCAGCCCGGCGTTCTTGAGGACGGTCAGGTGCTGGCTCACCGCTGGCCGGGTCACGTCGAACGCTGCCGCGATCTCGCCCGCAGACAGCTCGTCGTGCGCCACGAGTTGGAGGATCGCGCGCCGGCGGGGCTCGGCCAGCGCGCGCAGTGCCTGATCGGCATCGTCGGTCGAATCGCCGCTCACGTCCCGCCCCTTCCTCCGTTGAGTGGTGCGCTATCGCCTGAGTGGAGCGTTATAGCGCACCACTCAACGACGAACGCACCACTCAACGACGTGAGACGGTGGCGGCTCACTGCTTCACCGGCTCACTGCCAGAGGCCGACCTGGTTGCCGTCCGGGTCGGTGAAGACCGCGATCGTGCCGAAGTCTCCGGGCAGTGCGGTCGGCGGAACCAGTCGCTTGCCGCCAAGCTCCTCGGCTCGCGCCAGGTAGGGCTCGATGTCGTCGACGCGCAGGTAGATCTTCACGCCGGTGTCGCCCGGCGACTGCGACGGGCCGATGCCGCCGCCGACCGCGCTCTCGCCCGCGCCGGTGTCGACGATGCCGTAGCCGCCCATGTTCGGGTCGGCGCTCACCGACCAGCCGAACAACTCCGCGTAGAACTTCTGCGCCCGCTCGTGATCGGTGCTCGTCACCTCGAACCAGGCAACTGGTGCTCCCATGGCCGTGCTCCCTTCGATGGCTGATGAGGCAAGAGGTTAGTAGTCACTAACGTTAGCGTCAACTAACGAATCTGAATCGACTGAGTCGGCGCACCGTGCGGCAGCCGCCACCCGCGCATCTACGCTGGGGCAATGACGCGCGAGATCGCAGCCCTGCTAGCACATGCCGCCGACGGTGGACGGATCTCGCCGGACGAGGCGCTGCTGCTCTACACCGACGCGCCGCTGCACGCGCTCGGCGAGGCGGCCGACGCGGTGCGCCGGCGCCGCTATCCCGGACAACATCGCGACCTACATCATCGACCGCAACATCAACTACACCAACGTCTGCGTGACGGCCTGCAAGTTCTGCGCGTTCTACCGGGCGCCCAAGCACGCCGAGGGCTGGACGCACTCGATCGAGGAGATCCTGCGCCGCTGCGGCGAGGCCGTCGACCTCGGCGCCACCCAGATCATGCTGCAGGGCGGCCACTCACCCGAACTCGGCATCGAGTGGTACGAGCGGATCTTCGCCGCCATCAAGGCGGCGACTACCCGCAGCTGGTGATCCACTCGCTCGGGCGGATCCGAGGTCGTGCACATCGGCAAGGTCTCGGGCGTCGACTTCGAGGACGGTGATCGCGCGGCTCAACGCGGCCGGGCTCGACTCGTTCGCCGGAGCGGGCGCCGAGATGCTCGTCGAAGCGGCCGCGCACCGCGATCGCCCCGCTGAAGGAGTCCGGCGAGCGCTGGCTCGAGGTCATGGAGACCGCGCACCGGCTCGGCGTCGAGTCCACCGCGACGTTCATGATGGGCACCGGCGAGACCAACGCCGAGCGCATCGAGCATCTGCGCATGATCCGCGACGTGCAGGACCGCACCGGCGGCTTCCGCACCTTCATCCCGTGGACGTACCAGCCGGAGAACAACCACCTGAAGGGCCGCACCCAGGCGACGAGCCTGGAATACCTGCGCATGATCGCCGTCGCCCGGCTGTTCTTCGACAACATCAATCACCTGCAGGGGTCCTGGCTGACCACCGGCAAGGACATCGGCCAGCTGACCCTGCACTTCGGCGCCGACGACCTCGGCTCGGTCATGCTCGAGGAGAACGTCGTCTCGTCGGCCGGCGCGCGGCACCGCAGTCCAACCGCACCGAGCTGATCGAGCTGATCCGCGGCGGCCGGCCGGATCCCGGCCCAGCGCGACACGCTCTACCGCCACCTCGCCGTCCACGACGACCCGGCCGAACGACCCGGTCGACGCGCGGGTGCACTCGCACTTCTCCTCGACGGCACTGCGCGAACTGCCGGTTGTCGCCGCGACCTGACCACTCTGCCCGGATTGCCACGGATGCTTACCGAATGGCAACGACGTGCCGCGTAGCGTCCGCTGAGTTCCTGCTGTACGCCGGCTAGGTGCCGGCACGACCACAAGTCCGTTTCGGTGAACAGCGCCCGGGGCGGATGTGCCACCCCGCACCGTGACATGGCTCGACGGGGTTTGGCTTTCGGGGGCAGGTCGGTCCGACTAATCCGAAGGAGTGTCGAACCGTGAAACCGAGGAGTCCCCTACGTATCGCGCTGGCTGTGGCCGTCGCGGCGTTGTGCGTCGGCCTGGCAGCGCCGCCCGCGCTCGCCCATCCGCCCGGCGGATCCGACTCCGACTCCGAGACGTCCGAGGTTGTCCGACCGTCGCTGGCTGACGCGCAGGCGTTCGTCGACCGGATGATCACCAACCGGCTGGACTGGCTGGCAGCAATCTCGGCGAAAGTGAGCGCGGACTCCGATCTCAACTCGGCCATCAAGGACAAGATCACGTCCGCGATCGCGCAGGAGGAGGCCGCGCTGACCGCGCTCAAGACTCAGGTCGACAGCGCCGACAGTGCGTCCGCGGTGTGGGCCGACGTGCGGGCGTCGCTCGCCGCGATCCGGACCGCCTGGTTGCCGTTGTGGTTCGGGCAGATCCGCCACGAGAGAGCAGATCATGCGGCCACGGCGAGGCATCATGCAGCGCTCGCGGCCCGGCTCGCGGCGCGGCGCGCCGAGAAGGCGCGCGACGAAGCGCGCGAGGCGGCACGAGAAGATCGGGCGGCCGAGAAGTCCGCCCCGGTCGCCGTCTTCCGTGCGGCCCGGCCGCACTGGACGCAATGGCGTGGGTTTGACCCGCGCCTGAGCGGCTTCTCGCGGCATGGCTGGTCCGGTGGATGGGGCCACCACGGGCGTCATCACCACTGATCGACGCTCACGAACGGCTGAACGGCTGAACGGCCGAACGGCCCGCGCGACGCAGATCGCGCGGGCCGTTTCCTGCCGGCAATCGCAGAACGGCGCGTTGCCTCTACGGTCATGACATGTCACTGCTGGTCGCCGTGCCCTGCGGGCTGCTCGCTGCAGTCGCGTACGGCGCCGCAACCGCGGTGCAGCACTCGGCGGCCTACACCGGAACGGGATCGGCCGACGCCATCGGCTTGCTGCGACTACTGCGCGATCCGCGCTGGCTGGTCTCGATCGGCGGGGACGCCGTCGGGCTGATCTTCCAGGTCGTGGCGCTCTCGACCGGGCCGGTCGTACTGATCCAACCGTTGCTCGTGCTCGCGCTGCCGGTGTCACTGTTCGTCGGCGCGATGATCGGCGGCCCGAAGCCGCAACGCGGTGATTACCTTGCCTGCCTGGGGATTCTCGGCGGATTGGGCGCGTTCTTCGCGATGCTCGGCGACCCCGGCGAGGGCTCGGCGCTCGCCCCAGGTGCGGCCGTTACCGCGATCGTCGTGGCACTGGGCGCCGGGCTGGCGGCGTGTGCCGCGGTGCACGGGCGTGGGGCCGCGCTGCGGGCCGGCGTCTACGGGGGAGTGGCCGGCGCCTGGTTCGGCCTGGTCGGCGTATTGCTCAACGCCGTGGCGACGACCTGGCGAGACCAGGGCCTGGACGCGTTCAGCCGCGCCGAAGGGCTGGTGCCGCTGATCGGGTTGCTCGTCGTCGGCGGTCTCGGCATCACGCTCACCCAGATCTCGTTCCAGGTCGGCGCCCTCGGCGCGAGCTTCCCGGCGAACAAGGCGGCCGATCCGGTCGTGGCGGTGGTGCTCGGCGCCGTCCTGCTGCACGAACGCGTGCCGGTCGGCGGGTTGCTCATCGTCGGCTACCTGGCCTGTTTCGCGGCGATCGTCGGCGGGACGATCCGGCTCGCCAACCCGCCCGGTACCGGCGGGTCTGGCGTGTCGCATCCAGAGCGCGCGACGGCCCGCTGAGATTGTGCTGAGGCGCAGCGGGCACAATGTCGCGACGATGAGCCGTGCAACCCTGGACAAGCAGCCGCGTTCGGTCGCGGCGATGTTCGACGGCGTCGCGCGCCGATATGACCTCACAAATACGTTGATGTCGCTCGGCCAGGACCATCGCTGGCGCCGGCGGACCAGCCAGGCCCTCGAGTTGCTTCCCGGCGATCGCGTTCTGGACCTGGCGGCCGGCACCGCGGTTTCCACGGCCGAACTGGCCGCATCGGGCGCGTTCGCTGTCGGCTGCGACTTCTCCATCGGCATGTTGCAGGCCGGGCGCCAACGCCGCGAGCGGCGCAACCTGCCCCTCGTCGCCGGTGACGCGCTGCACCTGCCGTTCGCCGACGGAGCGTTCGACGCGGCAACGATCTCCTTCGGATTACGCAACGTCGCCGACGTCGACGCGGCGCTGCGGGAGATGGCCCGCGTCGTGCGCCCGGGTGGCCGACTGGTGGTCTGCGAGTTCAGCCGGCCGACGTTCTCGCCGTTTCGGCGGGTCTATCTGAACTACCTGATGCGCGCGATGCCCGCGATCGCCCGGCGGGTCTCGTCGAACCCGGATGCGTACGTCTACCTCGCCGAGTCGATCCGTAACTGGTCGCCGCAACTCGAACTGGCCCGGCGGATCGCGGCCGCCGGCTGGGGTGACGTGTACTGGCGCAATCTGAGCGGCGGCATCGTCGCGATGCACCGCGCGAAGCGCGAACAACCAACGGCCGAGGACGCGGTACCGAAGGCCGACGACGCGACCACTAGCAGCTGAACGAGCCGTTCACCTGGATGCCGCCGTCGGTGCCGTTGAACTTGCCGCCCTTCATGTTGTCGTTGAGCGTGCCGGACAGCGTCATGGCGTGCGGGCTGCCGGCGGCGTCGATCGTCGCCGACGCGTCGTTGAAGGCTCCCGCGCTCGGCTTGAGGACGAGGCCGAAGTAGTCGGGCGGCGTGCCGACGAAGTCCGGGCCGACGAGCACGCCGACGTTGATGGACATGAACGTGATGTTCTGAACGCAGGAGCCGCCTTCGAGGGTGAAGGGTGTTCCGCCGATGGTGCCGGTGGCCTTGGCCGACCCGCCGCAGAAGACGTTGATGACGCCGCTGCGGCCTTTCGTGTAGCCGTTGCATGTCGTCGGACCGCCGGCAGCGGCTGACCTTGTCGGTGACAAGGTGGGCTTCGGCTTCGAATCAGAACCGCCGCAGGCGGCAAGTGCGGTGATCATTAAGCAGCAGGCGACGATGGCTGCTATTCGACGGGGCACGTTGCCATGGTGGTTGACGACCCCAGAAGATACCAAATCGGTCCAGACAATCCGGGTGTTTCGCGCCCGCGTCGGAATCAGCGGTGAATGGCGAGAGGGTCTGGTCGGCGCGACACCGGCTCGCTAGCGTGTGCTTCCGGCGGGCTGCTCCGCCGGACTAATCGGCCCCGATCGAGGAGACAGATCATGAGCGTAGACAGCACGGACGACGGCGGCGCGGACGGCGC
The DNA here is from genome assembly GCA_963709985.1 of uncultured Actinomycetota bacterium. Classification (GTDB taxonomy): domain Bacteria; phylum Actinomycetota; class Actinomycetes; order Mycobacteriales; family Jatrophihabitantaceae; genus DASXRA01. Next base: position 117,444 of record CAVPYQ010000021.1, read on the forward strand.
GGCTGACGCCGGTGGTGACGGCGGCGCCGGATTCGGTGACGGCGGGGCCGACGGCGCGGCCGGTGACGGTGGCGCGGACGGCGCGGCTGACGCCGGTGGTGACGGTGGCGCCGGATTCGGTGACGGCGGGGCCGACGGTTCGGCCGGTGACGGTGGCGCGGACGGTGCGGCTGACGCCGGTGGTGACGGTGGCGCCGACGGTGGTGCTGATGGCGGAGCCGGTGACGGCGGGGCGTAATCGCCGTCGACTACTGACAGTTGCTCAAATAGCGACTACGGTGGCGACGGCGACGCCTCGGGTAACGACGCGGGATACCCGATCCGCATGATTCGTCGCACCAGGTGGCATACGGCGGGGCCATGACACAGGACTCAAGTGTCTCCGCTACGAAGGGCCCGGCAGCGTTGCCGGGCCCGTCCACCTTTCCCCCGCGAACGGCTCCTCCTATTCGCCCGCGAATCTGCGACAGGTCGCGCATTGACTCCGCACACCGCGCCGGGTGCGTCTTCGCCGGTGGACGCCCTGAGCCGATTCATCGCGATCACGCCGGGTCGTTTCGCTGCTGAGCACTGGGGCAGGCGCCCTCTGCTCACGCGTGCGGCCGAGTTGCGCGAAGGCTTCGACGACCTGATCGATGCGTCCGCGGTCGACGAGCTGATCTCGCGCCGCGGGCTGCGTACCCCGTTCCTGCGCATGGCGAAGAACGGCGACCTCGTCGCGCCGCAGCGATACACGCGCGGCGGCGGCGCAGGGGCGGGCGCCCCCGACCAGGCCGCCGACGACCGGGTGCTCGACCAGATCGCTGCCGGTGCCACCCTCGTCCTGCAGGGTCTGCACCGCACGTGGCCGCCGCTCGTGGCGTTTGCGTCCGAACTCGCCGCGCAGCTTGGCCATCCGGTCCAGGTGAATGCCTACATCACCCCGCCGGAGAACCGCGGCTTCGCTGCGCATTACGACGTCCACGACGTGTTCGTGCTGCAGATCGCCGGGCGCAAGACGTGGCGCATCCATGAGCCGGTGCTCGTCGATCCGCTCGGCGACCAGCCGTGGGAACGACGCCGCGACGCCGTTGCCGATCGGGCCAAGCAGACGCCGCTGATCGACACGGTGCTCGAACCGGGCGACGCGCTGTATCTGCCGCGCGGCTACCTGCACTCGGCGACCGCGCTCGGCGGGCTGTCCATTCACCTGACCGTCGGCATTCACGCGCTCACGCGGTACCAGCTCGTCCGGCATCTGCTCACTGCCGCGCAGGACGACCCGGCGCTGCGCAGTTCGCTGCCGATGGGCGTCGACCTGAGCGACCCGGCCGTCCTCGGTCCGCATCTGCGCGAGACGCTCGACGCCCTGCGCCGCCACCTCGACGACGTCGGGCTCGACGACGTGGCCGAGCTGATCGGCACCGACCTGATGCGTCAGACGCGCCCGGCCCCGATCGGTCCGCTCGCCCAGTTGGCTGCGGCGGACGCGATCGAACTCGGCACCCCGCTGCGGATGCGCCCGGGGCTTCGCCTTCGGGTTCGCGCCGGCGACCAGGCGTTGGGGCTGCAGCTCGTCGACAAGACTGTTGAACTGGCATCGGCGGCCGAGCCGGCGATCAAGGTGGTCGTGAGCGGCGAGCCGTTCGCGCCGGGCGAGCTGCCCGGGCTCGACGCCCCGAGCAGTTGGCGATCGCCCGGCAGCTCCTGCGCGAAGGCGTGGTAGTGCCCGCCTGACTTGGATCGCGCCGCCTTTGGCAGGCTGTGGACCACGACTTCATGCGCGATCGAGGGGGATGCATTGGTGACCGAGCCACGCCATCACCCGCATCCTCGCGAGACCCTCGATCGATGCGCGTTGCGCGCGCAGCTTCGGGGCGACCCGATGCTCGGCACCGCCTTTCCGGCCAGCCGCCTGCTGCTCGTCGAGCAGCCCGGACCGTGGGGGCGAACCGGGCTTCGCGGCTCGCGTTTCGATCACGCGACGGCGCTCGCCCTCGAGGCGCGGGCGGCCGAGGCGGGCATTCGGGTGCTGGTGATCCGGCGCCCCGGGCGTACTCCCAAGGGCGTGCTGCGCCGATGGGCCTTCGCCGACTGCCGTCCGGGCCGTGAGTCGCTGTACTGGGGCACCTACGAGCACGACGCCGACTTGCTGACGCTGCCCCTCGACGGCTCAGCGGGCACGCGCGACGAAGCACCGATCTACCTCGTCTGCGCGCACAGCAAGCACGACACCTGCTGCGCGCTGCGCGGACGTCCGGTCGCCGCGGCACTGGCCAAGGCGCGTCCCGGCGGGGTGTGGGAGTGCAGCCACGTCGGCGGCGAGCGCTTCGCGGCGAACGTGCTGGTGCTCCCGGCCGGCTGGCTTTACGGGCGCGTGCTGCCGTTCGCCGCCGTCGAGTTCGTCGAGGCGACCGAACAGGGCGAGGTGATCGGTGCCCTGCTGCGCGGGCGGATCGGTCTCAAGCCGGCGGCGCAGGCCGCGCTGGCGTTCGCCTACGACCACCTCGCCATTCGCCGCGCCGACGGGCTGTCGGTCGTTTCAGTACGGGCGGCCGGCTCGGGCGAATCGGTGGTGCGGGTGCGCGGGCCGCACGGCCTGGTCGACGTGATCGTGCGGATGGAGAAGGTCCGCGCCGACGGCCTCACCTGCGCCCAGCCCGGCCCGGGCGCCTACGTCGCATTCCGCCCGGTGAGCGCGACCGTCGTCGAAGAAGAGGACCTCAGCCGGTGAACTCGCTCGACCTGCTGACCGAGGCGTACCGCCCGCTTCGCGCACTGGCCGAGTCGGTCGACGAAGACGGCGGCTGGACGCCCAGCCTGTTGCCTGGCTGGGCGGTCCGGGATCTGCTGATGCATTTGCTCGCCGATTGCCAGCGCGCGCTCGTCGCATTGGGTACGCCGACGCCGGAGCCGGCCGACACCGACGAAGTCTCGTACTGGACCGAGTGGCGGCCGGGCACCGAGCGGGCTCAGGCCGGCTTGCGGGGAATCCGGATCACGGCGAGTGCGTGGACGTCCGTGCGAGGTCCCGCCGACCTCTACGTCGAGACCTCCGCTGCGGTGCTTACCCTTGCGGCAAAGGCTGATCTCGACGATGTCGTGATCACGCAGAACCGCCGGCTGACCGTTGATTCGCTGCTGCGCACGCTTGCCGTCGAGGCCGCGGTGCACCATCTCGACCTCGAACCCGTGTTGCCGCAGCCGCCGGCTGACGCGGTTCTCGCGGAGGTAGGCCGGGTCCTCGACGCTCTGCTCGGCGCGTCGCCGGACCTGGACTGGGACGGCGTCCACTACGCCCGTACCGGCACCGGCCGGTTGCCGCTCAGCGCGGACGAGCGATCAAGGCTCGGGCCGCTTGCCGAACGGTTTCCCCTGTTCGGCTGACGGCGGTCAGTGCGGCACCGCGTCCGGGTTCTCGCGCAGGCGCACGCGCGACGCCTCGATCTCGCGCTCGGCCTCGGTGCGGCCGACCCACGACGCTCCCTCGACGCTCTTGCCCGGCTCGAGTTCCTTGTAGACCTCGAAGAAGTGCTGGATCTCGAGGCGGTCGAACTCCGGCAGGTGATGGATGTCGCGCAGATGCTCGAGCCGCGGATCACGCGCGGGCACGCACAGAACCTTGTCGTCGCCGCCCTTCTCGTCGGTCATCCGGAACATGCCGATAGCGCGGCATTTGACCAACACGCCCGGGAACAGCGGATCGCCCTGCAGGATCACCAGCGCGTCGAGCGGGTCGCCGTCCGAGCCCAGCGTGTCCTCGATGAATCCGTAGTCGGCCGGGTACTGCGTCGAGGTGAACAGCGTGCGATCGAGCCGGATGCGCCCCGATGCGTGATCGACCTCGTACTTGTTGCGGCTGCCCCGCGGGATCTCGATCAGGACGTCAAACTCCATGCGCCCAGTCTCCCGTGCCGGAGGCGGCCGGACCATCCCGGCTCGCGGTACCGATTAGGGTGGCCCAACGTGGCGGCCCAGCACGCGGCAAGCGCTCGTCGCGGGGCGGTACTCACGGTCGTCGTCACCCTCGTGCTCGCGGCGCTCGTCGGAGCCGGTGCGTATCTCGGCACCTGGCAGTGGCGCACGCACCGGCACGGACGCTCAGCCGCTTCCGAGCACGAGTGCTCCGGCGCCGGCTCTGGCGAATGCCACCGTGTCGCCATCGCCGGCCGCGCAGTCGACCGCCCCGGTTCCCACGGCGTCGGCGCTGGCGTCCGCACTGCGCCCAGCGCTCGCCGATCCGGCCTTGGGCAAGCACACGCTCGTCGACGTGCGTGACGCGTTGACCGGCGCCGTCCTGCTCAATCGGGGCGGGACCACTCCGGCGGCGCCCGCCTCCACGGCCAAGCTCGCGACGGCTGTAGCGGTGCTGACCGTCCACCAGGCGACCGATCGGATCGCCACCCGCGTCGTCAGCGCCGCGACACCCGGCACGGTCGTCCTGGTCGGCGGCGGCGATCCGACCCTGACCGCGGCGGCAGCGGGCAGCGCCGGCGCTTATCCGGACGCCGCTCGCGTCAGTGACCTGGCCCGTCAGTTGAAGGGGCGCAAGATCAGCCGCATCCTCGTCGACGACTCGCTCTATCGCGGGCCGGCCGAGTCGCCCTACTGGGCGCCGGAAGACATCCCGAGCGACTACGCGGCGCCGATCACGGCCGCGATGGTCGACGGTGGCCGCGGTGCTCCGGGCGACACCATTCGCAGCACCTCGCCCGATCTCGCCGCCGGACACGCGCTGGCGGCGGCGCTCGGGCGGCCCGGCCTCCCGGTCGGCCGCGGTTCGGCGTCCGCACAGTCGACGACGCTCGCGAGCGTGCGGTCCGCGCCGATCGGCACTCTCGTCGCGCAGATGCTTGCCGCCTCCGACAACGTCATCGCCGAATGCCTGGCCCGGCAGGTCGCGGTGGCTCGAGCATCAGCCGGCGTCGTTCGCCGGAGCGGTGGCCGGCGTCCGTCAGGTGCTGCGCGGGCTCGGCGTCGACATCGGCGCCGGCATGGTGGACGGCAGCGGCCTCGCCGCGCGTGACCGCCTGACCCCGGACGCACTGGTGCGCGTGCTGCGACTCGCGGCCGGCAGCGCACACCCGGCACTGCACGCCGTCGTCGACGCGCTGCCGGTGGCGGGTTGGAGCGGGACTCTCGCCGGTCGCTACACCGGACCGGCCACGAAGGCCGGCGCTGGGCTGGTCCGCGCGAAGACCGGCACGCTGACGTCGGTGTCGACGCTGGCCGGCCTCGTGCACGACGCTGACGGTCGGCTGCTCGCGTTCGCCGTGATGGCCGACCGGGTAGGTCCCACCGCGGCCGACACGGCGGCCGCCGAAGCCGCGATCGACCGCATCGCCGCGCGGCTGGCCGCGTTGCGGCTGCCCGTGACGCCGCCTCCGCTCTCGTCGCTGGAGGAGTGCGCGATCCGGTGTCGGTACCGTGACCTCATGACTGCGTTCGGGCTGAGCCGCCGATGAGTTCACTCATCGACTGGGACCTAGCGGCCCGCTCGGCCAAGAGCCTCAGCCCGACGCCACCGCAGGTGTCTGCGCGCCGAGGCCGACGCCGCGGTCGGCGAGCTGTACCACTGCGCCTCGATCGCGGCGGCCCACGTCGCCGAGCTGACCCATCTCACCGAGCCGCCGGTCACGGCGCTCACCCGGGTCGTCGACCGCGCCGGCTGGATCGACGTCAACGCCAACGGCATGCGCACGGTCATGACCCCGCTCGTCGACAAGCTGGCTGCCGCGAACAAGGTCGGCAAGCTCGTCCGAGTCGGTCGGCGGGCGGGTCACCGGCGTGCAGGCGGGCGCGGTGCTCGGCTTCCTGTCCGGCAAGGTGCTCGGGCAGTTCGAGTTCTTCGACCAGCGCGACGGCCAGTTGCTGCTCGTCGCGCCGAACGTGGTGAGCGTCGAGCGGCAACTCGGCGTCGATCCGTCCGACTTCCGGCTGTGGGTATGCCTGCACGAGGTCACCCACCGGGTGCAGTTCAGCGCCGTGCCGTGGATGCGCCAGCACATGCTCGACGAGGTCGCCGCGCTGTCGGACGGCATCGAGACCGATCCCGCCGTCCTGCGCGAGCGAGCCCGCGCTGCCCTCGGCGAACTGGTCAAGGTCGTCCGCGGGCAGGGTGACGGCGCCGGCCTGATGTCCGCGCTCGCCACGCCGGAGCAACGCGTCGTCATCGACCGGGTCACCGCGTTCATGTCGCTGGTCGAGGGCCACGCCGAGTACGTGATGAACGCGGTCTCGCCGGACGTCATCCCGACGCAGAAGGTGATCGAGGAGCGTTTCGGTGCGCGCCGCCGCCGGGGCGGCAACCCGCTCGACCGCCTGCTGCGCCGCCTGCTCGGTCTGGACGCGAAGACCCGCCAGTACGTCGACGGCGCGGCGTTCGTCCGCGCAGGTCATCGACAAGGTCGGCGTGGACGGCTTCAACGTGATCTGGACGTCGCGCGAGACGCTGCCCACGCAAGGCCGAGATCGCGAAGCCGGCCGACTGGATGGCCCGCGTCCACGGCTCGGCCTGACGAGCCCGACCAGCCTGACGGCTCGCCAGCCGGACCAGTCGCGAAGGAGCAGCCGCATGGGGCCGCATCCGGCCTCGCCGAGGTACGGCGGGCCGTTCGCGTGCGCCGTCGAGCACGAGCGGCGCGGTGCTGGTGGCCTGTTCCGGCGGCGCCGACTCGCTGGCGCTCGCCGCGGCGACGGCGTTCGAGCGCCGCGACCGCGGCCGGCCGGGCTCGATCACCGTCGACCACGGCCTGCAGCCCGGCTCGCACGAGCAGGCGCAGGCGGTGGCCGCGATCGGCTACGAACTCGGCTTCGACCCGGTCGAGGTGGTGACGCGTGCAGGTCACCGGCACGGCGGCCCGGAGGCGAACGCCCGCGCGGCCCGCTACGCCGCGATCGGCGCGACGGCCGAGGCGCTGGACGCGGTGGTGCTGCTCGGGCACACCCTCGACGATCAGGCCGAGACGGTGCTGCTCGGGCTCGGCCGGGGTTCCGGGCCGCGCTCGATCGCCGGGATGCGGCCGGTCGACGGGCGCTACCGCCGCCCGTTCCTCGGCGTGCGCCGGTCGACGACGCAGGCGGCCTGCGCGGCACTCGGCTTCACGCCGTGGCACGACCCGCACAACGACGACCCGTCCTTCCAGCGCGTGCGGCTGCGCCGCGAGGTCTTGCCATTGCTCGAGGACGTCCTGCAGGGCGGCGTCGCCGAGGCCCTGGCCCGTACCGCGGCGCTCACGCGGGCCGACCTCGACGCGCTGGACGACGATCGCCGAGCACACCAGCCCACGCGACGGCGCCGCTGGACGTGATCGCCCTTGGCGATCAGCCGCAGGCGATCCGCACCCGCGTCCTGCGGACCTGGGCGACGCGCCGCGGGAGCCGGCTCGCTCACCGCTGACACACCTCGCCGCGCTGGACGCGCCTGATCACCGACTGGCACGGCCAGGGCGCCGTCGACCTGCCCGGCGGGTTCGCCGTGCTGCGGGCATCTGGCAGGCTGCACATGCAACGTCAGCCGCAGCCCGAGGAGTGACATTGCCGTCAGCGCTCGACGCCGACATCGAGGCCGTTCTCGTCACGGCCGACCAGATCGCCGACAAGACCGCCGAACTGGCCAAGGTCGATCGACGCCGATTACGCCGACCGCGAACCGCTGCTCGTCGGCGTGCTCAAGGGTGCGGCGATGTTCATGTCCGACCTGGCCCTGCGCCCTCGAACGGCCCTCGACGATGGAGTTCATGGCGGTGAGCTCGTACGGATCGTCGACGACCTCGTCGGGCGTGGTGCGCATCCTGAAGGACCTCGACCGCGACATCGCCGGCCAACACGTGCTCATCGTCGAGGACATCATCGACTCCGGGCTCACCCTGTCCTGGCTGCTGAAGAACCTGCACAGCCGCAACCCCGGCATCCATCGAGGTCGTCGCTTTGCTCCGCAAGCCCGAGGCAGCGAAGGTCGACGTTCCGGTCAAGTACGTCGGCTTCGACATCCCGAACGAGTTCGTCGTCGGCTACGGCCTGGACTACGCCGAGCGCTATCGCAATCTGCCCTACATCGGCCGGCTCAGGCCGTCGGTCTACGGCGGCTGAGAAATTGCCGGGACCGCGGGCGGCGGGCTGAGTACCTGTCGGAACGCGGGGGCCCCTGCATTCGTTTCGGTCTAGAGCGGCGTGGACCATTGGATTTCACCCACCGTCCACCCACCGGCAGGGTGCCTGTGGCCACGCCCTCGTGCAGTCCAGCCGTGTACCGTCCGTAGGTGAGTTCGCGCGGGAATTCATCGCAGTTGAGCAGGAGGAGCGCGAGGCGGCCGCCCCGTCGCGCGATGAAACATGGATCGTAAGCGCCTGTACAGGTCGTGGTGGCTATGGGCCATCGTGATCATCTTTGCCATCTTCGTGCTGCCTTCCGTGCTGTCCGGCGGCGGTGACTACCACTCCGTCGACACCTCGGACGCCCTTGCGCAGGTCAAGGCGGGCAACGTCACCAAGGCGGTGATGCACGACAAGGAGCAGTCGCTCACCCTCGATCTGAAGAACGCCGCTCGACGGCCACAAGAAGATCAGCACGTCCTACCCGGCCGATGCCACGCTCGACGATCTTCAACGACCTGAACGCGCAGTCCGAATACCGACTTCACCACCAAGGTCACCAAGAGCAACGGGTGGATCTCGCTGCTGTTCAGCCTGCTGCCGATCCTGCTGATCGTCGGCGTGCTGTTCTTCGTCATGAGCCAGGTCCAGGGCGGCGGCAACCGCGTCATGAGCTTCGGCCGCAGCAAGGCCAAGCTCGTCAACAAGGACACCCCCAAGACGACCTTCGCCGACGTCGCCGGGCGCTGACGAGGCGATCGAGGAACTGCAGGAGATCAAGGACTTCCTGCAGAACCCCGCGCGCTACCAGGCACTCGGCGCCAAGATCCCCAAGGGCGTGCTGCTGTTACGGCCAGCCCGGTACCGGCAAGACGCTGCTCGCGCGGGCCGTCGCCGGCGAGGCGGGCGTGCCGTTCTACTCGATCTCCGGCTCCGACTTCGTCGAGATGTTCGTCGGCGTCGGCGCGTCCCGGGTGCGCGACCTGTTCGAGCAGGCCAAGGCCAATGCGCCGGCGATCATCTTCGTCGACGAGATCGACGCGGTCGGCCGGCACCGCGGTGCGGGCCTCGGCGGCGGCCACGACGAGCGCGAGCAGACGCTCAACCAGATGCTCGTCGAGATGGACGGCTTCGACGTCAAGGGCGGCGTCATCATGATCGCCGCCACGAACCGTCCCGACATCCTCGACCCGGCGCTGCTGCGGCCCGGCCGCTTCGACCGGCAGATCGCCGTGTCGCCGCCCGATGTGCGCGGGCCGCAAGGCCGTGCTCGCGGTGCACGCCAAGGGCAAGCCGTTCGCCGCGGACGTCGACCTCGGCGTCATCGCCCGGCGTACGCCCGGCTTCACCGGTGCCGACCTCGCCAACGTCATCAACGAGGCGGCGCTGCTGACCGCGCGCACCGGCGGCCGGCTGATCACAACGGCGCGCTCGAAGAGTCCATCGACCGCGTCATCGCCGGCCCGGAGCGCAAGACCCGCGCGATGAGCGACAAGGAGAAGCGGGTCACCGCCTACCACGAGTCCGGCCACGCGCTCACCGCGTGGGCGATGCCGAACCTCGACCCGGTGCACAAGGTGACGATCCTGCCGCGCGGCCGTTCGCTCGGGCACACGCTCGTGCTGCCGCTGGAAGACCGGTACACCCAGACCCGCTCGGAGATCCTCGATCAGCTCGTCTACGCGCTCGGCGGCCGCGCCGCCGAGGAGCTGGTGTTCCACGAGCCGACGACCGGTGCGTCCGACGACATCGAGAAGGCCACGCATCTGGCCCGCGTCGATGGTCACCGAGTACGGCATGAGCTCCAAGCTCGGCGCGGTGAAGTACGGCACGAGCGATTCCGAGCCGTTCCTCGGCCGCGACTACGGCCACCAGCGCGACTACTCCGAGGACATCGCCGCCGACATCGACTCCGAGGTGCGCGACCTGATCGAGGCCGCGCACGACGAGGCGTGGGAGATCCTGGTCCAGTACCGCGACGCCCTCGATGAGATGGTGCTGCGAACTGGTCGAGAAGGAGACGCTGGCCAAGGAGGACCTCGAGCGCATCCTCGCGCCGGTCCGCAAGCGGCCGCCGCACAACACGTTCACCGGCTTCGGCAAGCGCACGCCCAGCGACCGTCCGCCGATCGAGATTCCGCTGAGCGCCCGCTCGAACGGCTCGTCGACCAATGGCGTGGGCCAGACGGCGATGCCTGGCGTTCAGCCGCAGCCCGACGCCACGGCACCCGTCGCGCCGATGCCGCAGCCCGGAACCTCCGTCGTCGATGGCAGCCCCCGCCGCCCGGCCAGGACTACGGGCAGGGTCGCGACTACGGCCAGCACCCAGGAGTTCGGGGCGGCCCAGGACTTCGGCCAGACCAGGAGTTCGGGCCGACCCAGACCTACGGCTCGCCGCAGTCCTTCGGCGAGCAGGCCACCGCGCACCTGCCGCACGTGCCGCCGCCTCCGCCGGCCGCCTATCCCAGCTACCCGGAGCGCTCCAGCATCCGGGGACGGACGGCTCGCAGGGCCAGGCGTGAGCGCAGCCCCCGGGGCGCAGCGCGCGCCCCGCGGCAACGGCGATGCCCACGTCGAGTCATGACGCCGCCGCGCCTGACGATCGGCCCGCGGATCGCGCCACTCGCGGGAGCCGGCCCGACGGCGTCGACTTGGCCCGAGCCGAGGCGGCCGTTCGCGAACTGCTGATCGCGGTCGGCGAGGATCCCGATCGCGAGGGCCTGAAGCGCACCCCGGCCCGGGTTGCGCGGGCCTACGCCGAGATGTTCGCCGGCTTGTTCACCGATCCGGACGACGGTGCTGCGAGACGACGTTCGACGAGGATCACGACGAACTCGTGCTGGTCAAGGACATCCCGCTGTACTCGATCTGCGAGCACCATCTGCTGCCGTGGCACGGGCCAGGCGGCGGTCGGCTACATCCCGGGCGACGACGGGCGCATCACCGGACTGTCGAAGCTCGCGCGCGTGGTCGATCTGTACGCGACGCCGGCCCGCAGGTCCAGGAGCGGTTGACCTCGCAGGTCGCCGACGCCGTGATGCGCCGGCCTCGAACCGCAGGGCGTCATCGTCGTGGTCGAGGCGGAGCATCTGTGCATGGCCATGCGAGGGGTTCGCAAGCCTGGCTCGCGCACGATGACCTCAGCCGTGCGGGGGATCTTCCAGTCAGACCCGCGCACGCGTGCCGAGGCGCTTCGTTGATCTTGGGCAAGTGAGCTGCGGTGGCTGGATCGCTCGTGCCTACCGTGGCCTGGTCGGCACATGCGCGCCGCCGGTCTCGGCATCGCCTAGCGGGCCGGCACGATGACTGAGGATCTCGCTCGCTGCCCGCACGCTCGGATCGCATGGTCGTCATGGGCGTCCTGAACGTCACGCCCGACTCCTTCTCCGACGGCGGCCGCTACTCATCGGTCGACGATGCCGTGGCGCACGCGCTGCAGATGTGCGACGCAGGGCGCCGATCTGATCGACGTCGGTGGCGAGTCGACCCGACCGGGCGCCGAACGGGTCGATGCCGGCGTCGAGGCCCGCCGCGTAGTGCCCGTCATCGAGCGCGTTGGCCGAGCACGGCGTCGCGCGTCAGCGTCGACACTTATCGGGCGGCGGTCGCCGAGGCGGCGTTGGCCGCCGGCGCGACGGCGATCAACGACGTGTCCGGCGGCCTGGGCGATCCCGACATGGCCCGGGTGGCCCGCGACGCCCGGGTGCCCGTGGATCCTCATGCACTGGCGGGGCCACAGCAAGATCATGCGGCAGTTGGCGACATACGACGACGTGGTCGCCGACGTGCGTCGCGAACTCCTGCAACGGGTCGACGCCGCGCAGCACGCCGGTGTCGAGCCGAGCCGGATCGTCCTCGATCCCGGTCTCGGGTTTCGCCAAGACAGCTGAGCACGACTGGGCCCTGCTGGCGCACCTCTCCGAATTCGTCGACCTGGGCTTTCCGGTGCTCATCGGCGCGTCGCGCAAGTCGTTCCTGGGCCGGCTGCTCGCTGCGCCCGACGGCACGCCGCGTCCGGTCGGCGAGCGCGAGTCGGCCACGCTGGCGATCACGACCTACGCGGCATTGCACGGGGCCTGGGGAGTGCGGGTGCACTCGGTGGGCCCGAACGTCGATGCCGCCGCGACGGTCGCCGCAATCACCCACGGCGCCGACGCCAGCACGCGACGGCCCGACGTGACCGATCGCATCGCGCTGACCGGGCTGCGCGTGCGCGGCCACCACGGCGTCTACGAGTTCGAACGACGGGAGGGCCAGGACTTCGTGGTTGACGTCGGGCTCGATCTTGACACTGCCCCGGCTGCCGCATCCGACGACGTCGCCGACACCGTCCATTACGGCGAACTGGCCGAGTCGCTCGCCGCCGTGGTCGCCGGCGAGCCGGTCAACCTTCTGGAGACCCTTGCCGCAGCGCCTCGCCGACGTCTGCCTGGCCGATGCGCGAGTGCGTGCCGCCGAGATAACCGTGCACAAGCCGCAGGCGCCGATCGAGCTGACGTTCGCCGACGTGGCCGTCACCATCCGGCGCGAACGCGCATGACCCGCGATCGGAAGGCAGCGTCATGAGTGCGGCGGTCCTGTCCAGTCGGGTCGAATCTCGGCGATCGGCTTGCGCATCTGCAGATCGCGCGCGGACACGGATGCGGCCGTGGCTGCGGGCGGTGTCGCCGGTGTACGAGACCGCTCCGTGGGGGCCCGTCGAGCAGGACGACTATCTGAACGCCGTGCTCCTGGTCGCCGATCTGGGGCGCCGCCGCGCGACTGGCTCGCGCGGGCGCACGATGCAGAACGCGCGCGGGGCGTATTCGTGACCTGCGATGGGGTCCGCGCACGCTCGACGTCGACGTCATCGCGGTCGACAGCACAGTCGAGCGACGATCCGGCGATCACGCTGCCGCACCCCGGGCGGCCGAGCGTGCCTTCGTCCTCGTGCCGTGGCTCGCGGTCGACCCGGATGCGATGCTCGGTGGCCGATCGGTACGCGCCATCCTCGATGGCATCGATGCAGGCGACGTGCATGCGCGTCCAGATCTGGTGGTGGCGTAGGTGATGCGACGCACGAGCGTGGGCGACCTCGCGGTTCCCTTCGCGGTCATCGGCGCCATCACGTACGCGGTGCTCCGGCTGTCGTACGACTCGATCCCGCCGCTGCAGTTCTATGTGCCGATTCCGCTGGCAGTGTTGGGGATTGCCGAAATTATTGCCGCACGTAGGGTGCGCGCTGCGGTGCGTCACGACCCGAATGCGCGTCCGATGGCTGCGATCGTCATCGCCCGCTGCGTCGCGCTCGGCAAGGCGTCGGCGCTGGTTGCCGCCGGGGTGGCCGGCGCGGCGGTAGCCCTGCTCATCCGGGTGATCCCGGACGCCGGAACGGTTCGCGCCGCGTCGAGCGATCTTCGGGTCGGCGTATTTCTGTTGTTGGCCGCGGTGCTCCTTTTGGTGGCCGGTTTGCTCCTCGAACGGTCTGGAATCGACCCGAATCAACAGCAGCCGCCTACTGCTAGCACTTAGCTGACGACGAAGAGACACATAGGCGAAACGGAGCATCTACCGGCCATCGCTAGACTCGCCGCATGTCTGCCCTTGCTGCGCGTCCACGCGAGCGAGGCGTCCTTCGCACTGTAGGCATATTCAGTGCAATCGGACTCGGCGGCGTAGCGGTCTTTCTGGTCGTGATCGGACACACCCAGAAGCAGGTGCAGGTCGGCCTGTTGATCGGGCTGTGGGGCGTCATGCTCGGAGCGTTCACGCTCTTCGGCCCGCGCCACGGGAGTTCCCCCCGCGAGGTCGACGACACTGGGTCCGCACGGGATGCCCGCGACGACTCCGAACGTCTCTCGGCAGAGCGGCGAGAGCACGAGCTGCAGCTCGAGGTGATGCTTCGCCGCGAGGTGGAGCGTGTCCTGCGTTCGGAACTGTCCGAGCTACGGGGCGAGGTCGCCGGTCTACGAAGTGATGTCCTCGAGAAGGTCAACGGTCAGCTGCGGCTCGAACGCATCGAGACCACTCGCGTCATCAGCTCCGACATCGACGAGATGCAGCACGAGGTACGCCGGCTTGCCGTTTCGCGTAACAACGCCGCAGCGGCCATCGAGGCGGGCCAGGGATTCCCGCCGGCCACGCTCGTCGAGGCATCTCCGCACGCCAGCGCACCGCTGCCCTATCTGTTTGCCGCGCCGCCCGCCGGGCAGGCCATTCCGGCCGCGCCGGCGATTGCGCCACCGGCCGCGGCGGCGACGCCGCCGGCTCGGGCCGCGGGCCTCGGCTCGTCCGCGCCGGCCTTCCCGGGTGCGTCCGACTGCGCAGCCCAGGCCGACCGCGCCGGCTCCCGCACCCGTCAGGGCGGCAGCGCCCGCTCCGGCTCCGGCCCGGTTGCCGGCGCCTTCACCACTCGCCAGCCCACAGGCTCCCGCCCCGGTTGCGGTGCCTCGCCCGGCACCGGCGCGGCCGAGTGACTTCGGCGGCGCGATGCCACTGCCGGCTTCGCCCCCACGGCGCCCGTCGCCCTCGCCGCGGCCCGCCCCGGTAGTGCCCCCGGCGTCCATCGGTCCGCGGTCGGGTGCGCCGATCACCGAGTCACCACTCGAGCCCCGCACGGTGCCGCGTCCGCCGGTTGTTCCGAGCGCCATGCCGTACGACACTCCGCTGACCGGGCGTACTGCCGAGCCCGCCGGGCCCACCGGTCCGGCTGGGCCTGCTGGGCGCTGCTTGGCACACCGAGCGCCGCGAGCCAAACCTGCCGGGGACGACCCCGGATGCGAGGGGCCAGTCCGCCTTGCCCGGCGTTGCGGCTGAGCCGATGCGGCAAGCCTCTGCACCGCCGAGGCCCGTCCCGCCAATGTCCGGCGCACAGCCGAGCACCTCGGCGCCGTTACGAGTTCCGGAGCGAGCCGAGCGCCCGTCGTCACCTCCGCCGGCCTCGCCGGTGCGACCCACGGGTTCCGCTCAAGGTGCCGACCCGCTAGCTGGGCTACCCCGGCTGTCGAGGTTCGAGGACGACTGGGAGCAGTCGGCGCCATCGCGCTCGCCGTCACCGGCCCCGTCGCCCGCGGCACCGCCGCCAGCGCCAGAACGCCGTGCAGCGACGCCGCCGCCGCAGTACGTCGGGCGACGCCGGTCGGCCCCGTCCGGCACAGCGCAGCCGAATGGCAGCCGTAGCCGCAACGGCGGCCGAGACGCCAATGACAGTCGAGACGTCAACGGCAGTCGAGACGTCAACGGCAGTCGAGACGTCAACGGCGGCTATGGCGTCAATGGCATCAACGGCGGTCAGGGACGCGGCGCCAGCCAGGCTGTCAACGGAGGCGGTTACGGGGTCAACGGTGGCCAGGGGCTCAATGGCAGCCAGGGCACCAACGGTGGGCACGGCACGAACGGCAGCCATGGCGTCAACGGTGGACAGTCCACCAACGGCGGGCCCGGTGAGCGCGGGCGTAATGGCGCTGCGCCCGATCAAGGCGGCGCTGACGGCCTACCTGCCGTAGGCCGTCGTCGGCGAACTGACGCCAATAGCGATGTCGACGACGTGCTGGCCCGCCTACTTGGCCGGTGACTTCGCCGGGGCCCAGGCCAAGCCGTTATCCTGACTCGATGCCTCAAGGGGACAAACGCGCTGACTACGGGTACGGCGCACCCTTGCCGCCGGAATTGGACCCGCGCCGGGGCCGCCGCGGGGCAGATCGCAAGCGCAAGCTCAGCGTCAGCGAACTTCAGGCGCGAAACGCAGACATCGCCAATCGGGGCAGGCATCGCGCGAACGGGACCGCCCCACCCGTGCCCGGAGCGCAGGTCCCCCGCCGCAGTGACCGCCACTCATCGCGCCGGCACGGATCGGACACCACCAACATCCGACCTTCGTACGGGCCCGTCAGCTCGTACAGCCCGCGGGGCTCGGGTGATCGAACTGGTCCAGGTGGGCACAGTGGGCACAGCGGGCACAGTGGGCACAGTGGGCGGGGTGGGCACGGTAGCCCTGGCGGCCCGCGGGGGCCACGGGGTCCGCGCAACTCACGACGTAGTGCCGGCTTAGTCGGGCCCGGCGGCGGATCGTCATTACGCCGCGGGGCCATCCTCGGCGGGCGCATCGTGATCGCCCTGCTTTCGGTTGCCGCCCTGATCGGCAGCGGAATCGCCTGGGCGACCTATCGGCAGTTCACGCAGGGCATCCAGCACGGCGTGGCATTGCCGAAGATTGCCAAGGGAAAGAAGGACATCGACGGCAAGGACCAGAACATCCTGCTGCTCGGCAACGACAGCATCGCCGGCGCCACCCCGGCTGAGGTTGCCGCACTGGGCACGACCACAGACCGAAACGACGCCGCCACCGACACGATGATGATCTTGCACGTGCCGGCTGATGGCTCGAAGGCGACGATCATCTCCTTCCCGCGTGATTCGTGGGTCGCAATCCCGGGACACGGCACGGACAAGATCAACGCGGCCTATGTCGACGGGTTCAACGACGCCGCGAGCCAGGGAAGGCACGATCTGCTGACCAAACAGAGCGCCGGGATCATCCTGGCCGCGCAGACCCTGACCCAGCTGACCGGACTGCACATCGACCACTACGTGCAGGTCAACCTGCTCGGCTTCTACGAGATCAGTGAGGCGATCGGCGGCGTCGACCTCTGCCTGAAACAAGCGCAGAACGCGTCGACCGAGGGCGACCCCAGCCACCCGAACGGCTACTCCGGCATCAACCTCAAGGCGGGCTGGAACCGCAACGTCAAGGGGAAGCAGGCGTTGGCGTTCGTCCGCCAGCGCCATGGCCTCGCTCTGGGCGACATCGACCGGATCACGCGTCAGCAGTACTTCCTGTCGGCCGTGTTCCACAAGGCCGTATCCAGCCGGACCATCCTGGACGTCTTCACGTTGCGCAAGTTGCTCAACGCCGTGAAGAAGTCACTGATCACCGACCCAACGCTGAACATCCTGCAGTTCGTTCAGGAGTTCTCAAAGATCGCGGGCGGCAACATCACGTTCGGCAAACCGCCGTACAAGTTCGGAAACATCAACGGCAGCGACGTAGTCATCGTCGACCCGGCTGCGGTCAAGCAATACGTCGACAAGCTCGTCGGCGTACCGGTCGACAAGAAGCTGGCCGAGGCCGCGACCGTCTCGCCCACCGACGTCAGCGTCGTCGTACTCAATGAGAGCGACCAGGACAGGGTCGCGACGAAGAACGCGGGCGTACTCGGCCAGGCCGGCTTCCTGGCCAGCGTGGGCAACACCGATCAGCACACCGACCAGACGGTGATCGACTATCCGGACGGTCAGCAGTCGCAGGCGAAGACGCTCGCAAAGTACGTGCCGGGTGCACTACTCGAACAGTCCAAGACGGTATCCAAGGTGACGCTCATTCTCGGTAGCGACGGCGCGTCGGCACGGTCCAAGCCGGTCGCCACCTCGAGGAAGCCCGGCAAGCCGAAGCCCACTCCGCAACCGTCCGGCGTGACGAATGCGGCTCAGAATTCGAAGTCCTGCATCAACTGATGCTCTGCCCGCGTAGCGCGGGCAGGGGCTGGCTGAGCCGCGTGGCGCTGGTTCGGGCGGCGCACCGGGCCGGTCAGGTCGGCGGCTAGCTGGTGAAGGGCCAGCCGGACTCGTTCGCGGCGGCCTGCTCGGCGCGGCGCTGCTGGAGTTGGGCGACGGTCGTGATCTCAGCCTCGATGTCGACGCCGGTCTGGTCGGCGAGCAGGTAGATGCCGTACGCGAGTTCGCCGAGCCGACCGGCCCAATCGCCGGTCGGGCGGAACGGTCGGCGCCCGCGCTCGGTGGCTCTCGTCGCCGTCGCGGCAAGGACGCCGAGCTGCGTTTGCAGCTCGAGAAGCAGTGCCGGCGCCGTGGCATGCAAACCGGACACATCAGAACTATGGGCTACAAGCTTCTGAACCTGGCTCACGCTGCGCCAACCTAGCTGATCGCACTAGGTAACCAGAAACACCGCGTCGGTTCGCGGTCGGGCGTACTGGTGACGGCTGGTTGCCGGCGCGGACCTGATCAGGCCGCGACCCCGACGCCGGCACGCCCGGTGCGGCACCCGGGCAGCCAGTGGCCGACTGCGAAACGTCGTCGGTGCGATGCTGGCCGGGCCTGCCATCGAAGGGGAGGGGCACCGGACCGAGATCGCATTCCGCGACGTAGCAATCGCCACTCCGGTCGATCTGCGGCCCCGCGAGCGCATAGCCTGGGTGGCCGTTCGCGATGACAGGTTTCGTCGTGCAACGCTCCGCTCGGCCCGGATACCCGATCTGCGAGGACGCCAGTGAGCACACCGCGACCCGCGAGACTGCGCGTCGGCGTTGTCGGGGCCGGTCGGGTCGGCTCGGTGCTCGGCGCCGCGCTCGCGCGCGCCGGGCACGAGATCGTGGCGGTCAGTGGCGTATCCCAGCAGTCGCAGCGCCGAGCCGAACGGCTGCTGCCCGGCGTCGCGATCCTGCCTCCGCCCGACGTCGTGGCCGCCGCGGACTTCGTGCTTCTCGCGGTGCCCGACGATGCGCTGCGGGCTCTGGTCAATGGGCTGGCGGCCACCGATGCGTGGCGCCCCGGTCAACTCGTCGCGCACACGTCCGGCTCAGTCGGGATCAGCGTGCTCGATGCGGCCGCTGCTCGCGGTGTTCTGGCCCTCGCCCTGCATCCGGTCATGACGTTCGCGGGACGGCCCGAAGACCTCGACCGTCTCGCCGGCGCGACGTTCGGCGTCACGGCACCCGACGAGCTGCGCCCGGTGGCCGAGGCGCTCGTCGTCGAGATCGGCGGCGAGCCGATCTGGGTTCCGGAGCTGGCCCGGCCGCTGTACCACGCGGCGCTGACCCACGGCGCCAACCACCTGACGACCGTGATCAACGACGCGGTCGACCTGCTCGGGCACGCCGGCATCGAATATCCCGCACGGCTGCTGGCCCCGCTACTGTCCGCCGCACTCGACAATGCGCTACGGCTCGGCAATGCCGCGATGACCGGGCCGATCTCCCGGGGCGACGTCGCCACCGTCACCGCGCACCTGGCGACGTTGTCGCAGGAGGCCCCGGAGGTCGTCGCGTCCTACGTCGCGATGGCCCGCCGCACGGCGCAACGGGCGCAGGCATCGGGCCGGCTGCGTCCGGATCAGGCGGCCGACATCTTCGCGGCGTTGGAGCAGCAATGACGAACGGAGCGGTACGGGGATGACGGTAGTGCTGCGCACCAGGGCCGAACTTGCCGCCGCGCGGACGCGGCTCGCGCCCCGGGTGGGTCTGGTGCCGACGATGGGCGCGCTGCACGACGGGCACGGCGCCCTGCTCGACCGGGCGCGCACCGCCTGCGCAACGGTCGTGGTGAGCGTCTTCGTGAATCCGGCCCAGTTCGGGCCGGCGGAGGACTTCGGCCGCTACCCGCGCTCGCTCGACACCGACCTCGAGCGCTGCGAGCGCGCGGGCGTCGACCTGGTGTGGGTGCCGTCGGTCGACGAGGTTTATCCGGACGGCGTCGGCGGGGTGACGGTCTCGCCGGGACCACTTGGCTCGGAGCTGGAGGGCACCCTTCGTCCCACGCATTTCAGCGGCGTGCTCACCGTCGTCGCGAAGCTGTTCAATCTGGTCCGCCCGGACGTCGGATACTTCGGCGAGAAGGATTACCAGCAACTGACGCTCATCCGGCAGATGTCGTCGGATCTCGATCTCGGCGTCGACGTGGTCGGCGTGCCCACCGTGCGCGACTCCGACGGGCTCGCCTTGTCCAGTCGCAATGCGTATCTGTCCACTGTGGAGAGACAGGCCGGGCTCGCCCTTTCGCGTGCGCTGTTCGCGGGCCGTGCCGCGGCCTCCGGCGGCACCAGCGCAGTGCTCGCGGCTGCGAACAAGATTCTCGGCGACGAGCCCGGCGTGGACGTCGACTACCTCGTCCTGCGCAATGCCGACCTCGGACCTGCGCCCGAGCACGGACCGGCCCGGCTCCTCGTCGCGGCCCGCGTCGGCACGACGCGGTTGATCGACAACGTGGAGGTCGTGCTGTGACGATTCCGCGGCGGCTCGACGCCCCGACGGCCGGCTGGGCCGCGCAGACCGACGTTGTCATCGTCGGATCGGGCATCGCCGGGCTGTCCACCGCCCTGCAGATCACCCGCCTCTCGCAACTGCGGGTCATGCTCGTGACGAAGGACGTGCTGGCGGCGGGCTCGACGCCCTGGGCCCAGGGCGGCATCGCGGCCGCGCTCGGTGCTGGCGACTCACCCGATCAGCACCTGGCTGACACGCTCGTGGCCGGCGCAGGGATCTGCAATGAGGATGCGGTGCGCGTGCTCGTGCGCGAAGGACCGGCCGCCGTGCGTGACCTCATGCAGATCGGCACGCGGTTCGATCACGGTCGCGATGGCGAGCTTTCGCTCGGACGCGAGGGCGGCCACCACCGCGACCGCATCGCGCACGCCGGCGGTGATGCGACCGGTGCCGAGATCGAGCGCGCGCTTGTCACCCGGGTCCTCGACGCGTCCGGCGTCGAGGTCATCGAGCATGCCCTCGTACTCGACGTGTTGCGGGACGCGTCCGGTGTCGCCGCCGGGGTCACCCTGCACGTGATGGGCGAGGGTCAGCGCGACGGCGTCGGTGCCGTTCGTGCTCGGGCGGTGGTGATCGCCACCGGTGGCGTCGGGCAGATCTACGCGTCCACGACCAACCCGAACGTGTCGACCGGCGACGGCGTCGCGGCGGCGCTGCGCGCGGGGGCGGTGGTGCGCGATCTGGAGTTCGTCCAGTTCCACCCGACCGTCGCCTGGCTCGGTCCACGCTCGCGCGGCCAGCAGCCACTGGTCAGCGAGGCGGTACGCGGCGAGGGCGCGTTCCTCGTCGACAACGACGGCGTGCGCTTCATGCAGGGGCAGCACGAACTCGCCGACCTCGCGCCGCGCGACGTCGTGGCCAAGGCCATCCTTCGACGGATGCGCGAGACCGGCACCGAGCACGTCTGGCTCGACGCCCGGCATTTCGGCACCGAGAAGTGGCGGGTGCGGTTTCCCACTATCTACGCGACGTTGACCTCGCTGGGCATCGATCCGGCACATGACCTGATCCCCGTCGTGCCCGCCTGCCACTACGCATCCGGCGGGATTCGCACCGACCTCTACGGCATGTCCACAGTGGACGGTCTGTACGCCTGCGGCGAGGCGGCGTGCACCGGGGTGCACGGGGCCAACCGGTTGGCGTCGAACTCCCTGCTCGAAGGGCTCGTGTACGGGCGGCGCATCGCCACGACGATCGTCGAGCGGCTGGCCGCCGACGGGCCGCCGGGCGAGCCGGTCGAGTCCGACGCGGTCGGCCGACTCGTCGACGATTCGATTCGGCCGAAGCTGCAGCGGATCATGTCGACGAATGTCGGCGTGCTGCGCGACCTCAAGGGTCTCGATGCCGCCGAGCGCGGGCTGGCCGAACTGGCCGAGACGACGGCCTCCGGATGCGGCACCGACAGCTGGGAGGCGACGAACCTGCTCACCGTCGCGTCGGCGCTCGTGGCGGCGGCGCGGCTGCGGGAGGAGACGCGTGGATCGCACTGGCGCGAGGACTTCCCGCAGCGCGATGACGAGCACTGGCGTGGGCACATCGACATCACGCTGCCGGCCGACGGGTCCCTGTCGGTGCGATTCGTACCGATCACTGAGGTGGACAGATGACTGAGGTCGATTCGGCCGTCCGGCGCGCCGTCGAGGAAGCGGGCCTGGCGCCGTGGGCTGTGCAGGAGGTCGTCGCGCGAGCACTTGACGAGGACCTCGGCGCTGCGGGCGATGTCACCACCGCGGCAACCGTTCCGGCCGCCCTGCTCGGCAGCGCCGACGTCGTGCCGCGGGCCGCCGGGGTCGTCGCCGGGCTGCCGGTCGTTGCCTGGGTATTCGACGCCGTGAGCCAGGGGCGCGTGCGCGTCGAGTACGGCACTCTCGACGGCGCGGCGGTGGTGCCCGGCGAGGTCCTCGCGACGGCGAGGGGTCCGGTGCGTGATCTGCTGACGGCCGAGCGCACCGCGCTGAACCTGCTGTGTCACCTGTCGGGCATCGCCACGCTGACCCGGCGCTGGGTCGACGCGATCGACGGAACCGGCGCGCTGATTCGCGATACCCGAAAGACCCTGCCGGGTCTGCGAGCCGTCGAGAAGTACGCAGTGCGGTGCGGCGGCGGCGCCAACCACCGGATGTCGCTCTCGGACGCCGTGCTCGTGAAGGACAACCACGTGGTGGCCGCCGGGGGAGTGGCCGCGGCGTTCGAGGCCGTGCGGGCGGCCCATCCTGAGCTGACCATCGAGATCGAGGTCGACACCGTCGCGCAGGCCGTCGAGGTCATCGACGCCGGCGCGCAGCTCGTGCTGCTCGACAACATGGCGCCGGCGCTGATGCGCGAGGTGGTCGCCTACGCCCACAGCCACGGCGGCGCACAGCTCGAGGCGTCCGGCGGGCTGACTCTCGACCGCGCCCGCGAGGTGGCCGAGACGGGCGTCGACTACCTGTCCGTGGGCGCTTTGACCCACTCCGCGCCGGCCCTCGACATCGGACTCGACATCGCCGCTTCGCCGGCATCTGGCAGCATCGGCCCAACGACTTCAGAAACTGGACGCTAGATGCTTCTCGCGATCGACATCGGCAACACCAACATCGTCCTCGGCGTATTCGACGGCGAGGAACTGGTGCGATCCTGGCGGGTCAAATCCGACGCGCGCAACACCGCCGACGAGCTGGCGCTCACGTTCCGCGGCCTGCTCGGCGACTACAAGATCACCGGGATCTCTGCCTGCTCGACGGTGCCGGCCGTCCTTCGCGAACTGCGGGTGATGCTCGCCGACTACTTCGCCGACGTGCCGACCCTCATCGTCGAGCCGGGCGTACGCACCGGCGTCAGCCTGCAATATGAGAACCCGAAGGAGGTGGGCGCCGACCGCATCGTCAACACCGCAGCCGCGTATCACCTCGTGCACAGCGCGGCGATCGTCGTCGACTTCGGCACCTCGACCAACTTCGACGTGGTCAGCGCGCGCGGCGAATTCCTCGGTGGCGCGCTGGCGCCGGGCATCGAGATCTCACTCGACGCGCTCGCGGCGCGCGCAGCCCAGTTGCGCACCGTCGAGCTCGTGGCGCCCCGGAGCCCCATCGGCAAGAGCACCGTCGAGGCGCTGCAGTCCGGAATTCTGTACGGGTTCGCCGGCCAGATCGACGGGATGGTGCGCCGCATCCGCCCGCACCTCGCCCCCGACAATCCCGAGTCCGTGGCGGTGATCGCCACGGGTGGCCTGGCCCCGCTCGTCATCGGTCACTGCGAGACCGTGACGCGCTACGAGCCCGATCTCACGCTGCTGGGCCTGCGGCTCGTCTTCGAACGCAACCAGTAGCGGTCAGGCCGTCTGCAGCACCCAGCGGTCATCGTCGATGATCGTCACGCGTTGCCCGTCGCGGCCGATGCCCTCGACGCTGACCCCCGGGCCGCCGATGACGACGTCGGTATGGACGCTCGAGCGGTTGACGCCGATCTCGAACAGGTCGTCAGGCTGCATCTGCTGACCGCCGCGCACCGTGAACGGAAATCCCTGGCCCCACGCCACGTGGCTGCCGGCGTTCTCGTCGTAGAGCGTGTCGTGGAAGATGACTCCGGCCTCGCGGACCTTCGCGTCGCGGTCGAGCAGCGCAACCTCGCCGAGGCTGCGCGCCCCGTCGTCGGACTCGAGCTCGGCCCGGATCGCGTCCTCGCCGGTGTCGGCGTGGACCTCGACGATTCGCCCGCCGGCGAACTCGACGCGCAGGCCCTCCACCCGGACGCCTGCGCGCGGCATGATCAGTGGGCGCGTCAACGTCATCACGCCGTCCGCACGGCGCCGATCCGGGCTGGTGAACACCTCTTCGGTAGGCAGGTTCGGCATGAACTCCACGCCGTCCTTGGTGGTGAGCGAGCCGCTGACCCACTGGCAGTCCGGCATCAGCCCGACGGTGAGATCGGTGCCTTCGCCGAAGTAGCGCACGCCGTCCAGGTCGAGCGCTTCGAGGGCGCGGGCGCGCGATTTGAGCTGCTCGCGGTGCTCACGCCAGGCCGCGACGACGTCGGGCGCGTCGAAGCGCATCGCGGTGCCGACGGCCTGCCACAGCCGCTCCTCGTCCGGTTCGCCGAAGATCTGCTGCGCCCACCCGGCATTGGGTGCCGCGCAGATCGTCCAGCTCACGGCACCGTTGAGCAGGACGCGCCGGCTCTCGTTTGCCAACTCGAGAGGCACCGCCGACAGCCGGCTCGGGTCGACGCCGTCGAACAGGTGTGGATCCGGGTTGCCGGTCAACCGGATCAGCGCCGCGCCTTCCTGCTCGTACTCGTGCAGCCGGGCAAGCATCCAGCCCGGAGAGCTCGCGAGCGTCTCGGCCGGAGCGTGCAGCAACGCCGACCGGCGGACGTACCCGTCGGCGTAATCGACGTCGACGCGGCTCGCGCCGGCCCGGTAGGCCTGCTCGACGACCTCGCGGACGACGGGCGCGTGCACGAGGTCGGCGCTCACCGATACGACCTGACCTGGTTGCACGTTCGCGCCGATCTGGACGACGAGTTGTGCGTATCGAGTGAGCCGGTCATTCGTCATGTCGGTCACCGTAGCCCGTAGCGGGCCGAGCATTACCGGCGAGTACTCACTTGCGGAAACTGCGCACGGCCACCGTCAGGTACGGCACTTCGAACGTCTCGCGCCCGGCGAGGTCGGGATGATTGCGGGCCAGGTGGCGCACCTCGTCCAGGAGGCGAGCCCGCTCGTCGTCGGGCAGGTCGATGACGTAGGACCGGCTCGCGACCACGTCGGCGAGACCCTCGGCATCGACGGTCTGGCGTGTACGGGAACTCGACGCGTTCGGGAGGAGTGAACAGCGCCGGGTCGAACCTCGCCCGGTCGAGGTCACGCGGGGAGCGGGGCCGGTCGGCGAACCAAACGTTCAGCAGGTCGTCGAGCGCCGCGGCCCACGACGTCGACTTGTCGCGGCGGTTGGCCAGGACGCCGACAACGCCGCCCGGCCGCAACACCCGGGCAATCTCGTGGTCGGCGGCCGGGCGTTCGAACCAGTGCAGCGCCGCGCCGATGACGACGGCGTCCACATCGGAGTCGGACAGGCCGGTCGCCTCGGCGGTGCCGTCGCGGGTGTCCACAGTGGACAGTTGCGCGGCGAGGAGTTCACGCATCGGCGCAGACGGTTCGATCGCCACGACATCGAGACCCCGCGTGACGAGTGCGGCGGTGAGCTTTCCGGTGCCGGCGCCGAGGTCGAGTACGCGGTGGGCCGTGGCCGGCAGCAGCCAGGCGACGGCCTCGTGCGCATAGCCCGGACGGGCCCGTTCGTAGAGGTCGGCCACCGCGTCGAACGACCTCGCGAGCCGGAGACGGTCCGGATCGCTGATCGCGGAGACGTCCTCTGGCACGGCGTCGACCCTACTGGACCGTCTCGACCGAACCATCCGTATTTGTGCCGCACCGGGGTCAGGTCGGAGGCGGCCCGATCCTCGCCGTATCGTCACCGCCGTGGACCTCCGCATCTTCACCGAGCCGCAGCAGGGCGCGACCTACGACGACCTGCTCCGAGTCGCCAAGGCAAGCGAAGACCTCGGGTTCGACGCGTTCTTCCGCTCAGACCATTTGCAGCGCATCGGCGCAGGTGATCCGGGTCCAGGCCCGACAGACTCGTGGCTGACGCTTGCCGGGCTGGCCCGCGAGACCCGTCGCATCCGGCTCGGCACGATGGTCACGTCCGCGACGTTCCGGCTGCCCGGGCCGCTTGCGATCTCGGTCGCCCAGGTCGATGCGATGAGTGGTGGCCGGGTCGAACTCGGCATCGGCGCCGGGTGGTACGAGACCGAGCACCGCGCCTACGGCGTCCCGTTCCCTCCGGTGCGCGAGCGCTTCGACCGCTTCGCCGAGCAACTCGCCATCATCGACGGTCTGTGGGGCACGCCGGTCGGCCAGATGTTCAGCTACGACGGGCATTTCTACTCGCTCAAGGACTCCCCGGCGCTGCCCAAGCCGGTCCAGGTACCCCGGCCGCCGATCATCATCGGTGGACGGGGAAAGCGGCGCACGCCCGAACTCGCCGCGCGGTACGCCGACGAGTTCAACGTGCCGTTTGCGACGCTCGACGCGACCGGTTTGGTGTTCGACCGCGTCCGCGCCACCGCCGCCGACATCTCACGCCGGGCTCCGCTCGTCTACTCCGCCGCACAGACCGTCTGCGTCGGCCGCGACGACGCCGAGTTCGCCCGGCGGGCCGAGGCCATCAGCGAGAACATCGCGCAGTTGGGCGAGGTCGGCCTGGCCGGATCGCCCGGCCAGGTCATCGACAAGATCGGGCACTTCGCCGAGCTCGGCGCGCGGCGGCTCTACCTGCAGGTGCTCGACCTCGGCGATCTGGAGCATCTGGAGCTCATCGCGTCAGAGATCGCGCCGCAGGTCGCCGCCCTCTGAGTAACGGTTTTGGCCGTCAGTCGGTAGCCAGGCGCAACGGCCGCCGCATGGGTCAGAGCCAGCCGCGCTCGTCGGCGGCCCGCACTGCCTCGACGCGATTTCGCACGCCCGTCTTGGCGATCGCGGCCGACAGGTAGTTGCGCACGGTGCCCTCCGAGAGGAACAGCTTCGCGGCGATGTCGGCGACGGTGGCCCCGTCGCGGGCAGCCACCAGCACGTCGCGTTCCCGGCCGGTGAGCGGCGATGCCCCGCCGGCCAGGGTTGCCGCGGCGAGGGCGGGATCGACGACGCGCTCACCCCGCACCACCCGGCGCACCGCGTCGGCGAGCTGCTCGGCCGGGGCGTCCTTCACGACGAATCCGAGCGCAGCCGATTCCATCGCGCGCCGCAGGTAACCCGGCCGGCCGAACGAGGTCAAGATGATCACCTTGCAGGACGGCACCTCGTGCGACAGCGCGGCCGCGGCGGCGAGTCCGTCCATGCCGGGCATCTCGATGTCGAGCAGCGCCACATCCGGCTCGTTCTCACGCGCGGCGGCGACAACCTCGTCGCCCCGGCCCACCTGGGCCACCACGGCGAAGTCGTCTTCGAGATCGAGCAGGGCGGCGAGCGCCGAGCGCACGAGCGCCTGGTCGTCAGCCAGCAACAGCCGGATCACGCCGTGATCTTCGACGAACGGTCGGCCGGTGTCGCGGTTCTGTCCGGCGACGGAACGTCGACCCGCAACCGCCATCCGCCGAACGTGCTCGCCCCGATCTGCACCGTTCCGCCAGCCGCTTCGACGCGCTCGCGCAGGCCAGTGAGCCCATTGCCCGCACCGGCGATGCCACCTCGGCCGTCGTCGGTGATCTCGATCCAGTTGCGGTCGACCTTGATGGTGCAGTGCGCCGCCCGGGCATGCCGCACGACGTTGGTGATGCCCTCACGGGTCACCCAGCCGAACAGTTCGGACAGCTTCGGGTCGACGATGTCGACCGACCCGGGCAGTTCGGCGACGACCCCGGCGGCGCGCAGCACGTGCCGTCCTGTGGCGAGCTCGCCGGCCAGGGTCACGTCGCGGTGCCCGGCAATGGCTGCCCGAACGTCGGCGAGCGAGCGCCGGGCCAGCTCCTCGACCTCCGCGATCTCGATCGCCGCGCGCTCGTTGTCGTGCCGCTGGGCGAGTCGGTTGGCCAGTCCCGCCTTGACCGTAATTGTGGTGAGCGAGTGGCCGAGCAGATCGTGCAGGTCGCGGGCGATGCGGCTTCGCTCGTTCTCGGCGGCGAGCCGCGCGACCTCGGACCGGGCGTCGGCCAGCGCCTGGTTGGTGCGGATGATGCCGAAGAACCCCCACATCGCCAGCCCGACAAGGGGAATCGTCAGCGCATTGATCGGCTGTATGTCGGCGTGCCACTGCGGGATCAGCCGCGGGACGAACGTCGCGACGACGGTCAGCGCCCCGAGCACGTACCACGCTCGGTTGCCGAGGAAGCCGATGGACATGACCGCGATGTAGACGCACATGACGAAGGCGTCCTCGTGCGCGAACAGGGTTTCGACCCCGCACAGCACGATCATCGTCACGTACAACGACCAGAAGATCCCCACGCGGTTGGCCCAGGCGGCGGGCAGCGCCATCAGGTAGCACCAGCAGAAGGCGATGATGATTGCGTACCCGACGGCCGCGCCCCACCCGGTGCTGTGCTTGCTCACCCCCGCGGCCGTCTGGCCCAGGTAGATCAGCCAGATGCCGGGGAAGATGAGTCGGCGCCAGCCGCGCCATCTGCGCGCGTCGACGCTGTCCGGGCCCCAGCCCCACCGGCGTCGGGCCTCGGCGGTGTCGTCACACGTCGATACAGGCATGGTGATTTCCGAGGTTAGCGCGGTCAGATGCGTTTCGTGTCGTGCCGGTAAGCACGAGCGGCCAGTCCGGCGAAGGCCACCGCCCACACGGCGACGACGACCCAGCCCTTACCCGACCAGGTCTGCCCGGTGTAAGCGGCATGGCCGGCCTGCACGAGCCAGTAGGACGGGATGAGCTCGATGATCCGGTGCATCACGCCGTGGCTGGCCAGTGGCCCCCACGCCCCGCCGAGCAGCGCGAACAACGAGATGATGCCGCCCATTGCCGGTCCCATCGAGTCGATGGACAGGGTGTGGCCCAACCACACGCCGAGTGCTGCGAACGGAATGAGTCCGACCAGAACGAGTCCCGTCATCTTCAGCCAGTGGTCGGCGGGCATGCGAACCCCGATGGAGAGCGCCGCAATGTAGAGGATGGCGATGCTCGCGAGTGCCATCACATAGCCGGTCAGCACCTTCGTGCGGAAGTAGGTGCGCGGCGTCAACGGGGTGAGCCGCAACTGGCGGTTCCAGCCGACGCTGCGCTCTGCGGCGATGCGCGCGCCGCCGGCGACGACGGCCGACATGGCGCCCCAGCTGACCATCCCGGCGAGGTAGTAGACCGGGAACGGGATGCCCACCAGCGTCTCGTGCTTGTTCGACCCGCCGACGATCAGGAACAGGATCAGCGGGAATACGAGCGAGAAGATGAAGAACCGCGTATTGCGGAACGTGCGCAGCAGTTCGAAACGGGTATAGGTCAGCGCGGCACTCATCGCACGCTCTCTTCCAGGTCGGTCTTGGTTTCGGTTTCGCCGGTCAGGTGCAGGAACGCCTGCTCCAGGCCGGCTCCGCTGATCTCGATATCGCGCGCGTCCGGGTAGGCCGGGAGCAGGGCGCGGATCGCGTCGTCGGAGTTCGAGCAGGTCAGGATGACGGCCTCGCCCCGGTGCTCGGCGTGCGAGACGCCCGGCAGTTGCTCCAATGCCGCGACTTCAACGCCGGGCAGCGTGGCGCGGATCGTCCGGGTGCCGACAGTTGCCTTGATCTCGGTGGCCGGCCCGTCGGCGACGATCTCGCCGCGCGCCATAAGGATGATCCGGTCGGCGTAGGCGTCCGCCTCTTCGAGGTAGTGCGTGGCGAACACGACGGTCTTGCCGGCGGTGGCGAACCGGCGCATGGTCGCCCAGAACGCGTGCCGGCCCTCGACGTCCATCGCCACCGTCGGCTCGTCCAGGACGAGCAGGTCCGGGTCGCTCACCAGCGCGATCGCGAAGCGGACCCGCTGGGTCTGTCCGCCGGACAGCTTGTGTGCGTACCGGCCGGCAATATCCTCGATGCCGGTCAGTTGCAGCACCTCGTCGACGCCAAGCGGATTCGGGTACAGCGCCGCCATCATGGTCAGCAACTCGCGCACGTTGAGGTCGCGGATAAGCGATCCGGTCTGCAGCATCGCGCCGATGGCACCGGCCTTTATCGCCTGCTCGGGACTCATGCCGAACAGCGAGACGCTGCCGGCGTCGGGCGGCAGCAGGCCGAGCAGCATGTCGATGGTCGTGGACTTGCCGGCGCCGTTGGGTCCGAGGAGGGCAACGGTTTCGCCCGGCGCGATCGAGATATCGACGTTGCGTACGGCGTGCACGGGACCCTGCGGCGTGCGGAAGCTTTTCACCAGGCCCTGCATTTGGATGCCCGTGGTTACTGGGATCGCGGTATGTGTGGTCACGGTGGTCAACTGTGCCGTACGTCCTACTACGGGAACAGTGTCGCCACCATGGAGTCGGCGATGACATTAGTAAGGCCGCCGCGGTGCGTTGCCGGTCGAGATGTGAGCCCGGCGCGGCGGCCTACGGCCATTGCCGAAACGGGTGGGAGTGCCCAGATAGGCTGGACTTTGTGAGTGAGCCCCCCGCCGTCGACCCGTCCGACGACGCCCCTGACGATCTGCCCGAGCAAATGCGCGTCCGACGGGAGAAGTACGACCGTCTGGTAGCCGATTCGGAGCGTGCGCCATTTCCGGTCGGCGTCCCGCGAACGCATTCACTCGCCGAGATCAGGGCTGCTTACCCGGATCTTGCCGTCGACACCTATACCGGCGTGCAGGCCGGCGTAACGGGTCGGGTCATCTTTATGCGCAACACCGGCAAGCTCTGCTTCGCGACGCTGCGCGAAGGGGGCGTCGAACTGCAGGTGATGCTCTCGCTCGACCGCGTCGGGGCCGACGCTCTTGCCGCCTGGAAGGCCGACGTCGACCTCGGCGATCTCGTTTTCGTGCACGGCGAGGTCATCTCGTCAAAGCGCGGCGAACTCTCTGTTCTGGCCGACGCGTATCGGATCACCGCCAAGGCACTGCGTCCATTGCCGGTCGCGCACCGGCCGCTTTCGGAGGAGACCCGCGTCCGGCAGCGCTACGTTGATCTGATCGTTCGGCCCGAGGCTCGTCAGATCGTGCAGTTGCGCGCCGACGTTATCCGGTCACTCCGCGAAACATTTCACCGGCGTGACTACCTCGAAGTCGAGACGCCGACATTGCAGTTGGTGCACGGCGGCGCGGCGGCGCGGCCTTTTCAGACGCATCTGAACGCCCTCGATCTCGACATGTCGCTGCGCATCGCCACGGAGCTCTACCTCAAGCGGTGCATCGTGGGCGGTATCGAGCGCGTGTACGAGATGGGCAAGGCCTTTCGTAACGAGGGCGTGGACTCTACGCATTCGCCGGAGTACACGCTGCTAGAGGCGTACCAGGCATATGGTGACTACGACACCATGGCCGAGTTGACGCGGGCCCTGATACTCGACTCCGCCAAGGCGGTCGGCGTAACGGCCCCGATCGCGCATGGCGTCGAGATCGACTTAATCGGTGAATGGCATTCGGTCACAATCCATGACGCGATCTCCCGGGCCATCGGCGAACCGATCACGGTCGAGACAAGTGTCGACGAACTGCGCCGTTATGCCGACAAGCACGACGTGGCCTTGAGCCCTGATTGGCGGGCCGGCGAGATCGTGCTCGAACTGTTCGAGAAACTGGTCGAGCACACGCTGATGCATCCCACTTTCGTCAAGGACTACCCGGTCGACGTTCGCCCGCTCGCGCGACCACATCGCGATGACCCGAGGCTTGCCGAGGCGTGGGATCTCATCATTGGCGGTGTTGAAGTCGCCGTTGCCTATTCCGAGCTCGCTGATCCGGTCGAACAGCGCCGCCGCCTTGTCGAGCAGTCTCTTGCCGCCGCAAAGGGCGATCCCGAGGCTATGCGCCTGGACGAAGACTTCCTACGAGCGCTCGAATATGGAATGCCGCCGACCGGCGGGCTGGGATTGGGCGTTGACCGCCTGGTCATGACGTTGGCCGGCCGAAGCATTCGGGAAACGATCCTGTTCCCGTTGCTGAAACCTCTCTGAGATCGTGTCGGTGTAACTGGCTCGTGCGGTTACCCGCCGGGCAATAGAGTCGGTCGCCACGACATCTGGGCCAAAGTGCGTTGTGAGAGCCGGGCAGAAATACAGCAATCGCGACCATTCAACGGTCGATCGGCAAGTTCGTACGCGGAACTTCTATCTCGCTGCGTAAAGTTGCCCGCTCAGTCCGGTCATCACGAGGTCGAGTACGCTATTGATGCGGGTTCGTTCTTACCCGTGACACGTTTCTCTGGTACCGCAAATCAGCTCCGCGATTCCATGTCGGGGCTATGGTTGGCGCATCCTCCCCATTTGCTGAAGGAGTTCACTGGAATGGCCAAGAAGGTTCAGGTCACGCTGATCGACGACATCGACGGTGGCACTGCCGTTGAGACCGTCGGATTCGCACTCGATGGCTCGTCCTACGAGATAGACCTCTCCAAGTCAAACGCTAAGAAACTCCGTGACGCGCTCTCGACTTATGTTGCGCACGCGCGAAAGGGCGGTCGCGTTCGGTCTAACGCACGTAGCGGACGTGCTACCGCGCGTACCGACCGCGAGCAGGTGCAGGCAATTCGCGAGTGGGCGCGTCGTAACGGGCACAAGGTCAGCGACCGCGGCCGCGTTCCGGCCTCGGTCATTGAGGCCTACAACGCCGCAAACTGAGTTTCGCGGACAATAAAGATCCAATTCGATCCGTGTTGCGCCTCCGGTGAGGCGGGGTTATCCCCGGCCGGCAGCTATCGCCGGGGATAACCAAGTCCCTTGCCGTACGGCTCGAGAATCCTCGTTTGATCATCTGCGCGATGAATGGTCACCGGTAGGTGACCCCGGGGTTGTCCGCCGAACAGCATCGCAACCAGCGCGTCCAGCGTGGCCGGTTGGTATCCGTACGCCGCCACGTACGTCGGTGCCGAGGCGAAATTCGCCAGGTCGTACGGGCCGCCGAGCGATACCACCGTTACCGGCTTGGATGTCGCGAGCAGCGCCTGTACCAGTGCCTGCTGCCCCGTGTCGCCCCAGGCATTGTCGGTCGTCACGACGACCTGGTCGCTGGCATTCGCTGCGGCCACGGCGCTGGCGATCAACGCCGCACTCGGATTCGAGCCGGTATAGACGCGCTGCGTGGTCACCCCATGGGTCGCTATCGAGGTCGCGAGCGTCTGCGTCGTACCAGCACCCCATCCGGTCACCAGCGTGCGGGCGCCTGAACCTTCGGCGAGCGGCAGCGTCGAGGACTGATTGCGCACCAGCGTGATCGAGTCGGCGGCCGTCTTTGCCGCGACGGCATTCTGCTGTGGCGTTCCGACGCTCGAGGCCACCTTCGAGACGTCGACCTGCGAGTTCTGGAAAAGGCCGAGGCGGGTCTTGAGGGTTAGCAGGCGGGTGACCGACTGGTCGATCCGCGCCTCGGTGAGCCGGCCGGACTGCACGGCGGCCAGCACCGCGTTCTCGGCGTCGGCGAGGTTGGTCGGCATGAGCAGCTCGTCGTCGCCCGCCTCGACTGCCTGCACGGCGCGTTCGGCCGGATCGACGTTCTGCAATGCCGCGGCGCTGAGCGCGTCGGTGACGACGACGCCGTTGTAGTGCAACTGGTTGCGCAGCAGATCGGTGACGATCGGCTTGGACAGGCTGGCCGGCGCGCCGGACGGATCGAGTGCGGGCGCGACGATGTGCGCGGCCATGATCTCGTCGACGCCGGCGGCGATTGCGGCGCGGAACGGCGGCAGGTCGTTCGCGTCGAATTGCGCCCGCGTCTCGTCGCTGATCGCAATGCCGTTGTCGGTATTGATGCTCGTGCTGCCAAGACCGGGGAAATGCTTTGCGGTAGCTGCCACTCCGGCCGTTTCGTAGCCGAGCACGGACGCTGCCGCCATCGCGGAGACCGGCCCCGCGCGATCGCCGAACGAGCGCGGGCCGTCGGCGGTGTTGGCCGGGTTGGTGTTCGTGTCGACCACGGGGGCGTCGTCGACATCGATGCCAAGAGCATGCAGTTGCTGACCGGTCGCGTGCGACATCGCGAACGAGTCCGCGGGTGAGAACGTCGCGCCAATCGCCATGTTGCCGGGCGAGACGGCAACCGGCGCGCCGATCCGCGTCACGTTGCCGCCCTCCTGGTCGGTACTGATCAGCAGCGGCGGGCCGCCGTTGTCGCTCGCGGATTGCTGCAGGCCGTTCGACAAGGTCGCGATCTGCGCCGGATTGGCGAGATTCCCACTCCAGGCGAAGTAGATGACGCTGCCGAGGTGGTACTTGGCGACCACCTGGGCTCCGTTGTCGACGCCGTAGAGGGCCTGGTTCTGCGTTGTGTACGCCGGGTCGGTTGTTGTCGCGGAGTCGCCGTAGACGTAGGTCGCGAACAACTGGCCGACCTTCTGCTCGAGCGTCATTCCGTCGACGAGTTTGCCAATCGCGGCGGCAGTGCCGGATCCGGGCGCCGCTGCGCTCGCGGTCGATGCGGTGCCGGCCGCCATGGATGCGGCGACCAGTCCGACGGCGGCAATGGCAGTGAGAGAACGGATTCGCATGACGTCTCCTCGCACAGCGGGCGGAAGCTGCTGAATCCGACCTTAGGGGCTATCCGGCCAGTGGTCTAGACAATCGCCGGCCGTCACTGGTCTGCTGCGCGGCTGAGACGCATCTCCTATCGGCGAGCGCCCGGACCTCGACCTAGGCTCGCCACGTGTACCGCACGATGCTCAAGAGCAAGATCCATCGAGCCACTGTCACCCAGGCCGACCTGCACTACGTCGGATCGATCACGATCGACCCCGATCTCATGGACGCCGCTGATCTACTCCCCGGCGAACAGGTGGCTGTCGTCGACGTGACCAACGGGGCGCGGCTGGAGACCTACGTCATCGAGGGCGACCGCGGATCCGGCGTGATCGGGATCAACGGCGCGGCAGCTCACCTGATCGCGACCGGCGACCTGGTCATCGTGATCAGCTATGCGGCCGTACCCGACATCGAGGCGAAGGCGTACCGCCCCAAGATCGTGTTCGTCGACGAGGCAAATCGCATCGCCCACCGGGGCGACGACCCCGGCCACCCAGGGGTGCTGGGCTAGCCCTTGTGCGAGCGCCGCACGGCGGGAGATCACGTGGGCCGGCGTGCCTTCGCGCAGGCCAGCCCGGGCGAATTCGTGACAAGTCGATGACCGATCCTCGGCGGCGCGGAGCCTGCGTTCCGGACGGTCGGAGACGTTCGCTGTCAGCGGACGTTACTCGGGCATCACAGCCCCTCCCCGGTCGTTGAGCCGCTATGTGCCACCGACTTCGCGCCGGGTGGCACAAGCACAAAAGACGATCTCGTGCTCGATCCGCGACGTTGCACGTAACACAGCGGCAGTAGAGTCGATACGGAACGCGCTGTGCAGCCGTCACGACGAGGTGACGGGGCGTAGCGGAAGAGCACCGAGCCGATCGTCTGTGTTCTGCACTTGAGGCGCGGAAGGAGCTGTCTAATGTTCGAGAGGTTCACCGACCGCGCGCGTCGGGTTGTCGTCCTGGCCCAAGAAGAGGCCCGGATGCTCAACCACAACTACATCGGCACCGAGCACATCTTGCTGGGGCTGATTCACGAGGGCGAAGGCGTCGCTGCCAAGGCTCTCGAGTCGCTCGGCATCTCACTGGAGGCCGTGCGCTCCCAGGTCGAGGAGATAATCGGCCAGGGCCAGCAGGCGCCGAGCGGGCACATCCCGTTCACGCCGCGGGCCAAGAAGGTCCTCGAGCTGTCGCTGCGCGAGGCGTTGCAGCTCGGCCACAACTACATCGGCACCGAGCACATCCTGCTCGGCCTCATCCGCGAGGGTGAGGGCGTGGCCGCGCAGGTGCTGGTCAAGCTCGGCGCCGACCTGAACAAGGTCCGCCAGCAGGTCATCCAGCTGCTCAACGGCTACCAGGCCAAGGAGCCGGCCGGCACCGCGTCGGAGGCCACGCCGTCGACGTCGCTCGTGCTCGACCAGTTCGGCCGCAACCTGACCCAGGCCGCCCGCGAGGGCAAGCTCGACCCGGTCATCGGCCGGGAGAAGGAAATCGAGCGGCTGATGCAGGTGCTCTCGCGGCGCACCAAGAACAACCCGGTCCTGATCGGCGAGCCCGGCGTCGGCAAGACGGCCGTCGTCGAGGGACTGGCCCAGGCGATCGTCAAGGGCGAGGTGCCCGAGACGCTCAAGGACAAGCAGCTGTACACCCTCGACCTCGGCTCCCTCGTGGCCGGGTCGAGATACCGCGGTGACTTCGAGGAACGCCTGAAGAAGGTCCTCAAGGAGATCCGCACCCGCGGCGACATCATCATGTTCATCGACGAGATCCACACGCTCGTGGGTGCCGGTGCCGCCGAGGGTGCTATCGATGCGGCCTCGATCCTCAAGCCGATGCTGGCTCGTGGCGAACTGCAGACCATCGGCGCCACCACGCTCGACGAGTACCGCAAGTACCTGGAGAAGGACGCCGCCCTCGAGCGCCGCTTCCAGCCGGTGCAGGTGGGCGAGCCGACCGTGGCGCACACCATCGAGATCCTCAAGGGGCTACGCGACCGGTACGAGGCGCACCACCGCGTCTCGATCACCGATGCGGCACTGGTTGCCGCAGCGGGCCTCGCGGATCGCTACATCTCCGACCGGTTCCTGCCCGACAAGGCGATCGACCTGATCGACGAGGCGGGCTCGCGCATGCGCATCCGGCGCATGACCGCGCCGCCAGATCTGCGCGAGTTCGACGAGCGCATCTCCGAGGTGCGCCGCGAGAAGGAATCCGCGATCGACGCGCAGGACTTCGAGAAGGCCGCAGGACTCCGCGACAAGGAGAAGACGCTGCTCGCCGACAAGGCCAAGCGTGAGCAGGAGTGGAAGGCCGGCGACATGGACGTCGTGGCCGAGGTCGACGACGAGCAGATCGCTGAGGTGCTCGCGACCTGGACCGGCATTCCGGTCTTCAAGCTCACCGAGGAGGAAACGGCACGCCTGCTGCGCATGGAGGACGAACTGCACAAGCGGGTCGTCGGCCAGGCCCAGGCGGTCAAGGCGGTCTCGCAGGCCATCCGGCGCACCCGGGCCGGCCTGAAGGACCCGAAGCGTCCCGGCGGCTCGTTCATCTTCGCCGGACCGTCAGGCATCGGTAAGTCGGAGCTGGCCAAGGCGCTTGCCGAGTTCCTGTTCGGCGACGAGGACTCGCTGATCCACCTCGACATGTCCGAGTTCCACGACCGGTACACCGTGTCGCGGCTCGTCGGTGCCCCTCCCGGCTACGTCGGCTACGACGAGGGCGGCCAGCTAACCGAGAAGGTGCGCCGCAAGCCCTTCTCCGTCGTGCTGTTCGACGAGGTCGAGAAGGCCCACCCGGACGTGTTCAACACGCTGCTGCAGGTGCTGGAGGACGGCCGTCTTACCGATGGCCAGGGACGCATCGTCGACTTCAAGAACACGGTGCTGATCCTGACCACCAACCTCGGCACGCGCGACGTGTCCAAGTCGGTGAACCTGGGCTTCCAGGCGTCCAACGACGAGTCGTCGAACTACGACCGGATGAAGCAGAAGGTCAACGACGAGCTCAAGCAGCACTTCCGGCCTGAGTTCCTCAACCGCATCGACGACACGATCGTGTTCCACCAGCTGACCGAGGCGGAGATCGTCGAGATCGTCGACCTGATGATCGCGCGGCTCGATACCCAGATGCGCAACAAGGACATGGGCCTGGAGCTCACCGCCGAGGCGAAGAAGTTGCTCGCGAAGAAGGGTTACGACCAGGTGCTGGGTGCCCGGCCGCTGCGTCGCACCATCCAGCGCGAGATCGAGGACGCCCTGTCGGAGAAGATCCTGTTCGGCGAGCTTGCGGCCGGTCAGATCGTGGTCGTCGACGCTGTGCCCAGCGAGGACGGCAACGAGAAGAACGGCACGTTCACCTTCCGCGGCGAGGCCAAGCCGGCTGTCCTGCCGGACGTCGCAGTGCCGGCAGACGTCATCACCGAGTAGCGCTCGGGCGGATCGCGCCGTTGCGATCCGCTGGTCCAGCAGCTTGAAAGGGCCGCCCTCCCCGGACCGGGGAGGGCGGCCCTTTCTGTGCGCGACGTGCTGCAGCAGAGCTGCCGTTCCCCGACCGCTCCTTGATCATCTCTGCTCGACGTGCCATCGCTCGCTGCCTGGGCAGAGATGATCAAGAAGACGATGGACACCAAGAGCCGGGTCGCGGTCCAGTGCGGGCCGGGTAACGGGCACAACGGGGTGCGGCGCTACGGCTGGCTGCTCGATGGTTGGCCCGGCAGGGCGTAGCGCCCGTCGGGTAGCGGGTCGATCAGGCCGTCGGCGATCAAGGCATCGAGCGCGCGGTCGCGCTGGGCAGCGTCCGGCCAGACGACGTCCAGGGCAGGTCGATGTACCGGGTCCGGCGATCCGCGCAGCACGTCCATCAGCAGGCCACGAACCTGGCGGTCGGTGCCGGCGAAGCGTTGCGGGCGCACCCGCGGGCCGTGGTACTCCGGCGAGCCGGCCAGCCGCCAGGCGCATGAATCGCGCACCGGGCAGTCGGTGCAGCGGGGTGCCCGGGCCGTGCAGACCAGCGCCCCGAGTTCCATCAGGGCCACGCTGACGCGAGCCGCCAGGCGCGGCTGGGCCGGCAGCAGAGCGGTGACCGCATCGTGATCGCGCGACGCCGAGGGCCGCCCCGCCTCGGCGTTCCCGGCGACGAGCCGGGCAACCACGCGGCGCACGTTCGTGTCGACGACCGGCTCGCGCTGCCCGAACGCGAACGCCGCCACCGCGCGTGCCGTGTAGGCGCCCACTCCGGGAAGGCCCAGCAACGTGGGGACGTCCGCGGGAACCTGCCCGTCGAAACGCTCGACCAGGACGACCGCGCACTCGTACAGGCGCAGCGCCCGGCGCGGGTAGCCGAGCTTGTGCCACATGCGGACCGCGTCACCCGGCGTCGCTGTCGCGAGGGCGGCAGGCGTTGGCCACCGCGCCATCCATGCTTCGTAGGCGGGCAGCACTCGGTTCACCGGCGTCTGCTGCAGCATGACCTCGCTGACGAGGACCGCCCATGGTGTCGCATCAGGCGCTCGCCACGGCAGTTCACGTGCCGCCGCGTCATACCAATCGAGCAGGGCCGGCCGGAAATCCACCGCCTGAGTCTCCCAGTCAGCCTCGCATTGCGAGTTCGGATAACGTGTCGCGACGATGCTCCGCCCAATTGGTTCACTTCCCACCACCGTCTACTGGCGGCGGCGTCTGCTGATCGTCGGCGCTGTGCTGCTCGCCGGGCTGACCGTGTATGTCATATTCCTGTCCGGCGGGGACAAACCGACGCCGTCGGGCCACGATCTGTCCGGGGCGTCCGGTGGTGCATCGACGAAATCGTCCGCCCGATCACGTCCGCCGACCCCGACCGTGGCACCGGTGACCTGCGTGCCCTCCGTGCTGCGGATTCAAGGGGTGACGCCGGCGTCGCATTACCGGGTCGGTCAGCAGCCCACTCTGGAGATCCAGGTGACCAATACGGGTGAAGCCCCGTGCATCACTGATCTTTCCGACGGCCAGATCGAATTGCTCGTCTACAACGGCGAATCACGGGTGTGGGGAAGCCACGACTGCAAGGTCAAGCCGGGCAGCAACCAGGTCACGTTGATGCCGGCGAAGACGGTGCGCCGCTCGATCTTGTGGACGGGACTCTCGTCGCAACCGCGGTGCGCCGGCAACCGGATGCGGGTCGGCGTCGGGAACTACACGCTGAAGGTCCGCCTCGGTCAGATCGACGGAACCTCGAAGATGTTCACCCTCACCCGCTGACCGAACGGCAATCGCTGAGTGGCCAGACGATACGGCCGCGACCGAACCGACTGGCTGGCCATGACGGGGTGCCGGTCGCCAAGTTCGAGTGCACGGCCATATCGGGGTGAGCGCTTGGGCAGCCGGGAGGTCGCCAGTTCAGTGCCGATATCGGGGTGAGCGTCGGGGCCGAGTCGCCGGTCCGGTGAGCGATCGGGACGGTCGGGCAGCCGGGAGGTCGCCGAGTCCGAGTGCAGGCGATCAGGGGTAGCGGTCGATGATCGACGCGTCGGCCAGACGCGATATCGCCTCGCGGACGCCCCGGGCGCGTGGTTCGCCGACGCCGTCGACGCCCTGCAGGTCCTCGACGGTGGCGGCGAGCAACTTCTGCAGGCCGTCGAAGTGCTCGACGACCTGGTCGAGGATGGGGCCGGGCAGCCGTGGCACTCGCGCCAGCAGCCGATACCCACGCGGGCTGGCGACACCGTCGAGCGCCTCGGCGCCCCCGGCGAAGCCCATCGCCTTGGCCACCAGGCCGAGGTCGAGCAGGTCGGTGGCCGACAGGTTCGCCAGTTCGGCCCGCACCTGCTCCGAGGTGCGCACGTAGCGTCCCCCAGGCAGGTAGTCGCGCGCGATCAGGTCGCGGTCGGCGTCGACTCCGGCCATGAGTTCCTCGAGTTGGAGCGCGAGCAGGCGGCCGTCCGTGCCCAATTCGACGACATAGCCGGTGATCTCGTCGGCGATGCGGCGCACCATCTCCAGGCGCTGGGAAACCATTGCGGCGTCGCGCACCGTAACGAGATCCTCGATCTCCAGCGCGGACAACGTGTTCGAGACCTCGTCCAGGCGTGCCTTGTATCGCTCGAGCGTGGCGATCGCCTGGTTGGCCCGGCCGAGTAGTTCGCCACTGCTCTCCAGGACGTAGCGGCGATTGCCGACGTAGAGGCCGATGATCCGCATGGACTGCGACACCGAGATGACCGGGTGGCCGGTCTGCATGGCCACCCGCTGCGCCGTGCGGTGCCGGGTGCCGGATTCGTCAGTGTCGATGGCTGGATCGGGCATGAGGTGCGTCGCGGCCCGCAGGATGCGGGTGCCGTCGGAGGACAGCACGACCGCGCCGTCCATCTTCGCCAGTTCGCGCAGGCGGGTCGCCGAGGATTCGACGTCTAGCGGAAAGCCGCCGGTGCACAGCGAGTCGACCGTGCTGTCGAATCCGATGACGAGCAGCGCGCCGGTGTTGCCCCGCAGGATGCGCTCGAGTCCGTCACGCAGCCAGGTACCAGGCGCGACCGTCGCGAGGACGACCCGCAGCGCATCATCGCGCTCGCTGGTTGGCACGCCGCCTCCCCCCTGCCGGCCCTTGGGTCGACTGGCCCGCGACCAGTCTAGGTCTGTCTGGCACCGAATATGCGTCTGGGCAAGCGTTTCAGGTTGGCGACCTGCCGCCCTGGATGGTGCGCAGCGCCGGACGGCGGGCCTCGCCTACCCGGGCGCGGAGGTTGGCAATGCTCGCCAGCGCATCGGTCAAGGTGGCAACCGGAATGATGTCGATGCCTTGAGAGGATGAGCCGGAGGCCGCCTTGGCGGGTCTGGCCGGTTCGGCAGCGTGCCCACCGGGGACGAGCGCGACGGTGAAGCCGAGCCGAGCCGCCTCGGCGATGCGGCGTTCGAGGCCGGCGACGCGCCGTACATCGCCGGACAGCGACACTTCACCGATCGCGCACAGGGTTTGCGGCAGGGCGAGGTCGCGGGAGGCCGATGCCAGGGCCAGCGCAATTGCGAGATCGCACGCGGGTTCGGCCGCCCGCAAGCCCCCGACGGTGGCCGCATAGACCTCGAAGTCGCTCAGGCCAATGCCGCCGTGCCGGGCCAGAATTGCCAGCAGCATGGCGACCCGGCCCGAGTCGAGATCGGTGACCGACCGGCGCGGCGTGCCGCCGTTGGCCGAACGCGCAACCAGCGCCTGTACCTCGGTGACCAGTGGCCGCTTGCCTTCGATGCACACCGTGACGCACGTGCCCGCCACGGCGCTCGCCCGTTCGGACAGGAACCGCCCGGAGGGGTCGGTCAGCCCGACGATGCCGTCCTCGCGCATCTCGAAACAGCCGATCTCGTCGGCCGCGCCGTAGCGGTTCTTCGTCGCGCGGATGAGCCGCAGCGACGAGTGCCGGTCGCCCTCGAAGTGCAACACGACGTCGACAAGATGCTCGAGCACCCGCGGCCCGGCGATCGAGCCGTCCTTGGTGACGTGCCCGACGAGCACGGTCGCAATGCCGCGCTCCTTCGCCACCGCGATCAACGCCGCGGCGACCGCCCGGATCTGCGGTACTCCGCCCGCCGCGCTGTCGACGGTGTCGGTTGAGATGGTCTGCACCGAGTCGACGACGAGCAGGCCGGGCGATACCTGATCGACGTGCGTCAGCAGCGCGCCAAGGTCGTTCTCGGCGGCGAGGTAGAGCGACGGGTGCACGGCGCCGATGCGTTCGGCGCGCAGGCGGACCTGAGCCGGTGACTCCTCGCCCGTGACGATCAGTGCGGGCTGTCCGCCCGAGGAGAAGCGATGGGCGACGTCGAGCAGGAGCGTGGACTTGCCGACGCCCGGCTCGCCGGCCAGCAGCACGACCGACCCGGGTACGAGCCCCCCGCCGAGGACGCGATCGAGTTCGGAGACCCCGGTGGGGCGTGCCCGGGCGATGCCAGGGTCGAGTTCGGCGATCGGGCGCGCAGCGTGCTGGACCGGGGCGGCCTTGACCGCCGACCTGCGCCCGCGCCCCCGAGCCGACCTCGGCAACGCTGCCCCACGCCTGGCACTCGGGGCAGCGGCCGACCCAGCGCAGCGAGGTGGCGCCGCACTCCTCGCACCGATAGGACGCCGAGCGGCGCGCAGCACTGGGCTTGGTCACGTCGTCACCGTATGGATGGCCACCGACAGAATCCGCGTCCGCCACGCGAAATCGCGCCACTGATTACCAACGGAGCGGCGTGCCATCACGAAAGAAGCCGCCGGTGGGCCCGTCGTCAGGCAGCGTCACGCCCCAGACAACCGACGCAGCGCCCTCGGCGACCGGTCGGCCGGCGTGACCGCCCATGTCCGTCGCAGTCCACCCGGGACAGATCGCGTTGACCAGGATCCGGGTCGAGCGCAGTTCGGCGGCGAGCGTGCGTGTCAGGGCGTTCAGCGCGGCCTTGCTGACCTGGTATGCCGGTGTGCCCGCGCCCATCGAGGCGAGCGAGCCGGCTTCGCTCGAGACATTGACGATCCGCCCGCGTGCGGATCTGCGCAGCAGCGGCAGCAGGGCCAGCGTCGTGCGCCATGCTCCGAACAGGTTGGTCTCCATGGCTTCGTGGATGACGGCGAGATCGGCGCTCTCGGCCCGGGCGCCCGTGTCGTAGAGGATCGCGGCGTTGTTGACCAGGGCGTCGCAGCGGCCGAATCGCTCGGTGATCCATTCAGCCGCGGCCCGCACGCTGTCGTCGTCGGACACGTCAAGCTGGCAGGCGATGATGTCGTCGCGTCCCAACTGCGCAGCGGCCTGGCGGCCTTTGTGCAGATCGCGAGCGCCGAGCACGACTGCGTATCCGCCGACCGCAAGCTGGCGGCACACCTCGAGCCCGATACCGCGGTTGGCGCCGGTGACGACGGCGACGGGCTGCGGCTGGGTCATGACGTCAATTCTTGGCTGCCGGGCCACTATCGGCTATGTCGGGCGGCCGGCCAGCTCACCGCCTGCCGGGGCGTGCCTCAGTCGGCGGCGGTCGGGGCTACGTCGAGCGTCGGCGTCGACGACGGTCCCGGCGCCAGGTGCACCGACACCGTGAAGGTGACCGAACCGGCCTTGGCGAACTGGAACGTGATCGGGAACGACTCCGACGGGAACAGCTGGCTGGTCAGCCCGTGCAGCTGGATCTGCGGAAGATCAGGCGTGTACCCGATCGAGGTCGCGCGGCCCATCGGCAGGTTGATCGACTGGATCGTGCCGACATCCGCGGTCGAGGAGGACGAAGTGGACGAGGAGGATTCGCCGCCGGAGGGCGTCTCGCTTGGCGTGGTCTCCGGGCTCGACGAGTCGGTGGAAGCGGGCGCGGATGAGTCGGCCGC
This sequence comes from uncultured Actinomycetota bacterium, assembly GCA_963709985.1. Classification (GTDB taxonomy): domain Bacteria; phylum Actinomycetota; class Actinomycetes; order Mycobacteriales; family Jatrophihabitantaceae; genus DASXRA01. Next base: position 161,033 of record CAVPYQ010000021.1, read on the forward strand.
GGGCAGGCTGGAGAAGAACCGGACCTGGCTCGCCGCGGAGGTGGTGACGCTTTCGAGCTGGTCGTCGGCCGTGCCGTCGTTGATGATGACCATCTGCATCGGGGCGTCGCCATTGGCTGGGAAGCTGTTGTCGGTGGGCGGGGCAACCGTTACGGCCCGCAGGGCGACCGGGCCTGCGTTCGCCATCACGCCATCGACGACCGGGACCTCGTCAGCGGTCTGCGCGTGCTGGCCGGCCGCGCAGCCAGTGAGCGTCAGCACCGCGACCGTGAGGGCACCGATGCCGATGCGGCGGGCGCTACTCGGCGCTGCGTTCACGACGTCTCCTTCTGGCCACCGTCTGGCCACTGTCGCTGTGGCATAGCCGGCCGACAGCGACCGCCGACAGCCTAGCGAGCGGCCAACGCGCCCCTGCGAGCGGCCGCCGGGACTGCGCGAGTGGCTGTTTCCCTACCGTATCGGTCGGAAAAGCGTCACGGAACAATTCGTACATAATGACCTTAGGTGTCATGTGCTCCGTGTTACCCTTGAGACAGTGGAAAGGGGCCCGCACACATGACGTTCAAGGTCGGCGAGACCGTCGTTTATCCCCATCACGGGGCGGCGAAAATCGAGGCAATCGAGGAGCGGACGATACGGGGCGAAACCAAGATCTACCTGAAGCTGAAGGTTGCTCAGGGCGATCTGACCGTTCTCGTGCCAGCTGACAATGCAGAGATCGTCGGCGTTCGTGATGTCGTAGGGCAGGAGGGTCTCGATCGGGTGTTCGAGGTTCTGCGCGCCCCGCACACCGAGGAGCCCACCAACTGGTCGCGGCGTTACAAGGCCAACGGTGAGAAGCTCGCTTCGGGCGATGTCAACAAGGTCGCCGAGGTCGTTCGCGACCTGTGGCGGCGCGACAAGGACCGCGGCCTGTCCGCGGGTGAGAAGCGCATGCTGGCGAAGGCCCGGCAGATCCTGGTCAGCGAACTTGCACTGGCCGAGGGCACCAATGAAGACAAGGCAGAACTGGTCCTCGACGAGGTGCTCGCCGAGGCTGTCGCCTGATTCAACGCTCGGGAATGGCGGCGTACGGTCATCTGACCGTCGCCGCCATTCTTGTTGCGGCAGGCGACGGTCGCCGTCTTGGTGCGTCCGTCCCTAAGGCATTCTGCGAGGTTCGTGGGCGGACCTTGCTCGAACACGCGCTCGCTCCGTTCATCGCGCATGCGGCCGTGCGTGATCTCGTGCTCGTGGTGCCGGCCGGCCACATTGAGCAGTCCGAGCAGACCGCACGAAAGGCCGGCGACGACGTCACGGTGGTCGCCGGAGGCGCGACCCGCCAGCAGTCCGTCGGTGCCGGCCTCGCGACGCTGGCGGCCGACGTCGACACGGTGCTCGTGCACGATGTGGCGCGTCCCTTCGTCCCGGCCGAGGTGATCGATCGAGTGCTCGCCGCGCTGGCCGCCGGCGCCGACGCGGTGATCCCCGCCCGGCCGGTCACCGACACGATCAAGCGCGTGGCCGCGGGCGGCGTCGTGGCTGAGACCCTCGACCGGTCGACGTTGTGGGCCGTGCAGACCCCGCAGGGATTCGGCCGCAATGTGCTCGTCGCAGCGCACGAGGCCGCAGCGGTCGGCGATGTCACCGACGACGCCGGCCTGGTCGAAGCGCACGGCGGCACGGTCGTCGTCGTGGACGGTGCTGACGAGGCGTTCAAGATCACCCGGCCGTGGGACCTCGTGCTCGCCGAGGCGGTGGCAGCGCGATGACGATCCGGACCGGGATCGGCGTTGACGTTCACCCGATCGAAGCCGGGCGACCATGCTGGCTGGCCGGGCTGTTGTGGCCGGGCGTCGACGGCTGCAGCGGTCACTCCGACGGCGACGTCGCGGCCCATGCCGCCTGCGACGCGCTGCTGTCGGCCGCCGGACTGGGCGATGTGGGCGCGGTGTTCGGCACCGCCGATCCACGCCGGGCCGGCGCATCGGGGCTGTCCCTGCTCGGCGAGGTCGTCGCGCGCCTGACCGAGGCGGGTTGGACGGTGGGCAACGTCGCGATCCAGGTGATCGGCAACGCGCCCAAGATCGGCCCGCGCCGGGCCGAGGCCGAGGCGGTGCTAAAGGCCGCGGTCGGCGCGCCGGTCACGGTCGGCGCCACGACCACCGATGGATTGGGGCTGACCGGCCGGGGCGAGGGCATCGCCGCCATGGCGACGGCACTGATCACCCGTACCTAAACGCGATTGCGCAACTTCCTCCGGTGTCAGGCCGGAGCGGGTTGCGCAATGTGCGCAATGTTCGCCAGGGCCTGGGTCAGGTCGGCCCACAGGTCCTCGACGTGCTCGATGCCGACCGACATGCGCAACAACGTCTCGGGGGTGCCCCGCTGGGCGTCCACGGCGTAACGGGCCCGGCGCTCGATCAGGGTCTCGACGCCGCCGAGGCTGGTCGCGTGGGCGATCAGCTCGACCGACTGGCACACCTTCTCGGCGTCGTCGGCGGTACCGGCGACCTCGAAGGACACCATCGCGCCGTACCCGCGATGCAGCCGGGTTGCCCGCTCGTGCGACGGATCGTCGGGCAGTCCCGGGTAGCGCACCCGCGTGACGGCGGGATGGGTGTTCAGGCGAGTGGCCAACTCCGTCGCGTTTGCCTGCGCGCGTTCCATCCGTACCGCCAGGGTCCGCAGGCCACGCAACGCGAGATATGACTCGAGGGCACCGGGGATCGCGCCGGTGAAGTCGCGCCGGGTCCGCAGGGCCTGGCCCAGCGACTCCGAGCGGGTGACGAGCACGCCCATCAGCACGTCCGAGTGCCCGGCCAGGTACTTCGTCGCGGAATGCATGACGACGTCCGCGCCGAAGTCGAGCGGCCGCAGGATCAGCGGTGTGTTGAACGTCGAGTCGACGCAGACGATGGCCCCGGCCTCGTGCGCCGCCTCGATCAGGACGGGCAGATCGGCCACTCCGAGCATGGGGTTCGTCGGCGACTCGAGCCACAGGAGGTTGGCGCCGGGCAGGGCCGCGAGCACAGCGTCGGTGTCGGTGACGTCGACCTCGCGCACCGTCATCCGGCCGAGTTGCTGCTGCATCGCGAAGATCGTGCCCGTGCCGGTGTAACCCTGCCGGGGGCTTACCGCGACGGTGCCGGTCGGCTGTCCCTCGACGACGGCGGCGACCGCGGCCATTCCGGAGCCGAACGCGAGTGCCTGGCCGCCTTCGAGCGCGCCGACGGCGTCCTCGAACGAGCGGATCGTGTCGCTACTGCCCTGGCGCAGGTAGTAGTTGTCGTCCGGGCCGTGGTGGAACGGGGCGGAGAGCACGATCGGGGTGCTGAGCGGCGCTCGATGGGTGCGCTCGGGACGCCCGCTGGCAACGGCGATCGACTCAGGCTGCAGCATTCGCCGACCGTACCGGGGGCCGATCATGGCAGCGCAGTGCCATCGGCAAGATGGTGGTATGAGTGTGCAACTACCCCAAGGGGCAAAGGATCTTCTCGACGCGGCAACGTTCGTCACGTTGTCGACCGTGCGCAAGGACGGCAGCCCGCAGAGCACGGTTGTATGGGCCAAGCGCGACGGTGACGACATTCTTGTCTCGACGATCATCGGCCGCGCAAAGGAGCGCAATCTGCGTCGTGATCCGCGCGCGAGCGTCGTGTTCTGGGATCCGGCCACCCCTTATTCGTTTTTCTCCGTCAACGGATCGACGACGATGACCACAGAGGGCGGCCCGGAGTTGATCGAGGAGCTGTCGTGGAAATACGACGGCGAGACCTACACGGGTGATCTGGGCACCGATCATGTCCGCGTCGTGGTTCGCCTAACGCCGAATTGGGTTTTCGAGCGCTGACGCTGTTTGCTCCTTCTGGCTGCTCTGGCCAAGGGCATCTCGGTCGCAGCACTACGATGGCGCAGTGACGCTGCACATTTACGACACCGCGACCCGGTCATTGCGGCCCTTCGAGCCGCTTGAACCCGGCAAGGCGTCGATCTATCTGTGTGGTGCGACGGTGCAGGCTCCGCCGCATATCGGCCACATTCGGTCCGGCGTCAACTTCGACATTCTCAGCCGTTGGCTGACGCATTCGGGTTACGACGTCACGTTCATTCGCAACGTGACCGACATCGACGACAAGATCCTGCGCAAGTCGGCCGAGGCGGGACAACCCTGGTGGGCCTGGGCCTCCGTCAACGAGCGCGCGTTCACCTGGGCGTACGACACTCTCGGCTGCCTGCGCCCGACCTACGAGCCACGGGCCACCGGGCACGTCACCGAGATGATCGACCTGATGCAGCGGTTGATCGACAAGGGCAATGCCTACACCGCAGACGGCGACGTCTACTTCGACGTGCGCTCGTTCCCCGCGTACGGAGCGCTGTCTCGGCAGAAGCTCGACGCGATGCATCCGGCCGGCGACACCGAGGGCGAGGACCGCAAGCGCGATCCGCGCGACTTTGCCCTGTGGAAGTCGGCCAAGCCCGGTGAGCCGTCGTGGCCGACGCCTTGGGGTCCGGGCCGTCCGGGCTGGCATCTCGAATGCTCGGCGATGGCGACCAAATACCTGGGGCCGCAGTTCGACATCCACGGCGGCGGCCTCGATCTCGTCTTCCCGCATCACGAGAACGAGATCGCGCAGTCCGTCGCAGTGGGAGACCCGTTCGCCCGGTACTGGATGCACAATGCCTGGTTGACCATCGGCGGCGAGAAGATGTCGAAATCGCTGGGCAATTCTCTGCTCGTCACCGAGATCGTCAAGAATTGGCGTCCGGTCGAGGTGCGGTACTACCTCGGCGCCGCGCACTACCGCTCGAACATGGAGTACTCGCCCGAGGCCCTGGACGAAGCCGCTTCTGCGTACAGCCGCATCGAGGGCTTCGTCCAGCGGGCCAGCGAATTGCTGGGCGGTTCGGACGGGAGGTTGGAGCTTATCGGCGAGGTTCCGGCCGGGTTTGCGGCCGCAATGGACGACGACCTCGGGGTGCCCGCGGCGCTGGGCGTCCTGCACTCGCTTGTCCGCGAGGGCAATGCCGCGCTCGATCGGGGCGACAAGGACGCGGTTCGGTCAGCGCTCGGTGGCGTTCAGGTGGCTACGTCGATTCTCGGCATCAGCCCGTGGGAATGGGCAGATGGCGGCTCGTCCGACCTGCTGTCCACTGTGGACAGTCTGGTTCGGGTGGCGCTCGGGCAACGGCAGGCGGCCCGCGGCCGCAAAGACTTCGCTGCGGCCGACGCGATCCGCGACCAGCTGGCCGAGGCGGGGGTACTGGTCGAGGACACCTCGTCCGGTCCCCGGTGGACGTTGCGGGGGCGATGAGGGTGGCGGGGAATTCGAGTCGACGCGGCGCAATTCGCAAATCCAAGAAGGGCGCGACTTCGGGCTCGGGCGGTCAGGGCCGGCAGGCGTTGCGAGGTAGGGGCCCAACGCCGCGCGCCGAGGACCGTACCGGCCACCCGGCCGCCCGTCGGGCGAAGGTCGCAGCCACCCGCGATCGGGCACGCGGCGCGGCCAAGGCGCGCGGTGCTGAGGCCCCGGAGTTGCTGGTCGGGCGCAATCCGGTTGCCGAGGCGCTGCGGGCGAAAGTGCCGGCGACCGCGATGTACGTAGCCATCGGCATCGAGGCCGACGAGCGGATCACCGACGCGGTGCGCCTGGCCGGCAAGCGTGGCATCGCGCTGCTCGAGGTCAGTCGCGGTGAGCTCGATCGGATGACCGGAGGGCTACTGCACCAGGGCATCGCCCTGCAGGTACCGCCGTTCGGCTACATCGCGTTGCCCGATCTGCTGGCCCGCGCGACGGAGTCGACGACGGCGCCCCTGCTCGTCGCCCTCGACGGTGTTACCGATCCGCGCAACCTCGGCGCCATCATCCGCAGCGCGGTCGCCTTCGGGGCGCACGGCATCGTCTTGCCGCAGCGTCGAGCCGCCGGCGTCACCGCTGCGGCGTGGCGCACGTCGGCGGGTACCGCGGCACGGATCCCGGTCGCTCGGGTGACCAACCTGGTGCGTGCGCTCAAGGATTGCCAGCAGGCCGGCTTGTTCGTGGCCGGGTTGGACGCCGACGGCACGACGTCGCTCGACGATCTGCAGACCGCCGACGATCCAATCGTGGTGGTCGTCGGCTCGGAGGGGCGCGGGCTGTCCCGACTGGTCGGGGAGACTTGCGACCTGACCATCTCGATCCCGATGGCCGGCGCCGCCGAATCGCTGAACGCATCGGTGGCCGCCGCAGTGACTCTTGCCGAGATCGCGCGCCGCCGCCGGACATGACGTCCCTTCTGCTCGATCGGCAAGGGCTCACGTCGCTGCCGGCCCTTCCGCCGGATCTCGTAGAGCTCTCCGCCTGGGCAAACGAGATCGCCGAACTACCCGAGTCGATCGGGCAGTTGCGTCAGTTGCGGCTGCTCAACCTGGCGGGCAATCGGCTGCGCACGGTTCCGGCGTCGATCGCCGAGCTGTCCGGGTTGCACATGCTCGACCTCGGTCACAACCGGCTCGCGGTGCTGCCGGATCGCCTACCGGACCTCGATGGCTACCTGTACGTGCACGACAATCAGCTGACCGCCTTGCCTGAAGGGATATGCCGGCTGTCGCGGCTGCGGTACCTGAATGTGTCGAGCAATTCGTTGCGGACGCTGGCGGCCGGACTCGGTGCGCTGACCGGACTGATCGAACTGCGCGCCGAGCACGCCGAGCTCAGCGAATTGCCTTCAACCATTGGGTGTTTGACCAAGCTGCGTGAGCTTCACCTGCGCGGGAACGAGTTGCTCCGCCTACCCGCCGCGATTGGCGGACTCACCGACCTGCGCGAACTCAGCCTGCGCGACAACGCCATCGGCGAACTCCCGGCCGAGATCGGTGGGCTGGTGAGCCTGCGCAGGATTGACCTGCGCAACAACGGCCTACGGGCACTGCCCGATGAGCTGAGAGCCCTGCCTGTGCTGGAGAAACTCGACTTGCGGTGGAACCGCGACCTGGCCGAGCCTGCCTGGCTGGCGGAGCTGACCGAGCGCGGCTGCATCGTGCTGCGCTGACCCGAGGTGGTCAGCCGGCGAGGGCTTCGCGTAGCTGCCCAGCCGTCAGCCGCGGGCCATACGGTGGCGTATTGGGTTCGAAGCGGCGTCCCTGGGCGAGCGGACCGGCGTCGACGACGTCGTACCCGAACGAGTCGAGCAGGTCGGTAACGATCTGTTTTGCCTCGGCGTCGTCACCGGCGATCGGCAGGGCTCGCCGGTTGTCGGAGCCGGCCGGTTGACCGTGGCTGGCCAGCTGGCTCGACTCGATGGTGTTGAACACCTTGACCACCCGCGATGTCGGCAGGTGCGCAGCCAGCAATTCAGCGCTCGTCGTCTCGCCCGAGTCGAGTGCGGCGATGTGGCCGTCGCGCTGGGGGTAGTAGTTGTTGGCGTCGAGGACGATCTTGCCGGCGAGCGGTGCGACCGGCACCTGCTCGTAGGCGTGCAGCGGGATCGCTACTACGACGATGTCACCGGCTGCCGCGGCGTCCTCCACCGTGGCCGCCGAGGCTTGGGGCCCGAGTTGCGCCACCACGTCGGCAAGAGTGTCCGGGCCGCGCGAATTGCTGAGCACAACGTCATGGCCCTGATTGACCGCGAGTTGTGCGACGGTACGACCGATGCGTCCACTTCCGATGAATCCGATTCTCATGGCGCCTCAACTCATCGGTGCACCAACGATGTTCCCGCGCGGCCAGAAACAGTTTTAGCCGCCCAGATCGTCCTTACGGACTGCCCGGACGGCCAAACCGTCGCGCTGGTGCTAGCCGAGGCGCTCGCCGGTGTCGGGGTTGAACACGTGCTCCTCGCCGGTGCGGATCTCGACGCTGATCGTGTCGCCGATGCGTGGCGGGACACGACCGTCGAAGCGAACGACGAACTGCTTGGCGTTGAGTTCGTCTTCGTGAAGCAGGGTCCCGTGCACGTAGGCGTCGGCACCGAGCTCTTCAACGAGGTTCACGTGCAACTGCAATGCGTCGGTGGCGCCGTCGGAGGCGATGTGGAACGACTCCGGACGTACGCCGAGCGTGATCTTCTTCAGATCGGCGGAAGAAGCGGCGTCGAGCGACCCGCGGGACAGCGGGATGAGCGCACCGCCGAAACGTGCATTGGTGCCGTCGAGGTCGGCGTCGCGCAGGTTCATCGCCGGTGAACCCATGAAGCCGGCCACGAACGAGTTGCCGGGCTTGTCGTAGAGAGCGCGGGGGGTGTCGACCTGCTGCAGGATGCCGTCCTTCAGCACCGCCACCCGGTGGCCCATCGTCATAGCCTCGACCTGGTCGTGCGTGACGTAGATCGTCGTGGTGCCCAGGCGCGCCTGAAGCGCGGCGATGTTCGCACGCGTCTCGACGCGCAGCTTGGCGTCGAGGTTGGACAGTGGCTCGTCCATGAGGAAGACGCTCGGCTCACGCACGATCGCGCGGCCCATGGCCACGCGCTGGCGCTGGCCGCCGGAGAGTGCCTTGGGCTTGCGGTCGAGGTAGGGCTCGAGGTCGAGCATCTTGGCGGCCTCGCGCACCTTCTCCGCCCGCTCCGCCTTCGGAACACCCTTGAGTTTCAAGGCGAAACCCATGTTCTCGGCGACGGACATGTGCGGGTAGAGCGCGTAGTTCTGGAACACCATCGCGATATCGCGATCCTTCGGCGGCTTTGTCGAGACGTCGCGGCCACCGATGTGGATCTCGCCCGAATCGACGTCCTCGAGCCCGGCGAGCATGCGCAATGCGGTGGACTTGCCGGATCCGGAGGGGCCGACCAGAACCATGAACTCGCCGTCGGCGATGTCGAGGTTCAGGGCATTGACCGCGGGGATGGTGCTGCCCGGGTAAATGCGGCTGGCTTCGATGAACTCTACTTCGGCCATGGGGGTTCTCCCTGTCGGTGTGTCAGGACCGCGCCGGGTACGGGTAACCGGGCCTAATCGGCTACCTCACGGATTTCCGATCGGCCAACGGGCCTCCGCCCCACCGATGAGTAGGCGGCGCCGGCCGACCGGCATAGCGGTCAGGTGCAGCTATTGGACAGGGGTGACGTGTGCCACGTCAAGCGGATCGGTCTACCCGCACCCAAAACCGCAGTTTTCCGCCCCGTTCATCCTCGAACCGTCCACCGTTCGCTTCGATGACTTTCCGGGAGCCGACATTCGTGTAGTCGCAGGTGATCAGCACGTCGTCGATGCCGAGGGCGGCGGCGACCGGGAGCGCGGCGCGCAGCATCTGAGTGGCGTGGCCAAGACGGCGGGCGGTCGGGCGAACGTCGTAGCCGATGTGCCCGCCGTAGTGCAGCAGCCAGTCGGTGAGGCGATGGCGGATGGCGAGCCGGCCGAGGTACTCGTCGCCGTCGACCCACCACAAGGTCGTGCACGGTACGAAACCAGCGGGCCGGGGCGCGTCCTCGAGGGACTGCGCGCACAGATCGGCCGTGAACCTCGCAAACGCATCGGCATCGTGCCAGGTGTCGCCGTGCGTGCGGATCTCGCTGCCGACTATCGAGTTGTCGTCCGGCTCGCCGCGTCCCTCGGCCTGCAGCTCGGCCATCGCCTTCAGAAACGATGCGTGGACGGTCGTGGTGGGCGCGACGAGCTCTGGCATGTGGCCAGTCAATCAGCGGACTCCAGTGATTTCTGGTACAGGTAGAAGTCGCTGGGAGGAGTCTCGCCGCGAAGCTTCGCGACCTCGTCGCGGATCGCGATCATGATCACTTCGGTCATTTCGCGAAGCACCGGACCCGTCGCCTCCGCGCCCCGGAAGCGTTCGAGATCGACCGGGTTGCCAACCGTCGCCTGGACGAGCGGGCGGAAGCGGTGCTTGGTCACCTCGTGCGCCCCCCACTGTCCGACCGGGATGATCGGGATGTCTGGGGCCAGTAGCGCGAGGCGAGCGGTGCCCGTCTTGGCCTGCATGGGCCACTGCGCGGGATCTTTCGTGACGGTGCCCTCGGGATAGATGACGATCGCCTCGCCGCTGTTGAGAGCGTCGACCGCGGCGCTCAGCGAGTTGGCAGCGTCGGTCGTGCCGCGATAGACGGGGATCTGGTTGGCGCCGCGGAAGATCGCGCCGAGGCCGGGCTTGCCGAACATCGTGCTCTTCACCAGGAATCGGGGAACGCGCCCGGACTGCCACACCATGCGTGCCATCAAGATCGTGTCGATGTGCGACACGTGGTTGATCACGATGATCACACCGCCCTTGGCCGGGATCCGGTCCAGGTTGCGCCACCGCATCCGGAACAGCAGCGCATCCAGCGGGTAGAGGATCATGACGCAGAAACGGATCCAGGCGCCTGCCTTGGGCTTGTGCAGTCTGGTCACTGCCGTTCTCTCCTGTCCGCCGACTAGCGCCAGTGTGCTGGATGCCCATCCGACCTGTCTCCCCCTGGGTCCGGCCGGTGGTCGCTGCCTCGGGTTCGGCCGGCGAGTCGCCGACTACCATGTGCGTGGCCCGCTTCAGCGGGTCTGCCGGCGTGGCGCAATTGGTAGCGCACCCGACTTGTAATCGGGCGGTTCGCGGTTCGAGTCCGCGCGTCGGCTCCGGCTCTGGCCCAGCAATTCCGGGCCCTGTGGGCGATCTGGCATGATCACGTAGTTGATCATTGTCCATGGCCGTGTCATCGAGTACGATTCGTACATGGCGCGGGCTGCGCGACCGACGGACGCCCGCGGGCACATCCGCCAGCGGGGGCGATCGTTCCAGGTCCTCGTCTACGCAGGGATCGACCCGGTGACGGCAAGGACAGCACCGGTCACCGAGACCGCTCACGACGAACGAGAAGGAAGCCGAGCGCATCCTGCGGCGGCTTCTTACCCGAGGTGCGAGCAGCGGATCCACGCTCGGACCAAGGCGACGCTGGCGCAGGCGCTCGACTCATGGCTGACGGTGCACGAGGCCGAGGCGAACACGCTCGCCGGCTATGAGGCGAACGCGCGCCGATACATCAAGCCGGTGCTGGGCGACGTCGCCGTCGGCAAGATCACCGACGCAGATGCTGGAGGAGTTCTACGCGCAGCTGCGCCGCTGCCGCGTCGCGCTGCAACGGACGTCCGTTCGTCGAGCACCGGGTCGACGGCGAGCACGAGTGCCGGAGGTGCGTCAGCACAGCGGCGGCCGGGCCGGCCGCCGGCTGAGCGGCTATCCGCCGCACGACTGCGCCGCGGCCGGATGCCGGGTCATCGAGTGCGCGCCGCACGTCTGCCAGCCGCTGTCGCCGGCGATGATCCGCCAGATCCACATCACCGTCAGCGCCGCGCTCGCCGCCGCGGTGCGCTGGGACTGGATCAAGACGAATCCAGCCGACACCGCACGCACGCCGCGGCTGCCGGCACCCCAGCCCGACCCGCCGTCGTCGAAGGAGGCGGCGCGGATCATCGCCGCGGCGTGGGAGCAGGACGACGACTGGGGCACGCTCGTCTGGTTGACCATGGTCACCGGGATGCGCCGCGCTGAGCTGCTCGCGCTGCGCTGGTACGACGTCGATCTGGACAGCCGCGGTGCTGGAGATCCGGCGCAACTACGTGCGGGCGCGTCGGCAGGGCGTCGAGAAGGACACGAAGACGCACCGGATGCGTCGTATCGCGCTCGACTCGGAGACGGTCGACGTCCTGCGCGCGCACAGGGATCGGTACGAGGCCGCGGCTCGTGCCGTCGGCCATCGAGCCGACCGAGGAGGCGTTCCTCTTCTCCTACGACCCGCTGCACACACGGCCGTGCAGCCCACACGGGGTCAGCCACCGGTACGTCCTGATGTGCGAGCGGCTCGGCATCGACAGCCACCTGCACGCCCTGCGGCACTACTCGGCCACCGAGCTGCTCGCCGCCGGTGTTGACTTGCGCACCGTCGCGGGCCGGCTCGGCCACGCTGGCGGTGGGACGACCACGCTGCGCGTCTACGCGGCGTGGGTCACCGAGTCCGACCGTCGCGCCGCCGAGATCCTCGGCGGCGCGCATGAAGCGTCCGGGAGGTTCGACATGACTACCGCCCTGCGCTCTGCGCCGAAAGACGGGTCGAACCTCGGCTTCGGTGATCCAGGCGTACATGCGTGCGCACGGCGTCGCCACGCATGCGGAAATGGCTGGGATCCTCGGTGTTGATCGCACTCTGGTGTCCAAGTACGTCAGTGGTGCGCGCCGCTGCCATGACGTCATGCAGTTGCGCCACTTCGCGCAGGCGATGGACCTTCCGCCCGAGACGTTCGGTCTTGTCGCGGAGCCGGGTGACTGGCCGGCCACGGGCACACCTTCGGGTGACGAGGCGCATCAGTGGCGACTTGGTGCGACAGACGCTGAACCGGCACCGGGCCGAGCTGACCGCTGTCGCCGCGGACCTGTACTGGGATCCGATCCGCATCGCGGGCACGACCTGCATAACGCAACCGGGTTGGATGCCGGCTGAGCCGCTGCCGTTCAGCGCGATCGAACTGTCCTGGCGCGAACATGCCCGGCCGCCAATGGTGGTCGGCAGTGAGCCGGCGAGCGCGCCCTACCGGCCGCACTCGCCCAGCGGCGAGCGGTACAGCCGGTACAGCCAGGCGATCCGCGCGATCGCCGCGCCCTCTCTGTTCGAGAACCGCGCGTCCTACCGGCTGCTCGATCTCGACTGGTCATCGGTTGGCGGGCAAATGTCGTACGGGTTCACCACGTATTTCGACATGGTCGACGTGTGCGAGCCGCTCGCACACGAGGTGGCCCTCGCGTGGCTTCGTCGGCGCGAGTCCGGCGAGCGCATATCGGTGGCCGACTTGCCGTTCCGCGAGCACATCGGCGACCTGTTCGACCTTGCCCGTCGTCCGGTTCTGCCGAGCATCAACACACTTACGATTCGCCGTGCGCCCGAGGGCGACTCGTTCTTCCTGCACCGTCGCGGTTCCTCGCGCGTCACGCTCGCGGCCGGCTTGTCGCATGTGATTCCAGCTGGCGTCTTCCAACCATCCGGCATCGCTCCGTGGAACATGGCCGGCGACTTCGACCTGTGGCGCAACGTGCTGCGCGAGTTCTCTGAAGAGCTGCTAGGCAACCCAGAACATGACGGGAGCAGCGGCGCGCCGATTGACTACGACGCGACGGAGCCGTTCCGCACGCTCAATGACGGCCTGCGAGCCGGAGCGGTCAAACCCTGGTGCTTCGGCGTCGGCCTGGACCCGCTCGCGCCGGCCGGCGAGATTCTGACGGTGGTGACGATCGATGCCGAGGTATTCGATGCGGCGTTCGCCGGCATGGTGGCGGCCAACCCGGAGGGCGACATCGTGCCGTCCGAGCCAGGCGTCGTCGGCATCTCATGGACATCAGCGAATATCCGCCGCGTCATGAAGGACGAGCCGCTTGCCTGCGCCGCTGCAGCGTGCATTGCCCTTACGTGGAAGTATCGGGACCTGATCCTCGACGGGTAGGAGCGGGCTCATGCGGGTGCTGGTGACTGGCGCAGCGGGGTACATCGGCGGCTCCGTCGTTCGGGCACTCGCTGCCGGTGGCCATCAGCCAGTCGCTCTCATCCATCACCAGCGCGCCGCGCTGCCAGCCGAAATCGAAGTGCGCCAGGGAGACATCCTCACTGAGCAGTCGTTGCGTCCCGCCCTCGACGACATCGACGCCGTGTGCCATCTTGCCGGACTGACCAGTGGCCGCGAGTCGTTCGCGCAGCCGGTCGAATACTTCCGACGCAACGTGTCCGGCACGCTCGCTCTTCTCGACGCCATGGCCGCAGCTGACGTGCGGCGGCTGGTGTTCGCGTCGACCGCTGCCGCTTATGGCACGCCGGAGCAGCAGCCGATGAACGAGGAGCTGCCCGACAACCCGTCGAACCCGTACGCGGCGAGCAAGGTGGCTGCCGAAGCCGCGATCGGGTGGCAGGCGCGTGCCGTCGACCTGAGCGCCACGGTGCTACGCGTCTTCAATGCGGCCGGCGGGCGCGATCCCGACTCGACACGAATCGTGCCGCGGGTGCTGGCCGTCGCCGCGGGCGTGACGCCGCAGCTCGACGTCAACGGCGACGGCTCTGTTGTTCGTGACTATCTGCACGTCGATGACGTCGGCGAGGCGTTCGCCGCGGCGCTCGATCGCGCCGGTGAGCCGGGTTGCCTGAGTCGCTACAACATCGGGAGTGGTCGCGGGACGAGCGTCCTCGATGTCGTCGCGGCCGCCGAGCGTGTAACTGGACGCTCGATCCAGGTCATTCACCGGCCAGCGGTCAACGAGCCAGAGGCGCTCGTATGTGATCCTGCCCGTGCGGCAGCCGAGCTCGGCTGGAAACCGCGCCGCACCAATCTCGACGACATCGTGCGCGACGCGTGGGCGGCGACCTACCCGTCGTAGCTCTGGCACTGGGCCGCGCTTCCTCGTCTTCCACCGATAGCACGACGACGTAGGGCAATCTCTTCCGCCCTCGCCGCCGTCCGGTCGGCCATACGTCTCCTGTTGCCTACCTCGGCATCGCGTGACAAATCGTCACGCAGTCTGTGCCCTTTGGCCCCTGACGATGGTTCTGCCAGGCAATCGAACAACTGTCCATTAGCGGATTGTTCGAGATTTCGGCGCAGACAAAGGAGCCCGAACGGGGCTGCAACCCCGTCCGGGCGACGCATCGAGATGGGAGTCCCAGATGCAAGGCCAGGCTACGTCGCCTAACGGTGCGCCTCCAACGATCGAGGCCATCGAAATGCGAGCAGGGCACGCGCGCCGAGCCCGTGGCGAACGGATACTCCAGAGCGCGCTGCGGAAGCGTGCATTGGGCGTTCCGACGTACACGGTGCCGGAAGCAGCGGCGCTGCTGAGCAGGTCACAGGAGTACCTGTACCGACAGATCAAAGCTGATGCATTTCCCGCGATCGACATGGCGCCGCGGCGTCGAGGGCACCGCGGCGACTACACCGTTCCGGCAAAGGCCGTCGAGGCGATGCTCGACGCCGCCGCAACGAGCGGCGGCGTGGTGTACGCCGCCGACTTCGGCGCTCCCGGCGGTGCGGCGTGATGCGCGCGGCGTGGGTCGCGCTGGTTGCGGCGCGTCGTTCCTGATCGGCGTTGGCCTGTTGTTCGTCGGGTCGAAGACGACCGATTCCGGGTTTCGGTGTTCGGCTGCTCGTGGTCGGGTCCGCTGTTGGTGGCGGTGCCGTCGGGGGTGTGGTGGCGGCGGTGGTCGGGGTCGATCGGGACGGTGCGGCGGGGGTCGACGCGGTCGCGGTGGAATCACGGGTTGGCGTCGCGGTGGCAGATCGTGTGGAAGGCGTCGCGGTTTGCGATGCGCCGGCAGATGCGCACGTTGCGGCCGTCGCTACCGGGAGCTGTCGTTGTGGCAGCGGTTGCGGGTGCCGACGTCGGAGTTCGCGTACCGGTTGTGCAAGGTCGGCTGGCTGTGGGTGTGGGCGTCGCTGCGAGGACGTGAAGCTCACTGCTGGGTGGGCCGCGGCACGGTAAGTCGGTCGAGGAGATCTGTCGGATCATCGACGCGCCGGGCGCGGTGATCGCCACGTCGCACCCGGGCGGATCTGTATGAGAAGACGCACCGGCTGCGCGCGGCTGCGGGGGCCGGTGTTCGTGTTCAACCCGTCGGGCATGGGCGGGATCGCCACCGACGTGACGTTCGACCCGCTGACCGGCTGCACGGATCCGAAGACCGCGGTGGACCGGGCCGGGGATCTGATCGCCGGGGCCGGCGTCGAGTAGCGGGCGGGTCGTCGCAGGGCGATCGGGAGCACTGGGCCGGGCAGGCCCGCGACACCCTCGCGGTGCTGATGCATGCGGCGGCGTTGGGTGGGGCGTCGATGCGTGACGTGCACGCCTGGGTCAGTCCAACCCGGGCCCGCATTACAACAAGGTCCGGGAGATGCTCGAGGCCAGCCCGGAGGCGGCGGGGTTCGGGCACGAGCTGGACCACTTCGTGCACACGAACGACCGCACCCGCACCTCGATCACGCAGTCGATCCGCCCGGCGTTGATGTGGCTGCACGACCCGGGCGCGGCCCGCGCCGCCGGGCAGCCGGTGACCGGGCCGGTGATCGACGCGACCGGGGTCACGGTCCCGCTCCCGGACGGCCCGCCCGCGGCCGCGCTGGACGTCGAGGCGCTGCTGTTCGGCCGGGGCACGGTCTACCTGCTGGGTGCGGAGGATGCGCAGCTCGCGCCGCTGCTCACCGCGCTGACCGGGCACATCGCCCGCACCGGCCGCCAGGTCGCCGGCCGGCTGCCGGACGGGCGGCTGGACCCGCCGGCCACGTTCGCGCTGGACGAGGCGGCGATCATCTGTCTGATCCCGCTCGACAAGTGGACCAGCGATTTCGGCGGCCGCAACATGCCGATGCACATCCTGGTCCAGTCCAGCGCCCAGCTGGCGCAACGCTGGGGGCAGCACGGCGGCGCCGCGATCACCAACAACGCCGGCGCGGTGGTCATCTTCGGCGGCACCAAAGACGACGAGCGACCTGCGCGCGCACTCCACGCTGATCGGCGACCGCGAAGAACGCGTGATCACCCGCGATCACCACGGCAAGGTGATCTCCGAGACCACGCACCGGGTGCCGATCTTCAGCCCGGCCCAGCTCGCGCAACTGCCCCAGTTCCGGGTGGTGGTGATCCGCCGCGGCCTGCCCCCGGTGATCGGCAAGACCGAGCGGTACTGGAAACGGGCCGACTACCGCGCCGTGCAGCGCGCCGACCGCCGCGACAAGCGCGCCGCGGTGTGGGCGCGCCGCCGCGAGGTCGCCGCGCACCACTGGGCCGAACTCAAGGCCGCCGTCGCCGAGCTGGTCGACGAAGCCACCGACCTGGCCCGCCAGCTGCGCGAGCAGTACCAGCAAGCCGCCGCACGCCGCGCGCAGCGCCGCGCGCAGCAGGCCGAGGCCGAGCGGGCCGCGCACGAATCGATCGACCCGCAACCAGCCGGACCCGGACCGCCACGAACCCGCCCCCGACCGCGACGACGAGGACCGGCGAGGGCGGTGACCGCAATGACTGACACCACCACCGTCACCGCCGTGTCGCGGCCGTCCTGGCTGACCCACCCGATCCTGGCGTGGCGCGCCTACCAGGCCGCGCTGGCCGAGCGGGCCGACGCCGAAGCGGTCGCCGCCGGCCTCACCGTGCAGGTGCTGCCGAACGGGGTGCGCCGCTACCGCCACGCGCACCTGGACGAGGCGCTGGCCGCCTACCGCGCCCGGCACACCGCACCGACGACGACCGGCCGATGTCGCGGACGTCGGACTGGTCGCCGGTCCGGCACGTCGTCACGGCCGGGGGGTGGTCGCGGTGAGCCCGCAGCGGGTGCGCCGGATCGCGGTCGGCGTGTGCCTGGACTGCGCCGCCGACCTGCGTGTCGACGAGGCGACCGGTGCGCTGGTCGACCAGTGGGGACAGGCCACGTGCGGGGCGTCCTACCGTGCCCACGCACCGGATCTGCCCGCGGTCGACGCTGGGCCGGCTGCGCCGGCGAACAAGCATGACCGACCGCCTGCGGCGGGCTGTGCCGCTGGCAGGGGCCGGGGCGGTACCACCGCCGCCTGTCCCGCATCAAGGGCGCTGCGCAAGCTCCGCGTCGCTGCGCGCACCGGGACCTGCCGGTGGCCCTTGACCCGGGACACCCAGCGCGCGCGGTACCTGGCGCCCCGCGGGCAGGCGCACAGAACACCGCGCCAGCCCGCCTGTCCATCCGGCCCCGCAAACACCGCCGGGTGGTGCGCGATGACCGCCGCGGCGCGTGATGACGCGTCACGGCGGACCTGACGCGCGGCCGGGGATGAGGACCTGGTCGCGCGGGTGGCCGGCGGGGACCGGGATGCGTTGGGCGAGTTGTACCGGCGGCACCGCGGCGTGGTCCGCGGGTACGTGCTGACCCGGATCGCCCGCGGCGATGACGCCGATGACGTGGTGCAGGAGACGTTCCTGCGCGCCGCCAAGCAAGCGGGCGAGTACCGGGCCGGGGACGGCCACCGGGTGCCGGCGTGGTTGTGCTGGCAGGCCGGCGCGCAGCTGCGCGAGTACGGCCAGCGTGACCGGCACCCGTACCTGGCCGCAGCGCGGGCGTCGCGTGAGCAGGCGCGGCGGCCGGTCACCGAGACCGCCGAGGCAGCGCGAGGCGACCCCGCTGTCCGAGCCGGTGCGGGCCGCGCTGGGCAGGCTGACTCCGGGGGAGCGGCGCGCGATCCAGCTGCGCTACATCGACGGGCTCAACCCCGACCAGGCCGCCGAGATCGCCGGCGTGCGGAAACGGTCGCTGCACCGCCGCGTCGCCGACGGGCGGCGCAAGCTCGCCGCCGAGCTGGCCGACCTCGCCCCACCGGCCCGCTCACCGCTGCAAGAGCTGCCGCGCCGCGAGGCGATCACACGCGCGCTCGCCGCAACGACGGACGACGTGCCCGCCGCGGCCGAGTGGCTGCGCAAGCAGGGCGTGCACGCCAGCGAGGCCAACCTGTACCGGTACCGGCAGATGCTCCAGGCCGGCGAACCGCTACCCGGCGAGCGGGCCACGCCGCGGCCATCGATGCGCCCGGCCTACCCCGCCTACACCCCACCCGAACACGTCACCGCGGTGGGCAGCGCGTTGGAGCGGGCCCGCGCGGCCGGGATCGACTACCGCACCCGGTTCGGTCGCCTGCCCACCCGCCGCGAAGTCATGGACGCCGTCGGCGTCTCCGAAAGCACCGCGACGCGAGCGCTGCGCCCGCTCAAAGCCCAACCCGACACACGGCACGTCGGCAGCGCCGAGGCCGACGAGTCGACGAGCGACACCAGCCGCGCCAGCACGACCAGCGGAATCGACCGCGCCGGGATCGAGCGAGGCGAACCGGCACCGGCCGCTGACGACGCAGCCGACCGGCCGTCACCGCCCGCGCGGTGCGCACCTGCACGACGTCGCCCGCGTACGCGAGGCGGACACAGTCGCAGCGCCCGGTCACCGATCCCAGCACTCGGCACCCCGTACGGGTCAACGGTCAGATCCGCGACGTCGGCGACGCGCTGCCGGCCACCGAGCCACCCGGGCAGCGCAGCGGCCGTTGACACCTACGCGTCAACCCGGACCGACACCCGCACCGCGACCCACACCCGGCCGGCGCCGGCAGCGGAGCAGGACCGACCACGCCGCCACGCCGGAACGAGCGCTCACCCAGCGGGCACACCACCGCAACGCCGCCACCGGCAAGAGCACCGACGCAGCCGACGGTGCCGATCGTTCGTCGCGCGCGGACGTGTCGATCGCCCACGCCCGGGCCGCGGTCGCCGTGCTGGTCGCGCACCGAGCCGTCCAGGCGCAGCGCCGGCAGGCCGAGCACGACCACGCCGAGCGGTCGGCCCGCTGGCACGCCGACGACCGACACGACGCCGATGCCCGCTCCGATGCTGAAGGGATGTCCCTGCAATGACCGCCCCCACCAATCCAGCGTGCCCAGCCGGACCCGGGGGAGGACTGCCCGGCCGCGACGTCGGTGGGCGGGCTGGCCCGCGACCTGGAGGCGCTGCGCCGCGACGTGACCGGGCTGGCCGGGCTGGCCCGGCGGGTCGAGGAGCTGGGGCAGCTGGTCACCCGCCTGGCCGAGGCCACCACCGCGGCCGCGACGACCGGACCCGCCGATGACGGGGTGGTGTCCTGGCTGGACGCCGACCTGGACCCGCACGACCCGAGCGTCGCCGAGGACATGCTCGACCCGGCTCGCGCAGTGGGTGGCCGGGGTCTACCTGCGCTACCCGGACGCGCGCCTGCCCGACTGCTGGCTGTGGCACCCCGAAGTGGTCGAGGAACTGCTCTGGCTGCACCAGGCCTGGCTTGCCGCCTACGCCGAAGGCGCCCGGGTCACCGCGGCGGCGGACTGGCACGACCGGTACCGGCCCGGCGTCGTCGCCCGGATCAAGTCCTGCGCGGACATGTGCGCGCTCGAAGACCACCAGCCCGGCAGGATACGGCACCGCCCGGCCCGGACCGCGCCGGTCCTGGATGCGCTGCCGGTGATCGCCGCCTGGTGGTCGACCGACCGCGACCAACCCGCCCCGGCGCCCAGCCCGGAGCAGATCACCGCCGCCAACCAGGCCCACCGCAACGGCGCCCGGCGATGACCACCGCACCGACACGCCGCGGGGCGGCCGGGCGACCTGGATGGCCGGGCTGGCCGTGGCGCTCGGCGCCGGGGTGGCGACCGCGCACGGCCTGTACCAGGTCGCCGCCGCCTCCGGCGTGCCCGCACCCGGTGGCCTGGCTCTACCCGCTGATCTGTGAGTGTCGTTGCGGCGCTCCTGGGTGGGAGTGCTCCAGGCTCGGGGCCGGCAGCCCGGTGTGGCTCCCCGCTGATCTGGCCGCTTCGGCGTGCCTTTTCTCGGTGACTCGTCCGCCGTGGTTGCCGGCACCGGCCTGGCCCACCAGTTGGCCTGATCAGAAGCTTGTCCGCCCGAGGGCGTGGCCCGTCACAGATGTGCCGCTCGGTGATCCCATCCAGGCCGGTGCCGACGTTGACCCGCGCCCAGGAACAGGAGACAGGCCGTTGCCTATGTTGGCAGAACTCGTCGATGCCGTCGTCGGTGTTGATACCCATCGCGACACCCACCAGGCGGAGCTGGCCTCCCCGGCCGGAACACCGATCGCCACAATCACGATCAGCAATGACAGCAGCGGATTCGCCGAGTTGCTGGCCTGGATTGTCGAGCACGCTCCGGGCCCGCGGCTGGTGGTATCGGTCGAGGGCACCCGCAGCTACGGGATCGGGCTGGCCCGCGCGGTCGCCGCGGCCGGGCTGAGGGTCATCGAGTGCGAACAGCCCGACCGTAAGTCCCGGCGCGGGCGCGGCAAGTCCGACCCGATCGACGCGCACTTGGCCGTGCTGGCCGCGCTGCGCCGCGACGCCGACCAGCTGGCGACCCCGCGCGCGGACGGGGACCGCGAAGCGCTGCGGATCCTGCTCGGCGCCCGCCACGACCTGACCGCCAGCTACACCGCGCAGATCAATCGGCTACGCGCGCTGCTGCTCGGCGGCAACGACGCCGACCGCGACTTCGCCCGTGGCCGGCTCAGCGACACCGCGTTGGCCGCTATGGCCCGTCGCCGTTGCCCCCGAGACGCCGACCGTGCGCAGGCCGTGCGGCACGGTGAGTTGCGACGCCTGGCGTTGGCCGTGCGCGACGGCGCCCGCCAGCTTCGGGCCAATCGCGCCCACCTGCAGGCCATCGTCGACGACCTGGCTCCCGGACTGACCGACCGCCGTGGGATCGGCCCAGTCACCGCCGCGCAGAGCCATCGTCAGTTTCTCCCATCCAGGGCGGTGTCGCAGCGAGGCCGCGTTCGCAGCACTCGCCGGGGACCTGCCCACTCGAGGCCAGCAGCGGCCGCACCACGCGACACCGGCTCAACCGCGGCGGTGACCGGGCCCTGAACGCGGCGATCCACACCATCGCCCTGACCCGGATGCGCTGCTGCGAACGCACCCGCGCCTACGTCGCCCGCCGCACCGCCGAAGGCAAGACCTCCCGGGAGATCCGACGCTGCCTCAAGCGCTACGTCGCCCGCGAGCTCTACCGCGCCCTCACCCCGCCATCTGACCCAACCGCCGACCTCGACATCAGGCCGCTGCCCCTTGACAACACATAGAAGCGTCACCGACGGGCTCGCCCTGGTCGCCTACGCCGCCACCGCCCGCCTCACACGACAGGGCCGCCGCTACGCCGCCGGCATCGTCATCCTCGCCGCCGGACTGTCCGGGCTCGCCCAAGCGGTCTACCTCGCCGGCGGCATCACCGCGCACGCGCGGCGCCGGTCGGGCTGCGGTTCGGGGTCGGCGCCTGGCCCGCGATCGCCGCCGCGATCGCCGCCCACCTGCTGCACCTGATCAGCAGCGGCGACGACCCGGCCGAGGCCGACCGCGGCCGGCGTCGAGGACCAGGAGCGACGACCAGCCCGACCGTCCGAGCTCGGCTCGGCGTTCACCGCGCGGCGTCCAGCCGTCCGTCCAATCCGTCCAACCCGCCGGTGTTCAACCCGGCGTCCAACCCGCCCGTACAACCGCGTCCAACCGCGCCGCGTACAACCCCGCCCGTACAACCCGAGCCGCGAGCCGCAGCTGTACAGCCCACCGCCCGAGGTGAACGCCGAGCAGCGCCGACCGGACGGCGGACGCGCAGCCGCAGCGGGCCCGCGCCGCCGCCGAGGCCCACCGCGACCGCACCGGCGCCCTGCCCACCGTCACCGAACTGGTCGCGCCTGGCCGACGTCGCCCGCGGCACCGCCGGCACCGCCCTCAAGACCCTCCGCGACCGAGCGCCCAACCCTGCACCTGATCAACACCAGCCCCGAGCAAAGGCACCGACCAATGACCCACCGACCATCAACCACCAATCACGACCACCAACCAGACCAGCCACCCAGCACCACGACCCACCCACCATCACCAGCCACTACCACCCACCAAGCACCTCACCACCACATCCAAAGACCAAGAACCACAGACACTGCGTACCCATGCATCACGATCAGACGGGCCGGCACAGGCGGCAAGGCAGAACCACGATGTTGATCTTGAAATCGACGCCAGATTTGATCTTGAAAGGGGTGATTCGGCGTGCTGACGATCACCCGGGGCACTCGGTGCGAGTACCTGACCCGCGAGGTCGCGACCGGGCGGGAGAACTACTACACCGGTGCGGTGGTCGAGGGGGAGCCGCCCGGGCGCTGGTACGGCGCCGGCGCCGAGGCGCTGGGCCTGACCGGGCTGGTCGATCACCAGGACATGGAGGCGCTGTACGAGCATTTCGTCGACCCGCGCGATCCGGCGTTCAAGGACCGCGACCGGTGGACGGACGCGTCCAAGCTTGGACACGCTGGACGGACGTACAAGACGGCCGAACAGTTGTACGCCGAGGCGTTGGACGCCGAGCCGTACGCCGACGCTGAACGGCGTGAACAGTTGCGGCTGCAGGCGTCCAAGAATGAACGCAAGAACGTCGCGTTCTATGACGTGACGTTCAGCGTCCCGAAGTCCATCACCGTGTTGCACGCCGCGTTTGAACACCAGGAAGTCAAGCCCGCCGGGCCGGTGACGAGGAGGCGGCCGCGGCGTGGGCGGCGCACAAGCAGGCCGTCGAGGATGCGATCTGGGCCGGGCAGCGGGCGGCGATGGACTACCTGGCCGAGACAGGCCGGCTACTCCCGGGTCGGGCACCACGGCGGGGGCGGCGGGCCGGTTCATCGACGCGCACGGGCTGGATCGTCGCGTCGTTCTTCCAGCACACCAGCCGCGACAACGATCCGCACCTGCACATCCACGACGCGATCCTGAACCGGGTGCAGGGCGCGGACGGGGAGTGGCGCACCCTGGACGGCAAGTCGCTGTATCTGCACAAGCCGGCCGCGGCCGCGGTCGCCGAGCGGACCGCCACCGAACACCTCGCCCGCAGCCTGCGCGTGCTGGCGGTGATGCGCCCGGACGGCAAGTCCCGCGAGATCCTCGGCATCGACCAGGCGATCAACGACCTGTTCTCCGCCCGGGCCGCGCGATCACCCCGAAGACCGCCGAGCTGGCCGCGGCGTTCGAGGAGCGCTACGGCCGCGAACCGAACGCGCTGGAACGCGACCGGCTGCAACGGCAGGCCTGGGCGATCACCCGCCCGCGCAAGTCCCACGACGGCGAGACCCTCGAGCAGCGGCTGGACCGGTGGGAGCAGCAGCTGCGCGCGGAGATCAAGGTCGGGCTGGACCAGGTCGCCGACAACGTGCTCGCCCTGGCCGAGCCGGGCAGGACCCGGTGGCGCAGCCGTTCAGCCCGCACGCGGTGATCGAGACCGCGCTCGCCGACGTGCAAGCGAGCAAGGCGTCGTGGACCGAGGCCGACCTGGCCCGGGCGATCAACGACGCGCTGCCGGACTACCTCGGCGGCCTGGACGGCGACGGACGTGGCCGAGCTGATCCGCGGGCTGACCCGGCAGGCCATCGACGAGCACGCCGTCTCGCTCACCCCGGACGGGCCCGGCAGCGACACCCTGCCCGACGAGCTGCGCCTGGCCAACGGCGCCTCGGCCTACGAGCGCCCCGGCGGGCGCCTGTACGCCACCGAGCGAGCACGTGCGCAGCGAACGCGCGCTGCGCGCGGCCGCGATCGAGCGCACCGCGGCCGGCCTGGCCCCGGAGCTCGCGGCCGCGTTCCTCGACGAGCTGCGCGAGTCCGGGATCGAACTCGGCGTCGACCAGGCCGCCGCCGTGCGCGGCGTGCTGACCTCCGGCGCCGGCGTGGAGTCACTGGTCGGACCGGCCGGGACCGGCAAGTCGTTCGTCGTCGGCGCGATCGCCCGCGCCTGGCAGGACCCCGCCCTGTGGGACGGCGAACAGCACCGAGTCGTCGGGCTGGCCACCTCCCAGATCGCCACCCAGGTGCTCACCGGCGAAGGCCTGAACGCGCGCAACATCGCCCAATGGCTGGCCATGCAACAGCGCCTCGCCGACGGGCGCCCGTTCGGTGACGACCTCGACTGGCGGCTCAGCGCGGGTGATCTGGTCGTGGTGGACGAGTCCGCGATGACCGACCACGCCGACCTCGCCGCCATGCACGAGATCGTCGCACGGGCCGGCGCGAAGCTGCTCCACCGGTGATCACCGACAGCTCGCCGCGGTCGGCGCGGCCGGCGGCATGGACATGATCGCCCGAGTGGCCCGGCCTACGAGCTCACCGAAGCCCGCCGGTTCACCCACGCGTGGGAACGTGACGCCTCCCTGCGGCTGCGCGAAGGCGACGAGTCGGCGTTGCAGGACTACCGCAAGCAC
>CAVPYQ010000022.1:0-319253 GCA_963709985.1 uncultured Actinomycetota bacterium
GGTCTGGCGTCGCGCCGGTGCGCTACGGACATTCCTGTCCGCGATAGTCGCCTTGCGAAGGATCTGACATGAGAGCTCGACTGCCCCATCGCCCACGGTTGTTGTTGCGCAGGCTTGCCTGGACAGCCGCAGCGGGCCTGCTGATCGCCGCGATCGCACCTGGCCGTCTCGGGCGCGACATCTGCCGAGCGTCGCCCACCCAGCCGGTGTATCGCGACCAGGGCAGCAGCCTGTCCCTGGCCGTGCCGGCCACCGGCGGCGCAGCAGGATATGCGGTGTCGATTGCCAGGTCGCCGTTCCAGATCACGACGACGCGCGCGGGCGGCACGGTTCTGCAGACGACCAAGAGCGGGACAACATCCGGGCCGGCCGACTTCCTGACCGCCGCGGGTTGGGCGACGGCCACCGCGGTGCAGACTTCGAACTGGCACGACGGCGTGCTCGATCTGACCCTGGCCACGGGTTCGCCCGGCGTCACGATTGCTTACCGGCTCAGCCCGTCACCTGACCGCTACCGCATGACCTGGTCGGTGCAGGGCGCGGCGGCACGGAGGTGCCAGCCACTACCTAGTCGCGTCGGGCGGCCACTGGTACGGCCAGGGCGAGGCGCAGACGACCGGCGGGCGGGCCGTACACCGAGCAGCCGTGGCCGCTGGACTCGGGCACGGTCCGACGACACGCCATCGGCCCGGCCGAGTACCTGATGACCGACCCGTTCTGGTTCACCCAGCGCGGCACCGGCCTCTGGGTCGACACCCGCGACGTCATGGACGTGGCAATGAACGCCGTGCAGGCAAGGCGTATTCGGCTACACGTTGACCGCCAGCGACTCGATGGACTCGACGGTCTTCGTCGAGCGGACGCCGCGGGAGGTGTACCAGGACTACATCGGCATCACCGGCAAGCCGGCCAAGAGCGACGCGACGCCCGCCGAGTACGCCAAGCCGCTGTGGAACTCGTGGGGGCAGTTCTACACGGCCGTATCGCAGGCGTCGGCGCTGTCGTGGGCGCAGGGCCTGCACGAAGCGGGCGTGCCCGGGCAGACGATCCAGGTCGACGACGGCTGGATGAGCCACTACGGCGACTTCACGTTCAACGCCAAGTTCCCCGATCCCAAGCAGTGTCCGACCAGATCCAGCCATGGGCTACAACTTCGGCCTCTGGGAGACGCTGTGGATCAACAACGACGCCAACGACTACGCCACGCCGCGCAGAACGGCTACCTGCTCAAGTCCAAGACCGACCCGAGCCAGCCGTGCAGCGTGACGTGGTGGAACGGCAAGGCGGGCATCGTCGACCTCGCCAACCCGGACGCCCGCGCCTGGTACGTCGGGCAGCTGCAGAACCTGAAAAGCACTTACGGCGTCGACGGATTCAAGTTCGACACCCGGTTCTTCGACGAGTCGTGCGCGCCGTATCCCGGGTACACCGCGCAGGACTACCTGAAGCTCGGCGCGCAGATGACCGACGAGTTCGACCAGCAGGGCGCGGGTGTTCGCATCTCGTGGACCGGCTCGCAGAAGTACGGCTTCGTCATCCGGGAGGTCGACAAGGGCACGAGTTGGAACTCGCTGCAGGCCGCCGTCGCGCAGGACATGTCGATCAGCACGATCGGCTACCCGTTCGTCGAGACCGACATGATCGGCGGCTCGCTCGGCCAGGCGCCGCCGACGAAGCAGGTACTGGTCCGCTGGGCGCAGGCGGCGTCGCTGATGCCGCTGATGTACTCGTCGACTTCGCCGCTCGGCGTGTCGAACCAGGGCGGATCGCAGACCTACGACCAGCAGACGATCGACCTGTACTCGGCGGCCATCAAGGCCCATGAGCGGCTCGCGCCCTACATCGACGAGCAGGTCAGCCGCGCGGTACACAGCGACGAACCGATCATGAAGCCGCTGTTCTTCGACTACCCGGCCGATCAGGCGACCTACGCGATCAACGACGAGTGGCTGCTCGGCGACTCGCTGCTGGCGGCGCCCATCCTCACCGACCAGACCAGCCGCGACATCCACGTTCCGGCCGGGAACTGGTTCGACGTGACGCACCAGCGGGTGGTCAAGGGACCAGTGACTCTCAACGGCTACGCCGCGGACCTCTCACAGACGCCCGCGTTCGTCCGGCTCGGCACGCCTGACACAGCGCATTGATGCACGCACTCGGTTGACCGCTCGGCCGCGTCGTCGAAGGATCGAGGGACGAGCCGACAACTGAAATGAAATGAGGTCGTCCCATGGCAAAGATTCTGATCCTGACCGGCGACGCGGCCGAGGACCTCGAGGTCATGTACCCGTATCAGCGGTTGCTCGAAGAGGGCTACGAGGTGCATATCGCGGCGCCCACGAAGAAGAAGTTGCAGTTCGTCGTGCACGACTTCGTGGACGGCTTCGACACCTACACCGAGAAGCCGGGGCACACGTGGCCGGCCGACATCGCGTTCGCCGACGTCGACCCGGCCGACTACGTCGCGGTCGTGGTGCCGGGTGGGCGCGCGCCCGAGTACATCCGCAATGACGCCGACGTGCAGCGGATCCTCAGGCACTTCGCCGAGACCGACAAGCCGACCGCGCACATCTGCCACGGACCGCTCGCCCTCGCGGCAGCAGGCACTCTCGACGGGCCGGCGCACCGCGGCGTACCCCGCGTTGGCGCTCGACGTGCCGCCGCCGGGGCGCAGTTCGTCGACAGCGAGGCCGTGGTCGACGGCGTCATGGTCTCGGCGCGCGCCTGGCCCGATCACCCGGCGTGGATGCGCGAGTTCATGGCCGTGCTGCGGGCAAAGGCTCCGGCGAGCTGACCCACCGCCTAGCCGACGACGCCCGTCCTGGCTGTACCGCCGGGGCGGGCGTCGTCGACACAACTCCGGCCACGACCGGCTGGAATACTCGCAAGTAGGTCATCTGGTCGTGAGGAGTGAACATGGTGGATTTCGCGCTGTCGGACGAGCAGAAGGCGATCCGCGACACCGCGCGCGCGTTCGTCTCCGACGAGATCGTCCCGCGCGAGCCGGAGGTTTGCGGCGCGAACGCGTCGGCGAGCCCGGCATCACCCGTGAGGAGAGGCGCGAGCTGCAGCTCAAGGCCCGCAAGTTCGGCTTCTGGGGGCTGTCGACTCCCGAGACGTACGGCGGCATGGATCTGCCGGCCGTGACCCAGGCGCTGATCTGGACCGAGCTCGGCCGTTCGTTCGTACCGTTCGCGTTCGGCGGCGAGGCCGACAACATCCTTTACTACGCGAACGATTCGCAGCGCGCGGAGTATCTCGTCCCGACCATCGAGGGCGAGCGGCTGTCCTGCTTCGCCATCACCGAGCCGGGCGCGGGTTCGGACGCCGCGAACATCAAGACCAGCGCCCGCCGCGACGGCGACGACTGGGTGATCAACGGTGAGAAGACGTTCATCACCGGCGGCAACGACGCCGACTTCGCGATCGTGATCGCGGTGACCGATCCCGCGAAGGGCGCCCACACCGGCTCGACCGCGTTTCTCGTCGATCGCTCGATGGGCTGGACGTCGCACTTCATCCAGACGATGGGCGAAGGCGGGCCCGGCGTCACTGGTCTTCGACGGCGTTCGGGTGCCCGGGCGCAACGTGCTCGGCGAGGTCGGGCAGGGTTTCGAGCTGGGCATGAAGTGGATCGGCAAGGGCCGCTACCTCATCCCGGCCCGGGCGCTGGGCGCGGCCGAGCGGCTGCTGCAGATGGCGATCGATCACGCGAACACCCGCGAGACGTTCGGCAAGCCGATCGGGGCGAACCAGGCCATCCAGTGGATGATCGCCGACTCCGAGGTCGAGCTCGAGGCGGCGCGCTGGCTGGTGCTGCAGGCGGCGTGGACGGTCGACCAGAACCGCGACCCGCGGCACTCGTCGTCGATGGCCAAGCTGTACGGGGCGAACATGGCCAACCGCGTCGTCGACCGGGTGCTGCAGATCCACGGCGGGATGGGCTACACCCGCGAGCTGCCGATCGAGCGCTGGTACCGCGAGGCGCGGTTGTGGCGGATCTTCGAGGGCACCGACGAGATGCAGCGGCTGATCATCTCGCGCGACCTGCTGCGCGGCTACACCAAGATCGGCGGCCACCTCGGCTGAGGCCGGAGGCCGGACCCGGGTCAGGCGGCGTCGAGCCGGGCGACCTGATCGGGCTTGAGGGCCAGGTCGGCCGCCGTCGCCGAATCGCGGATCGACTCGGGCCGGCTGGCACCCGGGATCGGGATGACGACGGGCGACTTCGCGAGCATCCAGGCCAGGCACACCTGCTGCGGGCTCACCCCGAGGTCGTCGGCCACCTGCCGGAACGCGCTGTGCCGATTGCCGAGCCGGCTGGCCGCGCCGTCCCCGCCGAGCGGGCTCCACGGCAGGAACGCCAGGCCCATCTCGTCGCACAGCCGCAACTCCGGCTCGCTGGAACGGAAGCTCGGCGAGAACTCGTTCTGCACGCTGACCAGCGCATCGCCGAGGATCTCGCGGGCGAGGCGGATCTGATCGGGGTTCGCGTTGGAGATGCCGACCATGCGCACCTTGCCCGAGTCGTGGATCTCCTTCATCGTCGCCATGACCTCGCCGTAGGGCACCTTGGGGTCAGGGCGGTGGTGCTGGTACAGGTCGATCTGCTCGACGCCGAGGTTGACGAGGCTGGCGTCGACCGCCGCCCGCAGTGCGGCCGCCGAGCTGTCGAGTCCCCAGCCACCGCCGTCGGTACGCGTGTGGCCGCCCTTGGTCGCGATGAAGACGTCGTTCTTGGCGCCGAGTCGGTCGAGGATCGATGCGACCAGCCGCTCGTTCTCGCCCATGGTTGCGGCGCCGAGGGTGACCGGCCCATAGGCAATGGCGGTGTCGATCAGGGTGATGCCGGCGTCCAGCGCTGCGCGAACCGTCGCCTCGGCTCGCTCGATCCGTACCGGCTCCCAGTCGAGTTGCATCGCGCCGAGGCCGATCGCACTGACCGCTTCAGTTCCGATCCGTCGTGTCTGCATGCATCGATCCTGCTACGGCAAGGCGACCGCGGTGCCGGTGACCCCGATGCCGCTACCCGGCTCTGCGGGGATATCGGCGATGAGCACACCCGGACGCCCCATGTCGTCACCCTGGTGGACGGTGATCGTCGCCGGCGGGTCGAGCAGGCCCAGTTCGCGCAGGTATCCGCCGAATGCGGCGGCCGCGGCACCGGTCGCCGGGTCCTCGCGGATGCCGCCGGGCGGAAACGGGTGGCGGGCGTAGAAGACGCGCGGTGATTCGGGCCAGACGAGGTTGATCGTCGTCCAGTCCTTGGCGGCCATGAGCTTCGCGAGGGCCTCGAAGTCGTAGTCGAGATCGGCCAGCCGCTCGCGTGTTCGCACCCCGACGATCGGATGCCATACGCCGGCGTACGCCACCCGAGGGGGCAGGGCGGGGTCGAGGTCCGTGCGCTGCCAGCCCAATGCCGTGAGGATGGCGTCGAGGTCGTCGTCGGCGAGATCGACGATGCGCGGCGGGACGCTGACCAGCGTCGCCGTAGGCATTCCGTCCGCACCGATGCCGGTCGACACGTCGACGCGCCCGCTGCGAGTGGCGAGCGCCAGGTCGCCCGGCCCGTTCCGTTCGGCGAAGGCGACCGCCGTGGCGATCGTCGCGTGGCCGCAGAAGGGCACCTCCGCGAGCGGGCTGAAGTACCGCGCGTCGAAGGCCCGGTCGCCGCGTGGGAACAGGAACGCCGACTCGGAGAAGCCGAGATCGGCAGCCGTGGCGAGCATGTCGGCGTCCGTTGCCCCGCTGGCGTCGAGCACCACGCCCGCCGGATTGCCGCCCGCGGGATCGGAGCTGAACGCGGTGTATCTCAGAATCTCCATGCGTCTCACGCTAGATGCGTGGCGGCACCGGCGGCCAGGCCAAGGCGCGCTGCGTGGCGTGCTCGTCGGCGGGACTGCTTAGGCTGTGGCATGCCCGCAGTCGAGCCGTCCGAGGACCCGGCGTCCGCCCGCTCTGCGACGGGAGCCGACAGGTGACGCTGTTCGACCCGCCCACCGAAGCCACGGCGGTTCCCGCCAACTCACCGCTTGCTGCGCGCATGCGCCCGCACAGTCTCGACGAGGTGGTTGGCCAGCAGCACCTGCTGACGGCCGGCTCACCGCTGCGCCGGCTGGTCGAGGGCGACGAGCCGATGTCGCTGATCCTGTTCGGACCGCCCGGCAGCGGTAAGACGACGTTGGCCCTTATCGTGTCGTCTGCGACGAACCGTCGTTTCGCGCAACTGTCGGCGCTCAACGCGGGCGTGAAGGACGTGCGCGCGGTGATCGACGAGGCGCGGCGCGAGCTCAACTTCGCCGGCCGGCAGACCATCCTGTTCATCGACGAGATCCACCGTTTCTCCAAGACCCAGCAGGACTCCCTGCTCGGCGCGGTCGAAACCCGAACGATCACACTGGTGGCCGCGACGACCGAGAACCCGTTCTTCTCGATCGTCTCGCCGCTGCTGTCGCGCAGCCTGCTGCTCAACCTCCACCCGCTGACCGACGACGACCTCGACCAACTGATCGACCGTGCGCTCGCCGACGAGCGTGGGCTCGCCGGTGTGGTGACGCTCGACGATGACGCGCGAGCCCATCTGCTGCGGATGTCCGACGGCGACGCGCGCCGCGTCCTCACCGCGCTCGAGGCGGCGGCGGGCAGTGCCCAGGCGGCGGGCCAGAGCGCAATCGACCTGGCCACGCTGGAGAAGGCGGTCGACACCGCCGCCGTGCGCTACGACCGCGACGGCGATCAGCACTACGACGTGATCAGCGCGTTCATCAAGTCGATTCGCGGTTCGGACGTCGACGCCGCGTTGCACTACCTCGCCCGGATGATCGAGGCCGGTGAGGACCCACGCTTCATCGCCCGACGCCTGGTGGTTCACGCCAGCGAGGATGTCGGCCTGGCCGATCCGACCGCGCTGCTCGCGGCGACGGCAGCGGCCCAAGCGGTGCAGCTGATCGGTATGCCCGAAGCGCGGATCAACCTCGCCCAGGCGACCATCCACCTTGCCCTCGCGCCGAAGTCGAACGCGGTGGTCATGGCGATCGGCGAGGCGCAGGCAGACGTGCGAGAGGGCAAGGCCGGTGCCGTGCCGCCGCATCTGCGCGACACGCACTACCCGGGCGCCAAGGCGCTGGCCGGGCGGTACCGGTACCCGCCCGACTTCGCCGAGGGCGTCATCGCCCAGCAGTACCCGCCGGATGAACTTGTTGCCCGCGACTACTTCCGCCCGTCCGGGCACGGCGCGGAGGCCGAACTCGCCGAGCGCCTGGCCAGGCTTCGGGCCAAGGTGCGCGGGACCAGGCAGCCGCCCTGACCGGCGCCCATAACTCTCGATCTTCGGGGCGGTCGCGGTGCGGTGCCAATCCGCGCGAAACGTCGGCGGCCCCCCGGGTAGGGTCGCGCTGTCGTGCTGCTCAGCCGGCGCGGCAGAGCATCTGACCGTCAGCTTGTAGAACCGAATCCATGCCGAAGGGAGGCGTCCGTGTCCGGTGGGGCGATCGCGGCCATCATCGCGGCCGGCGCATTCGTGCTGCTCGTGCTGCTTCTCGCCTATCCGTTGCTCAAACTCGGGCGCACGCTCGACGAGGCGACCCTGACGATCCGGACCACCCGCGAGGGTGCCGCTCCGCTGCTCAATCAGGCGCAGGACAGCCTGATCCAGGTGAATTCCCAACTCGATCATCTCGACGGCATCGCCAAGAACGTCAACTCGATGACCACGAATGTCTCGGCGTTGACGTCGGTCGTGTCGAGCACCCTGGGCAGTCCGCTGATCAAGGCGGCGGCGTTCACCTACGGAGTGCGCAAGACCGTCAACTCCCGGCGCGACACCGCAATACTGCGCGAAGCCAAGAGCAAGCACCGTGCCGCGCGCCGCGAAGCTCGCTCGTAGGAGGGGAACCATCGAATGACCCGGCGACTGTTCTGGCTCGCCATGGGCGTCACGATCGGTGCGCTCGTCGTGCGCAAGCTCTCCCGCTTGGCCGACCGGCTGACCGCCGCGCGGCATCGCCGGCAGCCTGGGCGGTGGCCTCGCGGGGCTCTCGGAATCGGTGCGTGAGTTCACGGCGGAGGTACGCGACGCGATGCGTGAACGCGAGGTCGCAGTTGCGCGAGGGGACCGGGCTCGACGGGACGCTCGGCCGGCTCGACCCGGTAAGCGACGAGCGGTCATGAGGACGGCCGACATCAAGCAGCGTTTCCTCGCCCACTTCGAGGCGAACGGGCACACGGTCGTGCCGAGTGCGCCCCTGCCGTTCGACGATCCCAACCTGCTGTTCATCAACGCCGGCATGGTCCAGTTCGTGCCGTACTTCACCGGGCAACTCGCCGCGCCGTGGAATCGCGCCACCAGCGTGCAGAAGTGCCTGCGCACGCCGGACATCGACGAGGTCGGCAAGACCAGCCGGCACGGCACGTTCTTCCAGATGAACGGCAACTTCTCCTTCGGCGACTACTTCAAGGAAGGCGCGATCCGGCTCGCCTGGGACCTGTCCACGAAGCCGATCGCCGACGGCGGGTTCGGTCTGGACCCCGAGCGGATCTGGGCCACGGTCTACCTCGACGACGACGAGGCGATCGACATCTGGCACAAGCAGATCGGCCTGCCGCTCGAGCGCATCGTGCGCCGCGGCAAGACCGACAACTTCTGGTCGATGGGCATCCCCGGCCCGTGCGGTCCGTGCACCGAGATCTACTACGACCGCGGCCCCGACTACGGCCCGGACGGCGGCCCGGACGTCGACGAGGACCGCTACATGGAGTTCTGGAACCTCGTCTTCATGCAGTACGAGCGGGGCCCGGGAACCACGAAGGACGACTACCCGATCCTCGGCGAGCTGCCGGCGAAGAACATCGACACCGGCATGGGCCTGGAGCGCATCGCGGCACTGCTGCAGGGCGTCGACAACCTCTACGAGATCGACGAGACGCGCCCGATCCTCGACCGGGCGGCCGAGCTGACCGGCAAGAACTACGGCGCGCATTCCGGGCGCGTCGCGCACCAGTCGCACCCCGACGACGTGCGTCTGCGGGTGATCGCCGACCACGTCCGCACCGCGCTGATGCTGATCGGCGACGGCGTCACCCCGTCCAACGAGGGCCGCGGCTACGTGCTGCGCCGCATCCTGCGCCGGGCGATCCGGTCGATGCGGCTGCTCGGCTACGGCGATCCGGCCCTGCCGCAGCTGCTGCCGGTCGCGCGCGACTGCATGTCGCCGTCCTACCCGGAGGTCGAGGCCGACTTCGACCGGATCTCGACGTACGCCTACGGCGAGGAGGAGGCGTTCCTGCACACCCTGCGCTCCGGCACGACGATCCTCGACACCGCCATCGCGGAGACCAAGTCCAGCGGCGCGTCGCGACTGTCCGGCGAGCAAGGCGTTCCAGCTGCACGACACGTACGGCTTTCCCGATCGACCTCACCCTCGAGATCGCGGCCGAGCAGGGCCTCAGCGTCGACGAGGAGGGGTTCCGCCGGCTGATGACCGAGCAGCGCCGCCGCGGCAAGGCGGACGCGCAGGGGCGCAAGACCGGCCACGCCGACGTCGCCGGATACCGGGCGGTGCTCGAAGCCGGCCCGAGTGAGTTCACCGGCTACCGCGAGGTGATGCGCGAGTCGCGGGTCACGGCGCTCGTCGGCGCGGACGGCTGCTCGACGGGGCGGGGGAGGGCGACGAGGTCGAGCTGGTCCTCGACGCGACCCCGTTCTACGCCGAGGGCGGCGGCCAGCAGCCCGACTGGGGCGAGATCACCGTCAACGCCGCGGGCCACGAGGCCAAGCTCGAGGTGCTCGACGTGCAGGCGCCGCTGCCCGGGCTGATCGTCCACCGCGTCAGGGTGCTGCGCGGCGAGGTCCGCCCGGGCGATCCCGCGCTCGCGCAGATCGACGTGGGCCGGCGGGCGCGGTGTCGCGCAGCCACACGGCGACCCACCTGGTGCACCAGACGATGCGGCACTTCCTCGGCGACTCGGCCACGCAGGCCGGCTCGCTCAACGCGCCCGGCCGGCTGCGCTTCGACTTCAACACTCCCGGCAGCGGTGGCGCCGAGCGTTCTGGCCGACGTCGAGGACGAGATCAACGAGGTGCTGCTGCGCGACCTCGAGGTGCAGGTGGTTCGTCACCGACCAGGACGAAGCGCGCCGGATCGGGGCGATGGCGCTGTTCGGCGAGAAGTACGGCGACCGGGTGCGGGTCGTCGAGGTCGGCGACTACTCCCGCGAGCTGTGCGGCGGCACGCACGTCCGCGCAGTTCGGTCACTCGGCCTGGTGAAGATCCTCGGCGAGGCGTCGATCGGCTCCGGCGTGCGCCGGGTCGAGGCGCTCGTCGGCCTGGACGCCTTCCGGTTCCTCGCTCGCGAGCACGTCCTGGTGAACGAACTCGCCGGTGAGTTCCGGGCCCGGCCCGAGGAGTTGCCCGACCGCATCGCGGCCGTCCTCGACCGGCTCAAGACGGCCGAGAAGGAGCTCGAGCGGCTGCGGGCAGCGGCAGTGCTGGCCAGTGCGGGCGAGCTTGCCGCGAGCGCCGAATCGGTGGGCAGCGTCGCGATGGTCACCGCCGAGGCACCGGCGGGCGTCTCGGGCGGCCGACCTGCGCTCGCTGGCCCTCGACGTGCGGGGCCGCCTGCCGCGCGAACGGCCGGCGGTGGTCGTCCTGGCCTCGCCGGCCGACAAGTCCGACAAGGGCGTCGCCTTCGTCGCCGCGGTCAACGAGAGCGGCCAGCAGGCGGGCCTGTCCGCGGGCGACATCGTCAAGGCGTTCACGCCGGTGCTCGGTGCGCGAGGCGGTGGCAAGGCCGACCTCGCCCAGGGGGCAGGCGGCGACGCGGCGAAGCTGGCCGATGCGTTCGCGGCCGCTCGGGCCTACGTCAGGGAGCACGCCGCACGGTGAGAGGTGTCTGGCTGGGCGTCGACGTCGGCACGGTTCGGGTGGGAGTGGCCCGCAGTGATCCGGATGGGATGCTCGCCACACCGCTGGTCACGCTGGCCCGCGACCCGAAACGCGGCGGCGACTTCGCGCAACTGGCCGGTCTGGTCCGCGAACACGAGGCCGCCGGGGTTGTCGTGGGCCTGCCCAAGACGTTGTCCGGCCGGGAGGGCGTATCGGCACAAATGGCACGCAGCTACGCACAGACCCTGGCCGAGATGATTGCGCCGATTCCGGTCGAACTTGTGGATGAGCGGCTGACCACGGTGTCGGCGGAGCGTACGCTCGCTGAGCGCGGTATCCGCGGGAGGGCCAGGCGCGCCGTCGTCGATCAGGCGGCCGCTGTGGAGATACTTCAACACTGGTTGGATGTCCGCCCGGCTCGGTGAGCGCCGGTACCGACTAGCGAAAGTGGATGACGCAGGATGGAGCCTGTCTGGTGAGGTCTGAGCACCATGACTCGCTCGAAGCGTCCGATCCCCATGCTCTGTTGTTCGGGCCGGATGACCACCAGGACGGCGTCGGCAGCGCGTCACTGCGCGACACGCCCGGCGGCTACCAACCCGGGTCGGCGTCGCGGCGCAGCAGACGCTCGCGCCAGCAGCAGGCCCGCATGCAGCGGCGGCGGCAGCGGCGGGCCACGGTCGCCGGCGTGCTGGCCGCGGTGCTCGTCGTCGCGGCCGGCTGGTTCGTCGCCCGGCCGCTGATCGAGGAGCGGCTCACGCCGAAGGACTGGTCCGGGTCAGGCGTCGGTCAGGTGCTCGTCCAGGTCAAGCCCAACGACAGCGCGGGTGCCATCGGCACCACTCTGGTCAAACTCGGCGTTGTGCGAACCAAACGCGCATTCACCAACGCAGCGTCGGACAACGACGCCTCTCGCGGGATCCAGCCGGGTTTCTACCGTCTGCGCAAGCACATGGCGGCCAAGCAGGCCCTGGCGCTGCTGATCGACCCGGCCGCCAAGGTCGTCAGCGATGTGACGATTCCCGAAGGTATGACCGAGCAGGACGTCCTGGTACGGGTGGCGAAAGCACTTGGCGTCCCGGCGAGCAAGGTCGCCGCGGCCGCGGCGAATGTCAGCGACCTCGGCCTGCCTGAGGGCTACACGGCGAGCAACGGGAAAGCCCCGAGATCGGCCGAAGGCTTCCTGTTCCCCGACACCTACAGCCTCGACCCGGGAACCTCGCCCGCGGACGCGCTGCAGGAGATGACCAGCGAGTTCACCGGTGTCGATCGCGACATGGGATTCGCCGATGCCGCCAACAAGATGAAGATCACGCCCTACGAGGCGCTGACCGTCGCGTCGATGATCGAGGGCGAGGCGAAGTTCCCGGACGACCGGGCGAAGGTCGCGCGCGTCGTCTTCAACCGGCTCGCCAAGAAGATGCCGATCGGCATCGACGCAACGAGCGTCTACGGCGCCAAGCTGGCCGGGCAGAACCCCGCCAAGATCGACTTCAACGTGCCGGCGCCGTACAACACCCGCCTCAAGCCCGGCCTGCCGCCCACTCCGATCGGCAACCCGGGCCGGGCGGCCATGGACGCGGCGGTCAACCCGACTCCGGGCAACTGGCTGTACTACGTCAACGGCGATGCGGCCGGGCCACCTGTTCTTCACCGCGGACCCGAATGCCTTCGAGGCCGCCGCGCAGAAGTGCCGGCAGAACCACTGGGGCTGCTCCTAGTGCAGCGGGCAGCCGTGCTCGGCCGGCCGGTCGCGCACTCGCTGTCTCCGGTGCTGCACCGCGCCGCCTACTGCGCGCTCGGCCTGGACTGGCGCTTCGATGCGATCGAGACCGGTGCCGACGACCTGGCCGGGCGGCTGGCCACATCCGGACCGGAATGGGTCGGATTCGCCTGCACGATGCCGCTCAAGCGTGTCGCTCTCGACCTGGCCGATTCGGCAAGCGATCGGGCGACGGCGGTCGGCGCGGCGAACACGTTGCTGCGCCGCCCCGGCGGGTGGTTCGCCGACAACACCGACGTCGCGGGCATCGTCGCCGCACTGGCCGAGGCCGGGGTCCGACCGTCGAGCGTAAGCGTGATCGGCGCGGGCGGCACGGCCCAAGCGGCAGTGGTCGCGCTCGCCGAGATGGGCCTGTCCCGCTGTGCGGTCCTGGTGCGTGACGTCAATCGCGTTACCGAGCTGGCGGGCGCCGCGGCCCGAGCGGGTGTCGCCGTCGAGGTACGGCCGCTCGGCGACGAGGCGGCCCTTGGGCGCGGATCTGCTGATCTGCACTCTGCCGTCCGGCGCGGCCGATGCCCTCGCCGAATGTGACTGGCGGCCGGATCAGGCCGTGCTCGACGTCGTCTACTCCCCATGGCCCACGCCGCTTGCCGCGTCCGTTGCCCGCGCGAGCGGTGTCGTCGTCAGCGGCGCCTTGATGCTGCTGCACCAGGCCACCGTGCAGGTCGAGCTGATGACCGGGCGGCCTGCCCCGCTGGCCGCCATGCGAGCGGCCTTGCAGGCGGCCGTGCCGGATTGCGGCGCCTGACGGGAGAGTCAACTGTGTCGGTCGCCGCCAGTACGGTCGGACCAATTCTCGACTGGCTCTCGACGGGATCGAATGCGATGGAAATCAAGGCTGGCCTGCCGGTCATGGAGTTCGCCTCGGTGGCGGCGTGGCAAACCTGGCTCGAGGCCAACCACCGGGACGCGTCCGGGCTGTGGATCAAGATCGGCAAGGCGGGTAGCGGGGCGGTGACCGTCAGCTATGCCGAGGCGCTCGACATCGCGTTGTGTTTCGGCTGGATCGACGGTCAGAAGGGTGCGTTCGACGACGCGTACTGGCTGCAGAAATTCACCCCGCGCAGGGAGCGCAGCAGGTGGTCGAAGGTCAACCGCGACAAGGCGACGGCGCTGATCGAGCAGGGGCGAATGCGCCCGGCCGGTCTGGCCGAGGTCGAGCGGGCACGAGGTGACGGCCGCTGGGACGCCGCCTACGACAGCCCCAGCACGGCGGCGGTGCCTGCGGATCTGCAGCGCGCCCTCGATGCCGATCCGCAGGCCGCGGCGTTCTTCGAAACGATCAACAGCCAGAACCGATACTCGATCCTGTACCGCATCCAGGACGCGAAGCGGGCCGAGACGCGCGCCCGGCGCATCGAGAAGTTCGTGACCATGCTGCGCGAAGGACGCACGCTCTACCCCTGAGCGCGCTCCAGGCGGATGACGATCGACTTCGAGGCCGGCGTGTTGCTGCCCTCGGCGGTCGCGTCGAGTGGCACGAGGACGTTGGCCTCGGGGAAGTACGCGGCCGCGCAGCCGACCGGAGTGGCGTACTCGACAACCCGAAAGCCGCGGGCGAACCGCTCACCGTCGGCCCAGACGCTGACCAGATCGACGAGGTCGCCGTCGGCGAGGCTCAGCGCGCGCAGGTCGTCGGAGTTCACGAACACCACCCGCCGCCCGCCCTTGATGCCGCGGTAGCGGTCGTCCAGGCCGTAGATGGTCGTGTTGAACTGATCGTGCGAGCGCACCGTCTGCAGCAGGAGATGCCCGGCCGGGACGTCGACCCCGCTCAACTCGTTGACCGTGAACCGGGCCTTGCCGGTGGCTGTCGGGAACGTACGCGAGTCGCGCGGCCCGTTGGGCAGCACGAACCCGCCGGGCGTGGCGATCCGCTCCTCGAAGGCGTGGAAGCCGGGGACGACGTGCTCGATGTGCCGGCGGATGACGCGGTAGTCGTCGCCCATGGCTCGCCCAGCCGAGGTCGTCGCCGAACAGTCGCCGCCCGAGGCCGGTGACGATCGCGACCTCGCTGCGCAATTGCGGGCGAGCCCGGGACCAGCCGCCCGCGCGAGGCGTGCACCATGCTCATCGAGTCCTCGACGGTGACGAACTGTTCGCCGCCCGCGCGGTGGTCGCGCTCGGTGCGCCCGAGGCACGGCAGGATCAGCGCCTCGCGCCCGGTGTGCAGGTGCGAGCGGTTGAGCTTGGTGGACACCTGGACGGTCAGCGCGCACCGCTGCATCGAGGCCATCGGTGACGTCGGTGTCCGGAGTCGCCGCCACGAAGTTGCCGCCGAGGGCGAAGAACACGTTGACCTTGCCGTCGCGCATCGCCCGGATCGTGTCGACGGTGTCGTAGCCCGGGCTCGCGCGGCGGCTCGAAGCCGAACTCGTTGCGCAGCGCGTCGAGGAAGGCGGCGGTCGGCCGCTCCCAGATGCCCATCGTGCGGTCGCCCTGCACGTTGCTGTGCCCGCGCACCGGGCAGGCACCCGCGCCCGGCCGGCCGATGTTGCCGCGCAGCAGCAGGAAGTTGACGATCTCGTGGATCGTGGCCACCGCGTTGTGGTGCTGGGTGAGCCCCATCGCCCAGCAGACGATGACGCTCTTGGCGGCGACCACGTCATCGACGAACGCCTCGATGGCGGCCCGGGAGAGGCCGGCTAGGCGGGAGCAGGTCGGCGAAGTCCAGCTTGCGCCAGGCCTGGGCCGCGTCGTCGAAGCCGTCGCAGTAGGTGTCGATGAAGTCGTGGTCGAGGACGCGTGCCGGGCGCATCGTCGTCGCGTTCGAGCAGGATCCGGTTGACCGCGCTGAACAGCGCGAGGTCGCCGTTGACGCGCACCGGAAGGTGGCGGTCGGCGAGCTTCGTGCCGGGGCCGGCGAGCCCGCGGGCCGTCTGCGGATTGCGGAATCTGAGCAGTCCGGCCTCGGGCAGCGGGTTGATCGCGACGATGCGCGCGCCGCGCCGCTTGGCCTGCTCGAGCGAGGCGAGCATGCGCGGGTGGTTCGTGCCCGGGTTCTGGCCGACGATCACGATGAGGTCGGCGTGCTCGGAGATGTCGTCGAGGCGGACGGTGCCCTTGCCGATGCCGATCGTCTGGTTGAGGGCGAAGCCGCTCGACTCGTGGCACATGTTCGAGCAGTCGGGCAGGTTGTTGGTGCCGAAGCGGCGCGCGAACAGCTGGTAGACGAACGCGGCCTCGTTGCTGGTCCGGCCGCACGTGTAGAACGCGGCGCGGTCCGGGTCGGGGAGCGAGCGCAGTTGCTCGGCGACGAGATCGAGCGCGTCGTCCCAGCTGATCGGCCGGTAGTGCGTGCCGCCCGCAGCCAGGTGCATGGGCTCGGTCAGCCGGCCCTGCGACTCCAGCCAGTGGTCTGACTGCCCGCGAAGCTCCTCGATCGAGTGGGCGGCGAAGAAGCCGGCGTCGACGCGCTTGCGGGTGGCCTCCCAGGCGACCGCCTTGGCGCCGTTCTCGCAGAACTCGGCCGTCTTGCGATGGTCCGGATCGGGCCAGGCGCAGCTCGGGCAGTCGAAGCCGTCGGTCTGGTTCGCCTTCAGCAGGGTCTGCAGGCTGCGCTTCGGACCCATCTCGTGTGCGACGAATTCGACGGTGTGCTTGATGCTCGGCAGCCCGGCCGCGGACCGCTTGGCGGACGCGACGGTGGGCTGCTCGTCCCGATCTGCGGCCATGGTCCCACTGTAGGCTCGACGGCACGTCGACACAGGGGCAGCCATGGCAGTCATGACCACGCGGCGGGCGATTCTGCGGCTGCGCGGCTCGGCCGGCTCGCAGGTGTCCGACGACCTCGCCGTCGAGGCGCCGCTCACGCTCTCGCTCGACGACGACGTCCTCGCCGTGGTCATGCGAACGCCCGGCCACGACCTGGAACTGGCCGCCGGTTGGCTGGTCGCCGAGTCGGGAGTGCGCGACCCGCAGGACATCGCGTCCATGCGCGAATCACGTGACGGCGACGGGGTGCGCATCTCGCTGCGACCAGGCGTGACGCCGCCACGTTCCCGTGCGTTCATCACGTCGGCGTCCTGCGGCGTGTGCAGTGCGGACATGCTCGACCTGATGCCGCCGCAGACGTCGGCGCCGCACTCGCCCGGATGGCACGTCGACCGCGGCGTGCTCGCCGGGTTGCCCGACCAGATGCGCACGCGGCAACGCGCATTCGACCGCACGGGCGGCGTCCACGCGGCGGCGCTCGCCACGGCGAACGGTGACCTGCTGGCCGTGCGCGAGGACGTCGGCCGGCACAACGCCGTCGACAAGGTGGTCGGCTGGGCGCTGCTCGGGTCCAACCTGCCCGCAGCCGACCACATCCTCGTCGTCAGCGGGCGGGTGTCCTTCGAGATCGTGCAGAAGGCCGTCGCGGCCGGCGTCGGCGGCATCGTCGCGGTGTCGGCTCCGTCGAGCCTGGCCGTCGACCTCGCCCGCTCCTACGGCGTGCTGCTGGCCGGGCTGGTCCGCGGCGAGCGGCTCAACGTCTACGCCGAGCCCGAACTGGTAACCGGCTGATCTGCCTGCGCGAACGTCTGCACGGGCGTGTCCGCCTCAACCGTCAGGTCGCGTCTCGGCTCGTTCGCTCGCGAGACGTTGCGCGATGGCAGTGGCCTCGCCGACCGCGTCCGCGCCGCCCCCGCGCATGCCCGCGCTCAGCCCGACCAGGAATGTGGTGAGCGGTGCGGCCGGACGCGCGATCCCGTGCGCTGCGTCTCGGGCCACGTCGAGCAGTGCGCTCACGTCGGTCGAGGCGGGGTCGACGCCAAGAGCGGCCGAGAGGTCGGCCACCCAGGTCTCGAGCGGGTTGGTCATAGGTGCGTCCCTTCGGTTCGCGCGCGGGCCAGATCGGCCAGGGTGTCGTAGTCGTCGCCCCAGTGCGCCGGGTCGTCGACCAGGTTGACGAGGGCGTCGGGGACTCCCGCGACGAGGGCACGCATCGAGACGCCGGCTGTCGCCGCTGTCGATTTCGTCGCCGCGCGGCCGATCGCGTCGCTCAACGCCCGCGTTCGCCACGCCGCGGCGAGGTAGTTCGCCCGACCGTCGCTCGTCAGCATCGCCACGTCCACGGCCGGGTCATCCAGGGCGCCGAGCAGTGGCTCGACGGCGGGCGCGATCCACGGCAGGTCAGCGGCCAGTACGAGCACGGTGTCGGCGTCGACGTGCGGCAGGGCTGCCCCGATCGCCGCGACCGGGCCGCCGCCGGGCGGTTCCTCGCGACACCAGATGACCTCGATCCCGATGTCTCGGCGCGGCCCCACGACGATGCGCCGGCCGGCGCCGCCGACCGCGTCCAGGACGTGGACGAGCATCGGGCGGCCGGCCACCTCGAGCATCGGTTTGTCGTGGCCGCCCATCCTGCGGGCGGCGCCGCCGGCGAGCACGATCGCGTCGAAGCCGCCCATGCCGTCATCATGCCGCTACGCCGACGCAGCCTGTGGACAAACCGGGCGGCGAACCGTCGACTTCGCCTAGGCTCCTCGCCCGTGTCTACCGGGTTTCTCGGCCCGCTCCTCGGCGGTGTCACCACGCTTGCGGCCACGCCGTACCTCGCGCGCATCTCGGTGTCCGCGGCCGATCGCGACGCCGCGCAGCTGGTGGCGGGGAGTTGCCGCCGAGCCGTCGGCGACTGGGCATCGTCGCCGTCGTCGCGATCGTGCTCGGCGTGCTGGGCGGGGCAGCGGCGGGATGGTCCGCGGCGCTTCCGGCCTTCGTCGCGTTCGCGATCGTCGCGACGCCGCTCGTGGTCATCGACGCGCAGCACCACCGGCTGCCCAACCGCCTCGTCGTCCCCGGCGTGGTTGCCGCCGCAGTACTGCTGACC
Organism: uncultured Actinomycetota bacterium; assembly: GCA_963709985.1. Lineage (GTDB taxonomy): Bacteria > Actinomycetota > Actinomycetes > Mycobacteriales > Jatrophihabitantaceae > DASXRA01. Next base: position 18,479 of record CAVPYQ010000022.1, read on the forward strand.
GGGGCAGCGGCCGTGCGGGCCGACTGGCCAGCGCTCGCCCGGGCGGTTGAGGCGGCGGTCGTCTTGTTCGTGACGTTCTTTCTGATCGCGGCGATCTCGCCGGGCTCGATGGGCTTCGGCGACGTCAAGCTCGTCGGCCTGATCGGCGCTTACCTCGGCTGGCTGGGCTGGGGTGCCGTGATCTACGGCGTATTCGCCGGATTCGTGCTGGGGGCCTTGATGCCCCTGCCGCTACTGGCCACGCGACGGGCATCGTTGAAGACGTGCATCCCGTTCGGCCCCGCCCTGATCGCGGGTGCCCTGCTCGTCGCTTCGACCTACACCGCGTTCTGACAGACTTGGCGCCGTGTTGCGCTGGATCACCGCGGGTGAGTCGCACGGTCCCGCCATCGTCGGCATCCTCGAAGGACTGCCCTCAGGTGTCGAGGTCACGACCCATGACCTCTCCCGCGACCTCGCCCGACGCCGGCTCGGCTACGGACGCGGGGCCCGGATGAGCTTCGAGGCCGACGTCGTCGAGTTGACCGGCGGCGTGCGCCACGGTCGCACGATGGGCGGGCCGGTCGCCGTGCGGATCGGCAACTCGGAATGGCCCAAGTGGGAGACCGTGATGGCCGCCGATCCGGTCGATGCCGACGTGCTGGCGGCGCAGGCGCGCAACGCGCCGCTGACCCGTCCGCGTCCGGGTCATGCCGACCTCGCCGGTATGCAGAAGTACGACCTCGACGACGCCCGGCCGATCCTCGAGCGCGCCAGCGCCCGCGAGACGGCCGCTCGGGTCGCTCTCGGCGCCGTGGCCCGCGCGTTCCTGCGCCAGTCGCTCGGCATCGAGATACTCAGCCACGTGGTGTCGATCGGTTCGGTCGCCGCGCCCATCGGCGTCATCCCGCGGCCCGGCGACGAGGAGGCCGTCGATGCCTCGCCCGTGCGCTGCCTGGACGACGCCGCAAGCGCCGCGATGGTCGCCGAGATCGACGAGACGAAACGGGCCGGCGACACCCTCGGCGGCGTCGTCGAGGTGCTCGCGTACGGCCTGCCGCCGGGGCTCGGCAGCCACGCGCAGGGCGACCGCCGCCTCGACGCCCGCCTGGCCGCGGCACTCATGAGCATCCAGGCGATCAAGGGCGTCGAGGTGGGCGACGGGTTCGAGCTGGCGCGCATTCGCGGATCGCAGGCGCACGACGAGATCGTGCGCGACCACGACGGCGCGATCCGCCGGGTTTCCGGCCGGTCGGGCGGCACCGAGGGCGGCATGAGCACGGGCGAGCTGCTGCGGGTCCGGGCAGCGATGAAGCCGATCTCTACCGTCCCGCGGGCACTGTCCACTGTGGACACTGCCACTGGCGAATCCGCCGTGGCGATCAATCAACGTTCGGACGTCTGCGCCGTACCGGCTGCGGCAGTGGTGGCCGAGGCGATGGTGGCGCTCGTCCTGGCCGACGCAGTGCTCGAGAAGTTCGGCGGCGACTCGCTGCACGAGACGCGCCGCAACGTGACGTCCTACCTCGCTCGGCTCGACGAGCGGGGCCTGCGCGCGGCGCCTTCGGCCGGACACCTCACCGAGCCCGCGTCGTGAGCCCGCGTGCGGTGCTGATCGGGCTCCCCGGCACCGGCAAGACCACGACCGGGGCGTGCCTGGCGAGGCGGCTCGGCGTTGTCTTCGCCGACTCCGATCAACTCGTCGAGTCGCGAGCCGGGATGAGCGTCCGCGAGATCTTCGCGTCCGCGGGCGAGGCCGCCTTCCGGGCGGCCGAGGCACAGGCCATTGCCGCGGCGCTGGCCGGCTTCGACGGCGTGCTCGCCCTCGGCGGTGGCGCAATCCTGGCCGCGTCGACCCGTCACGCCCTCGCTGCGAGCCGGGTTCCGATCGTGCTCCTGCAGGCTGCGCCGGACACCCTCGCCGACCGCGTCGGGCCGGCCGCCGATCGGCCGCTGCTGGCCGGCGATCCGCCCGCCCGCCTCGCCGCGCTCGCCGCCGAGCGGGGCCCGCTGTACCGAGATGCGGCGACACTCGTGATCGACACCGACGGCCTCCGCCCCGACGAGGTGGCGGCCGCGATAGAGCAGGCATTGCCGACGGTTGCCCGATGACCGCGAGCCTGCCCGGGCCGGCACGCGTCACCCGCATACCGGTTGGCGGCCACGCGCCCTACGACGTGCTCGTCGGCCGCGGGCTGTTCGGCGAACTGCCGCGGCTGCTCGCGGGCGCCACGCGGGTGGCCGTCATCTACCCGCCGACGCTGCGCATCACCGCCGACACGATGTGCGACGAACTCAGCGCGCACGGCTTCGACGCCCACATCATCGAGGTGCCCGACGCCGAGGACGCAAAGACGCTGCGCTCGGCGGGCTACTGCTGGGACGTCCTGGGCGATATCGGCTTCACCCGTTCGGACGCGATCGTCGGCCTGGGCGGCGGCGCCACCACCGACCTCGCGGGTTGGGTCGCGGCGGCGTGGCTTCGCGGGGTTCGCGTCGTGCACGTTGCGACGACCCTGGCCGGAATGGTCGACGCCGCAGTCGGCGGCAAGACCGGCATCAACACCGCCCGCGGCAAGAACCTCGTCGGGGCGTTCTACCCGCCGGCCGGCGTCCTGTGCGATCTGAACACCCTGGTGACCCTTCCGCGACGACGACTACGTGGCCGGGCTCGCCGAGGTGGTCAAGTGCGGCTTCATCGCCGACCCGGCGATCCTGGATCTCATCGAGGCCGACCCGATGGGCGCCACCAAGATCGGCAACGCCGCCGAGCGCGAACTCGTCGAGCGGTCGGTGCGGGTCAAGGCACAAGTCGTCAGCGAGGACCTCACCGAGAAGGGCCTGCGCGAGATCCTCAACTACGGGCACACGCTCGGCCACGCGATCGAGCACGCCGAGAACTACCGGTGGCGCCACGGGGCCGCGGTGTCGATCGGCCTGGTGTACGCGGCGGCGCTCGGCCGGCGGCTCGGCGGTCTCGACGACGCCACGGCCGATCGCCACCGCGCGGTGCTCGCATCGCTCGGCCTGCCCACGTCCTACCGCCCGGATGCGTTCGCCACGCTCCTCGACGCGATGCGCGTCGACAAGAAGGCACGTGGCAACCGGCTCCGGTTCGTCGTCCTCAACGCAATCGCCCGACCGTCCACTGTGGACGATCCGGATCCGGCGGTTCTTGCCGCCGCCTACTCGGAGGTCAGCGGATGACCGATCAGCGCGTGCTCGTGCTCAACGGGCCGAACCTCGGCCGCCTGGGCAGTCGCGAGCCGACGATCTACGGCGACACGACGTACGCCGAACTCGCCGCGCTGTGCACGAAGGCCGGCGAGGAACTCGGGCTTGCCGTCGAGGTCCGCCAGACCGATCACGAAGGCGAACTGCTCGGCTGGTTGCACGAGGCGGCTGACGACAACCGCGCGGTCGTGCTGAATGCCGGCGCCTGGACGCACACATCCATTGCGTTGCGCGATGCCTGTGCGGCGTTGACGGCCCCGCTCGTCGAGGTGCACATCAGCAACGTGCACAAGCGCGAGGAGTTCCGCCATCACTCCTACATCTCCGGCGTGGCGACCGGCGTGATCGTCGGTCTCGGCGTCGAGGGCTACGTGCTGGCGCTGTCGTGGCTGTCCTCGACGCTCGGCGGTGCCGCAACACCGTAGTTCGCGATCAGCACGCGACCCGCTCACTGAGCGGTTCGAGTTCGGGCTGGTTGCGCACCGTGTCGAACCGCTTCATCGGGGCGACCGAGGCGCGGCTGACGTAGTCGCCGGCGACGTCGTCGAGCCAGGTGCCGTTCACCCGGGCGACGAGGAAGACGTACTGCGGCCAATAGGTGCAGCCGGTGACTCCCGACGGATTGCCCTGCGCTGCGGGGTCCTGCCGCGACACGAACCGGGCGGCGATCGCAATCAGGTCCGGGTCGATCTTTCGCGGCGTGCCGAACGCGACCTGGTAGTGGCGGCTGGTGGCAAAGCCGGTACGGAATCGCTGGTCCGGGGCGGCGGCGTGTAGCCGCTCGGTGCTGTGCTCCCAGGCGCTTTGCAGGTCCTGCTGGTTCACCAAGGTCAGGAACTGGGTTACCGCGCCGATCGCGGCCGTGCCGTCGGGGCCGAGTCCGGGCGGTTGCCACTCAACGATCTCGCGACTCGTGGTCGGCGTCGGGTCCGGCGAGGTGTAGGCGCGCACGGCCGGGTCGCCCGGGCGCACCGGCGGCGTCGCATTGAGCGGGACAGGCTGCCCGCTCGCCGGCAGATCGGGGACGTCGAGCGGCTTCGGGTGCGACGCGGGGCTCGATCCCGGCGTGGTGCTGCTCGGCTTGGACGGGGGAGACGGCGACGACACCGCAGACGTCGACGGGAAGTCGTGCGAACTCGACGTGGTGGGCGAGGGGGGCGTGCTGGTGTCCTGCCGCCCGTTCGCGTCCGTCTTCGACGAGGAGATCGCGACCGCTGTCACGACGGCTGCAGCGACGATGACGACGGCGGCCACCACGCCACCGACGAGCAACCCGGAGTTGCGACGGCGTTGCGGCGACGGCGGCGGCGGGGGCGGGCCGTAGGAGTAGCCGGGGCCCGGCGCATACATCGGCGGCGCGAACTGCTGGGGCGGGAACGGCGCGCCCGGCGGCGGATAGGACGGCTGCGGCTGCGGATCAGGCGCGCGCTGGCGCAACTGGGTTCTGTCGGCGTCGCCTTCGGCCGCCGGTCCGACCGGGCCGGTGCGTTCGCCGAGCGTCGGCGTCTCCTCGGTGAGCCAGGATCGGACCTCGCCTGCGCGCGGGCGTCCAGCCGGGTCGCGGCTGAGCATCGCGGCGATGATCGGGCGCAGCGGCCCGGCGTGCTCGGCTGCGGGCACCTGGTCGGAGACGATTCGGGCCAGCAATGCCAGCGGATTGTCCGCGCCCGTGCCGAACGGCGGCCGGCCCTCGATCGCGGCGTACAACGTCGCACCGAGTGACCAGATGTCACTTGCCGACAACGGGTCACCGCCCTGGGCCACCTCAGGGGCGAGGTAGGCGGGCGTGCCGACCATGATCCCGGTCTGCGTGTGTGTGGCGTCGCGAAGCGAGCGGGCCACTCCGAAGTCGGCGAGCTTGGCCGAACCCTCCGGCGTGATCAGGATGTTGGCGGGCTTGACGTCGCGATGCAGGATGCCGTTCGCGTGCGCCGCCTCCAGAGCGCGCGGCGACCTGGCCGATCCAGTAGCCCGCCTCGCCCGCAGCGAGCGTGCCGGCGCTGCGGATTCGCTGGGCCAGCGAATCGCCCGGCACATATTCCATGATCACGTAGGGCTGCTCGTCGTCGATGATCAGGTCGTACACCGCGACGGCATTGGGATGGTTGAGCTGGGCGGCCAGGCGCGCCTCGCGGCGCATTCGGTCACCCCACTCGCCGAGGCCGGCGTCCGGGTCGGTGCGCAGCTGCTTGATGGCCACCGAGCGGCCGAGCAGTGTGTCGTCGGCGAGCCATACCTCGCCCATCGCGCCCCTGCCGAGTGACCGCACGCGACGGTAGCGGTCGACCAGCAGTTCCACCCGATCCGCCCTCCCGTTCGGTATCCGCAACGATGGTGCCTGCCAATGATCGCGTCCGGGCAGGCGGGTGGGCAAACGTGTGGCCGCGCAGGCCGGCTGGCCCGGTCGGTAGAATCGCGCGCTGGCCCACCGTCACGAGGCGGCCGGCCGCTCATGCGCAATCTAACGAGGAGACGAGTGCGGCCGTGGCCACCACGAACGACCTGAAGAACGGGCTGGTCCTCAACCTCGACGGTCAGCTGTGGACCGTCGTCGAGTTCCAGCACGTCAAGCCCGGCAAGGGCGGCGCGTTCGTCCGCACGACGCTGAAGAACGTGATGTCCGGCAAGGTCGTCGACAAGACGTTCAACGCCGGCACCAAGGTCGACACCGCCAATGTCGACAAGCGCGACATGACCTACCTGTACAAGGAGGGCACCGACTTCGTCTTCATGGACGGCGAGACCTATGACCAGGTCCACGTCCCGGCGGAGACGGTCGGCGAGAACGCGAACTACCTGCTCGACAACGCCGGGGCGATGGTGGCGGTGCACGACGGCACGCCGCTCTACATCGAACTGCCGACCAGCGTCGAACTGGTCATCTCGCACACCGACCCTGGGGTGCAGGGCGATCGCGCCACCGGCGGCACGAAGCCCGCGACCCTCGAGACCGGCGCCGAGATCCAGGTCCCGCTGTTCGTCACGACCGGCGAGAAGGTCAAGGTCGACACCCGCGACGGGCGCTATCTCGGCCGGGTCAGCAGCTGACGTCATGGCTGCTCGAAGCAAAGCCCGCAAGCGCGCGGTCGACCTGCTCTACGAGGCCGACATGCGCAACGCCGACCCGCTGGTCACGCTCACCGACCGGGTGGCGCTCGGCGATCCGCCGGTGAACGACTACACGGTCGAGGTCGTCGAAGGTGTGGTCGCGCACCGGGAGCGCATCGACGAGATCCTCGCCGACTACGCCGAGGGCTGGACGGTCGATCGCATGCCAGGCGTCGATCGCGCGGTGCTGCGCATCGGCATGTTCGAGCTGCTGTGGCGCGACGACGTCCCGGACCCGGTCGCGATCGACGAGGCGGTCGAACTGGCCAAGACACTGTCGACCGACGAGTCGCCCCGATTCGTCAACGGCGTGCTGGCCCGCGTGCTGCGCGACCAGCCCACCACAACAGTCAGCAGCTAGCGTCGCCCGATCAGCTTCGGCTTTAGGGCTCGCCGTCGAGGATCAGCGAGTCCGGCGCGAGCACCTGCCAGCGCACGAGCTTCTCGGTCAGTCCCTCGACCGAGGTGTCGTACATGATGGCGAGCGAGCGCAGGTCCTCGGCGCGGATCGACAGCACCTTGTTGCCGTAGTCGCCCCGCTGGCGCTGGATCGCCGCGGCGAACCGAGCGAGCGGGCCGGCGTCCTCGCTCGGGATCGTCTGCAGCCGCTCCAGGTTGAGCACGATCTTGGACAGCCCCGGGCCGTGGCGACCTGGGGGCTGCTCCTCGGGCAGCAGTTCGCCGACGGGCACGCCGTAGAACTCAGCGAGTTCGGCCAGGCGCTGCACCGATACGGCGCGGTCGCCGCGCTCGTAGGAGCCCACGACCACCGCTTTCCAGCGGCCGCCCGACTTGCGTTCGACGCCATGCAGCGAGAGGTGCTGTTGTGCGCGAATCCCTCTCAATCGGGCACCTAACGCCTTGGCGTACTCGCGGTTAGGTGGCTCTTCGTCAGGTGCGTTGTCCCCGGTCACGTGGCGAACATCCTCATTCGTGGTGGCTTGGATGAGTGGGCCACCGCGACGGTAACCGCCAGTGATCGGCGCGTCAACAATCGGCCCGCCGGACGGCCAGGTAGGCTCGCCGCGATCCGACATCCTTTAAAGGCCCGTCCCGTGAGGCGGACAAGGAGGTCTGCATTGCCCAGCCATGCGCTGACGCCGGACAAACGGCCCGTTCCAGTGCTCGACGCACACGACCTCGGTCGCACCGTCGACCGCATCGCACACCAGATCATCGAGCAAACAGCCAGAGTGCAGCCGCCGGCCGTTCTGCTCGGGATCCCGACGCGAGGTGTGCCACTCGCCCGCAGATTGGTCGGTCGGATAAGAGCGTTCGACGGACCGGATCTGCCGGTCGGCTCGCTCGACACCACGCTCTACCGTGACGATCTTCGGCTGCGCGGCGTGCGCGCCGCTCGCCGAGACGGTCGAGCCCGAAGGCGGCATCACCGATCGGCTGGTGATTCTCGTCGACGACGTCTTGTTCTCCGGACGCACGATCCGCGCCGCGCTCGACGCGATCCGCGACCTCGGCCGCCCGCGTGCCGTACAGCTCGCGGTGCTTGTCGATCGTGGTCACAGACAGTTACCCATCCGCGCCGATTACGTCGGCAAGAATCTCCCCACATCGGTCGAACAGACCGTTCGGGTCTTGCTCAGCGAGACCGATGGTTCCGACGCGGTGTTTCTCGACGGGCCGGCCGCATGAAGCGCCACCTGCTCTCGGCCGCCGACCTGGACCGGGATGGCGCGGTCGAGATCCTCGACACCGCCGAACGCCTCGACCGCGCGCTGGCCGGGCGCGAGGTCAAGAAGCTCCCGCCGCTGCGCGGACGAACCGTCGTAAACCTGTTCTACGAGGACTCGACGCGTACCCGCACGTCGTTCGAGCTTGCGGCCAAACGCCTTTCCGCGGACGTGGTGAACTTCACCGCGAAGGGCTCGAGCGTCTCGAAGGGGGAGTCGCTCAAGGACACGGCGCTCACCCTCGAGGCGATGGGGGCCGACGCCGTGGTGATCCGGCACTCCTACTCCGGCGCCGCGCACCGGCTGGCCGGCTGGGTGCACGGCAGCGTGATCAACGCCGGCGACGGCACGCACGAGCATCCGACCCAGGCGCTGCTCGACGCGTTCACGATGCGTCGACGCCTGCGGGGCGGTACCGGCGACCTCGCGGGTCTGCGGGTGGCCATCGTCGGCGACGTGCTGCACTCGCGGGTCGCGCGCTCGAACGTGCTGCTGCTGGTCACCCTGGGTGCCGAGGTCACCCTGGTCGCTCCGCCGACACTGCTGCCGGTGGGCGTCGAGGCGTGGCCGGTCGCGACGAGCTTCGACCTTGACGCCGTGCTGCCCGACTGCGACGCGGTGATGATGCTGCGGGTGCAGCGCGAACGCATGTCGGGCCGGGCGCGACCGGTGGCGGTAGCCAGTTCGTGCCCTCGGCGCGCGAGTACGCCCGCCGCTACGGCCTGGACGCGCGGCGCATGGCGATGCTCGGCGATCAGGCGATCGTCATGCATCCCGGCCCGATGAACCGGGGTATGGAGATCGCCGCCGAGGTGGCCGACGACCCGAAGCGCTCGACGATCGTCGAGCAGGTGACCAACGGGGTCAGCGTGCGCATGGCTGTTCTGTATCTGTTGCTTGGAGGTAGTGAGTGAGCACGCTGCTCAAGGGCGCCCGCCCGTACGGCGAGGAGCCGGTCGACGTGCTGTTGCGCGACGGCGTCATCGCCGAGATCGGCACCGGCCTGGCCGGCGACGAAGTGATCGACTGCCGGGACAAGGTGCTGCTGCCTGGCCTCGTCGACCTGCACACGCACCTGCGCGAACCGGGCCGCGAGGACGCCGAGACCGTCGAGAGCGGCTCGGCCGCGGCCGCGCTCGGCGGGTACACGGCGGTGTTCGCCATGCCGAACACCGACCCGGCGGCCGACACCGCGGGCGTCGTCGAGCAGGTGTGGCGTCTCGGCCGCGAGACCGGGCTGGTCGATGTCGCGCCGATCGGTGCGGTCACGGTCGGCCGGGCCGGAACGCATCTGGCCGAACTCGGCGCGATGGCCGATTCGACCGCACAGGTGCGGGTGTTCAGCGACGACGGGGCGTGCGTGGCCGACTCCGGCGCTGATGCGCCGGGCGCTGGAGTACGTGCGGGCCTTCGACGGCGTGATCGCCCAGCACGCGGAGGAGCCGCGGCTGACCGTCGGCGCCCAGTTGAACGAGGGCATCGTGTCCGGGCGCCTCGGGCTCACCGGGTGGCCGGCCGCGGCCGAGGAGGCGATCATCGCCCGCGACGTCCTGCTCGCCGGGCACGTGCGCTCGCGGCTGCACGTCTGCCACGTGTCGACGGCGGGCTCGGTCGAGATCCTGCGCTGGGCGAAGAGCAAGGGCTGGCAGGTCAGCGCCGAGGTCACCCCGCACCACCTGCTGCTCACCGACGACCTCGCCGAGTCCTACGACCCGGTGTTCAAGGTGAACCCGCCGCTGCGCACCGCGGACGATGTCGCCGCGCTACAGGCCGCACTGGCCGACGGCACCATCGACTGCGTCGCCACCGACCATGCGCCGCATGCCGTCGAGGACAAGGAAACCGAGTGGGGCGCGGCGCTTCCGGGCATGCTCGGCCTGCAGACGGCCCTCTCCGTGGTGATCGAGACGATGGTGGTGCCGGGCCTGCTCGACTGGCGCGCCGTGGCCGAGCGGATGAGCGTCGCTCCGGCGCGGATCGGCCGCCTCGCCGGACACGGGCGCCCGATCGAGGTGGGCGAACCGGCCAATCTCGTGGTCGTCGACCCGGCCGTGCGCTGGACCGTGGAGCCCGCCGCGCTGGCCTCGAAGTCGCGCAACACGCCGTTCGCCGGGCGGACCTTGCCGGGCCGGGTGCGGGCGACGTTCCTGCGGGGACGGGCCACCGTGCGCGAGGGCGAACTCGTCACCGGTTTTGGCCGCCCGGCATCAAATACGAGCCCGGGCGGCCAAAACCGAGTCGGGGTACCGGCGTGAGCGCGATCCTCGTGCTGGAGGACGGCCGCACGTTTCGCGGCGACGCGTACGGGGCGCGCGGTGTGTCCTTCGGCGAGGCGGTGTTCGCCACCGGCATGAGCGGCTACCAGGAGACGCTCACCGACCCGTCCTATCACCGCCAGGTCGTCGTCCAGACGGCTCCGCACATCGGCAACACCGGCATGAACGACGAGGACGCCGAGTCGCGCCGCATCTGGGTCGCGGGCTACGTCGTGCGCGATCCGGCCCGGCGCGCATCGTCGTGGCGGGCCCGGCGCACGCTCGACGACGAGCTCGACCGCCCAGGGCATCGTCGGCATCAGCGGCATCGACACCCGCGCGCTCACCCGGCACCTGCGCGAACGCGGGGCGATGCGCTGTGGCGTGTCGTCCACCGACCTCGACACGCGATGCGTTGCTGCACCGCGTGCTCGCCTCGGCGCCGATGGCCGGTGCGGATCTGTCGGCCGAGGTGACGACGCCGCAGGCCTACCGCGTCGACGCGATCGGCGAGCACCGCTTCACGGTCGCCGCGCTCGACTACGGCATCAAGTCGATGACGCCGCACCGCATGGCCGAACGGGGCATCACGACCCACGTCCTGCCCTCGACGTCCACTGTGGACGATGTGCTGGCCACCGGCGCGGACGCGGTGTTCCTGGCCAACGGCCCGGGCGACCCGGCCACGGCCGACGACGCGGTGGCCACCGTGCGCGAGTTGCTGCGCCGCGAGGTGCCGGTGTTCGGCATCTGCTTCGGCAACCAGGTGCTCGGCCGGGCGTTCGGGTTCGGCACCTACAAGCTCGGCTACGGGCACCGGGGCATCAACCAGCCGGTGCAGGACCGGGCGACCGGCAAGGTCGAGATCACCGCGCACAACCACGGCTTCGCGGTCGACGCACCGGTCAACGCGCCGGCCGACACCGAGTTCGGCGCCGTCGAGGTCAGCCACATCTGCCTGAACGACAACGTGGTCGAGGGACTTCGCGCCCGCGACGTCAAGGCGTTCAGCGTGCAGTACCACCCCGAGGCGGCGGCCGGTCCACACGACGCCGCGTACCTGTTCGATCGCTTCGTCGAATTGCTGGAGAGCTGATGCCGAGGCGCACGGACATCAACCACATCCTGGTGATCGGCTCGGGGCCGATCGTCATCGGCCAGGCCTGCGAGTTCGACTACTCGGGCACGCAGGCCTGCCGGGTGCTGCGCGCCGAGGGATTCCGGGTCAGCCTGATCAACTCCAATCCGGCGACGATCATGACCGACCCGGAGTTCGCCGACGCCACCTACATCGAGCCGCTGACGCCCGAGTTCGTCGAGCGGGTGATCGAGGCCGAGCGTCCCGGACGCAGCTCTTGCCGACATTGGGCGGCCAGACGGCGCTGAACCTCGCGGTCGCGCTGCACGACAACGGCGTGCTGGAGCGGTACGGCGTCGAGTTGATCGGCGCCGACATCGAGGCGATCCGGCGCGGCGAGGATCGCCAGCAGTTCAAGGAGATCGTGCGATCGGTGGGCGCGGACGTGCCCGCGTCGCGGGTCTGCCAGTCGCTCGACGAGGCGGTCGAGTTCGCCGAGACGGTCGGCAACCGCGTCGTCGTCCGGCCGAGCTTCACGATGGGCGGTCTCGGCTCCGGGCTCGCCGGCAGACGCCGACGAGGTGCGCACGATGGTCGCGCGCGGCCTGGCCGCGAGCCCCGTGCACGAGGTGCTGGTCGAGCAGAGCGTGCTCGGCTGGAAGGAGTTCGAGCTCGAGCTGATGCGCGACAAGCACGACAACGTCGTCGTGGTCTGCTCGATCGAGAACGTCGATCCGATGGGCGTGCACACCGGCGACTCGATCACGGTGGCTCCGGCCATGACGCTCACCGACCGCGAGTACCAGCACATGCGCGACGTCGGCATCGCCGTGCTGCGCGCGGTCGGCGTCGACACCGGCGGCTGCAACATCCAGTTCGCGGTCGACCCGGCGACCGGCGCGATGATCGTCATCGAGATGAACCCGCGGGTGTCGCGGTCCTCGGCGCTGGCGAGCAAGGCCACCGGCTTCCCGATCGCCAAGATCGCGGCGAAGCTGGCCGTCGGCTACACCCTGGACGAGATCCCCAACGACATCACCCGCAAGACGCCGGCCGCGTTCGAGCCGGCGCTCGACTACGTCGTGGTGAAGGTGCCGCGCTTCGCGTTCGAGAAGTTCCCCGGCGGCCGACCCGGTGCTCACCACGCACATGAAGAGCGTCGGCGAGGCCATGTCGATCGGGCGCAACTTCACCGAGGCGCTCGGCAAGGCGCTGCGTTCGATGGAGACGAAGGATGCGGGGTTCTGGACCCGCCCCGACCCGGACCTCGACGACGACGCCCTGCGCGCGGCCGTGGCCACTGCCCACCGACGGGCGGATCTACCGGGTGGAGCAGGCGTTGCGCCGCGGCATGACCGTCGACGAGGTCGCGCGGCTGTCGGGCATCGACCCGTGGTTCGTCGATCAGATCGCGCAGATCGTCGAACTGCGCGCCGAGATCGTCGATGCACCGGCGCTCACGCCTGCCTTGCTGCACAAGGCGAAACGGCACGGGCTCTCCGATCGGCAACTCGCGGCGCTGCGTCCCGAGCTGGCCGGCGAGGACGGCGTGCGCCTGCTACGCCTGCGCTCGGGCATCCGGCCCGGTCTACAAGACCGTCGACACCTGCGCCGCGGAGTTCGCCGCGACGACGCCGTACCACTACTCGTCCTACGACGAGGAGACCGAGGTGTTGCCGCAGCCGGACCGGCCGAAGGTGATCATCCTCGGCAGCGGGCCGAACCGGATCGGGCAGGGCATCGAGTTCGACTACTCGTGCGTGCACGCGGTCATGGCGCTGCGCGAGGCGGGCTACGAGACGGTCATGGTCAACTGCAACCCGGAGACGGTCTCGACCGACTACGACACCGCCGACCGCCTGTACTTCGAGCCGCTGACGTTCGAGGACGTCCTCGAGGTGGTGCACGCCGAGCAAGGAATCCGGCACGCGTCGCCGGAGTGATCTGCGCGCTCGGCGGGCAGACCCCGCTCGGGCTGGCCCAGCGGCTCAAGGACGCGGGCGTCGCCGTGCTCGGCACGCAGCCCGAGGCGATCGACCTCGCCGAGCATCGCGGCGCGTTCGGCCGGGTGCTGCGCGATGCCGGCCTGCCGGCGCCCAAGCACGGCACGGCGACGTCGTTCGACGAGGCGAAGGCGGTGGCCGACTCGATCGGCTACCCGGTGCTGGTTCGCCCGTCCTACGTGCTGGGCGGGCGCGGCATGGAGATCGTCTACGACGAGGGGCACCTGTCCGACTACATCGCCCGGGCCACCGAGATCACGCCCGAGCATCCCGTACTCGTCGACCGCTTCCTCGACGACGCGATCGAGATCGACGTCGATGCGCTCTACGACGGCGCCGACCTGTACCTGGGCGGGGTGATGGAGCACATCGAGGAGGCCGGCATCCACTCCGGCGACTCGGCGTGCGCCCTGCCGCCGATCACGCTCGGCACGCGCGACCTCGACGCAGTGCGCCGCTCGACGCTCGCGATCGCCGCCGGTGTCGGCGTGCGCGGCCTGCTCAACGTCCAGTACGCCCTGGTCGGCGACGTGCTCTACGTGCTGGAGGCGAACCCCCGGGCGAGCCGCACCGTGCCGTTCGTGTCGAAGGCGACGGCGGTGCCGCTGGCGAAGGCGGCCGCCCGGATCGCGCTGGGGGCGACGATCGCGCAGTTGCGCGCCGAGGGGTTGCTCCCGCAAGACCGGCGACGGCGGCAACCTTCCCGACGACGCGCCGATCGCGGTCAAGGAGGCGGTGCTGCCGTTCCACCGGTTCCGCAGCACCGACGGCGACGCACGTCGACTCGCTGCTCGGCCCGGAGATGAAATCGACCGGCGAGGTCATGGGCTTCGACGCCGTGTTCGGCACCGCGTTCGCGAAGAGCCAGGCGGCCGCGTACGGGTCGTTGCCGGTGAAGGGCACCGTGTTCGTCTCGGTGGCCAATCGCGACAAGCGGGCCGCGATCTTCCCGGTCAAGCGCCTGCCCGACCTGGGATTTCGCATCGTGGCCACCGCCGGCACGGCCCGGGTGCTGCGACGCAACGGCGTACCCGCCGAGATCGTCGGCAAGTTCTCCGAGGGGACGGGCAACGTCGTGGAGAAGATCGCCGCCGGCGAGATCGACCTCGTGCTCAACACGCCGTGGGGCAATTCGGGACCGCGCATCGACGGCTACGAGATCCGCACCGCCGCGGTGGACGCGGGCATCCCGTGCCTGACCACCGTTCAGGCGGCCGCCGCTGCGGTACAGGGGATCGAGGAGTTGGCCCGTGGCGAGATCGGGGTGCGATCGCTGCAGGACCTGCATGCCCAACTCGCACTGTGGCGGGGGGCGTCATGAGCGCTGATCGAACTCCGCCGGCGCCGCGCCCGAGCAGGTCGCCCGGTCGCGGCCGGTCCAGGAATCCGGCGAGATCTTCGCCGTGCAGAAGGTGGGCGCGTACTTCCAGTTCACGGTCGTGGCGCCCCGGATCGCCGTCGGCTTTCAGCCCGGCCAGTTCGTCGCGATCGCCGTCGGCGGGCCGAACTCGTCGATGGTGCTGCGGCGGGCGTTCGCCCTCTACGGCGCGACCCCGACCGACGACTTCGCCGGGACGATCCGGTTCATCGTCGCCGAGCACGGGCCGGGCACGCAGTGGCTGGTGCGCCAGCCGGCCGGCGCGACGCTCGACATCGTCGGGCCGCTCGGCACGCCGTTCCCGCTGCCGAGTGGCCCGGTGCCGGCCGTCCTGGTCGGCGGCGGCTACGGGTCAGCGCCGCTGATCCCGCTTGCGCAGAAGCTGATCGAGGCCGGCTGGCGACGTCGAGATCATCGTCGGGGCGGCCACCGCCTCGCGCCTGTTCGGCGAACTGGCCGCCCGCCGGGTCGCCGGGGCGGTGACGGTCACCACCGACGACGGATCGGCCGGCACGCGCGGTCAGGTCACTGACGAGTTGCCCGCCGCGATCAAACGCCTCGATGCCCAGGTGGTGTACGCCTGCGGACCGATGCCGATGTTGCGGGCCGTCGGCGAGGTCGCCCGCGCGCACGCCATCCCGGCGCAGGTCGCCGTCGAGGAGTCGATGGCGTGCGGCATCGGTGTGTGCATGACCTGCGTGCTGCCGGTGCGCGGTGACGACGGCCAGTCCCGCTTCGTCCGCTCCTGCGTCGACGGCCCGGTCTTCGACGCGGCGCGCGTGCGCTGGGACGACGTCGGCACGCTGCCACCCGATCTCGTCGGCGCCGACGCGATGAGAGGCGGCCACTGATGCCCGACCTGACGACGACCCTCGGCTCGCTCACGCTGCCGAATCCGGTGCTCACGGCGTCCGGCTGTGCGGCGTCCGGGCGTGAGCTCGACCAGTTCTTCGACGTGTCGACGCTCGGGGCGGTGGTCACGAAGTCGATCATGATGCGGCCCCGCTCCGGGCGCGCGACCCCGCGCATGGCCGAGACGCCGAGCGGCATGCTGAACTCGATCGGCCTGCAAGGGCCGGGGATTGATGCGTTTATCGACAACGATCTTGCGTGGCTCGCCGCCCATGGAGCGCGCACCGTCGTCTCGATCGCGGGCGGGCACACCGACGAGTACGTGGCCCTGGCCCGGCGGCTGCACGGCAATCCGGCCGTGTCGATGATCGAGGTCAACATCTCGTGCCCGAACGTCGAGAGCCGCGGTCAGGTGTTCGCCTGCGATGCCATCGCGTCCGCGCGGGTGATCGGGGCGGTGCGCCGGGCCACCGACGCCAGGGTGCCGGTGTTCGCCAAGCTGTCGCCTGATGTCACCGACATCGTCCAGATCGCCCGGGCGTGCGCCGATGCCGGAGCGGACGGCGTTTCGCTGATCAACACCCTGCTCGGCCTGGTCATCGACACCGACACGATGGCGCCGGCGCTGGGCGGTGTCACCGGCGGGCTGTCCGGTCCGGCGATCCGCCCGGTCGCGGTGCGCTGCGTGTGGCAGGTGCACGCCGCGCTTGCCGCACCTGCCGATTCTCGGCATGGGCGGCATCCGATCAGGGCTGGACGCCTGCAGTTCATCCTGGCCGGGGCGTCGGCGGTGTCGGTGGGCACCGCGGTGTTCGGCGATCCGTCCGCGCCGGTGCGCGTGCTCGCCGAGTTGGAGCAGGCGCTCGACGAGCGGGGATTCGACTCCCTCGCCGATGCGGTCGGCGTCGCCCACCTGCCGGCAGAGGAGCGGGCCGAACCGGGCGCACGCAAGGAGGAGGTCACGGCATGACGTTCGGTGCACGCCTGGACGCTGCGCTTCGCGAGCGGGGCGCGCTGTGCGTCGGCATCGACCCGCATGCGTCGCTGCTCGACGCCTGGGGACTGCCCGATTCCGCCGACGGGATCGAGCAGTTCGCATCCACCTGCGTCGCCGCGTTCGCCGGTGAGGTCGCAGTGGTGAAGCCGCAGTCGGCGTTCTTCGAGCGCTTCGGCTCGGCTGGCATCGCCGTCCTGGAGCGGACGGTCGCGGCCGCGCGGGCGGCCGGCGCACTCGTACTTCTCGACGTCAAGCGAGGCGACATCGGCTCGACGATGGCCGCCTACGCCGAGGCCTACCTGAACCCGTCCTCGCCGCTGGCCGCCGACGCCATCACGGTCACGCCCTACCTGGGCGTCGGTGCGCTCGAACCGGTCTTCGACGCCGTGACCCGACACGGCGCCGGGGCGTTCGTCGTCACGCTGACGTCCAACCCGGAAGGGCCCGCAGGTGCAGCACGCCCGGACCCCGGACGGGCGCTTCGTCGGCCAGGTGGTGGCCGACGAGATCGCCGAACGCAACGCCGGCGCCGATCCGATCGGCTCGCTCGGGCTGGTCGTGGGCGCCACGATCGGCGACGTCGAGGTCGACCTGTCCAAGCTGAACGGCCCGATCCTGGCGCCCGGCGTGGGCGCGCAGGGCGGCACCGCCCAGGACGTGCGGCGGATCTTCGGCGTCTCACGTGGCGTCTTGCCGAGCGTCTCGCGAGAGGTCTTGCGCGCCGGACCCGATCCCGGCGCGCTGCGCGATGCCGTGCGCCGCTGCCAGGACCAGTTCGAGTTCCTGACCGGGTGACGCCCGGCGACCGGATGGATCAGCCGACCAGAGTCTTGGTCGCCGAGATCAGATCGGCCAAGCCCTTCTTCGCATCGCTGAAGAACATGCTCGTCTTCGGGTCGACGTAGAGCTCGTTGTCGATACCGGCATAGCCCGATGCCATGGACCGCTTCATGACGATGATGCTCTTGGCGTGGTCGACGTCGAGGATCGGCATGCCCGACACGGCGTTGCCCGGTCGGCGGGCCGCCGGGTTGGTCACGTCGTTCGCCCCGATGACGAGTGCCACGTCGGTGCGATCGAACTCCGGGTTGATCTCCTCCATCTCCTTGAGCTGGTCGTAGGGCACATTGGCCTCGGCCAGCAGGACGTTCATGTGTCCGGGCATGCGACCGGCGACCGGGTGGATCGCGTAGGAGACCTCGACGCCGCGTTCCTCGAGCAGGACCGCCAACTCGTGCACGGCGTGCTGGGCCTGGGCGGCGGCGAGCCCGTAGCCCGGGACGATGATCACCTTGCTGGCATACGCCAGTTGCAGCGCCGCGTCGTCAGCGGCGACGGACTTGATGTGGCCGCCCGCGCCCGCCTGGGCGCTCAGCGTGCCGGACGCGCCGGTGCCGAAGCCGCCCGCGATGATGTTGACGACCGAGCGGTTCATCGCGTCGGCCATCAACTTGGTCAGGATGCTGCCGGACGCGCCGACGAGCGCACCCGCGACGACCAGGGTGGCGTTCTGCAGGACGAATCCGGCCATGGCGACGGCCGTACCGGTGAATGCGTTCAGCAGCGAGATGACCACCGGCATGTCGGCGCCGCCGATGGGCAGCACCATCAGGATGCCGAGGCCCAGCGCCGCGACGGCGACAATGACCAATGCGCCGATGATGTGGTGCCCCGAGGCGATCACCCAGATGCCCGCGCCGAGTGCGGCGAGCAACAGCAAGCCGGAGACGAACCGCCCGCCGGGCAGCACGATCGGCTGACTCCAGTAGCCCTGCAGCTTCGCCGCCGCGATGAGCGATCCGGAGAACGTGACGCAGCCGATGAGGACGTCGAGCACCGTTGCGGTCTGGATGCCGTGCGTCGACGTGCTGTAGTGGGCGTAGTCGGCGACCGCGACCAGAGCGGCCGCGCCGCCACCAACGGCGTTGAACAGGCTGACCAGCTGGGGCATGTCGGTCATCGCGACCTTGCGCGCGGAGAACAGCCCGGCCGCGGTGCCGATGAGCAGGCCGATGGCGAGCACCGTCCAGCGCAGGGCGGTCATCGTCCCGCCGTCGCTGACCAGGACGAACACCGCGACGATCGCGACGAACATGCCGAACGCGGAGACCTGATTGCCGCGGCGCGCCGTGGCCGGGGAGTTCATCATGTGCAGGCCGATCACGAAGGACACCGCGCCGAACAGCGACGCGAGGCGGACGCCGATCTCGACGCCGCTCACTTCTGCGGTTCCTTCACCGGTACCGGGCGCTTGCGGAACATCTGCAGCATGCGGTCGGTGACGAGGTAGCCACCTACGACGTTGGCTGCGCCGAAGGCCGCCGCGGTGAACATCAGGATGTAGCCGAGCGGCCCGGTGACGAACGATGCCAGGAGCACTGCGCCGACCACGACGACGCCGTGGATGGAGTTCGCGCCCGACATCAGTGGCGTGTGCAGGGTCGCCGGAACCTTGCTGATCACCTCGAAGCCGACCAGCAGCGCGAGCACGAAGATGGTCAGGTCGCCGACGAAGCTGCCGGTCATGCGAGGACTCCGCAAGATCTCGAGCGATACCGAAGGATGCTCATGGGGTCGCCTCCGCGTCCGGGGTCAACAACTTGGATGTGGCTTCATGTACCACGGAACCGGCGTGGGTGATGACCACGCCGCTTTGGATCTCGTCGTCGAGGTCGATCGCGAGCTGGCCTTCGTTGAGCAGATGCAGCAGCAGCGCGCTGATGTTTCGGGCGTAGGCATTGGACGCGCTCGTCGGCATCGCGGCGGGCAGATTGCCGGCGCCGATGATGGTGACGCCGTTGTTCGTCACGACCGTCTCGCCGGGCTTGGAGATCTCGACGTTGCCGCCGAGGTCGCTGGCGGCCATGTCGATGATCACCGAGCCCGCGCGCATGCTCTTCACAGTGTCGGCCGTGACCATGAGGGGCGGGCGCCGTCCCGGAATCTGCGCGGTCGTGATGACGATGTCGTGCTTGGCGATGTGCTCAGCGAGTTCAGCCTGCTGGGCGGCCTGCTCCTCGGCGGTCAGGGCGCGGGCGTACCCGCCTTCGCCGGCCCCGCCTTCGACGGACGTGAGATCGATGAACTGTGCGCCGAGCGACTTCACTTCCTCTTTGGACGCCGGCCGCACGTCGTAGGCACGAACGATCGCGCCGAGTCGCCGGGCGGTGCCGATCGCCTGCAGGCCGGCGACGCCCGCGCCCAGCACGAGCACCGCCGCGGGCTTCGAGGTGCCGGCGGCCGTGATCAGCAGCGGGAAGAATCGCTCGAACGTGTCCGCCGCGACGAGCGCCGCCTTGTACCCGGCGACGTTGGCCTGCGAGCTCAAGGCGTCCATGCCCTGGGCTCGGGTCAGTGTGCGGGGGAGCCCGTCCAGGCTGATGGCCGTAACCCCCTTCGCGGCAAGTTCGGCCATGACCTGCGGCCCGAGCAGCGGCGCGAGCATGCCGATGACCGCCTGCCCGCTGCGCAGGCGTTCCTGCGGGGGGCGTCCGACGCATAGCAGCACATCGGCCGTGGCATAGAGCTGCGACGTCTCGACCGTGGTCGCGCCGACGTGGACGTAATCCTCGTCCGAATACCAGGCCGAGTCTCCTGCGCCGGACTCGACGAGCACCTCGACTCCGGCGCCCAGCAATCGCGCAACTGAGTCGGGCGTGAGTGCGACCCGACGTTCCCCCGGCGCCGTTTCCTTAACCACGCCAACCTGTACGGGAGCCATGATCGGACCTCCTCGCTCCGATGGAGCCTTGCCGGTCCGGTTTCCCGTAACCCGCATGATGTCCGGAACACTAACGAGGGCACCATTGCCCAGTCGCGTCGGCGCGCGGCGAAGTGATCGTTTATCACCATTCGCGCGGCCGTTGGGTGGAACCTAGGCCTGCATGGGGACTTGCGCAGCCCGATGTGCGGCGCCTCACCGCTGGCCGGGTCGACGGGGTGCGCCTGCTCTGGGCCGGTTCGGTCGAGTTCTCCCCGCGGTCCTAGGGTGGCCTGATGCTCAAGGGCGACCTCGTCACGCTTCGGGCCGTCGAAGCTGGCGACCATCCGGCACTCGCTGCCTACGCGAACGATCTGCAGGTCGAGTTACTCGGCGGTGGCGATCCGCCGACGCCGCGCTCGCTCGCGTCGATCGAGTCGTTCTGGCAGGACAGAGCGGGCGATCGGGGCTGTGTGGACTTCGCCATCGCGGTTGGCGACAAGCTGATCGGTCAATGCGGGCTGGCGCAGCATGATCCGATCGCGCAGACCGCCGAACTCGCGATCACCATCGGCGAGCGCGAGTACTGGGGCCGCGGGTACGGGCGCGACGCGATGCGCGTGCTCATCGATTACGGCTTTCGCATCCGCAACCTCCGCAAGATCTGGCTCAGGGTCCAGGCCAACAACGCGCGGGCGATCCGTTCCTACGAATCGGTCGGGTTCATCGAGGAGGGCCGCCAGCGCGCACAGGTGTGGAGCGATGGGGAGTACCTCGATCTGGTCTACATGGGGCTGATCAAACGCCGCAAGCATTGAGCCCTCGATCAGGCCGGCGCGGTAGTTTGCCGAACATGCCGAGCCGCCTGACCGTCCTGTCGGGACCTTCGGGTGTCGGCAAGGGGACGGTCGTCGCCGCTGTGCGCGACATGTACCCACACATCTGGGTATCGGTGTCGTGTACGACCAGGCAGCCGCGTCCCGGCGAGACGCACGGACTCGAGTACCGCTTCGTCGACCGCGCGACGTTCACGACCATGATCGAACGCGGCGAATTGCTCGAGTACGACGAACATTTCGGCAACATCTACGGCACTCCGCGCGAGCCGGTCATAGAGCACCTGGCCGCCGGCATCCCGACCCTGCTCGAGATCGAGCTGCACGGCGCGCGTCAGGTGCGCGCTGCCATGCCCGATGCCCAGTTGGTGTTCCTCAAGCCGCCGTCCTGGCCGGAACTCGAGCGTCGCCTCATCGGCCGCGGCACCGAAGCGCGTGCAGTCATCGACGCGCGCCTGGAGCGGGCCCGTATCGAGATGCAGGCCGAGGGCGAGTTCGACCGGGTGATCGTCAACGACGACGTCCAGCGCGCGGCGGCCGAGTTGGTAGCATTGATCGAGGCCGTGTGCCCGTCGAGTGAATCGCCTGCCTGACCGGACGCCTGTTCGACGAGACACTGAACCAGCACACTGCACCCAGCATCAATGCCGACAAGAGAGCTGAATCGTGCCTGCAACTGTGAGCGGTGCCGAGGGCATCACCAACCCGCCGATCGACGAACTGCTCGAGCGCACCCAGTCGAAGTACGCGCTGGTCATCATCGCGGCAAAGCGGGCGCGTCAGATCAACGCCTACTACAGCCAACTCGGCGAGGGCCTGCTCGAGTACGTCGGCCCGCTCGTCGAGACCGCGCCGCAGGAGAAGCCGCTGTCGATCGCGCTGCGCGAGATCAACAGCGACCTCATCGAATTCAAGCCAGCAGAGGCCTAGCACTCCGTGGCCGCTACGCCGCCGGCCGGGCAGGCTGCCCGGATCGTGCTTGGCGTCGGTGGCGGTATCGCGGCTTACAAGGTCGCCGAACTGCTCCGCCGGTTCACCGAATCAGGCCACGACGTCGTGGTCGTGCCGACCCGGTCCGCGCTGCGCTTCGTCGGTAGCACGACCTGGACGGCCTTGTCCGGCAAGCCCATCGCATCCGACGTCTGGACCGATAGCGACCAGGTGCCGCACGTGCGGCTCGGGCAGAGCGCCGATCTAGTCGTTGTCGCGCCGGCCACCGCCGATCTGCTCGCCCGCGCGGCGAACGGCCTCGCCGACGACCTGCTCACGAACACGCTGCTGACCGCGCGCTGCCCGGTGCTGTTCGCCCCGGCGATGCACACCGAGATGTGGGAACACCCCGCAACGGCCGAGAATGTGGCTACCCTGCGCCGCCGGGGCGCCATCGTCCTCGATCCCGCGAGCGGGCGGCTCACGGGCGCCGACACCGGCAAGGGACGCCTGCCCGAGCCGGCCGAGATCGCGCAGATCGCCGAACTGCTACTGCACCGTCCCGACGCCCTGCCTACCGACCTGGCCGGCCGCCACGTCGTCATCACGGCGGGCGGTACCCGCGAACCGATCGACCCGGTGCGGTTCCTGGGCAACGCATCATCCGGATTGCAGGGATACGCCCTTGCCACGGTCGCGGCCGCCCGCGGCGCCAGCCAGGTCACGCTGATCGCCGCAAACACCGAACTGCCCGATCCGGCGGGCGCCCACGTCATTCGGGTGCAGACCACGGCCGAGTTGCGCGACGCCGTCCACAAGGCGGCAGCCGATGCGGATGTGATCGTCATGGCGGCCGCAATCGCCGATTTCCGGCCGACCACGACGGCCCAGTACAAGATCAAGAAGTCAGACGCCGGCCCGGAGCCGATCGTGCTCGTCAAGAATCCCGACATCCTGTCTGAACTGGTTGCCGCCCGCCGACCCGGCCAGGTACTGGTCGGCTTCGCGGCCGAGACCGGTGACGATGCCGGAGATGTCCTCGACCACGGCCGGGACAAACTCCTCCGTAAGGGCTGCGACCTGCTCGTGGTCAACGCGGTCGGTGGCGGAAAAGCATTCGGCCAGCCGGACAACGCGGCCGTCATTCTTGGCGCCGACGACAGTGAGGTGTCGGTCCGGTTGGGCCCCAAGGCCGCGCTTGCGGCCGCCGTGTGGGACGCCGTGACCTCGCGTTATCCGTATCGAGGCGCGCCGTCGCGGGGTTCGTCAGGCGCGGTGACGTAGCCATCCCTACCGTGCCGGTAGACTCTGCCGGACTCTGCCAACCACACTTCCCGGAGAATCTGTGAGCCGCCGCCTGTTCACGTCCGAGTCCGTCACTGAGGGACACCCGGACAAAATTGCCGACCAGATCAGCGATTCGATCCTCGACGCCCTGCTCGCGCAGGACCCGTCGAGCCGGGTCGCCGTCGAGACCCTCATCACGACCGGCCAGGTGCACGTCGCCGGTGAGGTCACGACCGACGCCTATGCCGACATCCCGACCATCGTGCGGGAACGCATTCTCGAGATCGGCTACGACTCGTCGCGCAAGGGCTTCGACGGCACGTCGTGCGGTGTGAACATCGCTATCGGCGCACAGTCTCCCGATATCGCCCAGGGCGTCGATGACGCGTACGAGGCGCGGGTCGAGCACAACGTCGACCCGCTCGACCGGCAGGGTGCGGGCGATCAGGGGCTGATGTTCGGCTTCGCCTGCGACGAGACGCCGGAGCTGATGCCGCTGCCGATTGCCCTCGCGCACCGTCTCGCGCAGCGGCTGTCGGCCGTGCGCAAGGACGGCACGGTGCCCTACCTGCGCCCGGACGGCAAGACCCAGGTCACCATCGAGTACATCGACGGCAGGCCGGCCCGTCTGGACACCGTCGTTGTCTCCAGCCAGCACGCCGCCGACATCGACCTCGACACCCTGCTCAAGCCTGATGTGGCCGAGCACGTCGTCGCTCCGGAGCTCGCGGCACTCGGCATCGACACCGAGGGCTACCGCCTGCTCGTCAACCCGACCGGCCGTTTCGAGATCGGCGGTCCCATGGGCGACGCCGGCCTGACCGGCCGCAAGATCATCGTCGACACCTACGGCGGTATGGCCCGCCACGGCGGCGGCGCGTTCTCCGGCAAGGACCCGTCGAAGGTCGACCGCTCGGCCGCCTACGCCATGCGCTGGGTGGCCAAGAACGTCGTCGCGGCGCGGCTGGCCAGCCGCTGCGAGGTGCAGATCGCCTACGCGATCGGCAAGGCGGAGCCGGTGGGCCTGTTCATCGAGACCTTCGGCACCGAGACCGCCGATCCGGCGCGCATCGCCGAGGCGATCAGCCAGACCTTCGACCTGCGTCCGGCCGCCATCATCCGCGACCTGGACCTCAAGCGGCCGATCTACGCCCAGACCGCTGCGTATGGCCACTTCGGCCGCGAACTGCCCGACTTCACGTGGGAGCGCACCGACAAGGCCGAGCAGCTGGCCAAACTGGCGAACGGCTAGCAGCGCAGGTGGATCGAGCCGGACGGCTCGATCCACCATTTCTCCGTGGCCGCGGCTACGCGCTCGTGCGGCCCGCCCGGAAATGAGAGCGCCTGCTGGTAGGACTTGGGCGTGACGTCAGCTCGCACTCGCCGTTACGGGCGCGAGCGGGCGGCTGTCGATCCGATCGCGCGCCTGATGGTCGACGTCGCGCTGCCCCATCTCGACCGGCCCTTCGACTACGCCGTCTCGACCGAACTCGACGATGCCGTGAGCGCCGGCAGCCGCGTGCGGGTTCGCTTCGCCGGGCGGCTGGTCGACGCGTTCGTGCTCGAGCGGCGCGACAGTACCGACCACGAGGGCACGCTCGCGTTCGTCGAGCGCTCGGTCGGCGCGCAGCCGGTGCTCAATCCCGAGACAGCGCGCCTGTTTCGTGCCGTCGCCGACCGCTACGCCGGCAACTTCGTCGACGTCGTGCGGCTGGGCGTTCCGCCGCGGCACGCCCGCGCCGAGTCGGCCGAGCGGCGCTTTGCCGAACTCGGGAGCCTGCCGGCGGCGCCGGATCCGGCCCCGTGGGCGCGCTACCGAGCGGGCCAGTCCTTCATCGCAGCCGTGCAGGCCGCCCGCCCGGCCCGGGCCGTCTGGACATCACTTGCCGGCGAGCAATGGGCTCTGCGACTGGCCGAGGCGGCGCACGCCGCACTGGCAGCCGGTCGGGGGGCGGTCATCGTCGTCCCTGATCATCGCGACCTCGCCCGCCTGGACGCGGCTCTGGGCGACGTGCTCGGCACCGGTCGTCACGTAGCTCTCGCGGCCGATCTCGGGCCGGCCGAACGCTATCGGCGCTGGCTCGCGGTGCGCCGGGGTGACGTCCGGGCGGTCATCGGCACCCGGGCCGCGGCGTTCGCCCCGGTCGCCGACGTCGGCTTTCTGGCGATCTGGGACGACGGCGACGACCTGTACGCCGAGCCGAGGGCCCCCTATCCGAACGCGCGCGATGTGCTCGTCCTGCGCTCGTCGCTCAGTGGCGCGGCGCTGCTGGTCGGCGGATTCGCCCGCACGGCCGAGGCCGCCCTGCTCGTCGAGTCCGGCTGGGCGCACGAGATCGTCGCTGATCGCCCGGCCGTGCGGGCCTCGGCGCCGCGGATCGCGGCCACCGGCGACGACATCGAGCAACAGCGAGACCCCGGGGCGCTCGCCGCGCGGCTGCCCAGCATTGCGCTGCGAGCGGCGCACGACGCGCTGCAGGCGGGTCGCCCCGTTCTTGTTCAGGTGCCGCGTCGCGGCTACGTGCCGTCGCTTGCCTGCGCCCGCGACCGCACGCCGGCACGGTGCACCCACTGCGGCGGCCCGCTCGCCGCAAGTTCCGGGCATGCCATCGCTGCGTGTCGCTGGTGCGGACGGCTCGCCGGCGAGTGGGCCTGCCCGTCTTGCGGTGGGCGGCGACTGCGCGCCGTCGTCGTCGGTTCGACCCGCACCGCCGAGGAACTCGGGCGGGCCTTTCCGGGCGCCGCCGTACGCACATCAGGTGGCGACTCGGTCCTCGTCGACGTTGCCGCCCGACCGGACCTTGTGGTGGCTACCCCGGGCGCCGAGCCGGTCGCCGAGGGCGGATACGGCGCGGCGCTGCTGCTCGACGGGTGGGCGCTGCTCGCGCGGCCCGACCTGCGCGCCGGCGAGGAGACGCTGCGTCGCTGGATGAACGCCGCCGCACTGGTGGCGCCCGATGGCCGCGTCGTCGTGGGTGCGGATGCGAGCGTGCCGGCCGTTCAGGCCCTGATCCGCTGGGACGCTCCGGGCTTCGCGGCGCGCGAACTCGCCGAGCGGGGAGAACTTGGGTTCCCGCCGACGGTGCGCATGGCCTCGCTGACCGGTTCACCGGCGGCCGTTGCCGAAATGCTCGCCGCCGCCGATCTGCCCGATCAGCACGAGGTGATCGGATCAGTGCCGATCGGGGATTCGACGGAGCGCACGCTCATCCGAGTTCCTCGCAGCCAAGGGCATGGCTTGGCCGAGGCGTTGAAGGCGGCTGCCTCGGTGCGATCAGCCCGCAAGTCGGCCGATCCGGTGAAGATCGTCCTCGACCCGCTCGACCTCTTCTAGTGCGAGCGGCCCGGATGGCGACTATCGCTGGGCCGCGGTGATGAACTCGGGCAGCGACATCGCCGCCTGCAGCAGGTGGGTGGCGCCGGCGGCCCGCAACCGTTCGCCATTGTGCGCGCCGGTCAGGACGCCGGCGACGAACGTCGACCCGGCCTGCCGGCCGCAACTGACGTCGAACGCGGTGTCGCCGACGGTGGCGATCAGCGCGGGATCATCGACACCTAATGCCTCGGCCGCGGCCAACGCGGCATTGGGCTGCGCCTCGTCGACGCGCAAGGTCAGGTCAGCGGCCTGCTGCCAGCCGAGCGTCTCGAGGATGCATTGCTGGGTGGCCTGCGAGAACCCGGTGGCGAGAGCCACCCTGATGCCGGATTCGCGCAGGCTCGCAATCGCGTGGGCGGCGCCGGGCATGGCCACGAGTTGGCCGGCGTCGGCGAACTCGGCATAGCGCGCGTCGAAAGATTTGAGCCCGGCCTGGGCACGTGTGTCGTCACCGTCGAACACCTGCCGCAGCACGGACTGGACCGGTTCGCCCATCGTCGCCCGAATGTGGCCGAGCATGCGCACCAGTTCCGGGCTGCCTGATTCGACGTCCTGCGCGCGCAATGCCGAGGTGTAGGCGATCTCGGTGAGTCCGACATCGGCTACCGTCGTGCCCGCCATGTCGAGGACGACGAGCGCGATGGGCCGAAGCGACGGACTCGTGGTGATCACGACTCCACTCTGCCAACTAGGTGTACCGCTTGCCCAGCCATAGCGGAATATTTCGTAACGAGTGCCTTATCGGGTGGAGAATGCCCCGCCGTTGACGTGCAGGAGCTGAGCGGTGATGTGCCGGGCGCCGGGCGAGGCAAGGAAATGCGCTGCCGCCGCAATGTCATCGACCTGCCCCGGGCGCTTGTCGTGCGTGGCAGCGATCAGAGCGTCGCGCCGCCCGTCGGTCATCCGGTCGCGGAAGAATCCGGTCTGCTCGATGTAGCCGGGGGAGATGACATTGCACGTGACGCCGCGCGGCCCGAGTTCGGCCGACATGCTCACCGACCAGGACGCGAGTGCTGCCTTGGCGGCGCCGTAGGAGCCCGCGCCCTTGTCCGCGGCGATCGAGCCGATGCTGACCACGGATGCGCCTGTGCCCAGCCGGTCGCGGAGCGCCTCGGTCACGAGCACCGCGCTGAGCAGGTTGGCCTCGAGGTTTGCCCGCCAGTTGTCGGCGATCGCCCGGAGGCCACCGTTCGCCGGGCGGTCGAAGTCGGTATTGCCACCAGCGTTGTTGACCAGTACGTCGACGGTCTGCGGGAGTTGCGTGGCGAGGTCTGCAACCTGGTCCGGATCGGTGGCATCGCAGACGACGCCCTGAGCGCCGATCTCGGCTGCGGCCTTGGCCAGCGCATCCGGCCGGCGGCCGGTGATGATCACCTGGTCGCCGGCGTCGGCGAAGCGGGCGGCGACGGCCAGTCCGATCCCACTGCTGGCTCCCGTCACCAGCACGACTCGATTCATGACGCGTCGCTCCTTCCAGTAGGTTTAGGTCTAAACGTAGCACTGGAGGCGCCATGCCGAGCAAGCCCGACCAGGACCCGATGTCGTCGGTGAGCGCGTACCCGGCCGCTGAGATCGCAGCGGCCTGGCGGCGAGAGCGACCGGGCACGCCGGTCGATTCGATCGAGATAGTGACGCCGTTGTGGCGCCTGGCCAAACTGTTCGCCGATGACCGCCGACGAGTGCTCGCACGGGTCGGCGTCGATGCGGCGACGCTGGACCTGCTCAGCGTGCTGCGGCGCAGCGGTAAGCCTTACGAGATGACCACTCGCGAGATCGGTGCACGCACCCTGGTCACCGCCGGCGCCATATCGCAGCGTGTGGCGCGCGCAGAGCGTCAGGGACTCGTGACCCGCAAGGCCGTCGGCGATGGCTCACGTGCCGTCCTGGTGCACCTGACGGCCACCGGCCACGACCTCGTCGAGCACACCGTCGACGAGGTCCTGCATCGAGAGGCGCAACTGGTCGACAGTCTGAGCCGCGAGCAGCGATCGGCTCTCGCGCAGTTGCTCGACGGCCTGCTCGCGGATGTCCTACGCCGCGTCGGCCCTATCGCCTGAGGGCATTCACGGCATCTTCGTAGGCGACGTCCCCACCGGGCACGGACGGCACCTCGAGGGCGACACCCTCGCGGGCGATTGCCTCGCCGACAGTCTCGTGCTGCTCCTCGTGGACATAGCGCTTGCCGCGCATCAGCGAGGCGGCGGCCGCGATCAGCAGCATCACGATCGATGCGCACGAAGGCAATGACCAGGCCGTGCTTGAACGCACCGGAGATCAACTCGGGAAAGAACGTCTTGCCGGTCAGGGTGCCCACGTCGACTCCGGAGCCCGGCTGCAACTGTGCGGGATCGACCTGCTTCATCAGTTGCTGGATCGGGTTGTCGCCGAGGAACGCGGCGAACAAAGTGCCGACCGGCGGTGTGTGCGAGATGGATCGGGCGGCGTCCGGCGTGACCCCGGCCTGAGTCAGCCCGTTGTAGAGCGAGCCCGGCAGTCGGCTGGCGAGCCCGATCGCCATGAGCGTGAAGAAGCCGCCCATCGACAGCACCATGCCGGCGTTCATGCCGGTGGCCCGGACGCCCGAGGCAGCACCTCGCTGTGCGGCGGGCACGGAGTTCATGATCGCGGCGGAGTTCGGCGCCGCCATCAGGCCCATGCCGATCCCGTTGGCCGCGAGGAGCGCGGCGAACATCGGGTAGCTGAAGTTCGCCGGAATGAGGATGAGGCCGACGAACGTCGACGCGGTGAGCAACAGGCCGCCCGTGGCGAACGCGCGGGCGCCGAACCGGTCGGAGATCGCACCGGACGCAGGCCCCGCGAGCAGGAACCCGAGCGTCAGCGGAAGCATGTAGATGCCGGCCCACAACGGGGTGTCGGCGAACTTGTAGCCGTGCAGCGGCAGCCAGATGCCCTGCAACCAGATGATCAGCATGAACTGCAGGCCGCCGCGGGCCATCGACGAGAGCAGGTTGACGGTCTGCCCGGCCGCGAACGCGCGCACCTTGAACAGCCGCAGATTGACCATCGGGTTCTCGACGTGTGTCTCGATGATCCCGAAGAGCACGAGCAGCAACGGGCCGCCGATCAGACCGGCCAGCACCGTCGGTGAGGTCCAGCCCATGGTGTGCCCGCCGTAGGGCTGCAGGCCGTAGGTGATGGCAACCAGGATCGCGGTGAGGCCGACGCCGAACGTCAGGTTGCCCCACCAGTCGATCGTGATCTTGCGGTCGGGGTCTCGCGGCTTGTCGCGCAGCGTGCGATAACCCATCCAGGTGCCCCATACGCCGACCGGCACGCTGACCCAGAACACGGCGCGCCAGTGCCACTCCGACAAGACGCCGCCGATGACAAGGCCGGCGAACGAGCCGGCGAGGGCCGCGACCTGGTTCACGCCGAGGGCGAAGCCGCGCCGGTCCGGCGGGAAGCTGTCGGTGATGATCGCGGTGGAGTTCGCGGCGATCATCGCGCCGCCGACGCCCTGCACAACCCGCAGCACGATCAACTCGAGCGCTCCGGCCGAGCCGGTGTTGGGGACGAGCGCGCACGCCACCGAGGCGACGGTGAAGATCAGGAAGCCGAGATTGAACAGGCGGGCCCGGCCGTACTGGTCACCGAGCCGGCCGAACGTGACCACCAGAACGGCGCTGACGAGCAGGTAGCCCATCAGCATCCACAACAGGTAGGAGATGTTCGACGGAGCGAGCGGGTCGAGGCCGAGGCCGTCGAATATCGCGGGCAGCGAGATGAGCAGGATCGACATGTTGAGCGTGGCAGCGAGCATGCCGACCGTGGTGACCATGAGGGCGACCCGGCGGTCGTGGACGGGCGTGTGGGGCACAGGCTTCCTTTCTTCGTTAGCCATGCTAACTACTTTGCCCGCCGCGGTCGAGCGCACTCATAGAATCGGCGCGTGACTGTTCAGATCATCCGCCTGTTCGGCGATCCCGTCCTGCGTACTCCCGCCGATCCGGTGTCCGTCTTCGACAAGGAACTGCGAACGCTCGTCGCCGATCTCGCCGAGACGATGCTCGACGCCCCAGGCGTCGGCCTCGCGGCGCCGCAGATCGGCGTGGGACTTCGCGTGTTCACCTACCACCTCGACGAAGGGCAGTCGGGCCACCTGGTCAATCCGGTCCTGCACTTCCCGTCCGACGACGAGCAGGACGGCGAGGAGGGCTGCCTGTCGATCCCCGGCCTGACGTTCGACTGCCGGCGCAGGCTCAATGTCGTCGCCCACGGCCAGAACATGTACGGCGACCCGGTCACGGTCGAGGGCACGCGAACTGCTCGCCCGCTGCCTGCAGCACGAGACCGACCACCTCGACGGCGTCCTGTTCGTCGACCGGCTGGACGCCGAGACGAAGAAGGCGGCGATGAAGGCCATCCGCGAGGCGGAGTGGTCCGGACTCTCCGGACTCGCTGTCCCGAAGGTCAAGGTCAGTCCCCACCCGACATTGGGCCGCGCGCTGTGAGCACCGGAGTGTCCGAGCTGTGAGACTCGTCTTCGCCGGTACCCCCGAAACAGCCATTCCGTCCTTGCGAGCACTACTCGAATCGTCGCGGCACGAGGTCGTCGGTGTGGTCACCCGCCCGCATGCGCGCGCCGGGCGCGGCCGTCGTGAGGTCGCCTCGCCCGTCGAATTGCTGGCGGCCGAGGCAGGTGTTCGCGTCCTGGCCCCGTCGCGGCCGAGCGACCCGGACTTTCTCGAACAGCTCATCGAGCTGCGTGCCGATTGTTGCGCCGTGGTCGCGTACGGGGCGCTGCTGCCCGGGGCGACGCTCGCCGTACCGATCAACGGCTGGGTGAACCTGCACTTCTCGCTGCTTCCCGCGTGGCGGGGCGCTGCGCCGGTCCAGCAGGCGATCTTGCACGGCGACGACATCACCGGCGCCACGACCTTCCAGATCGAGACGGGCCTGGACACGGGTCCGGTCTACGGCGTGATCACCGAGCCGATTCGCCCGGCCGACACCGCAGGTGAGTTGCTCGCCCGCCTGGCCGAGAGCGGTGCCGGACTGCTGGCCGCGACCATGGACGGTATCGCCGACGGCTCCCTGGTGGCCCAGCCGCAGTCGAGCGAAGGCGTGTCCGTAGCGGCGAAGATCAGGCCGGCCGATGCTCTGGTCGACTGGTCGCAGCCGGCCCAGCACGTCGATCGCCTGGTACGGGCGTGCACGCCCGCGCCCGGTGCGTGGACGCTCCTGGACGGCGAGCGGCTCAAGCTCGGGCCCGGTCCGCGTCCGCACCGACGAGTCGGCCGAGCCGGGCGCGTTGTGCATTGGCAAGGACTCGGTCCTGGTGGGCACCGCCACCACCGTCGTCGAACTCGGTGAGGTCCAGCCGCCCGGAAAGCGGCCGATGCCGGCGCCGGACTGGGCCCGTGGCGCGCGCCCGGCACCTGGCACGCGCCTTGGCTAGCCGCCAGGACCCGCCTCGCCTCGTCGCTTTCGAGTTGCTGCGCGCCGTCTCCGATCAGCACGCGTACGCCAACCTCGTGCTGCCGTCGATGATTCGCGAGCGCGGCCTGTCCACACGCGACTCTGCACTCGCGACCGAGCTCGGCTACGGCACGCTTCGCGCGCAGGGGACTCTCGACGAGATCGTGGCGGCATGCGTCGACCGAGAACTGTCCACTGTGGACGGTGCGGTGCTCGACCTGCTGCGGCTGGGCGCCTACCAGGCGCTGCGCACGCGGATCCCGCCGCACGCGGCCGTGGCGACGACGGTCGACCTCGCTCGTGCCACCGGCAACGGGCGCGCCGCCGGATTCGTCAACGCGGTACTGCGCCGGATCGTCGCCGCCGACTGGACGACGTGGACGGATCGGCTGGCGGCGGACGCCTCGCCGCTGCGTCGACTGGCTCTTCGCACCGCGCATCCGGAGTGGATCGCTGTTGCGTTCGCGGACGCCCTCGGCGGTGACCTGGCCGAGACGGAGGCCGCCCTCGTCTCCGACGACGCCCGGCCCTCGACCCATCTCGTCGCGTGGCCCGGACTGACCGACCGAGACGCGCTGCTCGCTGCGTCCGGGGGAGAGCCAGGGCCGTGGTCGCCGTACGCAGTGCGGATGTCCGGCGGCGACCCCGCCGATCTCGAGGCCGTGCGGCGCGGGCGGGCCGGCGTCCAGGACGAGGGCAGCCAGCTCTGCGCCCTCGCGCTGGCCGATACCCCGATCGACGGCCGCGACGAGCGATGGCTCGACCTCTGCGCCGGGCCGGGTGGCAAGACCGCCCTGCTCGCGGCGCTGGCCGTCGAGCGCGGTGCGACCGTGACGGCGAACGAGTTGCACCCGCATCGGGCTGAGCTCGTGCGCAAGGTGACCCGGCCCTGGAACGTTGACGTTCAGGTCGGCGACGCGCGGACGTTCCCGCACATCGAGGGCGGCTACGACCGCGTTCTCGTCGACGCGCCGTGCACCGGGCTCGGAGCGCTGCGCCGCCGGCCCGAAGCGCGATGGCGACGTACTCCCGACGATTTGGCCGACCTGACAACGCTTCAGCGCGAGTTGCTGGACTCGGCGCTTCGGCTGACCCGCCCGGGCGGAGTGGTCGTGTACGCAACCTGCTCGCCGCATCTCGCCGAGACCGCCGGGATCGTCGAGGGGTACGACCTCGCCGACGCCCGGCCGGCGTTCCCGCAGGCGATGGCGCTGGGAGACGGGCCCACCGTCCAGATGTGGCCGCACCGGCACGGCACCGACGCGATGTTCTGCGCAATCGTGCGTGACCGCAGGTAACCCGCGCCGGCTTGGCGGACAAGTCATAGGTATGGATCACGATCAGGCAGCCATCAAGGCCCGCTTCGAGCAGTTGTTCGCGTCCTACTACGGCGACCTGGTTCGCTTTGCCAGCCGCCGCGTAGGAATCGATGCTGCAAGTGATGTCGTGTCGAACGCCTTCCTGATCGCCTGGCGCCGACTGGCAGACGTGCCGGTCGATCATGAACGAGCCTGGCTCTACGCGACGGCGCGGCGCGTGATCGCCAACGAACTGCGCGGGCAGCTTCGCCGTACGCGACTCGACGAGAGGGCACGGGCAACCGGCGTGCCGGTCGTCGACGACCATGCCGGGCGCATCACCGAACAACTGCGGGTGCGTGCCGTTCTCGACGCGTTGTCCCCGCAAGACCAAGAGGTACTGCGGCTCGCCGAATGGGACGGGCTCGGCGTCGACGAGGCCGCCAGGGTTCTCGGCTGCACCCGAACCGCGTTCAAGGTTCGCCTGCACCGGGCTCGGCGGCGCTTCGCCGCATCGCCCGGGGCAAACTCCCGGACCTTCGCGACCCTGCCGCCCGCAAGGCGTACTTCGAGAGAGTTTCGCCGTGGGTCGACCACGAATCGAGCTCGACTGACGGCACCGTCTTCACGATCCATCCGGACAAGATTCCCGCGGGCGACACATTGCTCGCGCCCTATGAGTTCGTTCCGGACGCATCGCGACACAACAGCGGCGAAGTACTCGGGCTCAGCTGGCTGCTGGTTCCTGTTGTGCCCCAGTGTGTGCCGGCCGACGCTGACTCCGTGATGACCCCAACCGAGGTCACGGTTCGCTGATCTGCGGACGCCACCCCTCGTCATGAACGGCGCCACCTCCGGGCAAGATGTCGCCCGGAGGTGGCGCCGTTATGCCCGAAACCGCTACGGGCGGTCTCAAGCCGAGTGATCTTCGGCTCGTCGCGATGTGTGTTGTGGCGGGCGGCGCCGCCGGCGTGCTGCGTTACGCCGGCGGCGGTGACATTGCGCCGTTCGTCGTCAGTGCGATCGCGTTGGCCCTGCTGGCGAGCCTGGTCGGACGCAGTGTCGAGGCGCTGGGCGACCGCCTGGGTGCCGGCGCGACGGGGGTCGTGCAGAGCGCGCTCGGCAACCTGCCGGAGTTGTTCGTCACGCTGTTCGCGCTGCACGCCGGGCTCTACGACGTCGTCCGCGCCGCGATCGTCGGCTCGATCCTCGCGAACGTCCTGCTGGTGCTCGGCCTGGCATTCCTCGTCGGCGGACTGCGCAACGGAACCCAGCGCTTCGGCACGGACGCCGCGCGCAACATCAGCCTGCTGCTCGTGCTGGCCGTGGCGGCGCTGCTCGTCCCGTCGCTCACGGCCAACCTGCACACCGCGGCCGCGGGCCACGAGCGGGTGCTCTCGATCATCGTCTCGGTCGTGCTGCTGGCGCTGTTCGTCCTGTCGCTTCCGGCGTCGATCCGCCGCAGCGGCAGCCAGGAACCGGACGAGAACGAGACGAGCGCATGCCGCCGAGTGGTCACTGCCGCTGGCGGTCGGCATGCTGGCCGCGGCGGGCGTGGCTGCCGCGCTGGTGTCCGACTGGTTCGTCGACGGCCTCGAACCGGCCATCAACAGCCTGGGCATCAGCCAGGCGTTCGCCGGGCTGGTCATCGTCGCCATCGCGGGCAACGCCGTCGAGAACGTCGTGGGTATCCAGCTGGCTGCGCGAAACCGCGCCGACTACGCGCTGTCGGTCATCCTGCAGAGCCCGCTGCAGATCGCCCTGGTGCTGGCGCCGGTTGTCGTGCTGGCGGCGCCCCTCGTCGGCGCGACGTTCACCCTCGTGCTCTCGCCGCTGCTGATCGCGGTGCTCGCCATCGCCGTGCTGGTGACCGTGATCGTCGTGCTCGACGGCGAGTCCAACTGGTTCGAGGGCGCAACCCTCGTCGCGCTGTACGCCATCATCGCGGCGGCCTTCTGGTGGGGCTGAGTTGGGCTGACCGGACGAAGCCGATGATCATT
Source organism: uncultured Actinomycetota bacterium (assembly GCA_963709985.1). GTDB lineage: Bacteria > Actinomycetota > Actinomycetes > Mycobacteriales > Jatrophihabitantaceae > DASXRA01. The sequence continues at coordinate 53,917 of CAVPYQ010000022.1, forward strand.
CTGTGCCGGATGCCGCACGCCACTAGACTCCGAACGTGATGTCGCACGGCGGCGCTGAGCCCATAGAGCCGATGATCGCGCCCAGCATTCTGGCCGCCGATTTCGCGCATCTGGCCGACGAGGCGGACGCGGTGAGCGGGGCGGACTGGCTGCACGTCGACGTCATGGACGCGCACTTCGTACCGAATCTCACCATCGGGCAACCGGTGGTCAAGAGCCTGCACGACGCGACCGACCTGCCCCTCGACTGCCACCTGATGATCGAGAATCCGGACCGGTGGGCGCCCGGTTATGCCGAGGCTCGGGGCGGTCAACGTGACCTTCCACGTCGAGGCCGCACGCGGATCCGGTTCAGACCGCCCGGGCGATCCGCGCTGCCGGCTCGATGGCCGGACTCGCCGTCGATCGCGACACCCCGCTCGAGGGCTACCTGGACCTGCTCAGCGAGTTCGACACGCTGCTGATCATGACGATCAAGGCCGGATTCGGCGGCCAGGACTTCATCCCGGAGATGCTCGCCAAGGTGCGCCTCGCCCGCAGCCACATCAACAGCGGGCACCTTCGCCTGCACGTCGAGGTCGACGGCGGCATCGACGCCGACACCATCGAGGCGGCGGCCGAGGCCGGTGCGGACGTGTTCGTCGCGGGCACGGCGGTATACGGAGCCGATGACCCGGCCAAGGCGGTCGAGGCGCTGCGGACGAAGGCACGCGCGGCGATGAGCCGGTCGGGAGGCGGCCGTGCAGGTGAGTGAGGCCGAGCAGCTCGCGATGCAGCGCGCGCTCGCTCTGGGCGACACGGTCCGGGGACGGACCAGCCCGAACCCGGCCGTCGGCGCCGTCGTCCTCGACGACGCGGGCGAGCGCGTCGGCGAGGGCGCGACGCAGCCGGCCGGTGGCCCACACGCGGAGATCGAGGCACTGCGCGCGGCAGGTGAGCGGGCGCGCGGCGGCACGGTCGTGGTCACGCTCGAGCCTTGCGCCCACACCGGGCGCACCCCGCCGTGCGTCGACGCGCTGATCAAGGCGGGCGTGGCCCGGGTGGTCTACGCGGTTGACGACCTGAACCCGGATGCCGCCGGCGGTGCGCAGCGACTGCGCGAGGCGGGCGTCGACGTCGCGGCCGGACTTGACGAGGCGGCGGCCGCCGGCGGAGCGCTGCGGCCATGGCTGCACGCGCTGCGCACCGGCCGCCCGTTCGTCACCTGGAAGCTCGCGAGCACGCTGGACGGGCGGGTGGCGGCGGCCGACCAGAGCGCGCGCTGGATCTCCTCGCCGGCCTCACGCGCGGACTCGCACGCATTCCGCGCGATCGTCGATGCCATCGTCGTGGGCAGCGGCACGGTGCTGGCCGACGACCCGCACCTGACCGTCCGCGAGGTCGACGATCACCTCGCCGACCATCAGCCGCTGCGGGTCGTGCTCGACCGCCGCCACCGCGTCCCGCAGAGCGCGCAGGTGCTCGACAACGCCGCCGAGACGCTGCTGCTCGACACCGCGGTGCCCCGCTTTCGCCCTCAAGGCACTGCACGATCGGGGCGTACGGCACGTACTGCTCGAAGGGGGCCCGACCCTGGCCGGGGCGTTCATCGAGGCGCACTGCGTCGACGAGGTGATTGCCTACATCGCGCCCAAGCTGCTGGGCACCGGCGCGTCCGCTCTGGGCCAGGCGGGAATAGGAACCATCGCCGATGCGGTCACACTGGAGGTCGACACGGTGAGCCGGCTCGGGAACGACGTGAAGATCGTCGCACGGCCCATCTGGTCGCAAGGGGGTTAGCTGCTGTGTTCACCGGCATCATCGAGGAACTCGGCGAGGTCGTCGGGCTCGAATCGCGCGGCGACTCCGCCGTGCTGGTCGTACGTGCGCCCACGGTGGCCGACGACGCGCGGCATGGCGCATCCATCGCGGTGAACGGCGTCTGCCTGACGGTCGTCGGCACGGCAGACGCCCAACTCAGCTTCGACGTCATGGCCGAGACGCTGAAGCGGTCGGTCATCGGCTCGCTGCACGCGGGCGACCGGGTGAATCTCGAACGGGCGGTACGCGCGGACGGCCGCCTCGACGGCCACATCGTGCAGGGCCACGTCGACGGGATCGGGCGTCGTCGTCACCCGCACGGCCGGCGACGCGTGGGAGGCCGTGCGCTTCGGTCTGCCCGGCGACCTGTCGCGCTACGTGGCCGAGAAGGGTTCGATCGCCGTCGACGGGGTGTCGCTCACCGTCACCGACGTCGGCGAGGACTGGTTCGAGGTCGGGTTGATCCCGGAGACGCTGCGCGCGACGACGCTCGGCGCCAAGCAGCCCGGGCGACCCGGTGAACCTCGAGGTCGACGTGCTCGCGAAGTACGTGGAGCGACTGGTCGGCGCGACGGCCATGAGCGTGCGGCTGGACACCATCGAGCGCGCGATCGCCGACATCAAGTCCGGCAAGGCCGTCGTGGTCGTCGACGACGAGGACCGGGAGAACGAGGGCGACCTGATCTTCGCCGCCGAGCTCGCCACCCCGGAGCTCGTGGCGTTCATGGTGCGCTACACGTCCGGCTACATCTGCGTGCCGATCACCGAAGGCGAGGCCGACCGGCTCGACCTGCCGCCGATGTACCGCATCAACCAGGACCGCGCGGCACCGCGTACACGGTCACCGTCGACGCCCGCGAGGGCGTCACGACCGGCATCTCGGCGGCCGACCGTGCGCACACGATCCGGCTGCTCGCCGATCCCGAGGCCACGGCGGCCGACTTCTCCCGCCCGGGCCACGTGGTGCCGCTGCGCGCCCGCGACGGCGGCGTGCTGCGCCGGCCCGGGCACACCGAGGCCGCCGTCGACCTGGCCGTGCTGGCGGGCCTGCGCCCGGCGGGCGTGCTGTGCGAGATCGTCAGCGAGAAGGACCCGGCCGGCATGGCCCGGTCGGACGAACTGCGTGTCTTCGCCGACGAGCACGACCTCGCGCTGATCTCCATCGCCGACCTGATCGCCTACCGGCGCCGGTTCGAGAAGCTGGTCGAGCGCGTCGCCGCGGCCCGGGTGCCGCTGCGCTACGGCGAGTTCACCGCCGTCGGCTACAGCAGCTCCTACGACGACCGCGAGCACGTCGCCTTCGTGTTCGGCGACATCGGCGACGGCGAGGACGTGCTCGTGCGCGTGCACTCCGAGTGCCTCACCGGCGACGTGTTCGGCTCGTTGCGCTGCGACTGCGGGCCGCAGCTCGACGCGGCGCTCGCCGCCGTCGCGCGCGAGGGGCGCGGCGTCGTCCTCTACATGCGCGGGCACGAGGGACGCGGCATCGGCCTGCTGCACAAGCTGCAGGCCTACCAGCTGCAGGACGCCGGGCGTCGACACGGTGGACGCGAACCTCGAGCTCGGCCTGCCGGCCGACGCGCGCGACTACGGCACCGGCGCGCAGATCCTGGTCGACCTCGGCGTCCACACGATGCGGCTGCTCACCAACAACCCGGCCAAGCGCGCCGGCCTGGAGGGGTACGGCCTGCGCGTCGTCGGGCGGGTGCCGCTGCCGACGCATGCCAACCCGGAGAACCTGCGCTACCTGCAGACCAAGCGCGACCGCATGGGCCACGTGCTCGAACTGGAGGAGTCCGGTGCCTGACACCTCGCCCGCGCTCGCGCACCGAGCGGACTGCATCGATGAGCGGGCACGGCGCACCGCCGCTGTCCGTGGTCGACGGCGCCGCCGACCTGCGCGTCGCGGTCGTCGCCGCCCGGTGGCACGCGACGGTCATGGACGGCCTGCTCGCCGGTGCCCGCCGGGCGCTCACCGACTCGCGGGTCCGCGACGTCGTCGAGGTGCGGGTGCCGGGCACGTTCGAGCTTGCCGGTGGCCGCCGCCCGCCTGGCCGCGGCGGGATTCGACGCGATCGTGGCGCTCGGCGTGGTGATCCGCGGCGGGACTCCGCACTTCGACTACGTGTGTTCGGCCGCGACGAGCGGGCTGACCGAGGTCGCGGTGCGGTACGGGGTGCCGGTCGGCTTCGGGGTGCTGACCTGCGACGACGACGCGCAGGCGATCGACCGCGCGGGCCTGCCCGGCTCGAAGGAGGACAAGGGTTACGAGGCCACGGCGGCGGCATTGAGTGCCGCGGTCGAGTTGTACCCGTTCGTCCGTCCCGATCGCGACTGATCCCCTGACGCGAACGCACGTGCCCGCGAGCGGACAGGCCACGACCACCGGCATCGTTCTGGCGGCCGGTGCGGGAACCCGGCTCGGCGAACCGAAGGCCGAGGTTCAGCTCGGCGGCGAGCGTCTGGTCGACCGCGCTGTACGGGTGTTGCGCGAGGCCGGCTGCGCCGAGGTCGTCGTGGTGGTCCGCGACGGCGTCGATGTGGACGGCGCGATCACCGTGGTCAACCCCGCACCCGAGCGGGGGATGGGCTCGTCGCTGCGCCTGGCGCTGGCGGCGGCGTCGGGGGTCCGCGCGGTGATCATGCTCGTCGACACACCGGGCGTCGGAGTGGACGCGATCGGACGGGTGCTGGCGGCGAAGGCTCCCGTCGCAATCGCCACGTATGGCGGGCGGCGCGGGCATCCCGTGGCCATTGAGCGTCCACTGTGGACAGAGGTGGCGCGGCTGGCCGAAGGCGACCAAGGTGCCCGGCCCTTCCTGCGCGCCAATCCGGAACTGGTCACCGAAGTGGCCTGTGCGGGCGATCCCGGCGACATCGACACCGGTTCGGACCTCGCCGCATGGCGGTTGAGGCCGGCGGCGCCCTAGCCGGGCCGTCCCTTGTTCTCGACCCGGCGCGGGCTGACCGGCTTTTGGCGAGTCACGACCAAGCGCCTCGCGGCCGCCCGATCGAATCTCGTCGCCCCGGACGGGTCCTGGCTACTAGCGTGACCGCGTGAGCGAGGTGGAGGTCACTGAGAAGCGGGTTACCTGGGCCGAGTTGTTCTTCGATCTGGTCTATGTCTTCGCGGTCACCGAGGTGTCATCGCTGCTGCACGCCCATCACAGCTGGGCCGGCGTGCTGCGCGCGCTCATCGTGTTCGTGCCGATCTACTGGTCCTGGGTCGGCACGTCGGTCATCGCGAACACGCAGGATCTGACCAGCGCGTCGAGCCGAATCGGGATCTTCTCGGTCGGGCTCGCAGGCATGTTCATGGCGCTTGCTGTTCCCGACGCGTATGGCGAGCGCGGGGTGCTGCTCGGCTGCGCGTATCTGGCCGCGCGCGCGGTGCTGGCGATCATGCTGTTTCGCCGGATTGCGTGGACGCTGAATCCGGTCTCGATCGGCCTGTGCGTCACCGGGCCGCTGATGCTGGCCGGCGGCTTTGCCCACGGGTCGGCGCGTGAGGCCATCTGGGCGGCGGCCGCGCTGATCGACCTGTCGTCGCCGACGCTGTTGCGCAGCCGGTTGCGGGTCATGCGCTTCGACCCGGGACATCTGGCCGAGCGCTTCGGCCTGTTGCTGATCATCGCGATGGGCGAATCGGTCGTCGCCATCGGCGGCCCGGCGGCCGGGGCGCGCCTGAGCGCCGGCATCCTCGCGTCCGTTGCGGCGGCGTTCGTGCTGACGTGCGCGCTGTGGTGGGTGTACTTCCACTTTGCCGCCGACGCGATGCGCTACGCGCTGACGACCGCCCAGGTGCAGACCGACATCGCCCGGCACGTCATGTCCTATGGGCACCTGGCGCTGGTCGGGTCGGTCATTTCGATCGCAGTGGGTATGCGGGAGGTGGTCGCCGATCCGAGCGGGCACCTCGACTGGGGAGTGACCGGGCTGCTCGTCGGCGGCTGCGTGCTCTACCTCGCGACCTACGGCTATACGCGCTGGCAGATGTTCCGGCTCGTGTCGACGACGCGCCTCGGCGCCGCCGGGGCGATGCTCGTGTTGCTGGCGGTCGCGCCGCACGTGCCGGCCCTGACCGTGCTCGTGCTGGTGGCGGGCGTCCTGGTGGCGCTCAACGTCGTCGAATACATCCGGGTGCAGCGGGCGGTGCCTAACGCGATCGGGCCGCGGTAGCGAGCGCGCGCAGCGCCGCCGGAAACACCTCCGCCGGTGGCGTGACGAGCCCGGCGCCCACCTGGCCGGTACCGGCGATCTTGCCGGCCATGCCGGTGTTGATCTGCGGGAGGATGCCGGTGCGCACGACCCGGGTCACGTCGATGCCGCACGGCGTTCCGCGGAAGTCGAGCACCGGGATCGAGTAGGCCGGATGCTCGGCGAGGGTGATCTCGTACATCCGCCTCGTCGTGGCCAGCGCGTCGGCCACGGTGCCGCCGACGAAGCGGACGATGGCCGGCGCGGCCGCCATGGCGAAGCCGCCGAGCCCCGCGGTCTCGGTGATCGCCGAGTCGCCGATGTCGGGGTTGGCGTCGTCCGGGCCGAACGCGCCGAGGTAGAGGCCGTCGGGCACGCAGGGCCGGCGCGGTGAACCACTGCCCGCCGGTGCCCGCCACCTGGATGCCGAAGTCGGTGCCGTTGCGGGCCATGGCGACGACCATGGTCGAGCCCGGGATGTCGCGCGCCGCGTCGAGGGTCAGCTTGCACGCCGGCATGGCGAGGTTGAGGAAGAAGTGGTCGTTGCCGGCGATGAACTGCATCGCCCGCGCGACCTCGGACGACGAGAAGCCCGAATCGACCAGCGACGGCAGCAGATCGCGCAACAGCATCAGCGTGCCGGCCCGGTTGCGGTTGTGCGCCTCGTCGCCCATGTGCAGCATCTGCGCCAGGATCGCCTTGATGTCGATCGGGCCGTGCGCGCGCACCGCGGCCTGCAACATCGGGCCCAGCGACTGCGACATCCACCGCAGGCGGTCGAGCACGTCGGGGGAGTACGCGCCGTAGCGCAGCACCTTGCCGAGACCCTCGTTGAGCGAGCAGTAGGCAAGCGCGCCGGTGGACGGATCCTCGAGCACGAACACCCACATCGAGGCCGAGACGACGCCGGCCATCGGCCCGACCGTCCGGTGGTGGTGGCACGGCCCGAGGTTCAGCGCGCCGCTCTCGTACAACTGCTCGGCCTGCTGCGGATCGTCGACCAGTCCTTCGAACGCGGCGGCGCCGAGCAGTGCTCCGCGCAGTGGCCCGGACGCGCGATCCCAGGTGATGGGCGGCCCGGCGTGCAGGAAGTCGCGGTGAGTGAGGCCGAGCGCGTCGCCCGCGGGCATCACGTCGACGAGGTGCGCCTGCGTCTCGATCATCCGGCGGGCCGCGGTCGCGTTCGCCTCGGCGCGGCGCGGATCGCCCATCACGAGCGCCAGATCGCTGCTCGTGCCGTCCATCGGCGGGCGCCAGTCGACCCGCGTCACCGGTGCCGCCTGCGCCTGCGCCGCGTCGGCGAGCAGATCGATCCCCGCGGTGATGATGCGCGGCTCATGGCGCAGCAAGTCGGTCATGCGAGGTCATGAGCGCGCATCGCAGGAGTCCACAGTGCGCGAAGCGCGAGCCAGCGGAGGGCTGGCGCGTTCGAGGCGGGCTGAACGTAGCGAACACGCGCGCCCGCCTCGGCGAGCAGGGCCGCCTGGCCGTCGACGCCTTGCGGATCGGCCTTCGTCGCCGATCAGCGAGACGACGACCGGCGGGCCGGCCGCGGCGATGACCGGGGCCAGTTCGCCGGCCGGGTCCGGGTGCGCGCCGTGTCCGAGGACGACGTCGAGCAGGATCACCGCGGTGTCAGGGTCGGCCGCCTCGTCGGCGAGCCGGTCCAGGCGCAGGGTCTGGTCGATCATCGGATGCGGGCGCCCGGCGGTCAGCTCGTCGTCACCGAAGTCGATCATCAGGTGGCCGGGAACCCGTTCGGCGGCGGTGATGTGCCATTCCGGGCGCAGGGCGATGTTCGAGTAGACGGCGCCCAGTCGCTCGGTGGCGATAACCATCGCCTCGTCGCAGAGCGTGCCTCCGGCGAACAACCCGCGCAGAGCACCACGGCGCAGGCGGCGCGGCGTTCTCGGGCGGCCAGCGCGGCCACTGCGGCACCTGGCGGCCGAGCGCCCCGATCGCGGCCTGCGCCGCCTCGGTGAGATCGGCCTCGCCGATGAAGGCGAACTGGACCGGCGTCGCCAGCCCGCCGGCAATCTCGCGCACGTTGTGGGCGACCTCGGCGGCCGGCGGCTTGGACACGACGACGATCAGCTCGGTGGCCGGATCGTCGTCAAGGGCACGCAGCGCGGCGATGGTCGAGCGGCCGGCAACCGCGCTGGACAGGTCGCGCCCGCCCACGCCGAGTGCCGCCGTGACGCCGACTCCGGCCGCGTCGAGCAGGCACAGCAGTTGCTGGCAACCGGTGCCCGACGCGGCGACGATGCCCACCGGGCCCGGCTCGACCGAGTGCGAGAACCCGAGGCCGACGCCGCCGATCACCGCCGTACCGCAGTCGGGCCCGAGGACGAGCAGTCCACGTTCGGCGGCCACGTCTTTGAGCCGGACCTCCTGCTCGACCGGCACGTTGTCGGAGAAGACCATCACGTCGCACCCGGCGTCGAGGGCATCCATCGCCTCGGTGAACGCGTGCCGGCCGGGTACCGAGATCAACGCGAGGCCGGCCTGACCGGACTGGCCGGACTGGCCGCGCGCCGCCGAGCCGACGGTGCGCGGCGGTGCCGTCCCGGGCGCGGCACTCGCCGGGGCCGGTCGCGCGGCGAGGGCGTCGTGCGGTAACGGCCAGCGCGGCGGCAAGCGCCGCCTCGTCGCGGGCCCGGATCGCGACGAGCAAGTCATCGGCCGCGGCATCGTCGGGCGCGGCGAAGCCCATGCTGCGCGCGAGATCGAGGTTGAGCGGCGTGCCCATGGCGATCGAGCGCAGCCTCCACCCCGTCCGCCGCATTCACCCGACTGCTGACCTGCATCAGCGTCACCGAGTCGGCGTAGGCGCCCGATCGGGCCTCGACGTGCGTGACCATCGGCGATTCGGCGGCGCTCAAGCGACGGCCGCCGTCGTGCGCGCCGACCGGGCGGCCACGAGGACGCCGGCCGCGAGCGCGGCGCCTGAGGTGTGGCCGACATCGAGCAGACCGGCGAGCGCGGCGCGGAGGGGCCGGGCGCCGTGGAGCGCTTCGAGCAGCGCGTTGACCTGCGGGATGGTCTCGCCTTCGGCGGCGTGCCGGAGCAACGCGGCGGACAGGGTCGTCGTGCGCCGCGTTGCCTCCGCCCGGACGAGAGCGCGCAGGTCGTCGGCCGGCAGTCGATAGGCCGCGGCCGCCACGAGGTAGCCCGCGAGCACGTCGTCGCCACTTGGCGTCAGCCCGTCGCCGCGCCCGAGCAACTGCCGGGCGACGGCCGGATCGTCGATGCCGTCCGACGCGTAGCGGCCGACGTCGACGGAGCGCTCGGCAGCCCGCACCAGATCGTCGCGCGGTGGCGGCAGGCTCGCCACGGTGGTCGGCACGGTGCGGCCCGACGCGAACCTCGATCGTGCCGATACGCAGCGCGCCGTCGCCTACCGATACGCGCCCGGTCGAGCCGGTCGAGGGGGAACTCGCGGCTCGACGTGGCCAGTTGCAGACCGCACGGCAGGCGCACCGCGTCACGAGTCAGCAGGGCGATCACGCCGAAGCCGGCGCGCACGTGGATGTAGACAGCAGTGGGGAAGCTGGCGAGGACCGTCGCGTGCATCGCGGGCTGGTCGAGCAATCGGCGCTGGCGGGCCGGCGCGGAGGCTCGGACGCTGACGGGGGACGTCGTCGTCACACCGTCACCATTCGAAGTCCTCCGGCCGCCCCTTCCCCCCAGTAGGCCTGCGATTTGTTGATCCAGACCTGAGTGTCCCGCCCAGCACGACACTGATGCGCACGGTACCCATCGCGGGTACGGTCTGCCGATGGTCACAATTGCCAACGATCGGGCCGATCAGCCGCGTGAGTTGCCAGCAGACCCAGGGCACTACGGGCTCACCGTCAGGTCGCTGCTGACCATCGCCAGCTTGCGCGGCACGAGGGTGCTCGCCGGCGCGACGGGCCTGGACCGGGAGGTTCGCCGGGTCAACGTCATGGAGGTTCCCGACATCCTGCCCTGGGTCAAACCGCACGAACTGCTGTTGACCACCGGCTTTCCCCTTCGTGCGGCAAGCACGGCAAACGGCGTGTCCGGCACGGGGTCCGCACTGTCCGCACAGGGTTCCGGCGACGGCGCCGCGATCGATCCGGCGGCATTCTCCCGGTTGATCACCGAACTCGACGGGCACGGCCTGGCCGCGATCGCCATCAAGCTCGGCCGCTACCTCGACGAGTTGCCCGCCGCCGTGCTCGAGATGGCCGACCGCATCGGCATGCCCGTGCTGCGCCTGCCCGACGACGTTGCCTTCGACGACGTCATCACCGACGTATTCACTGAATTGATCGACCGCCAGACCGGCGCCCTCGCCCGAGCCGACGAGCTGCACCGGGCGCTCGCCGCGATCGTGCTCGAGGGTGGCGACCTGCCCCAGATCGCCGACGAGGTTGCCCGGTTGCTCGACGCCGCCGTGCTGATCTGCACGCCCGACGGGCGGGTGCAGGCCGAGAGCGGCGACCCGGCCCTGCGGCGCGCACTCGCCGAGCTGCCGCTGTTCGACGACACCGGGCGCTTCCGGGCCGAACAGCTCAGCCTCGGCGTGCAACGGCCACCCGGCACCGCCGAGGGCGAGATCGCCCTGGTGTCGATCATCGCCGGGGGCACCGACCACGGCCGGATCGCCGCCTACCGACCGGCCACTGCGCTACCCGCGCCCGAGGTCCAGGCGCTCGAACGGGCGGCCACCGTCGCCGCTCTGGCCATCACCAAGAAGCTGGCGGTGGCCGCCGTCGAGGACAAGTACCGCGGCGACTACCTGCGCGAGGTGCTCACGGGCGACGCGGGCGAGGCTGACGCCCTGGTCGAGCACTGCGCCTCGCTGGGCTGGGATGTCGACCGCCCGCTGGTGATCGTCGTCGCCGAACTCGACCCCGAGGACATCCGCCGACCCTCGCCACCACCGGCGCCGATCTCGATGCGGTCCCCGCAGGAGCGCTTCGCGGCGGCGTGGCAGCAGGTCGTCCGCACCCGTGACAAGACCGCGCCCGTCGTGGGATTCAGCTCGGAGGTCGTGACGCTTTTGCCGATCGACATCTCGGCCGAGGACACCATCGCCAAGCAGGCCGTGAGCAAGGCCGTCGACAGCGTCATCGCATCGGTGGCCGGCGACCGGGGCGGCGGGCGGCGCTCCTTCTGTGCGGGTGTGAGCCGGCTGGTCACCGACCCGTCCGGCATTCCGCAGGCTTACACCGAGGCGCGAAAGGCCGTTGCCGTCGGTCGTCGGGTGCGCGGGCGGGGCAGCGTCTCGCATTTCGACTCGCTCGGTGTGCACCGCCTGCTCTCGCTCGTGCCCGACGCCGCGGAGTTGCGATCGTTCGCCGGTGAGATGCTCGGTGACCTCGCGCAGGACACCGCCGAGGCGGCCGACCTGCGGCACACGCTGCAGACGCTGCTCGACACCAACCTCAACGTCGCCGAGACCGCGCGCGTGCTGCACTTTCACTACAACACGCTGCGGTACCGCATCGGCAAGCTCGAACGCATCGTCGGGCCGTTCACCACCGACCCGCACCTTCGCCTGGACGTGGCGCTCGCCCTGCAGGTCATCGAGATGCGCGGCATCTGAGTTCCTGCCCGCAACTGCTAGAACCACAGGTCCGATGCGGTGCTTTTGTCAATACTGCACCATGTCGGCGACGCGTCGACCTCACTAGCGTCCGGTCACCCCTCAACCCGTCGCGCCCGGAGGTCACCGTGCCGCAATTCCGCTGGAAGATCGTCTACGGCGGCAAGACGCCGCCACCCGGCGAGGTCGTGCGTCCTGGTGAACGATTGTCGTGGCCGCGAACAGTAGGTCTCGGCGCTCAGCACGTCGTCGCGATGTTCGGCGCGACGTTCGTGTTCCCGATCGTCATGGGCCTCAATCCGAACCTGGCCGTCCTGATGTCCGGCGTCGCGACGATCCTGTTCCTGCTGATCGTGGGCGGGAAGATCCCGTCCTACCTCGGCACGTCCGCGTCGTTCGTCGCGGCGGTCGCGGCGATCCGCGCGCCAGGGCGGCAACTCAAGGAAGTCACCGGGGCGATCCTCATCGCCGGACTGGTGCTGCTGCGCCGTCGGCGTGATCGTGCACTACCTGGGCGGCGAGATCGTGCAGAAGGTGCTGCCGCCCGCCGTCACCGGCGCGGTGGTCATGCTGATCGGCTTCAACCTGGCCCCGGTCGTCGCCACGATCTACTGGCCGCAGGACCAGTGGGTCGCCCTGCTGACCATGGCGTTCGTCATCGTGGCGGCGGTGCTCTTTCCCGGGTTCTGGTCGCGAATCGCGATCTTCCTCGGCCTGATCTTCGGCTACGTCATCTCGTGGCTGTCGACCACATCTTCGGCAAGATCAACTCGTGCTCGGCGGCGCCACCACGGCGACCGAACATCACCGGGTCGACTGGGCACCGGTCAAGGCCGCGGACTGGATCGGCTTCCCGCGCAAGTCCACCTTCGCCGCCGACGGCAAGGACCAGGTGATCGGGTGGCACCTGCCGAACTTCCACTGGGCGTTCATCCTGCTCGTCCTGCCCAGCGTGATCGCGCTGCTCGCGGAGAACACGGCCACGTCAAGGCGGTCGGCGAGATGACCGGCGACGACCTCAACCCGTATCTCGGCCGCGCGTACATCGGCGACGGTGTCGGCACCGCGGTCGCGTCGTTCGTGGGCGGCTCGCCGACGACCACCTACGCCGAGAACATCGGCGTCATGGCGGCGACCCGGGTCTACTCGACGGCGGCGTACTACATGGCGGCCGTCGTCGCGATCCTGCTGGGTTCTGTCCCGAAGTTCGGGGCGATCGTCGCCCAGACGCCGGGCGGCGTGCTCGGTGGCATCACCGTCGTCCTCTACGGCATGATCGGTCTGCTCGGCGCCAAGATCTGGATCGAGAACCGCGTCGACTTCGCAGACCCGGTCAACCTGGTGCCACTCGCCGCCGGCATCATCGCCGGCATCGGGGGTGTCACCCTGAAGATCACCGACGACTTCTCCATCGGCGGCATCGCGCTCGGCACCATCGTGGTCCTCGTCGCCTACCACTTCGTCCGGTGGCGCGCCCCGGCGCACATGCGCGAGGAGCCCCAGGTTCCCGGCCGGTCCTACGAGGGCGGCGCGATGATCTCGGCCGGCAGCATCGAGACACCCGAGGGGGAGATATCGCCGTTCCGGGTCGGCGAGCCGCGCTCTCGTACACAATGACCCGGTGAAGCCATCGCCCTTCGACTACTCGCGCCCCGAATCGCTCGGCGAGACGCTCGACGTGCTCGCCGGACTCGGCGCCGACGGCAAGGTGCTCGCCGGCGGGCAGAGCCTCGTCCCGCTGCTCGTCATGCGGCTGGCCGCGCCGCACCACCTCGTCGACATCAACCGGGTGCGCGAGCTGGCCTACGTGTCGTGCCGGCGACGACGGCGTCCGGGTCGGCGCGCTGGCCCGGCACGCCGACCTGGAACACGACGACGTCGCCGAGCGGGTGCAGCCGCTGCTGCGCCCGGCGCTGCGGCTGGTGGCCCATCCGACGATCCGCAACCGCGGCACCGACGTCGGCAGCCTCGTGCACGCCGACCCGGCCGCCGAGATGCCGGCCGTGCTGGCCCTGCTCGGCGGCTCGGTGCGCCTGGCGCGGCGTCGGCGCGCGAGCGTGACGTCGCCGCCGCGGACTTCTTCGTCGGGCCGCTCGAGTCGGCGCTCGAGCCGGGCGAGCTGGCCGTCGAGGCGTTCTTCCCGGCGCCAGCCCGCGCAGCGCGGCAGCGCGTTCGTCGAGGTGGCGCGCCGGCACGGCGACTACGCGGTTGCGGGTGTGCGCGGTGGTCGAGCTCGACGACGACCTGCGCATCGCCTCGGTCCGCGCGGCCTACGTCTCGCGTGGCGCACACGCCGCTCGTGCTCGACTTGTCCGAGGCACTGCGCGGGCGCAGCGTCCGATGCCGCGCTCGAGGACGTGCGCGACGTGGTGAGCGCCGCCGTCGACCCCGAGGCCGACATCCACGCGAGCGCCGAGTACCGCCGCCACCTGGCCGGGGTGCTGACCGTGCGGGCGCGTGCCGGCGTCGCGGCCCGGGAGGCAGCGGCGTGACCGACGGCGAGCACTGCACGATCCGGCTGATCGTCAACGGCGCGGCGCGCGGTGCGGGTGCCGGCGCGGCGACTGCTGTCGGACTGCCTGCGCCACGACCTGCGCCTGACCGGCACCCACGTCGGCTGCGAGCACGGCGTCTGCGGTGCTGCACCGTGCTGCTCGATGGCGAGCCGGTGCGCTCGTGCCTGCTGTTCGCGGTCACCGTGGACGGGCACGAGATCACCACCGTCGAGGGACTGGCCGACGGCGAGCAGCTGTCGCCGGTGCAGCAGGCGTTCGAGGACTGCCACGGGCTGCAGTGCGGCTTCTGCACGCCGGGCTTCCTGACCACGATCACGGCCGGGCTGCGCGACAATCCGGAGCCGACCGAGGACGAGGCGGGGGAGATGATCGCCGGCAACCTGTGCCGCTGCACCGGCTACCAGAACATCGTGGCCGGTCCTGCGCGCGGCGGAGCTCACCTGATGACGGTCGATCAGCAACGCGGCTCGGGACGGCCGCGTATGACGAAGATGTTCGGCGAGCCGGTCAAGCGGACGGAGGACCGCCGCCTGCTCACCGGCCAGGGCGCCTACCTCGACGACCTCGGCCACGACGCGCTCGCCGCGGCGTTCGTGCGCTCGCCGCACGCGCACGCGCGGATCCTCGACATCGACGTCACGGGCGCCCTCGACGTGGACGGCCTGGTCGCCATCTACACCTACGAGGACCTGACCGGCCCGCTCGCCGATCCGCTGCCGCTGCTCATCCCGCATCCGACGCTGACCCACGGCCGCACGCCGTACGCGCTCGCTCGCGACGAGGTCAACCACGTCGGCGAGCCGATCGCCATGGTGGTGGCCCGCGACCGGTACGTCGCCGAGGACGCCGCCGAGCGCATCGAGGTCGACCTACGAGCCGCTGCCCGCCGTGGTCGGCATCGAGGCGGCGCGCGCGGCGCGCCATCTCGTCCATGACGACGTGCCGGGCAACGTCGGCGCGCGCACCGCGCAGGAGTACGGCGACGCGGCCGCGGCGATCGCGAGCGCGCCGCACCGGCTCGAGCTCGACTTGACGTCGAGCGCTCGGCGTCGACCCCGCTGGAGACGCGGGGCGTGCTCGCCCGCTGGGACACCGAGTCGCAGCGCCTGCGGGTCTGGTCGTCGACGCAGACCTCGACCGGCGTGCGCGCGGCCGTCGCCGCGAAGCTCGGCCTGCCGCTGACGAACGTCGAGGTGATCACGCCGGACGTCGGCGGCGGATTCGGCGTCAAGATCATGCATCCGTGGCCGGAGGAGGTGCTCGTGCCGATGGCGGCCCGGGCTGCTGGGCCGGCCGGTGAAGTTCACCGAGGACCGCCGCGAGCACTTCATCGCCTCCGCGCACGAGCGGGCCCAGCAGCACCACGTCGAGGTCGGCTTCGACGACGAGGGGCGCATGCTCGGGCTGCACGTGCGGTTCTGGCACGACCACGGCGCCTACACGCCGTACGGGCTGATCGTGCCGATCGTGACCTCGACCCAGTTGCTCGGCCCGTACAAGCCGGGCGCCTACCGGGTCGAGTTCGACAGCCTCTACACGAACACGGTGATCGTCACGCCGTACCGGGGCGCCGGCCGCCCGCAGGGCGCGTTCGTCATGGAGCGCACGATGGACGCCATCGCGCGCGAACTCGGCCTCGACCGCGTCGCGGTGCGCGAGGCCAACTTCATCCAGCCCGACGAGATGCCCTACGACTTCGGGCTGACCTTCCAGGACGGCCGGCCGCTGATCTACGACTCGGGCGACTTCCCGGCGTCGATGGACAAGCTGAAGAAGCTCGTCGGCTGGGACGGCGTTCGAGGCGTTCCGCGACGCCGCGCGCGCCGAGGGACGCCGTGTCGGCATCGGCCTCGCGTGCTACGTCGAGGGAACCGGCGTCGGCCCGTACGAGGGCGGCCACGTGCTCGTCGAGACATCCGGCAAGGTCAAGGTCGCGACCGGGCTGACCACGCAGGGGCAGGGCCACCAGACGGTGTTCGCGCAGATCGTCGCCGACGAACTCGGTGTGCTCGATGGACGACATCGAGGTGGTCACCGGTGACACCCGGCGATTCCCTTATGCCGTAGGCACATTCGCCTCGCGGGCGGCGGTGATGAGCGGCTCGGCGATCGCGCTCGCCGCCCGCAATGCGCGCGAGAAGGTGCTGCGGGTGGCCGCCGAGGCGCTGGAGGCGAACGCGGACGACCTCGAGATCGTCGACGGCATCGTGCGCGTGAAGGGCAACCCGGGCAGCGAGATCTCGCTGGGCACGGTGGCCGTCTTGTCGAACCCGCTGCGGTACGCCTTCGACGAGGCGTCCAAGGCGGCGACCCAGTTCGCGGTGGGCGACCCGGGCAAGCCGCCCGTCGCCGAGGACGACGAGCCGGGCATCGAGGGCCGCGACTACTACTCGCCGCAGCAGGCGACGTTCGCCAACGGCATGCACGCGGTGATCGTCGAGACCGATCCCGACACCGCCGAGATCACGATCCTGCGGTACTGCGTGGTGCACGACTGCGGCAAGCTGATCAACCCGCGCATCGTCGAGGGCCAGGTCCACGGGGGAGTGGCGCAGGGCGTCGGCGGCGCGCTCTACGAGCGGATGGCCTACGACGAGCACGGGCAGTTGCTGAACGCCTCGTTCATGGACTTCCTGATGCCGTACGTGACCGAGGTCCCGCGGCGCATCGAGATCGACCACCTCGAGACGCCGTCGCCGTTGAACCCGCTCGGCATCAAGGGCGCGGGCGAGGCCGGCGTCATCCCGTCGCGCGGCGGTGTTCGCGTCGGCGATCGAGGATGCCGAGGGATTCCCGATCACGTCGATGCCGATATCGCCGAGCGAGCTGTTCGAACTGCGCCGCCAGCACGACGACCGGGAAGGAAGCCGATGAGGATCAGCGACGAAGTGACCCTGCACGCGCCGCTCGATCGGGTGTGGGCGGCGCTCAACGACCCGGCCGTACTGGTGCGGACGCTCCCGGGCTGCGAGCGGCTCGAGTCCACCGGTCCGGACTCGTACAAGATGATCGTCACCGCAGGCGTCGCCTCGATCCGCGGCACATACGCGGGCGAGGTGAAGCTGCACGACCAGCAGCCGCCCAATTCCTTCGTCATGACGGCGTCCGGCGCGGGTGCACCGGGAACGGTCAGCACCGAGGTGCAGGTGCGCCTCGCCGAGGTCGACGGAGCGACCCAGCTCCGCTACGAGGCGGAGGCCGTCGTCGGCGGCATGATCGGCGGCGTCGGGCAGCGGATGCTCGCCGGGCGTCGGCAAGAAGACGGCGCGTGAGTTCTTCATCGCGGTCGACGACGTGCTGACCGGACGGGTCGAGGCGCCGGCGGCCTCGCCGGTGGCGTCCGAGCCGGGGGTGTTCCTCGCACCGGAGCGGCCCGCTGCTGTTGGGCAGGATTTCGTCCGGGGCGCGATCTTCGGCGCCGTAGTCGCGCTCGCCGGCGTCGTCGTCGGCTGGCGGCTCGCGCGGCGCCCGAATTGAGACGCCTGGCGCGCTGTCGCGTGCTTCGCCTACCGTGAGGGCCATGCGCGAGTTCACCGCAGCGACGATTCAGCTTGCCCCTGACCCTGCTCCATTGACGCGCGACACGATCTCGGGCAACTGCGCCGCCGCGGCGGACTGGGTGCGCCGCTGCGCCGAGCGGACCGGGGCGGAACTGCTCGTACTGCCCGAAACAGCGTCGACCGGCTTCACCACGGGCCTCGGCCCGGACGAGTTGTGGGACATGGTCGCGGCGGTGCCCGGTCCGCTGACCGAGCCGCTGCAGGAGGCGGCCCGCGCGACCGGTACGCACGTCGTCTGGGGCACCTACGAGCGGGGCGAGTGCCGGGGCACGGTGTACAACTCAGCGGTCCTGATCGGTCCGGACGGTTCGGTGCTGGGCGTGTACCGCAAGACGCATCCGTTCTACGCCGAGCACATCGAGCAGGGCGGTTGGGTAACGCCCGGCGACGATGTCTGCGTCGTCGACACCGACCTCGGCCGCATCGGCATGGCGATCTGTTTCGACGGCGACTTCCCCGAACTGTGGCGTATCCAGGCGGTCCTCGGCGCCGAGGTGATCGCCCGCCCGTCCGCGTTGCTCCGCTCGGCCGACATCGCCGAGATGACCAGCCGGGCCCGCGCCCACGACAACCACGTCTACGTCATCGCCGCGAACGCCACCGGCACCGACCCGGGCGGCGCGCACTACTTCGGCAACAGCCACATCGTGAATCCGACCTCGCACACGATCGCCCGGGCCACGAGCCACGAGTGCTGGTTGACCGCCCGCCTCGATCCCGCCGAAGCGATGGACAGCCTGACGCCCGGCAGCAGCGTGCCGATCGGCTTCGACCACCTCGCCGAGCGGAACCTGACCCTGGTCAAGCGATACGTCGACGTGCTGCAGCAGCCGGCTAGCACCTCCTTTCCGTACCGGCGTGACTAGTCGCGTCGCGTCATGACTCAGCGGGCGGCGCTGGTCATCGGCAACGCCCAGTTGCGCGGGCGGGACCGGCTCGCCTCCGTCCAGATCCAGGACGGGTTGATCACCGAGGTCTCCGACGACGAGACGGCAGGCGACATCGACGCCGAGGGCGGCCTGGTCACCGAGTCGTTCGTCGACGCGCACCTGCACCTGGACAAGGTGCACACCCGTGACCGCATCGGTGATGCCGCCGCCGACGTCTACACCGCGGGGGGCATGGGCGGGGCTATGACGGCGATCGAGTTGGCCGCAGCCGTCAAGGAGGGTTACTCAGAGCAGGAGATTTACCGAAATGCCCGCGCGGCGCTGCAGGACGGCATCCGGTACGGCGTGCTGCACGTCCAGGCTTTCACCGACGTCGACCCGACGATCGGGCTCGACGGGGTGCGGGCGCTACTGCGGCTGCGGGCCGAGTACGCCGACGTGGTGGACCTGCGCGTCGTCGCGTTCCCGCAGGACGGGCTGCTGCGCAACCCGGGCACCGCGCAGCTCATTGCGGAGGCGGTGGCCGACGGCGCCGACACGGTGGGCGGCATCCCATGGATCGAGCTGACCGACGCCGACGCGGCCGAGCACACCCGGCTGATGTGCGAGCTGGCGGCACGCACCGGTCGGCGCGTCGCCATGCTCGTCGACGACGCGGGAGACCCCACGCTGCGCACGACCGAGATGCTCGCCGTCGAACTCGGACGGCTCGGGCTGACCGGCCGCGGGGTCGCCTGCCACGCGCGGGCGATGGCGCTGTGGCCCGAGCCGTACTTCCGGCGGGTGGTCGAACTTGCGCTGCGGTGCCGGCTGGGCTTCGTGGCCGACCCGCACACCGGGCCGCTGCACCTGCGCGCGTTCGACCTGATCGACGCCGGGATCCCCGTTGCCCTGGGCCAGGACGACATCGCTGACGCGTACTACCCGTTCGGGCGGCACAACATGCTCGAGGTCGCATTCCTCGCGGCCCACCTGATGGAGGCGCGCGATGACCGCAGCCTCGAGCGCCTCTACGACATGGTCACGGTCCTGGCCGCCGAGGTGCTCGGCGTGTCCGGCCACCGGATCGAGCCCGGCGCCCCGGCGAACCTCGTCGTACTCCCCGCTGCGACGGTGCGCGAGGCGCTCGCCGCGCACGAACCGCCGCGCCACGTCATCAGCCGCGGGCAGGTCGTCGAGGCATGAGAAAGGCGCCCCGCGAGCGGGGCGCCTACTCATTCGGTCGGTCAGCCGACGTCCGCGATCGCGATGACCGGGCCGCCGCCGGACGGGCCCTGGTGGACCGCCGCGACCGACACGAAGATCGCCGGGTCGCCGGTCACCGCAGCGGCGACGCCGCCGACCGCGGCCTTGATGGCCCGGTGCCAGTGCACATCCGAGTCGTCCAGCATGATGTTGCGCCGGCCCCGGACATGACCGCTCGGGTCGGCCTCGCACTTGAGGAACACGTTGACCAGACGGCCGTTGAGGTACTTCGGATGCACCTTGTCCTCGGGCAGGTCATCGAGCCCGGCGCTGCGGATGGCCTTCCAGACGCCTTCGAAGTCGAGCGCGTCGCGCATGACGTCGTGGCCCACGCGGTAACGCCCGCCGACGCCGCGCACGTTGCCGACCAGGACGATCTGCGCCTGGTCGAGTTCGACGCCCGAGGAGCAGGACGCCACCGACGAGAACAGCGACAGATCCTTCATGATCTGATCGTCGGTCGGCATCTCGATCTCGCCGAGTGCCACCGCGATGCCGAGCGCGGCCGTGCCGTTCGACACGTCCATCGAGTACCCGGTCTCCTCGGTGAAGACCTCCTTGCCACGTGACTTGGCGTCGTTGATCGTGTCGAGCACGAGCAGCGGCGTCTTGGTCTGCACGTAGTGCACGTCGGCCGGGTCGGTGATTCCGGCGATCTCCATCGCCTTGCGCACACCTTCGGCTACCTTCTCGACCATCGCGACGCGGCCGATGTCCTCGGGCAGGATCTTCTCGCTCATCGCGATGCCGACGGATACCCGCGGCTCGTCGGTGACCGGTGCCTGGTCGGCCGGCACGCGCGCGAAGATCGTCGCGTGCGGGCTGAGGATGCCGTCCGTGCCGCCGGACCAGGCAAGTGGGATCTGGCTGACCTCGTCCCAGCTGCGCGTGCCCTTGTTGACCAGAACCTCGCGGAACGCGCGGTCGGCCAGGATGCGGGTGTAGTCGTTCACCCCGCCGTTGCCCTCGGTCTTGCCGACGATCGCGAGCACGTCATCGGCGGCGAACACGCCCTTGTCGATCAGTTCCTCAAGCCCGGACGCGTCGGTCACCTTCAGGATGGGGACCTTCCGGACCTCGATTGGTTGTGGCATCTCCGCTTACCTCCTTGGTTGGTCATCTCTGTGGGGGCAGGCCCAAACGGCGAAACCGCTCGTGGCGGAACGCCAGTCGCTCGGCCGGATCTCGGCGGAGCAGGCTTGCGAGCTCATATTCGAGTACCGCGCCGAGCCGGGCCAGGAAGGCCTCGGGCTCGTCTGCGGCGTCGGGGTGTTCGGCGACGATCCGATCGACGATGCCGGCCGCGGCCAGGTCGATCGAGCGCACGCCCTGCTCGGCGGCGATCTCGGCCGTGCGGTCGGTCGTGCGGTACAAGATCTCCGAGGCGCCCTCGGGCGGCAACGGGGCCAGCCAGCCGTGCTGCGCCGCGACGATCCGATCGGTGGGCAGCAGCGCCAGCGCGCCGCCGCCTGCGCCCTGGCCGAGCAGCAGGCACAGGGTCGGCGCGTGGAGCGTCACGAGGTCGGCCAGGCATCGGGCGATCTCGCCGGCCAGCCCGCGCTCCTCAGCGTCCTTGGACAACGCGGCGCCGGCCGTGTCGATGACGGTGAGGACGGGCAGGCCCAGTTCGTCGGCCAGCCGAATTCCGCGACGAGCGGCGCGCAGGCCGCCCGGGCCGAGTAGCTGGCCGGTGGACGAGGGCCGGTCCTGGCCGAGCACAACACAGGGCGAGTTGCCGAACTTGGCCAGCGCCACGAGCAGCGTGGGCTCGCGTTCGCCCTGCTGCGTCCCGCTCAGCAGCGTGATCGAGTGCGCCGACCGGCGCAACAGGTCGCGCACGCCGGGCCGTTCCGGCCGCCGGGTACGCACGATCGAGTCCCATGCCGGTACGTCGTCGAACGGTTCGTCCGGCGGCGCATCGGGCACCGGGATCTCGCCGGCCGGCGCGCTGAGCACGTCGAGCGCGCGGGCGGCGACCTCGGGGATGTAGTCCGGGGCGACCACTGCGTCGAGCAGGCCGAGGCGGTAGAGGTTCTCGGCGACCTGGACGCCTTCGGGGAACGGCTCGCCGTAGAGGGCCTGGTAGACGCGTGGCCCGAGGAATCCGATCAGGGCACCGGGCTCGGCACCGGTGACGTGGCCGAGCGATCCCCACGAGGCGAAGACGCCGCCGGTGGTGGGGTGCCGCAGGTAGACCAGGTAGGGCAATCCCGCGTCGCGGTGCTGCTCGATCGCCTGGACGATCTTGACCATCTGCAGGAACGCGACGGTGCCCTCCTGCATGCGGGTGCCGCCGGAGACCGGTGCCGCCAGCAGCGGGAGACGCTCGGCCGTCGCTCGCTCGATCGCCCGGGTGAGCCGCTCGGCCGCGGCCACGCCGATGGTGCCGCCGAGGAATGCGAACTCACCGACGAGGGCTGCGATCCGGCGACCCCGGATCGTGCCCTCCCCGGTGAGGACGGCCTCGTCGGTGCCGGAGCGGGCGCGTGCCTTGTCCAGCGTGCGGGCGTAGTCGTCGTTCGCGGTGACGTCGACCGGCGTGACGTCCCAGGTGCGGAAGCTTCCGGGGTCCAGCATCTCGGCGAACATCGTGCGTGCGTCGGGATGCGGGCGCGGCCTGCTGTCGGCGGGCGCGATCTCGGTGTCGCCCGAGGTCATTTCCCCATCCCTCCCGGGAGTCCAGCGCCGCGGCGAGTGCCGAGGCCGCCATCCTGTGTCCGGTCTCGCCCAGCAGTGCCGGGCGAGACCGTCGCACAGTTCTTGCTGACGATCAGACGAGCACGTCCTGCGGGATCTTCAGGTCGGCGTTGGCCTTGACGAGCGCGTCCGGCACGTCGAAGACGAGGTCGGCACCGACCATCTGGCGCAGGTAGTTCTTCACGGTGGTGTCCCAGTACTTCTTGGTCACGTAGAAGACGCGGGCGCCGCCGAGTTCGTGCTGGACGTCCGGCCACGGGTAGGACGGCTGGGCCATGCCCAGGCCCCACCGGTGCCAGCCGTTGTAGCTCTCGTACGTCGCCCAGAACTCCTTGTTGCCGAGGATCTCGAACGCGTAGTACGCCTTGGCGTAGTACATGATCGCGCCGATGCGGGCGCCGCGGGCGAGTGCCATCGTGTGCAGGCTGATGTTGATGTCCTCGTTCATCAGCCGGCCGTTCGCGAAGCCCACCCACTCGCCGTCGATGAGGCCCGAGCAGCGTGTAGGGGTCCTTGAGCCGGCTGCGGTACCAGCCGGCGAGCTCGGCGTGGACCCGGGCGCCGACGACGTCGTAGAAGTCGTGGTCGGCCTCCATGACGCGCTTCATGTATCCCATGAGCGCGGGGGCCTCGGTCAGTTCGGCTGCGCGGATGTACAGCGTCCGCCCGTCCTTGAGCGCGATGCTCGCGCCCGGCCACCCCTGCACACCCATCGGCGGGGCTTGCAGCAGTGGCTCGATCTCGCGCACATCGAGGTTGATGTGGTCCTGCGAGACCTTGGTCGGTGTTTCGAGCAGCATGGTCATTTCCTTCCGTGTGTTTGTAAGTCGGGGCGTGACTGTGGGGAGCGCGATCGCGACTTGCGACAGGTGCCGCCGGGAACGCGCTCCCCGTAGGTCCACTATCCGGTCATGCGATCAGCCCGCGAGGGCCTTCGCACGACGGTTAGGGAGATGCCGTTCCGCTTCCGGCGACGTGCTTGGAGCCGGGTGCCGGGCCGTCGTGGCTCGGGCCGGGGATCTGCTCCAATGCCGGTGCGTCGGCGCCCATCGACAGCGGCGCAAGCATGCCGCCCTTGAGCGGGCCGTGCCGGTAGGCGAGGTTCATCACCTGGTAGGCGATGATCGTCGCGAACGTGCCGATCGCGATGCCGTTGAACGACAGGTCGCCGTGGGTCCAGGTGAGGTTCGCCGCGCCCATGATCAGGCCGATCGCCGCGGGGAACAGGTTCACCGGGTTCTTGAAGTCGACCTTGGCCTCGACCCAGATCCGGCCGCCGAGGACGGCGATCAGGCCGTAGAGGACGATCGTCGCGCCACCCAGGACGCCGGTCGGGATGCTCACGATGAGCGCTCCGAACTTGGGGATCATGGCGAGCGCGATTGCCGTCAGGCCGGCCACGATGTAGGCGGCCGTGGAGTAGACCTTGGTCGCCGCCATGACGCCGATGTTCTCGGCGTAAGTGGTGGTACCGGAACCGCCGCCGAGACCGGCCAGCATGGTTGCGGTGCCGTCACCCATGAAGCCACGGCCGAGGGACTTGTCCAGGTTGCGTCCGGTCATCGAACCGACGGCCTTTATGTGGCCGGTGTTCTCCGCGAGCAGCACCACGACGACCGGGACGATCAGGCCGATGGCCCGAAGCGTGAAGTGCGGCGCTGTGAAGTCCGGGAAGCCGATCCACTTAGCCGCGTTCCAGTTCTGCGCAAGGTGCAGCTGGTGCTGCGGCCAGGCGACCAGGTACCCGACGATCACGCCGAGCAGGATCGAGATACGGCCGAAGAAACCGGGCAGCAGAACGGTGAACAGCACGATCGCGGACAGCGTGACGAACGCGGTGAACGCCTGTGCCTGGAACTGGCTGACGGCGACCGGAGCGAGGTTCAGGCCGATCAGGGCGACAACCGCGCCGGTGACGACCGGCGGCATCAATACGTTGATCCACTTCGAGCCGTACCGGTCCACCAGGAAGCCGATGACGAACAGCACGGCGCCGGCTGCGAAGATGCCGCCGAGCGCCACCGCCATGCCGCCGTGGGTCTGCGCCGCGATGACCGGCGATATAAAGGCGAAACTGCTGCCGGTGTAGCTCGGCAGGCCCAGATGCTGACCACGGCCGATGGTCATCGCGATGAAGATCAGGGTCCCCACGCCGGAGAAGAAGATCGTCGTCGTGGGCGGGAATCCGGTCAGGACCGGGACGAGGAACGTGGCGCCGAACATGGCGATCACGTGCTGCATTCCGATGCCTATGGTCCGGTTCCAAGCCAGCCGCTCATCTGGAGCCACGACGTCTGTCGGCCCTAAGTGCTTGCCGTCGCCGTGCACAGTCCAGAGCTGTAGATGCGCCATTTCGAGCTCACCTCACCCTAGGGCCCCCCCTTTGTTCGGGCGGAATTGCCCGCACCCCGGTACGGAGAGGCGTTGGCCAAAGGCTCGCTCTCTGCGGGATTTGGAGGTAGAGGATGTGGGCCCAGCCGGTCAGGTCCTTGGTCCCTGGTGTCTAACGGCCATGGGTGGTCGGCTTGCCTCGCATGATGCGATCGGAGGAGCCCCGTGCAGCTGACACCTGAGTCGCCTGCGTGGGCGAGCACCGCTGTAGCTGACCTGTTGGCGGGTCCCTACCGCGAAGGTTACGTGCTGGCTTGCACCGACATAGCCGCCTATGTGGCCCTGCCCGCGGAGCACGGTGCGATCGACCTGCTTGCCATACTCACGCCCGGGGCGATCCGCCTTCCGCTCGGGATCTGCGTCACCGCCCGGCTTCCCGACGCCGGTACCTCGGTGCGCGTCGGTCACGGACGCGTTGTCACGCCCGACCACGCCTTTCGCCCGGTCCGCTGGTGGGATCCGCGCCCGCGCCTGCCCGTCGAGGGTTTGCTGCACAACGGCCGCAAGCTGCTCCGGGTGGTCATCGACGAGCCGCCGTCGTCGCTTCGGCCGGCCGGTGCCCGAGGCGCTGGCCGTGGCGGGCGCCCTGGCCGCGGGACGCGCCGAGCCGGCGCTCGGCGTGATCGGCCTCGGTCCCGGGCTCACGCCCGCCGCCGACGACGTCGTGGCCGGCGCCCTGGCCGTGCTCGCGCTCGCCGGCCTGCTCCGCAACTCCATGTCCGAAGTGATTCTCGCCCGTGCGGTCACGCACACGGCGACGCTGTCCGCGGCCCTCCTGGCGGCGGCAGGAAGGGGCCAGATGATTCCGCAAGCGGCACGACTGTTGACGATCCTCGCGGCCGGTGCACCGTACGCACGCGTACGGGCCGCGTCCACGCCGCTGTTCCGCGTGGGTTCGACCTCGGGGCACGACCTTTGTGCCGGCATGGCCGGCGCGTTGGCGGGTGCGGCATGAGCGCCCGGGTCGAGCTTCGCCGAGGTTCCTACCGGGACTCGGTGACCCTGATGCAGTTGAGCGAGGCCGTCTCGGGCGGCGGCGGCGTCGAGGCGGCGATCGTCGCCATGGCGACTCCGCTCAACCTCGAGCTCTACGAGCGGCTGGGCTTCGACCCGGCCGACATTGCCGACGCCACCCCGAACGATCTGCTCGTTGCCATCCGCGCCGCCGACGACGCGGCGCTCGACGCCGCGGTCGCCCAGTTCGAGGCCCTGCTGATCGCCAAAGCAGCGCCGGACACCAAGGGTTTCGGCGCGCCACCGCCTGCCCGTACCGTCGCGATCGGCGCTGCGCAGCTGGCGGCTCGCTGGCGCTCATCTCGGTGCCCGGTGAGCACGCGTTCGTCGAGGCGATGGACGCGGTCAACGCCGGCGTCTCGGTGATGCTGTTCTCCGACAACGTCTCGGTGGATCAGGAGATCGCGCTCAAGGACAGGCGGCGGCCACGAGCGGTTCGCTCGTGATGGGCCCGGACTGCGGCACCGCGGTTGTCGGCGGCCTCGGGCTCGGCTTCGCCAACGCACTTCGCCCTGGTCCGGTCGGCATCGTCGCGGCATCGGGCACCGGCGCGCAGCAGGTGTCGTGCCTGCTCGACGCGGCCGGCGTCGGCGTCTCGGCCGTGCTCGGCGTCGGCGGGCGCGACCTGTCCGCAGCGGTCGGCGGCCGGTCGACCCTCGCGGCGATGCAACTGCTCGACCGGCACGCGGGGACCGAACTCGTCGTCGTGCTGTCCAAGCCGCCGGACCGAGCGCGTGGCCGAGCAGGTGCGGGTGGCGGCCGCTGCGCTCGACACTCCGTCGCTCGTCGCATTCGTCGGACGCGGCCAAGCCGACCTGACCGCGACCACGGCGAAAGTCCTTGCCGCACTGGGCATTGACCCGGTGGCTCCGGCGGAATGGCCCGCGCCGTACGACGCGCCGGCCGAGGCCGGGATTCGTGCGCGGGCTGTTCTCCGGCGGGACGCTCTGCGACGAGTCGATGGCGATCGCGGCCGACCGGCTCGGGCCGATCGCGTCCAACACGCCCGCTCGATCCACAGTGGACACTCGACGCCAACCTGCGCGCGCCCGGGCATCTCATGATCGACTTCGGCGACGACAAGCTGACCACCGGCCGCCCGCACCCGATGATCGACCTGGCGCTCCGCCTGGAGCGCATCGCCGAAGAGGCCGCCGATCCCGGCCTGCGCGGTGCTGCTGCTCGACGTGGTCCTCGGATACGGCTCGCACGCCGATCCGGCGGCGTCGCTGGCACCGGCCATCGCCCAGGCGCGCGAACGGGCCGCGTCCGACGGCCGTGACCTGGCCGTCGTCGTATCCCTGGTCGGCTCGCGGGGCGATCCGCAAGGTCGCGACTCGACGGCCGCGCGCGCTCGTCGCAGCCGGCGCCAGCGTTCACCTGTCCAACGCCGCCGCCACTCGGGCAGCAGTGGCTCTCATCGAGGGAGCGACGTCATGATCGATCTCGATCTCGACGAACCGCCGGTCGTCGTCACGGCCGGAGCGCCGCTGTTCGCCGACGCGCTTGCCGCGCAGGCCGCCGCGCCGCGCAATGTGGAGTGGGCGCCGCCGGTGCCGGACACGAGCGCTGCGCTCGCGGCCATCGCGGCCGATCCGCGCACCGGCGTCGGCGCACGGCCGAGTCGGCCCGCCGGCTGAGCACTGCCCGCCCGTACTGGGTGGACATCCGTCCGGCGTCCGAGGTCCTGGGCCTCGGGCCGCGAGAGTTCCTGCACGCCGGCCCGCCCGTGACGTGGGCCGACGCGTCCGGCCCGCTGCGTGGCGCGCTGGCCGGCGCAATGGTGTACGAGGGACTGGCCGACAACGTCGAGGAGGCCGAGCGAATCGCGGCCGAGCGGCGGCGTCTCGCTGGCACCGTGCCACTCGCGCGCGACGGTGGGCCCGATGGCCGGCGTCGTCAGCGCGTCGATGCCCATGTCGGTGCTCGAGGACGAGGAGCACGGCGGCCGGGCGTACTGCACGCTCAACGAGGGGCTGGGCAAGGTGCTGCGCTACGGCGCCTACTCCGCCGAGGTCATCGACCGCCTGCGCTGGATGGAGAACGTGCTCGGCCCGGTGCTCGCCACGACGCTGCGCCGGCGCGGCCCGATCGACATCGGCAGCCTCATCGCCCAGGCGCTGCAGATGGGCGACGAGTGCCACAACCGCAACCGCGCCGCAACGTCCTTGCTGCTGCGCGAGATCACACCCGACCTGCTCGAATCCGGAGCGTCCACAGTGGACGCCACGGCGGTGTTCCGGTTCATCTCCGGCAACGACCACTTCTTCCTGAACCTGGCCATGCCGGCGGGCAAGGCGGCCGCCGACGCGGCGCGTGACATCCCCGGCTCGACGATGGTCGTCGCGATGGCCCGCAACGGCACCGACTTCGGCATCCAGGTCTCGGGTACCGGCGACGAGTGGTTCACCGCGCCGGCGCCTGTGGTCGACGGGCTGTTCCTGTCCGAGCTTCGGCCCGCAGGACGCAAACCCCGACATCGGCGACTCGACGATCACCGAGACGAGCGGCATCGGCGGATTCGCCATGGCCGCGGCGCCGGCGATCGTGCGGTTCGTCGGCGGCGACGTGTCCGACGCATTGCACAACACGCTGCAGATGTACGAGATCACGCTGACCGAGCACCCGATGTACCAGGTGCCCGTGCTCGGATTCCGCGGCACGCCGTCCGGCATCGACGCGACGCTGGTGGTGCGAACCGGCATCGTGCCGGTCGTCAACACCGGCATCGCCGGCAAGGAGCCGGGTGTCGGCCAGGTCGGCGCCGGACTCGTGACGCCGCCGATATCGGTCTTCGCCGACGCGGTGCGGGCACTGGGTCAGCGGGCGCTCGCGTCCAAAGACGTTGTTGATTAAGGAGAAGGCGGCATGACTCAGGTATTCAAGTACCGGGCCCCTGTGTCGCGTGCGGATCTGCTGGGTCTGCTCGCCGACCACGAGGCGGTCCGCGTGATGGCGGGCGGCACTGACCTGCTCGTCGATATTCGCAACGGGTTCGGCCACCCCGAGATGGTGGTGAACCTCAAGAACGTCGACGGCTACACGGACATCTCCTGGAGCGAGTCCGAGGGGCTGGCCATCGGCGCGGCCGTCACGATCAACGACGTCCTGCGCAGCGAGCGCATCCGCGAGTCGCTACCCGCTGCTCGTCGCCTGCGCGCACGATCTGGCGTCGTACCAGATCCGCAACCGCGCCACGGTGGTCGGCAACGTCGTCAACGCCTCGCCGTGCTCGGACATGGCGCCGGCGCTGCTGTGTCTGGGCGCCCGGGCCGTGATCGCGTCACGGCGCGGGGACCGGGTCGTGCCGTTCTCGGAGTTCTTCCAGGGCGTGAAGCGGACGGTCCTCGCGGCCGACGAGGTGCTCGAGCGGATCGTCGTGCCGGTGGAGACCGCCGGCGCCCGCGGCGGATACCGCAAGCTCAAGCGGATCAAGGGCCACGACCTCGGCATCGTCGGCGTCGCCCTCATGAAGAAGGACGGCCTGCTGCGCCTGGGGATCAGCTCGTGCGCCCCGACGCCGGTGCTCGTCGACGGGCTGTCCGAGAGCCGACCCGGTCGAGACCGTGGTCGCCGCGGCGCGAGACGCCGTCCACCCGATCAGCGACCTGCGCTGTAGTGCGGAATACCGCGCGCACATGGTCGAAGTGTTCGTCCGCCAGTTGATGCAGGAGGTGGAGTGATGAGGCTCTCGGTCACCGTCAACGGTCGCGTCTACGAGCGCGAGGTGCCAGAACATCGTACGCTGCTGGGCTTTCTGCGCGATGACCTGGGGCTGACCGGCACCAAGGAGGGCTGCGGCGCCGGCGAGTGCGGCGCCTGCACCGTGTTCCTCAACGGGCAGACCGTCAACTCCTGCATGGTGCTGGCCGTCGAGGCCGACGGTGCGCGCCGTCGAGACGATCGAGGGCGAGGCCCACGGACGGCCAGCTCTCGGAACTGCAGGCGGCGTTCG
Organism: uncultured Actinomycetota bacterium; assembly: GCA_963709985.1. GTDB lineage: Bacteria > Actinomycetota > Actinomycetes > Mycobacteriales > Jatrophihabitantaceae > DASXRA01. The sequence continues at coordinate 83,757 of CAVPYQ010000022.1, forward strand.
CGCGCCACCACGCGGTCCAGTGCGGTTACTGCACCGGCGGCATGATCATGTCGATCCGCGAGCTGCTGCAGCGCAATCCCAAGCCGAGCGTCGCGGAGATCAAGGACGGCATCGAGGGAAACTTCTGCCGCTGCACCGGCTATCAGCAGATCATCGAGGCGGTGCTCGACGCGTCCGGCCAGCTCACGCCCGAGACGAAGGGGGAGCTGAAGTATGTCTGAGAACACGCGCCCGAAGATCGTCGGCACCGACGTGCCCGCGTCGGAGGCGACCGAGAAGCTCACCGGCGCGGCGATGTACGCGAGTGACATGGTGCTGCCCGGCATGCTCCACGCCAAGGTCAAGGGAAGCCCGCACGCGCGGGCGAAGATCCTGCGCATCGACACCTCGAAGGCCGAGCGTCTCGTCGGCGTGCACGCCGTGCTCGTCGGCAAGGAACTCGACTACAAGCTCGGTTTGTACGTTGTCGACAAGGACATCCTCGCCAAGGACGTCGTGCGCCACTTCGGCGAGGCCGTGGCCGCGGTGGCCGCCGAGACGCTCGGAGATCGCCAGCCGCGGCCGTCGAACTGATCGACGTCGAGTACGAGGTGCTCGCCGCCGGTGCTCAACCACGTCGACGCGCTTGGCCGACGACGCGCCGCTGGTGCACCCGGACCTCGGCAGCTACGACTACGTCGCAGGCGGCGTTCACGCCGCAGCCCGGGCACCAACGTCGCCAACCTGACCAAGCTGCGCAAGGGCGACGTCGAGCAGGGATTCGCCGAGGCCGAGTGGATCATCGAACGCGAGTACACGAACCCCTCGGTGCAGCACGTGCCGATGGAGACGCACGTCGCGATCGTCGAGTGGAAGGTCGGCGACGACGTCACCATCTGGACGAGCGCGCAGTCGCCGTTCACCGTGCGCAACCTGTTCTGCTACGCCTTCAAGCTGCCGCTGTACCAAGGTGCGCGTGATCATCCCGCACGTCGGCGGCGGCTTCGGCGGCAAGGCCGGCATCCACCTCGAACCGCTGCTGGCCTGCCTGTCGCGCAAGGCCGGCGGCCGTCCGGTCAAACTGCAGGCCACCCGCGAGGAGGAGTTCAGCCTGCTGCCCTGCCGCAGCGCGCTCACGTACCGGATCAAGACCGGCGTCGCCTCCGACGGCAAGATCACCGCGCAGCAGATGACGATGTACTGGGACGCCGGCGCCTACGCCGACTACGCGGTGAACGTCACGCGCGCGTCCGGCTACTCGGCGGCCGGCCCGTACGAGATCCCGAACGCCTGGCTCGACGCCTACACGATCTACACGAACAAGCCCTACGGCACGGCCTATCGCGGGTTCGGCCACGTCGAGTTCTTCTGGGGACTCGAACGGCACATGGAGCTCGTGGCCGAACGCGATCGGCATGGATCCGCTCGAGTTCCGGCGGAAGAACCTGCTGCGGCCGGGCTCCACGACGCTGACCGGCGAGATGATCACCGAGCACACCGGCGACCCGCGCAAGTGCCTCGACGAGGCGGCCGAGGCCATCGGCTACGGCACGCTGACCGCCGAGGAGGAGGAGCACGAGCGGCGTACCGGCCGGAGGATCGGCAAGGGCGTCGCCACGCTGCACAAGGCGCCGGCCATGCCGTCGTTCACCGGCACCGCCGCCGTCATCAAGATGAACTCCGACGGCACGGTGCTCGTCAACCTGTCGCTCACCGAGATCGGCCAGGGCTCGGTCACGGCGCTCGCGCAGATCGCGGCCGAGACGGCTGCGGCTTCCCGATCGAGAAGGTCAAGGTCACCGTCGAGAAGGACACCGACCGCGACCCCTACGACTGGCAGACCGTCGCGTCGAAGGGGCTCATCCTCTCCGGCAACGCCGTCGTCCTCGCGTGCGACGACCTGCTCAAGCACGCCTACGCCGACGCGGCGCAGGTGCTGCGCGCGCACGTCGATCGACCTCGACCACGACGCGCGAGAAGATCTTCGTCAAGCACCGCCCGGACGAGTCGGTCACGTTCGCCGCAGCTGTCGGTCGGCTACGCCTACCCGAACGGCAACGCCATCGGCGGGCCGCTCGTCGGCGTGGGCCGCTACGTCGCGCAGGGGCTGTCCAACCTCGACAAGGAGACCGGCCAGGGGCTGCCCGCCCTCGACTGGACCTACGGCGCGCACGGCGTGGTCGTCGACGTCGACCCCGACACCGGCGAGTTCGACGTCCTGAAGATCGCCTCGGCGTTCGACGTCGGCAAGGTGATCAACCCGGGCCTGGTCCGCGGCCAGTGCATCGGCGGCATGATCCAGGGCCTGGGCACCGCGTTGTGCGAGGGCTACATCTACGACGAGCAGGGCCGATCTGCTGAACCCGTCGTTCACCGACAACAAGATCCCGACCGCCAAGGACATCCCGGCAGTCATCGAGAGCATGGCGGTGGAGACGCCGCAGCTCGACGGGCCGTTCGGCGCCCGGGGTGTCGGCGAGCACCCGATGATCTCGGTGGCGCCGGCGATCGGCAATGCGATCCGCCAGGCCACCGGCGTCGAGTTGCTGCACATGCCCATCCGGGCCGAGGACGTGTGGCGGGCGATGCGGCGACAAGGAGCCGATCGACAACTGGATCACCAAGACGCCGGCCGGTCACTGCCGCACGGTGCGGCTGCCCGGAGAGCCGCTCGTGGCGACCTGACCGGACGACTCAGAACTCGTGGCGCAGCGCCCCGCTCAGCGCCGACCGTCCGGCCGGGGTGAGCCGGACGGCTCGCCCTGAGCCGATGCGCTCGAGCCAGTGCGTGTCGAAGAAGCGCTGGCAGATCGCCGCGCCGGACGTGCCGGCCAGATGCGGGCGCCGTTCGGTCCAGTCCAGGCAGCGACGGGCGAACGGGCGGCGCGCGCCCGCGTGCCTGCTCGACGTCGATGCCGAGGTCGGCGAACCAGGCCAGGCCATCCGGCGTGATCGCCCAGCCCTCGGCGTCGAGCAGGCCGCGCTCGATCATCGCGTCGGTGACGCCGACTCCGAGCGCGCCCGCCAGGTGGTCGTAGCACGTGCGGGCACGAGCGAGCGCCCCGCGGGCGGTGGCCGCCCGCAGCGATCCGGGCGGCGTCGGATGCGGCGCCCGGGCCGACAGGTGCTCGACCAGTTCGGCCACCTCCGGGTCGGCCAGGCGGACGTAACGGTGCCGCCCCTGGTGCTCCTCGGCGATCAGGCCGACGGCGGCGAGGCGGTCGAGGTGCTCGCTCGCGGTCGAGCGGGCCACGTGGGCGTGCCGGGCCAGTTCGCCCGCCGTCCACGCCCGGCCGTCGAGCAGGGCCAGGCAGAACGACGCCCGGGTGCGGTCGGCGAGCGCTCCGGCAAGGGTCGCCAGTTGCGGCGAGCTGTCATCGGTGGCATCCACGTCATCAACTATGCCGGTCAAATCGTTCGGCCGCGGCCGAACTGACGCGCGTCGACGATCGAGGGATGTCCACGCATGTCACGATCAAGCCCAGCATCCTGTACTTCGGCACACCGGTCGCACTGCTGTCGACACTGAACGACGACGGCAGCGCCAACCTCGCGCCCATGTCGTCGGCCTGGGCGCTGGGCGACGTGTTCGTCCTCGGGCTCGGCTCGACGTCACACACGGCGGCCAACCTGCGCGAACGACCCGAACTGGTGATCAACCTGCCCGCGCCCGGGCAGTGGCGCAACGTCGAGCGCCTGGCGCCGCTCACCGGCGCCGATCCGGTGCCCGCGCAGAAGCAGGCCCAGTTCCGTTACGAGAAGGCGAAATTCGAGGCGGCCGGGCTGACCGCTGTGCCGTCGGAATGCGTGCAGCCGCCGCGTGCCGCGGAATGCCCGGTGCAGATCGAGGCCTGCGCCGTGCGCGTCGGACCCGACGCCAGCGAGGACTTCACGATCGTGGAGGCGAAGGTTCTGTGCGTGCATGCCGACCGCGCGATCGTCACCGACGGCACGTCGCACATCGACACCGACGCCTGGAGTCCGCTGATCTACAACTTCCGGCACTATTTCGGGTTGGGCGAGCGTCTGGGCAAGACATTTCGCGCGGAGTACTGATGAGCGGTCTGAATTGCGGTGCCATCGTTCGGCAGGAGTAGCCGACGAGTTAGCCGACCTCGACCAGTTGACTCGACCGCATGACTCGTCGGGTGCGGATCGGTATCGACACCGGCGGAACGTTCACCGACGTGGTCGCCTTCGACGAGCAGACCGGCGAACTCACCACGACGAAGACGCCGTCGACGCCCCGCGACCCGGCCGAGGGCTTCATGGCCAGCATCGACAAGGTCCTCGGCCTGCTGGGCATCGACGACGCCGCCGCCATCAGCGCGATCAGCCACGGGACGACCGTCGCGACGAACCAACTGTTAGAGGGCAATCTCGGGCCGCTCGGCTTCATCACCACCGAGGGTTACGAGTTCGTGCTCGAGATCGCCCGCCAGTCGGTGCCGGACGGCTACGGCAACAGCTACTTCTGGCGCAAGCCGCCGCGAATCGTTGCCGGCCGACCTGGTGCGGACGGTCGGCGGGCGCCTGGACTACACCGGTGCCGAGATCCGCCCGTTCGACGAGGCGAGCGCGGTGGCGGCCGCGCAGGTTCTTCCGCGAGCGGGGCATCGTCGGCGATCGGCGTGTGCCTGCTGCACTCCTACGCCGATCCGGCCCACGAGATCCGGGTGCGCGAGATCCTGCACCGCGAGTACCCGGAGGCGATCGTGTCGATCTCCTCGGACGTTCTGCGCGAGTACCGCGAGTACGAGCGGTCGATGACGACACTCGTCGACGCCGCCGTGAAGCCGCTGCGTGTCGCGCTATGTCTCGACGATCCGCCGCCGCCTGGACGCCCTCGCCCCGGGCGTCCCGTTCTACGTGATGAAGTCCAACGGGGGAGTCCTGTCGGCCGACGAGGTCGTGCACCAGCCGATCACCACCGTGCTGTCCGGGCCGGCGGCCGGCGCGCTCGGCGCGGCGCTCATCGCGCACCGCGCCGGATTCGGCAAGGTGCTCACCTGCGACGGCGGCGGCACGTCCACCGACGTGTCGGTCGTCCTCGACGGCGAGCCGACGCTGACCACCGAGGGCTCGGTCGGCAGCTACCCGTCGAAGATCCCGATGATCGACGTGGTCACGGTCGGCGCGGGCGGGGGCTCGATCGCCTGGGTGTCGCCGGAGGGCGTGCTCAAGGTCGGCCCGCGATCGGCGGGCGCCGACCCGGGACCGCTCTGCTACGCGCGCGGCGGCGAGGACGTCACGGTCACCGACGCGCACGTCGTGCTCGGGCGGATCCCGCGCGCATCTCCTGGGTGGCGAGATTCCGCTGGATGTCGCGGCAGCGCGCCGGGGGGTTTCGGCGCTCGCCGGCCGGCTCGGCCTCTCGCTCGAGGCCTGTGCCACCGGCGTTCTGGAGATCTCGGCGTGGAACCAGGCCAACGCGCTGCGCCAGATCACGGTCAAGCGCGGCCTGGACGTGCGCGACTTCCCGCTGGTCACGTTCGGCGGCTCGGGCTCGCTGTTGCTGTGCCGGCTGATGGACGTGCTGGACCTGCCGTGCGTGCTGGTGCCGCCCAATCCCGGCAACGTGTCGGCGTTCGGCCTGCTCACCGTCGACGTCAAGAACGACTACGTGCAGACGGCCGTGGTCAAGCACGTCGACCTCGACGTGAGCCGCGTCGAGTCGATGTTCGCCGATCTGCGCGAGCAGGCCGCGCAGGCACTCGACCGCGAGGGCTTCGCCCGTGCCGAGCACCGCTACGCCCGGACCGCCGACCTGCGCTACTTCGGGCAGGCGTTCGAGGTCCGCGTCCCGATCCCGGACTCAGCGCTCGACAAGGCGGCGGCCGACGATGTGGTCGTCGCGTTCCACGCGGCGCATCGAGCCCTGTACGGCTACGACTTCGCCGGCGACGGCCGCCAGCAGGTCGAGTGGGTGAACCTGCGAGTGTCCGGCGTCGGGCCCATCACCCGGCCGGAACTGCGTCGCCAGCCAGGCCGCGACGGAACGGCCGAGCGTGCGCGCACCGGCACCCGGGCCGTGTGCTTCGACGGCGAGACCTTTGCCGAGACGGCCGTCTACTGGCGTCCGGACCTGGCGCCGGGCGATCAGGTCGACGGACCGGCGATCGTCGAGGAGTTCGGCTCGACGGTGCCCCTGCATCCGGGCTTCTGCGGCCGGGTCGATCCGTTCGGCAACCTGGTGGTGACGCGATGACGGGGCTCACGGACGGCGGCGGGCCGGTCGACCCAGTGCTCCTCGAGATCGTCCAGGGCAGCCTGGCCTCGATCGAGATGGAGGTCGAGACCGCGATCGCCCGCACGTCGCGCTCGCCGATGATCCGCGACGCGCACGACTTCCGGGCCGGCATCCATGACCGGCTGCTGCGCAAGCTCACCGGCCGGTCCTACAGCGCGCTGGTGCATCCGGTCGCGCGTGACTTCCCGCTCGAGACGATGCGGCCCGGCGACGTCTTCTTCCACAACGACGTGTACCTGTCCGAGGGCGGCATCGGCCACCTGCCCGACCTGTGCGTGACGGTGCCCGTGTTCTGTTCCGACGGCACTGGAAACAGAGTCGTGGCGTTCGTGCAGGCCTTCGGTCATCACGACGACATCGGCGGCGCCGTCCCGGGCTCGATGCCCAGCCATGCCACCAGCGTGTTCGAAGAGGGCCTGATGGTGCCCCCGATCAAGCTGTGGGACGCCGGACTGCCCAACCGGGCCGCGCTGACGATCATGACCCGCAACTCGCGGATGCCCGACTCGCTGGCCGCCGACCTCGACGCCGAGTGCGCCGCCTGCCTGATGGGCGCCCGACGGCTCGGCGAACTGTTCGCGCGCTACGGCCGTGACACCGTCGAGGCCTGCTTCGACGCCATCTTGGATGCGACGTCGCAGACGTACCGGCGAGAGATCCTCGCCCGCATCCCAGCAGGCACCTGGACGTGGGAGGACTACGCCGAGCACGACGGCATCGACCCGCCGCGATTGCACACGCAGCGCATCACGCTCACCAAGACCGACGCGGACGGCGGCAAACTCGTCGTCGACTTCGCCGGCACCGCGCCGCAGGCGAAGGGGCCGATCAACCACTGCGGCGACTACGCCGACGGCAACTTCCTCAAGAAGTGGCTGGCGCCGATCCTGCGCAACCTCGCCGAGACGCCCGAGCGGATGGCCGAACTCGACGTCAACGAGGGCGTCGTGCCGTTGATCGAGATGCGGTTCCCGCCGCCCGGGACGCTGCTCACGCCGGTGTTCCCGGCGCCGACGAATGCGCGCACGTTCGTGATCCTGCGGCTGCTCGGCGTGCTGGCCGGTGTGCTGGCCAAGGCGGTCGACGGGCGGATGCCGGCCGACCAGGAGACGATCCGCTACACCGGGGTCTACGGCGAGGACCGAGACGGCCAGCCCTACCTGATGCGCGAGGTGCTCGGTGGCGGCTCGGGCGGTCGGTACTACGCCGACGGCGAGGACACGATCCACGTCGTGCCCGACTCGCGCAACCTGCCGACCGAGTTCACCGAGTCGCGCTTCCCGTTCATCGTCGAGCGGCTGGGCCTGGCCGTCGACTCCGGCGGGCCGGGGGAGTTCCGCGGTGGGCTCGGGTACGAGAAGCACATCCGGATGCTGGCCGACGCGCATTTCATGTCGATCGCCGACCGCTCGATCCTGTCGTGCTGGGGCGTCAAGGGCGGGCGGGCCGGTCGCCCGTTCAGCGTGACGATCGACCCGGGCGGCCCGAACGAGCGCGATGTCGAGGCGCTCGCCGACGGCGAGTTCGTCCGGGCGGGCGAGGTGATCCGTATCCGCACGACCGGCGGTGGCGGCTGGGGTGACCCGCTGGCACGCGACCCGGCCGCGGTGCTGTGTGACGTGCAGTGGGGCAAGGTGTCGGAGGCGGCCGCCCGCGCCGACTACGGCGTCGTCATCGCTGCCGGAGCCGTCGACGAGCCGGCCACCGCCGAGGCGCGAACGGCGATCGCGCAAGCCCGGCCCGAGGCGCAGCCCTTCTTCGACCGTGGTCCCGGCTACACCCGCCTGGCCGACGGGCGGCGCTACGCCGACTGCGACTGGATCGGTGCGCCGCCGACCGTCGAGAGCCACAGGTCGATGTAGCGGCCGCCCTCGACGTCAAGCGCCACGTCGACCAGAGCGGTGGCGATGCCGTGGGCGTCGTTGGCCTGGTCGATGTGCCAGGTGCGCTGGTCGACGACGGTCTGGCCTCTCGTCCACGTGCCGGCGAGTTCGACCCGTACCGGCAGGCGTTCGGTGCGCAGTCCGGTGGGATCGGCCACTGCGCACACCGCGCCCGCGTCGCCGATCGTGGCCGTGTCGGCGGCGTAGCGCTCCAGCGAGAACCACAGCAGTTCACCCGCAAGGCGGGCACCGGCATCGCCACTCGCCCGCAGCACCTCGGCGTGCGCGCGCGATGCGACCGGCCCGTAGAACACATCGAGCCCGTACATGGTCATCGGAGTCGCGGTCGTCGCCACGGCGTCCAGGACGATCGCCGCCGCCTCCGGGTCGTGCCAGATGTTGAACTCCGCGGCGGCCGTCGCGTTTCCCCGGAACGCCGCGCCGCCCATGATGACGAGCCGCTCGATGCCCTCGAGGACGTGCGGGTAGGCGCGCACCAGCAGGGCGATATTCGTCAGAGGACCCAACGCCACAAGGGTGATCTTGCGGCCGGTCTCGGCGGCGCCGAGCAGTTCGTCGCGCAGCAGGTCGATCGCGTGCCGGGGATCGGCGGCAGTCGCCGGCGCCGGCCAGTGCAGGTCGCCGAGTCCGTCCTCGCCGTGCACGTGCCGGGCCGGTCGCGGCGGTTCGAGCAGCGGACGCTCGGCCCCCCGGGCGACCGGTACGGCGGGCGCGCCGGCGGCGCCCAGGACGGTGAGCGTGTTCGTCACGACCTGATCGACCTCGGCGTTGCCAGCAACGCAGGTGGCCGCTCGCAGATCGAGCTCAGGGTGGCGGGCCGCGAACAGCAGTGCCAGGGCGTCGTCAACGCCCGTGTCGACGTCGAGGATGACCGGGATAGGCATGCGCTGACCGTATCGGCAGCTATCGGTTCGGTCAGCCGGATTCCGCGCCGGCGACGGTGAACAGGGTGAGCTGTACGCCCTCCGGGGGATCGAGCCGGACGTTGCGGTGGTTCCACGGCGTCAGCACCGGCCCGGCGACGATGGACGCTCCGGCCGCGCCGAGGCGTTGCGCGGTCGCCGCCGAGTCGTCCACCTGTAACGCCACGCGGATCGGCCCGGCGACCCTGCGGCCCACCTCGATCTCGTCGATGAGCTCGGCCTGCGCGGTGTTGAACAGCTCGATCGTCGCGCGCCCCGCCGCGAGGACGTACCCGCGCGCGTCGCCGGACTCGAACGACTCCTCCTCGGGCAGCCCGAGTTCGTCCCGGTAGAAACGCAGCGCGCCGTCGAGATCCTCGACGGTGAGCACGAGTCGAAGCTCGCGCACTGGGGAATCGGTCACGAGACGAGGCCCTTCACGAGCATCGCAGCGAGTACCGGAGCGAGCGCCAGCGAGCGAGGAACGCAGCGAGGAGCGCAGTGGAGGGCTGAGGCGGGGAGAGCGGTCACGAGACGGTTCCTTCCGTATATCGTCCGGCCATGTCTGGTGGCTATCACATCGCACAGGTCAATGTGTCCCTGCCGCTCGAACCCCTCGAATCGGATCGGCTTGCCCCGTTCGTGGCCGCGCTGGATCCGGTCAACGCGGTGGCCGACACTGCGCCGGGATTCGTGTGGCGGCTGCAGACCGAGGACGGCAACGCCACCGCCGTGAAGGTTCTCGGCGACGACCGGCTGATCGTCAACCTGACGGTGTGGGAGAGCGTCGAGGCGCTCGGCGACTTCGTCTTTCGCAGCGCGGCCCACCTCGAGGTCCTGCGCCGCCGCCGGCAGTGGTTCGCCCCGCCGCAGCAGGCGATGACGACGCTGTGGTGGATACCGGCGGGCACCGTGCCGACCGTCGCCGAGGCCGAGCAGCGCCTGATCCATCTGCGCGAACACGGCCCGACTCCGCACGCGTTCACGTTCCGCGAGCCGTTCCCCGCTCCGGATGCAGCATCCGTCGCGCGGGACGAGGACTGGTTCTGCCCCGCCTAGGGTTGCCCCATGACTGACGAGGGACCGCTCGCCGGAATCGTGGTCGTCGACCTGTCGCGCGCCCTGGCCGGACCGCACGCCGCGATGATGCTGGGCGACCTCGGTGCCCGGGTGATCAAGGTCGAGGCACCGGGTCGCGGCGACGACACCCGCAACTGGGGCCCGCCGTTCGTGACGCCCGAGCACGGTGATCGCGAATCGACGTACTTCCTGTCGTGCAACCGGAACAAGGAGTCGGTCACCCTCGACCTCAAGAGTGCGGAAGGGGCGCGGACGCTGGGCCGCCTGGTCCGGCACGCGGACGTACTCGTCGAGAACTTCCGCACCGGCGTGCTCGATCGGCTGGGCTTCGGCATGCCCCGGCTGACCGAGATCAACCCGCGCCTGGTCATCCTGTCGATCACCGGCTTCGGACACGACGGCCCGGAGGGCGGCCGCGCCGGCTATGACCAGATCGCCCAGGGCGAGGCGGGCATCATGTCCGTCACCGGGCCGACACCCGACGAGCCCACCCGCGTCGGCGTCCCGATCGGCGACCTGCTCGCCGGCATGTACGGCGCATACGGCGTCGCGGCTGCCCTGCACGATCGCGAGCGCACCGGCCGCGGCCAGATCGTGCGCACCTCGTTGCTGGCCGCGCTCGTGGGCGTGCACGCGTTCCAGGGGACGATGTACACGGTGGGCGGCGTCGTGCCGCAGACGACCGGTGCGTTCCACCCGTCGATCTGCCCCTACGGGTTGTTCCATTGCGCCGACGGCGTCGTGCAGATCGCCGTCGGCAGCGAGGCGCTGTGGCAGGCGTTCGCCCCGGCGTTCGGCCTCGACCGTCCACAGTGGACAACCAATCCGCAGCGGGTGGCCGATCGCGACGCGGTGATCGCCGCGATCGACGCGGCGTTTGCGCCGTACCCGCGAGCCGAACTGATGGGCAAGCTCGCCGATCTCGGCATTCCGGCCGGTCAGGTGCGTTCGTTCGACGAGGTGTACGAGTGGGATCAGACCCGCTCGCAGGGCCTGCTCATCGACGTCGACCACTCGACACTCGGCGCTATCACCTTGCCCGGTCCGCCACTGCGCTTCGAGCCCGGCCAGCGCGTGCACCATGACGCGCCGCCGACCCTCGGCGAGCACAACGAGTCGGTGCTCGCCTGGCTGGACAAACGTGACGCCGAGTCGTCAGCGGACGCAGACACTCTGTAGTCAGAGCCGAAGGTGACCTTCATATAGGACGTTTTACCCTGCCGGGATCCGGCGCCATCGGCGAAGCTTCCCGACGTGCCCCGCCACGCCATCAAACGGGACGAAGCGTCGCCCGATGAGCTGAAGACTGCGCCCGTGCCGCCCGCTGGTGGCATGCACGTCAGCTACGAGCCGGCCGGGCCGGTGGTTCGCCGGTGGCGCGCGCTGTACCTCTCGACGACGCTGAAGTTCGCCGTCGCCTGCCTCGCCGCGTCGTGCTGGGTCGGCGTCTCGGCCTGGATATCGCTGCCCTGGATCGGCGATCTCGCCCGGCACGTGACGATCGTTCCGGCCGTCATCCTCGTGTCGTTGCTGGCGTTCGTGCCCGGATTCCTTGTCGCCTTCCTGACCGCCGGAGCGCTGCTCGATCGCCAGCCCGTTCTCGTGACGCTCCGTCCGGCCACGCCGATCACCGTCCTGATCGCGGCCCGCAACGAGGCCGCGTGCATCGCGGACACACTTCGCTCACTCGCGGCCCAGGACCACGCCGGCGAGATCACCGTCGTGCTCGTCGACAACGGTTCGACGGACGGCACGGCCGAACTGGCACGGGCAGCCGGCCGGGAAACCGGCATGGCTCTCACGGTCATGCACGAGTCGACACCCGGCAAAAGCTTCGCCCTGAACACCGGCCTCGCCGAGGTGCAGACGCCGCTGGTGATCACCCTCGACGGCGACACCCTGTTGCAGCGATCGGCGATCAGGCTGCTGATCGCGCGCCTGGAGGTCTCTCCGCCAGATGTCGTCGCGGTGGCCGGCGACGTCATGGTGCGCAACAGCCGCAACGGACTGCTGGCGCGGTTGCAGGCCTGGGACTACATGCTCGGCATCGCCGCCGTGAAGCGCATCCAGGGACTGTTCCAGGGGACGCTGGTCGCCCAGGGCGCATTCAGCCTCTACCGCACCGACGACGTGCGGGCGGTCGGCGCGTGGCCCGACGCGATCGGCGAGGACATCGTGCTGACCTGGCAACTCATGCGCCGTGGCCGCATCTACTACGAGCCGCTCGCGGTTGCGTTCACCAGCGCGCCCGAACCGGTACGCGGGCTCGTGCGCCAGCGCAGCCGCTGGGCAAGGGGAATGCTCGAAGGCCTCCGGGCCGTGCCGCCCTGGCGGCAGACGCGTCCGATGGCGCGTGCAATGACCGGCATCGACCTGGTGATTCCGCTGCTCGACATCGCCTACGTATTCGTCTGGTTGCCCGGCCTGGTGCTGGCGTGCTTCGGCTGCTTCTGGTTCGTCGGTCCGATGACGGTGGCCGTTCTGCCGATGACAGTGGTGGTTTACGGCGTGCTGCTGCACTTCCAACGGCGGCGCGTGCTCGAACCGCTCGGGCTCGTTCACCGCCGCAGCGCCGGAGCGTTCTTGATCTTCCTGGTGTTCTACCAGGCCCTCATGTCGGCGACGTCGATCTACGGGTACGCACAGGAACTATTCGGTCGGAAGAGGTCTTGGAAATGACGCGATATCGCCGTGGCTCCAGCGAGATGCCACAAGTCCGCGCGACGGCTTGGGCGACTAGCGCCCGTGTCGGCGCTGTGGCCACCTTCGTAAGGTCGGCAACGTGCGAGTAGTCATTGCCATCGGCGGCAACGCGATGACTGCTCCCGACGGCAGCGCCGGGCCGGACGACCAGCGGCTGGCCATCGAGCGAACGATGCGCCACGTGGCGGCCATCGTCGCAGCCGGCCACGAGGTCGTCATCACTCACGGCAACGGTCCCCAGGTCGGCAACCTGCTCGTCAAGAACGAACTGGCCGCCAACGTCGTGCCGCCGGTGCCCCTCGACTGGTGCGGCGCCCAGACGCAGGGCACCATCGGCGCCCTCATCCTCAACGCATTGGGCCGCTCGCTCACGGCCCTCGGCCGGCCGGCCCTCGTGGCGGCGCTGGTTTCGCGCACACTCGTCGACTCCGACGATCCCGGATTCGTCAATCCGACCAAGCCGATCGGGCGGTTCCTGCCCGAAGCCGAGGCGGCCGCGATGATCGCGCACGGCCAGATCTGGCAGGACCGTGGTGCGCGAGGTTGGCGCCGCGTCGTCGCATCGCCCGAGCCGCGCGACTGCGTCGATCGAGCGGCCGTGACGGTGCTTCTCGACGCGGGTTATGTGGTCACCTGCGCGGGAGGCGGCGGCATCCCGGTCATCGACGACGGCGAAGGCAGCTACCGCGGGGTCGAGGCGGTCATCGACAAGGACCTGACCGCGGCACTGCTCGCCGGTGCGATCGGCGCCGACGCCCTCCTGATCGCCACCGACGTCGACGCCGCGATGCTCGACTGGGGCACTCCGGCGGCCCGGCCACTCGGCAAGGTCAGCGTCGAGGAGTTGCGCGGGTACGGCGCTCAGGGCGCGTTCGCGGGCGGCAGCATGGGGCCGAAGGTCGAGGCCGCGTGCCGGTTTGCCGAGTCCGGCCGCGGATTTGCCACCATTTCGTCCTTGGAGCACATCCAGGACGCCCTGGCCGGCACCTCCGGGACGATCGTCACCGCCTAGCCGGCAGAAGCCGCCCGGCCCGGACCGCGCCCAAAGCACGCGCCGGTAGGCTCAATGCCGCCATGAAGACCTTCGACGCGCTGTTCGCCGAGCTCACCGAGCGCCAGCGTGAACGCCCGGCGGGCTCTGCCACCGTCGACGCGCTCGACGCGGGCGTGCACGCCCAGGGCAAGAAGGTCGTCGAAGAGGCGGCCGAGGCGTGGATGGCCGCCGAGCACGAATCCGCCGAGCGCACCGCCGAGGAGATCAGCCAGCTGCTCTACCGGGTACAGGTACTCATGCTCGGCCGCGGGCTCACCCTCGCCGACGTCTACCGACATCTGTAGGTAACTCCAGCCGCCGTCCCACCTACAGACAGGTCTGCGAAATGCTCCGAATAGCCGTTCCCAACAAGGGTTCCCTCGCCGGGCCCGCCAGCGAGATGCTCGCCGAGGCGGGCTACCGGCAGCGGTCCGACAACCGCGAACTCGTCCTGCTCGACCCGGAGAACGACACCGAGTTCTTCTACCTCCGCCCACGCGACATCGCGATCTACGTCGGATCGGGCCGCCTGGACGTCGGCATCACCGGCGAGGATCTCCTACTGGACTCGGGCGCCAACGCCGAGTCGATCCTGTCGCTCGAGTTCGGCGGCTCGACGTTCCGGTTCGCCGCCCGCGCCGGCTCCGCCGCTACGGTCGACGCCCTCGCGGGCAAGCGCATCGCGACCGCGTACCCGGGCGTGGTCACGTCCTACCTCGCCGGCCGGGGGATCGCGGCCGAGGTGATCCGGCTCGACGGCGCGGTCGAGACGGCGGTACGCCTCGACGTCGCCGACGCCATCGCCGATGTCGTGTCGACGGGTGCCACGCTGCGCAACGCCGGCCTCGAGACGTTCGGCGAGCCGCTGCTGTCGAGCCAGGCCGTGCTGATCCGCCGCCGGGACGCCGAGCAGTCGCCGCGGGTCGAGCAACTCGCCCGCCGGCTGCAGGGTGTCGTCATCGCTCGCCAATACGTCCTGATGGATTACGACGTGCGCGACGACCTGGTCGAGAAGGCGGTCGCGATCACGCCGGGCTTCGAGTCGCCGACCGTGTCGCCGCTGCATGAGCGGGGCTGGTCCGCGGTGCGCTCGATGGTGCCGCGCAAGGACACGAACCGAATCATGGACGAGCTGTGGGAACTGGGTGCCCGCGGCATCATCGTCACCGACATCCACGCGTGCCGGCTATGACCGGCGAGGCGAACAACCGCGCCGCCGAGACATCGATCGACGATCTCGTGGTCACCGCACGCCCGGTGAAGAGCACCCGTATCGCGATCGCGTGCGCCGCCGTCGTGCTGGCGGTGTTCATCGTCGTCGCGATCGTGATGCCGCACGCCAACGCCGGAGCACAGTTCACCTGGAAGGACCAGGTCGCCACCGGCATCCTCGGGGTGGTCTTCGCCGGGATGATCCTGGTGTTCACCCGGCCGCGGCTGCGCGCGGACGTGAACGGCATCGAGATCCGCAACCACTGGGGCCCGTACAAGTCGATCCCCTGGGACATCGTGGTCGGCGTCGAGTTCGCCGAGCGGCGCCACCTCGCCCGCCTGGTGCTGCCCGGAGAGGAGACGATCGCCCTGTACGCCGTCCAGCGTCTCGACCGCGAGCGCTCCGTCGCGACCATGCGCGGGCTCCGAGCGCTCTTCGCGCGCACCCATCCGGACGACACGCCCTAGCGTCAGGATCGACCCGTGATTGCCGGCGTCCTCCTTGCCATCGGGCTCGGGGTGCTCGTCGTCTCGGTTCTGCTGATCACCAGGCACCGCCGCCGCCGTGATCTCGGCACGTCGGCCGACCGCGCCACCTTCGACGCGCTGCACACGGCAAGCCTTGCCGCCCCGAGCCTGCGTGAGGGGCTGACCGAGCACGGCGCGCAGGGCGCGGTCCGGCATCTGCGCACCCTGCTCGGCACGTCGGCCGTTGCCCTGACCGACCGGTCCCGGACGCTGGCCGTCGACGGCACCGCGCACCACCACGCCGAGCAGGCGATCGGCCACGTGCAGGCCGTCCTGCATTCGGGAATCACCGACGTGCTGGGCCCGCAGGTCGTCTCGTGTGCCGCGCCGGACTGCCCCGTCCGAGCGGCCGTCGCCTGCGCGATCGTCGACGGCGACGCGGTAGTCGGCGCGCTGATCGCCTACAGCAAGGACACATCCGCGACTCTCGTGCGCGCCGTCGAGGAGGTCGCGCGGTGGGTGTCCGGTCAGATCGAACTTGCCGCGGCCGATCGCCAGCGCACGCGGCTCATCGAGGCCGAGTTGCGCGCATTGCGGGCGCAGATCAGCCCGCACTTCATCTACAACTCGCTCACCGCCGTCGCCTCGTTCGTGCGCACCGATCCGGACCGGGCCCGCGACCTGCTGCTGGAGTTCGCCGACTTCACCCGCTACGCGCTTCGCCATCGCGGTGAGTTCACGACGCTCGCCGACGAGTTGCGCAATGTCGAGCGCTACCTCGTCCTCGAACAGGCGCGCTTCGGCGCACCGGCTGGTCGTCTCGCTGCGGGTCGTTCCCGAGATCTTGCCGATCGCGGTGCCGTTCCTCGTCGTGCAGCCACTGGTCGAGAACGCGGTCCGCCACGGCCTGGAGGGGCACACCGGCGTCGTCACCGTCGAGATCAGCGGCATCGACGACGGCTCGGATGCCCTGATCAGCGTCGAGGACGACGGCCCGGGGTCCGATCCCGAGGTGATCCGCTCCGCGCTGGATCGCGAATGGGAGGCAACGACGGTCGGGCTGGGCAACGTGGATGCCCGGCTGCGCCACGTCTACGGCGACAGCTACGGCCTGGTCGTCGAGACCGCGCCGACCGCGGGGACGAAGGTGAGCTTCCGCGTGCCGAAATTCGCGCCGGGCGTGGATCGCGTGGACCGGGTGGACCGGGTCGATCGCGTGCACCCTGCCGCGGCGGACTTCGCGGGGTAATCTCCGAAGAATGGCCGCCTATGTACTGGGAGGGGCGGATCCGGGCATTGCGCCGCTGCGCGCTCTGGTCGTCGACGACGAGCTGCCCGCGTGCGAGGAGCTCGCCTATCTGCTCGGCAACGACGCGCGCGTCGGTCAGGTGCGGTGCGCGCAGAGCGGCCCGCAGGCGTTGCGAATGCTCGGCGAGGAGCCGGCCGACGTCGTGTTCTGCGACCTGAAGATGCCGGGCCTGCAGGGCATGGATCTCGCGCGCGTCCTGGCCCGCTTCGCCGACCGTCCCCAGATCGTTTTCGTCACCGCCTACGACGATCACGCGGTGGACGCGTTCGAGTTGCAGGCGACGGACTACGTGATGAAGCCGGTCCGACCCGATCGGCTCGCCGAAGCGGTGCGGCGCGTCGTATCGGCGAACGGCGCGGGCGACCCGGGCGACGGCGACGACGAGACGATCCCGGTCGAACTCGCCGGCGTCATCCGCTTCGTCAGCCGCTCGCAGGTCCGCTACGTCGAGGCGCACGGCGACTACGCGCGGCTGCACACGGCGACCGGCAACCACCTGGTCCGCACGCCGCTGTCCGCCCTCGAGCAGCGCTGGGCCGCGGCGGGCTTCGTCCGCATCCACCGCAGCACGCTCGTGTCGCTGGCCCACATCGACGAGATCCGGGTCGCTGACGGCCGGTGCACCGTGCTGCTGGGCGGGCACGAACTGCCGGTGAGCAGGCGGCACACCCGCGACCTGCGCGACCGGCTGACCCGGGGCGGCCCCGCCAAGCCAGACTTCTCGCGGTGACCGGTTCCCGTCCGGACACCCCGCCGGTCAAACGGGTGCGGGTGACGCATCCGCGAACCGACGGCGTGCGGCGCTCGCCGGTGCGCCCGGTGATCCACGAGATCGACGAGCAGACCCAACTCGGCGAGGTCTACATGACCTCACTCGTGCGCAGTCAGCGCCGCCTGGCGATAGTCGTGTGCGCGCTGACGGCGATTCTGCTGGTCGGCATCGCGATGCTGGGCGCGCTGGTGCCGTCGTTCGGCAGCGCGCGCCTGTTCGGCATCGCCTTGCCCTGGTTGGTGCTGGGCGTTCTCGTCTACCCGGCGCTCATCTGCCTGGCTGCCTACGCGATCCGGCATGCCGAGCGCAACGAGAATGACTTCACCCATCTGGTGCAACGGCGATGACCAACGCCCACTCGGCGTACGCGATCGGCGCTGTCGCCGTGGTGGCCGCGACGACGATGGCCGTCGGTGCGCTCGGGCTGCGCCGGGCCAGCCGGACGAGTGACTTCTACGTCGCATCGCGCGCGGTGTCGCCGAAATGGAACGCGGCCGCGATCGGCGGTGAATACCTTTCCGCAGCGTCGTTTCTGGGCATTGCCGGGCTGATCCTGGCCTACGGCTACGACATGCTCTGGTACCCGGTCGGGTACACGGCGGGCTATCTCGTGCTGCTCGCCATCGTGGCCGCACCGCTGCGCCGGTCCGGTGCCTACACACTTCCCGACTTCGCCGAGATCCGGCTCCGTTCGCCGCTCGTCCGGCAGACGGCAAGCCTGCTCGTCGTGCTGATCGGCTGGCTCTACCTGGTGCCGCAGTTGCAGGGTGCGGCGCTGACGCTGCAGACGCAGACCGGCGCGCCGCGCTGGCTGGGCGGATTCGTCGTCTGCGCCGTCGTGCTCAGCGCCGTCGCGATCGGGGGCATGCGGTCGATCACGTTCGCCCAGGCCTTCCAGTTCTGGCTGAAGTTCACTGCGCTCGTCGTCCCCGCAGTGGTCGTGCTCGGCGTGTGGCACCACCGCAACGACTCCCTCGGCACCGGCTATCCGACCGTCCCGCACACGACGACGGTCACCATCGAGTCCGACACGCGCATCCGAGTGCCGGTCGAGGAGACGCTGGTCGTCCGCGGCCACCTGGACGGACGCGTGGTCGACGGCCCGTCCGCGCTGGCTGTCGGCGAGCACCGCCTCGGATCGGGCACGCACGTCACGCTCGAGCGCGGCGACGTCGTTCCGGTGATCAGTTCGTTGCCGGCCCAGAACAACGGGAACTGGATGCGCCCGCTCGGCTCCGGCACGGACCATCCGCTCTACGCCAGCCTGTCGTTGATGCTCGCGATCTGCCTGGGCACGATGGGCCTGCCGCACGTGCTCGTGCGCTTCTACACCAATCCCGACGGGCGCGACGCGCGCCGCACCACCCTCGTCGTGATCGTGTTGCTGTCGTCGTTCTACCTGCTGCCGACGGTGTTCGGCGCGCTCGGCCGGCGCTACGTCCCGGATCTGCTGCTGACCGGCAACACCGACGCCACCGTGCTGCTGCTGCCCGAACGGATGCTCGGCGGCATGCCCGGCGTGCTGCTCGGCGCGCTCGTGACGGCCGGCGCGTTCGCGGCCTTCCTGTCGACGGCGTCCGGGCTGACCGTGTCCGTCGCCGGGGTGCTGTCGCAGGACATCGTGCGGCGCCGGCGTGATGCGCCCCGTGCTCACCGGATCCGGGCCTTCCGGTTCAGTTCGGTCGCCGCCGTCGGCGTGCCCTACGCGCTGAGCCTGCCCAGCGCGCGGATCGGCCTGGCCGCCGTCGTCGGCCTCGCCTTCGCCGTTGCGGCATCGTCGTTCTGCCCGCTGCTCGTCCTCGGCATCTGGTGGCGGCGGCTGACCGACTCCGGCGCACTTGCCGGGCTGGTTTCCGGCGGGGCGATGGCCACGGCCGCCGTGCTGTTCACGGTCGTCGGCGGAACGCGGCACGGCTGGTTCGGCGCGCTGCTCGAGCAGCCGGCGGCGTGGGCGGTGCCCTTCGCGTTCGCCGTGATGATGGTGGTCTCGGCCATGACACCGTCGCGTGTTCCCGCGGACGTGGCGCGCGTGATGGTCCGGCTGCACGCACCGGAGTCGCTGGATTTCGCGCAGGCCCGGTCGGTGGCCGCGCCGCCTGCACCGCCATCAGCCGGCGCGTCGGCCGAATCGGCGGATGCCGAAGTGGCTGGCCGCTCGTCGCGCTGAATCGACCGCTCATCGCCTGGTACGGGACCTTCCGGCGACATATCCGCAACGTCCACCGACTGGGCGGCGCTACCTGATGTGCGTTACGCCACGTCACTGGGACGGTCGGGGGAACCGGACCGGGAAGCCTCCCGGTACGCCGTCCCGCGTGGATCGCCCACCCGCGATCCGGCTCTTGAAAAGGAGCAGGCAGTTGGCTACTTCGACGCAGACAACGCACACAACGGCGCAGGCGCCGGCCACGGCCGCGCCATCGATGGGAATCGCCGACCCCGCGCCGCTCGGCCTCGCCGCGTTCGCGCTCACCACGTTCGTCCTCTCCGTGTTCAACTCCGGGATGATCAAGACCGGCGACGGCGTGGTACTCGGCCTCGCGCTCGCGTACGGCGGCATCGGGCAGTTCGCCGCCGGGATGTGGGAGTTCGTCAAGGGCAACACGTTCGGCGCCTTGGCGTTCGCGTCGTACGGCGGGTTCTGGATCTCGTTCTGGTGGCTGCTCAACCACGTTCCCGCCGACGCGAAGGGCAACGACCTCAATCACGGCATCGGCGTGTACCTGCTCGCGTGGGCGATCTTCACCGCCTACATGTTCATCGGGTCGACCCGCATATCGGGTGCCGTGGCAGCGGTGTTCCTGTTCCTGTTCCTGACGTTCCTGTTCCTCGCTCTGGGCAAGCTCACCCAATCCGCGACGGATGTCAATTCGACCGGTCTCTACAAGTTCGGCGGCTGGCTCGGGATCGTCACTGCGGTGCTCGCCTGGTACGCGTCGTTCGCTGGGGTCACGAACTTCACGTTCAAGCGGACCGTCCTGCCCACCTTCCCTCGCTGAGGTCGATGCCGCATGAGTGACCCGAGTGCTGAAGGCCTGTCCAATCTGCTGCACGAGGAGCGGCGTTTCGAGCCGAGTCCCGAATTCGCCTCGGCCGCGAACGTCGGCGCGGACGCCTACGACGAGGCCGCGCAGGATCGCGTGGCGTTCTGGGAGCGGCAGGCCGAGCGCCTGACCTGGGCGAAGCGCTGGACTTCGGTGCTGGACTGGTCAAACGCTCCGTTCGCGAAGTGGTTCGTCGGCGGGACCCTCAACGTGGCCTACAACTGCGTCGATCGCCACGTCGAGGCCGGTCACGGCGAGCAGGTCGCCTACCACTGGGAGGGCGAGCCGGGCGACACCCGCACGATCACCTACGGCCAACTCAAGGACGAGGTGTGCCGGGCGGCGAATGCCCTGATCGAGTTGGGCGTTCGTGCGGGTGACCGGGTGGCGATCTACATGCCGATGATCCCCGAGACGGTCGTGGCGATGCTGGCCTGCGCCCGGATCGGGGCGCCGCACACGGTGGTGTTCGGTGGGTTCTCGGCGCAGGCGCTGATCGATCGGATCACCGACTGCGACGCGAAGCTGGTCATCACCGCCGACGGTGGTTACCGGCGTGGCGCTGCCAGTGCCTTGAAGCCCGCGGTGGACGAGGCGCTCGCGTCGTGTCCGTCGGTCCGGTCGGTGCTGGTCGTCAAACGCACCGGCCAGGACGTGGCCTGGACGGACGGACCGTGATGTGTGGTGGCACGAGGTGGTGGGCCGGCAGTCGACCGAGCACGCTCCGGAGGCGTTCGACGCGGAGCACCCGCTCTATGTCATGTACACGTCGGGAACGACGGGCAAGCCCAAGGGGATTCTGCATACGACGGGTGGCTATCTGACCCAGGTGTCCTACACGCATCATGCGGTGTTCGACCTCAAACCGGACCAGGACATCTACTGGTGCGGCGCGGACATCGGCTGGGTGACGGGGCACTCCTACATCGTGTACGGCCCGTTGTCCAACCGCGCGACATCCTTCATGTACGAGGGGACGCCGAACACCCCGCACGAGGGTCGCTGGTGGGAGATGATCGCCAAGTACAAGATCAGCATTCTGTACACGGCGCCCACGACGCATCCGCACGTTCATGAAGTGGGGTGCGGATATTCCGGCGAAGTTCGACCTGTCGTCGTTGCGGCTGTTGGGTCAGTGTGGGTGAGCCGATCAATCCGGAGGCCTGGATCTGGTACCGGCGCAATATCGGCGGGGACCGCACCCCGGTCGTCGATACCTGGTGGCAGACCGAGACCGGCGCGATCATGATCAGCCCGCTGCCCGGGGTGACCTCGACCAAACCGGGCTCGGCGACCCGCCCGTTGCCGGGCATCAGCGCGGACGTGGTCGGCAACGACGGGGTGCCGGTGGGCAACGGCGGGGGCGGGTTCCTGGTGCTGACCGAGCCGTGGCCCTCGATGCTGCGCGGGATCTGGGGTGATGACGAACGCTACCGGCAGACCTACTGGGCCCGCTTCGCCGAGCAGGGCTTCTACTTCGCCGGCGACGGCGCGAAGAAGGACGACGACGGGGACCTGTGGCTGCTGGGCCGCGTCGATGACGTGATGCTCATCTCCGGGCACAACATCTCCACCACCGAAGTCGAATCCGCGCTGGTCTCGCACCCCGCGGTGGCCGAGGCGGCCGTGGTCGGCGCCTCGGATCCGACCACCGGGCAGGGCATCGTCGCGTTCGTGATCCTGCGCGGGGACGCCGTGGATGACGGCGCCGCGCTGGCCAAAGCCCTGCGCGAGCACGTCTCGCCACGAGATCGGCCCGATCGCCAAACCCCGCCAGATCATGATCGTGCCCGAACTGCCCAAGACCCGCTCCGGCAAGATCATGCGCCGGCTGCTGCGCGACGTCGCCGAAAACCGCCAACTCGGCGACGTCACCACCCTGACCGACTCCACCGTCATGGACCTCATCAGCGAAAAACTCCCCACCACCACCGAGGAATAACCACCGCAACGGTCTCGGCCGCCGGTCACCCAACTGGCGGCCAAAACCGAACCCGTCACGGCACCGGTGCTGCCTCCAACTGCCCGGTCCGGCGAAGCTTGTGCCACCGGAGCCGCACGCCGTAGAGCGCACTCGCGACGGACTGCAACACAACGAGATACATCAATTGCCGGTACACGATCTGCTGCAATGGCAGTGTCCACAGTGGACGCTGCTGTTCGCGGTCCAGCGTGAACGCGTACCGTGCTGCGACGTACTGCATGCCGAGAAAAGCCAGCCAGGTAAGGCCAATCAGCACAGGATTGAGGAAGATCAGCCCGTAGACGGCGGCGATGTCGACCACTGGGGCGATCATCGGTAGCAGTACCTGGAAGACGAGCAGGTAGGGCAGGCCGCGACGTCCCAATCGGCCGGATGCTCCCCGCTGGACGACGGCACGTCGGTGTTTCCACATCGCCTGCATCGTGCCGAAGCACCACCGGTACCGCTGCCGCCACAACTGCCCGAGCGTGGACGGCGCTTCGGTCCAGGCGCGAGCGTCCGGCGCGTACACGACCCGCCAGCCTGCTCGGCAAATCGCCATTGTCAGGTCGGTGTCCTCGGCGAGGGTGTCGTCGCTGACGCCACCGACCTGCCTCAGCACGTCGCGGCGGAATGCCCCGACAGCGCCCGGCACCGTAGGCATGCACTGCAGCACGTCGAACATGCGCCGGTCCAGGTTGAATCCGATGACGTACTCGACGTGCTGCCAGCGGCCCAGAATGCCGCGACGGTTGCCCACCTTGGTGTTTCCCGAGACGGCGCCGACGCGCCGGTCGGCGAACGGCGCTACCAGGGCGCGAAGTGTCGTCGGTTCGAAGACCGTGTCACCGTCGACGAGAACCATGATGTCGTACCGGGCCTGCGCGACACCTGCGTTGATGGCGCCGGGCTTACCGGTGTTGGCCTGCCGGATCATGTGCACCCCGGGCAACGCCAACGCTGCGACGATGTCGGCCGTGGCGTCGGTCGAGCCGTCGTCGACGACGATCACCTCGAATTCGGGGTAGTCGCTGGCCGCCAATGACCGGACGGCCGCGGCGATCCCGACCGCCTCGTTGTAGGCGGGCACGACGATGCTCACCGCAGGCAATGCGGAATCGGGCCCCGGCCGCTCGCCACCGCTTCGGTGATGTCGCCGGGCCAGCACCAGCAGCAGCGCTACCCGCAGGACCGACAGCACGCCCACACCGATGAACGCAACCTCGAGGGCAGTTGCCAGCCGGCGGCCCACGTGCACGGCCGTGGTCAGGAAACTGCCGCGCACGCGCTCTGCGAAACCGGCTCGCTGCCAGGGCGATCGGACGCCGGTGGCATGCGAGATCGTCTCGAAGCGGTAGCCACGTGCCTGCAACGCGGGGATCAGCTGGTCCAGAGCCGCAACGGTCTGCGACCGGTTACCGCCGCCGTCGTGGAGCATGACCACGGCGCCCCGCCCGTCGCGCGGTGTGGCCGCTCCGACGATCGCGGCGACGCCCGGTCGCGCCCAGTCCCTGGTGTCGAGGTCGGCCAGCACCACTCGGTAGCTGCCGGCTCGCCCGATCGCGCGCAACTCAGCAGCGGTGAGGGACGCGGGAACGGAGGAGTACGGCAGGCGCAGCAGGTCTGTCGTGTAGCCGGTCGTCGAGGCGATGACGAGTTGCGTCTCGTCCAACTCCAGGCGCTCGCGCCAGGCCGGCACAGAGCCGAGGTCAGGATGAGTGAACGTATGGATGCCGACCTCATCCCCGTCGCGCACGATCCGGCGCAACGTGTCCGGATGAGCAGCCACGCTGCCGCCGATCACGAAGAACGTCGCCGGAACATGATGGCGCTCGAGCACGTCGAGGATCTCGGGCGTCCATCGCGACGGTCCGTCGTCGAAGGTCAACGCGACCGTGCGGTCGGGTAGTGACAGGCCCGGCTGATCGGGCCGGGTGGCGTCGAGCACCGGCCCTCCGTTGCGCAGTGCCTCAGGCGCGACGTCGCGCGGGGTCGGTGCGCTGGAGTGCTCGGCCCCCGAGTGGTTCGTGTAGCCGGCGATCAGCAGCAGGATCCACAACGCGAGCAGCACTGCCGCGAGCAGCGCCCAGTGCGCTCGCGGCTCGCGATTGGCTGGCGTCACGGATGCTTGGTGTGACCGGGCGGCGTTGCCGGCGGGTGGCCGTGCCTGCTCGTACTCGTGGTCGAGGTGGGCGTGGGTTTCGAGTTGTTCGTGCGGGTCGAGCCTGGCGGCGTGCGCGACGGCGCCGGGGGCGATGTCGTCGGCGGGGTGCTCGATGGTGTCGGTTGCGCCTGGGGGATCGTGCTGACCGGGACGACAGGGACGACCGGGACAACCGGCACGACCGGTCCCAGCGGGACGGCCCTGGAGGGCGGCGGCTGATGCTCGGCGTGACGCAACGGGCGCTCGTTGCTGGGCAGTCGCACCGGGGGAGTCACGCCCGGAAGCGGCACGCCCGAGACCAGCGTGACGATGACGGCCGCAACAGTGCCGAGCAGCGCCACAGTGGCACTACGCACGGCGGTCGTCGCAAGGCGGGTGCGGCGGCCGGTCTCGTCGAAGAAGACCGAACTGCGCCGCTGGTGCTTGCCCATGTTGCCTCTCGAGGCCAGGCTCCCCCTGCGCTGGTCAGGCGAGACAATACCGGCCGATCGGTTGCATCGTGATCCCGTTACGGGAGGTCGCACGAATCTCGGAATCTCGTTTGTCGGCAGGGAACCGACTCGGGAATGCTCTGCCCGATGAGCATCTCGATTCGTCACGTCACCGTCGACTGCGCCGATCCGTACGAGTTGGCCGGCTTCTGGCACGAGATCACGGGGTGGCCACGCGCAGAAGATGACTTCCCGGGCGACCCCGAGGCCTCCCTGGTTGCTCCGGACGGTGCGACCGGCCTGTGGTTCCAGCAGGTGCCCGAGCCGAAGGTCGGCAAGAACCGGGTGCACTTCGACCTCGCGCCGGACGGCCGAACCCGCGACGAGGAGGTCGAACGGCTGCTCGGTCTCGGCGCCGAGTTCGTCGCCGACCACCGGCGTCCGGACGGCACCGGTTTCGTCGTGCTCGCCGATCCCGTGGGCAATGAGTTCTGCGTGCTGCGCAGCGCAGCCGAGCGGGCGGTCGCGACTCACTGATGCCGAGCGGGCCCGACCGCCACGGCGGTAACGGCATCGGCAACGGGACTGACGGGCCTTTGGTCAGCGTCTTGCGCGCTGTTACGCTGTAGTTGCGACCAGCCTCCGTCACGTACGGGGGTGTGCAAGCGGAAGCCCGTCCAGTCACCCCAAGATGGCTGGCCTGTCTCCCACCCGAGCCGCCACGGCGAGCCGGGTCCGGTCCGCGGTGCCACCGTCCCCGGTGGCGCGGCGACGTGTACGCGTCGCCTGCGGGCTGGTCGGCAGACTCCGGGCCCCGTGCGCATCGCCGCAGCGGGGCCTTTCGGCGCCCGCGCCCCGAACAACGACGAGCACTGGAACGACCAAGGAGGTCCCATCAGCTCCGAACCCAGGATCAACGACCGGATCCGCGTGCCCGAGGTCCGACTTGTCGGCCCCGAAGGCGAACAGGTCGGCATCGTGCCAATCGGCAAAGCCCTCGAACTGGCGGCTGAGGCCGATCTGGATCTGGTCGAAGTTGCACCGATGGCCAGGCCGCCGGTCTGCAAGCTCATGGACTACGGAAAGTTCAAGTACGAGAGTGCGCAGAAAGCGCGCGAAGCCCGGCGCAACCAGACCCAAACGGTCATCAAAGAAATGAAGCTCCGCCCGAAGATCGACTCGCACGACTACCAGACCAAGAAAGGTCACGTCGAGCGATTCCTCAAGCAGGGCGACAAGGTCAAGGTCACGATCATGTTCCGCGGCCGGGAGCAGTCCCGCCCCGAGTTGGGGTTCCGATTGCTTCAGCGGTTGGCCGACGACATCGTCGAACTCGGTTTCGTCGAGTCCTCGCCCAAGCAGGACGGCCGGAACATGATCATGGTCGTGGCGCCGCACCGCAATGTGAAGCCCGTGAAGCACGCGGGTCCGGCCGCTACCAGTGGTCACGAATAGAAGGACGATTCATGCCCAAGAACAAGACACACAGCGGGATGAAGAAGCGCATCAAGGTGACGGGCAGCGGCAAGTTGCTCGCCGAGCGCGCCGGTCGGCGCCACCTCTTGGAGCGCAAGCCCTCGACGCTGACCCGACGTCTCGCCGGAACGACCGAGGTCGCAAAGCCCGACGTCCCGCGAGTGAAGAAGCTGCTCGGCCGATAACCCAACCAGCGGCGAGGCCGCAGGCAGCAGTGCCGAGCAGCCAGCAGTAGCGGATCGCGCTCAGCGGTCGCGCACTTGGCCTGCGACGCGTTGCCGAGTTGAACGAAGCCGAAGCCGCCGGAACGACAAGAAACCAGATCGGGTCGACATAGGCGAACGACGCCTGAAGCCCCGCCCCGCTGCCAGAGGGGCCAAGAGACCAAAGGAACAACCGTGGCACGCGTCAAGCGGGCAGTGAATGCCCATAAGAAGCGCCGGAGCACCCTTGAGGCCGCCAGCGGCTACCGAGGGCAGCGCTCGCGGCTCTACCGCAAGGCCAAGGAGCAGTTGCTCCATTCGTCGACCTATTCCTACCGCGACCGCAAGGCGCGCAAGGGTGATTTCCGCCAGTTGTGGATCACCAGGATCAACGCCGCCGCCCGCGCGAACGACATGACCTACAACCGCTTCATCCAGGGCCTGCGTCTGGCCGGCGTCACCGTCGACCGCAAGGTCCTCGCCGACCTCGCCGTCACCGACGAGACCGCCTTCGCCGCGCTCGTCAAGGTGGCCAAGCAAGCAGTTGCCGAGGTCGGCACCGGGGGAAGCGTCGAATCCAACTCGGCCGCTTGATCTCGGACACCAACGCGCGACTCGCGACGGCCCGCAAGCTCACTCGCCGGCAGGCCCGTCGCGAGACGGGGCGTTTCCTCGCCGAGGGTGCGCAGGCCGTGCGCGAGGCACTGCGTCACCCGAAGGTCGTCGTGCAGATCTTCGCGACCACCGAGGCGCTCGAGCGCAACGGCGAACTCGTCGACGAGGCGCGCGGGGCCGGCATCCGGGTCGACGAGATCAGCACCCGGGCTGCGGCCGGCCTGTCCGAGACGGTGACCCCGCAGGGCCTGGTGGCCGTGTGCCGCAAGGTCGACGTCCCACTGCGCAAAGCCCTTTCCGGCGAGCACGGCGAGCCCCGCCTGGTCGTGGTGCTGGTCGACGCGAACGATCCCGGTAACGCCGGGACGATCCTTCGCACCGCAGACGCAGCGGGCGCGCAGGCGGTCATCCTCGCCGGCGACAGCGTCGACATCTACAGCGGCAAGGCGGTGCGCGCCACGGCCGGCAGTCTGTTCCACCTCGACGTCGTCGTCGACGCCCCGATTGCCGACGTGCTCGATCAGGCGCGCAAGGCCGGATGTGCCGTGTTCGCCGCCACCGGAGCGGGCAGCGACGACATCGAGGGACTGGCCGCTGACGCGCTTGCCGCACCGACCGCGTGGCTGTTCGGCAATGAGGCCCGGGGCCTGCCGGCGGAGACGATCCGGGCCGCTGACCGGGCCGTCAAGGTACCGATCTACGGGGCGGCCGAGAGCCTGAACGTAGCCGCGGCGGCAGCCGTTTGCCTTTACGCATCGGCGCGAGCCCAGCACCTGCTCGCCCTCCGCCTGGCGGCCGAGTCGGTCGCGGGAACCCCGATTCCCGCGTGATAGGTTCGCCTAACTTCGTCGTCTCACCCATCGAAAGGGCGCTTGTTTCGTCATGAGCTACATCAAGCTGCCGGTCTTCGACGAGTCCGGATACGTAGTACTCGATTCCTACGATCAGTCACAGGATCCGGCCGAGTGGCTCGACATCGAGTACGTCGACTGGAAGTCCTCCGGCGACACTCGCTTCGCCCCGCTGGCCAGCGCATACGGCGACATGGAGTGCAACGGCTTCTGGAACCACACGCCCCCCAAGACCGACAAGGACGGCGTCTGGGTGCAGGCGAACGTCGACAAGGCGCCCCGGCTGACCGCACGGGCGACCGAGCCGGGTGCCAATGTCGGCCGCTGCCGGGTCATCGAACTACAGCCCAACACCTACGCCGAGTGCATCTACAACCTGCACCGCGACGACAACAACCGCCTCAACCCCGAGGGCACCGGCTGGGTCGTGCGGGGCTTCTTCAACCTGACCGACAACCCCGACTCGGTGATGATCCTGCGCGAGGACAAGGACGATCCGTCCACCGAGACGCGCATCCCGTTGCCGGCCGGCACACAGGTCATCATCGACACGCAGCGGCTCTGGCACGCGGTGTGGCACCCCGGCGACGAACCGCGCTACTGCCTGATCACGTCCTGGGAATCGGGTCCGGAACTCGACGCCTACATCGAGAAGCTGAACCCCCAGACGAAGGCCGACAGTCCGCCGCTCGACCCGGACTTCGCCGAGAAGGCCTACGCCGAGGTGGCCGAGCGGGTTGCCGCCCGGGCGGCCGCTCGCGCCGCGGCGAACGGCGGCATGGACTCCCCGATGGAGGAAGTCAAGTCCGAGGCCTGAGCCCGGGCCACGATGAGGGCCGCTGCGCCGGATCTGACAGATCTGCCTTGGGCGCGGCGGCCTTCGCCTATTCGGTGCAGGCGGCGAGCGGCGCAACCCTAGACTCGTCCCGCCAGCCCGCACAGCAACGAGGACTCCGATGAGCTACGACCCGGTCGAGCCGCACGCCCTTCAGCCGGACACGCTGCAGGCGAGCCTCGACGATGCGCTCCAGGCGATTGCCAAGGCATCCGATCTGGACGAGTTGAAGGCTGCCCGTCTGGCCCATGCGGGCGATCGTTCCCCGCTCTCGCTGGCCAATCGCGAGATCGGCACCCTTCCGCCCGCGGCGAAGGCGGCGGCCGGCCAGCGGGTCGGCCGGGTGCGCGCCCAGGTCAAGGCGGCGCTGGAGACTCGTCAGGCCGAACTCGAGGTCGAGCGCGACGCCCGTGTCCTGGTCGAGGAGGCGGTCGACGTCACCCTGCCGTGGGACCGCCACCTCGAAGGCGCCCGCCACCCGTTGACGACGATCCAGGAGTTCATCGGCGACGTCTTCACCGAGATGGGCTACGACGTCGTCGAGGGTCCCGAGATCGAGACCGAGTGGCTGAGCTTCGACGCGCTCAACATCGGCCCCGACCATCCGGCGCGCACGCTGCTCGACACGTTCTACGTGGCGCCGCCCGGCTCACGGCTCGTGCTGCGTCCGCACACCTCGCCCGCGCAGGCCCGGACGATGCTCGAGCGCAAGCCGCCGATCTATGTGATCTGCCCGGGCAAGACGTTTCGCACCGACGAACTCGACGCGACGCACACCCCGGTGTTCCACCAGGTCGAGGGCCTGGTCATCGACGAGGGCATCACGATGGCCCACCTCAAAGGCACGCTCGATCACATGGCGCAGGCGTTCTTCGGGCCGGGCATCGTCACCCGGCTGCGCCCGTCCTACTTCCCGTTCACCGAGCCGAGTGCCGAGCCGGATCTGCTGTGCTTCGTGTGCCGTGGCCAGTCGGTCGGCAACCCGGACTGGAACTGCCGGACCTGCGGCAGCGAGGGCTGGATCGAATGGGGCGGCTGCGGCATGGTCAACCCGCGCGTGCTGCGCGCCTGCGGCATCGATCCGGAGCGGTACTCCGGCTTCGCGTTCGGCATGGGCATCGAGCGGACGATGATGTTCCGCAACAACGCCGCCGACATGCGCGACATGGTCGAGGGCGACGTCCGGTTCACCCAGGCGTTCGGGATGGAGGCCTGATGCGCGCGTCGGTGGGCTGGGTGGCCGAGCACGTCGACCTGCCCGAAGGCACGACGCCTCGTGAGCTCGGTGACGCCCTGGTCCGCGTCGGCCTCGAGGTCGAGCGCGTCGACTCGGCCGCCGACGCCATGTCCGGCCCGATCGTCGTCGGCCAGGTGCTGTCGTTCAAGGACGAGCCGCAGCGCAACGGCAAGACCATCCGCTGGTGCAGCGTCGACGTCGGCGAAGCCGAGCCGCGCGGCATCGTCTGCGGTGCGCTGAACTTCGCCGAGGGCGATCTCGTCGTGGTCGCGCTGCCCGGCGCGGTACTGCCCGGCGAGTTCGCGATCAGCGCGCGCAAGACCTACGGCCACGTCTCCGACGGCATGATCTGCTCGGTCCGCGAACTCGGCATCGGCGACGAACACACGGGCATCCTGGTGCTCGCGCCGGACGCCGGTAAGCCGGGCGACGACGCGCTCGACCTGCTCGGTCTGCGCGAACACGTCCTCGACATCGCGGTGACCGCGGACCGTGGGTACTGCCTGTCCGTGCGCGGATTGGCGCGCGAGGCGTCGGCGGCATTCGGCGTCGCCGTTCCACGACATCGCCGAGACGATGAGCCTGCCGCCGGTCGACGGGCGCGCCTACGAGGTCACGCGTCGACGACCCGGCCGGATGCGACCAGTTCTCGGCGCGCGCGATCACCGGACTCGATCCCGCCGCGGCCAGTCCCGAGTGGATGCGCCGGCGGTTGCGGCAGTCCGGCATGCGGCCCATCTCGCTGGCGGTCGACGTCGCCAACTACGTCATGCTGGAGACCGGCCAGCCGCTGCACACCTTCGATCGCGCCAAGCTGACCGGCCCGATCGGCGTGCGCCGGGCTCGAGCCGGCGAGCGACTGTCCACATTGGACGGTGCCGAGCACGTGCTCGATCCGGACGACCTCGTGGTCACCGACGACACCGGCCCGATCGCGCTAGCCGGCGTCATGGGCGGCGCGTCCACCGAGATCGACGACTCGACCACAGACATCGTTCTCGAGGCGGCCCACTGGACACCCGTCGCGATCTCGC
Organism: uncultured Actinomycetota bacterium; assembly: GCA_963709985.1. Classification (GTDB taxonomy): domain Bacteria; phylum Actinomycetota; class Actinomycetes; order Mycobacteriales; family Jatrophihabitantaceae; genus DASXRA01. Next base: position 115,222 of record CAVPYQ010000022.1, read on the forward strand.
GGGCGGTGCGCAGGCACAAACTGCCGAGCGAGGCGGCCAAGCGTTTCGAGCGCGGGGTCGACCCGCAGATCGCGGCGGTCGCCCTGCAGCGATGCGTCGATCTGCTCGTCGAGCACGGGGGAGCGACGGCGGTCGACGGCTTCACGGTCGTCGGCGATGGTCCCGCGCCGGTCGAGATCACCATGGCGGCATCGCGTCCCGCGGCGGTGGCCGGCATGCCGATCGACGAGGCGACGGTGGGCGCCCGGCTCGTCCAGGTCGGCTGCGCGGTCGAGGGCACCGGCACGCTCCGGCGTGATTGCGCCGACCTGGCGCCCGGATCTCTCCGATCCGGCCGACCTGGTCGAGGAGGTCGTCCGCCTCGAGGGCTACGACAAGATCCCCTCCGAGCTGCCCACTGCGCCGCCCGGGCACGGGCTGACCGACGAGCAGCGGCTGCGGCGAACCGTGTCGCGGGCGCTGGGCGCAGCCGGCTACACCGAGGTGCTCAGTTACCCGTTCGTCGCGCCCTCGGTGCACGACGCGTTCGGCTTGGCTGCCGACGACCCGCGGCGTAAGGCCGCCCGGCTGGTCAACCCGATCTCCGAGGCCGAGCCGGAGCTGCGCACATCGTTGCTGCCCGGCCTGCTGGCCACCCTCAAGCGCAACGTCGGGCGGGGCACGCGCGACCTCGCGCTGTTCGAGATGGGCCTGGTGTACCTGCCGCGCGAGGACGCCCCGCCGGTTCCGCAGCCGGGCGTCGAGCATCGGCCTTCCGACGAGGAGGTGGCCGCGCTGTACGCGGGCGTTCCACCACAGCCACGGCACGCGGCCGTCGTCCTCGCCGGCGACATCGAGCGTCCGGGCTGGTGGGGTGACGGGCGCGCGGCCGAGTTGGGCCGATGCCGTGCAGGCGGCCCGGGTGGTTGCCGGGGCGGCGCGGGCCGACCTGGTGGTCCGTCCGGCGCAATACGCCCCGTGGCATCCGGGCCGATGCGCCGAGCTGGTCCTGGACGGCGCGGTCGTGGGCCACGCGGGCGAGCTGCATCCACGGGTCATCACGGCGCTCGAACTGCCGCCGCGCACGGCCGCGATGGAGCTCGACCTCGACGCGTTCAGGCCACCCGCGCCGGCGCCCGCTCCGGAGATCTCCCCGTTCCCGCCGGTACTTCTCGACCTTGCCCTGGTCGTCGACGCCGGTGTCACCGCCGCCGATCTGCTCGAGGCGGTGCGCGTACGGCGCGGGCGAACTGCTCGAGTCGATCCGGCTCTTCGACGTGTTCGCCGACGCCGAGCGGCTGGGTCCGGGGCGCAAGTCGGTGGCATTCGCGCTGCGCTTGCGGGCGCCCGACCGCACCCTGACCGGCGAGGAGGCAGCGGCTGCCCGCGATGCGGCCGTGGCCCGGGCCGGGCAGCTGTACGGCGCGCAACTGCGCACCTGATCAGCCCAGATGCTTGAGGGCCTCCCGCCGTGACAGTGGGCTGAGCCGATCGGCGTGCTCGGCGACGAAGCCGAGTACCCAGTCCGGATCGGTTCTCGCGTAGTCGCGCAGTGCCCAGCCGATGGCCTTGCGCAGGAAGAAGTCGCGATCATCGAGGTTTGCCTCGATCGCTTCGGACAACAGGCGGGTGTCGGTGGCCTGCTTGCGGCCGAGTTGGCAGATCACCGAGCACCGGCGCAGCCAACGATCCTCGTCGTGTGCCCATTCGACGATCACCGGCGCGACCTCGTCCGGAAACGCGGCCAGCAGCGCGCCGACGCGGTGCGAGACCTCGTCGACGTGGTCCCACCAGGCTCCGGTCGTGATCATCTCCCGATACAGCGGGAGCAGCGTCAGGGTCTGCAGGTGGCGCGCGGCCGGCACGCCGGTGAGCGCGGTCGCGGCGTAGCGCTCCTCGCGGTAGCGGGCCTCGCGCCACAGCATCGACGCGGTCTGCGCGAGTTGCTCAGTGCTCGCCGGCGGGCGGGACTTCGCCTCGGCCCGGACGATCGCGCGTACCCGGGGCACAGGTACGCCCAGATACGGCATTGCCGACTTCATGTACGCCTGCATCTGTGGCGCACGATCAGCGTCCGCCGCGGCACGCAATTGCTCGCGAACCGTCTGGACGAGGAACCGATCGGCTGCCACCGGCCGCACGCTAGTGCCCGGCCGGTTCGCCGGGAACAGCCCGATAAGCGTTCGCATGAACTTGCATCGCAGTGCATAATCGTCCGCATGGGATTTCGGGTCGCCGTTGCCGGTGCAAGTGGCTACGCCGGCGGTGAACTGCTGCGTCTGCTGGCCGACCACCCGGATCTCGACGATCGTCGCGGCGAGCGCATACGGCAACGCGGGCGAGCGGCTCGGCGACGTGCATCCGGGGCTGCGCTCGCTGGCGCACCTGACCCTCGGCGAGACGTCGCCGGACCTGTTCGCCGGCGCCGACCTCGTCGTTCCTGGCGCTGCCGCACGGCGTGTCCGGGGGGCTCGCCGCGCAGCTGCCGGCGCAGGTGAAGGTGGTCGACCTCGGCGCCGATCACCGGCTGACGCGACCCGGCCGCCTACGAGCGCTACTACGGCGGCGATCATCACGGCGCCTGGACGTACGGGCTGCCCGAACTGCCCGGCCAGCGGGCGCGCATCGAGGCGGCCGACCGGGTGGCCAACACCGGTTGCTACGCCGTCGCGACGATCCTGGCGCTGGCGCCGCTGATCGCCGCCGGGCTGGCCGAGCGCCGACGACGTCGTCGTGGTCGCCGCGAGCGGCACGTCCGGCGCCGGCCGCTCCGCCAAGGCGAACCTGCTGGCCAGCGAGGTCATGGGCGATCTGTCGCCGTACCGGGTCGGCGCGCACCAGCACGTCCCGGAGATCCTGCAGGCCACCGGCGCGGCCACGCTGTCGTTCACGCCGATCCTGGCGCCGATGCCGCGGGGCATCCTCGCGACGGTCGACCGCTCGGCCGGCCTCGCCGGGGGTGACGCCGCCGAGGTGCGAGCCGCGCTCGCCGCCGCCTACGCCGACGAGCCGTTCGTGCACGTACTCGACGAGGGGCAGCAGCCGCACACTGCGGCGACCGCCGGCACAAACTGCGCCCACCTGCAGGCCGCCGTCGACACCAACTCCGGCCGAATCATCGTGACCAGCGCAATCGACAACCTGGGCAAGGGTGCCGCCGGCCAGGCCGTGCAGAACGCCAACCTGATGCTCGGCCTCGGCGAGACGACGGGCCTGTCGATCGACGGGGTGGCGCCGTGAGCGTCACGGCGGCGAGCGGCTTTCGTGCGGCCGGTGTGGCGGCGGGCCTCAAGTCGCGGCGGCCTCGACGTCGCCCTCGTCGTCAACGACGGCCCGTCCGACGTGGCCGCCGCGGTGTTCACGTCGAACCGGGTGCAGGCGGCGCCCGTGTTGTGGACGCGGCAGGTCGGTCGCCGACGGCCGGCTGCGCGCCGTCGTGCTCAACTCCGGCGGCGCGAACGCCTGCACCGGGCCGGCCGGGTTCGCCGACACCCACCTGACCGCCGAGCGCGTCGCCACGGCCTGCGGCATCGGCGCGGGCGACGTCGCCGTGTGCTCCACCGGCCTGATCGGCGAGCGGCTGCCGATCGAGCGGCTGCTTGCGGGTGTCGACGCGCGCGTCGCAGGCGCTCACCGCAGACGGGGGAGCCGACGCCGCCGAGGCGATCCGCACGACGGACACCGTGGCCAAGCAGGCGGTGTTCACGCACGCCGACGGCTGGACGGTCGGCGGAATGGCAAAGGGCGCGGGGATGCTCGCGCCGGGCCTCGCCACGATGCTCTGCGTGCTCACCACCGATGCGTCCGTCGAGCATCGCGACGTGGACGACGCCCTGCGTGCCGCGACGCGCCGCACGTTCGACCGGGTCGATGCCGACGGCTGCATGTCGACGAACGACACCGTGCTCCTCCTGGCCAGCGGGGCAACCGGCGTCCGGCCCGAACCCGCCGAATTCGCCGCCGCCGTCGAGCGGGTGTGCGCGGACCTGGCCGCACAACTGGTCGCCGACGCCGAAGGCGCGACCAAGGAGGTCACCGTCGAGGTCGTCGGCGCGGCCACCGAGGACGACGCGGTCGAGGTGGGCCGGTCGATCGCGCGCAACAACCTGCTCAAGTGCGCGCTGTTCGGCAACGACCCCAACTGGGGCCGCGTCCTGGCCGCCATCGGCACCACGGCCGCGAAGTTCGACCCCGACGAGTTGGACGTCGCCATGAACGGCATCCAGATCTGCCGCGGGGGAGCGGCCGGCGAGCCGCGCGATCGTGTCGACCTGTCCGGGCGCGACGTGCACATCCTCGTCGACCTGCATGCCGGGCCGAGCGAAGCGACGATCTGGACCAACGACCTTTCGCACGGCTACGTCGAAGAGAACTCGGCCTACTCGACATGAGCCTCGACATCGAGCAAGCCCTGACCAAGGCGGCGACGCTGGTCGACGCGCTGCCCTGGCTCGAGCGCTTTCACGGCAAGGTCGTCGTGATCAAGTACGGCGGCAACGCGATGACTTCGCCCGCACTGCAGCGGACCTTCGCCGAGGACATCATGTTCCTGCGCTATGCCGGCCTGAAGCCGGTCGTCGTGCACGGCGGCGGCCCGCAGATCACCGAGCATCTCGGCCGGCTCGGCATCGAAACCGAGTTCCGCGGCGGGCTTCGCGTGACGACGCCCGAGGCGATGGCGGTCGTGCGCATGGTGCTCGTCGGCCAGGTCAACGGCGACATCGTCAACCTGATCAACAACCACGGTGCGTTCGCGGTCGGGCTCTCCGGCGAGGACGGCGGACTGCTCACGGCCGAGCGGCGGGCGGGCATCGTCGACGGCGAGCCGGTCGACATCGGCCAGGTCGGTGACGTCGTGGCCGTCGAGCCGAGCACGGTCAACGCGCTTCTCGACGCCGGCCGCATCCCGGTCGTCGCCACCGTCGCTCGCGGCGTCGACGGCTTGTCCTACAACGTGAACGCCGACACCGCCGCGGCGGCGATCGCGGTCGGCCTCGAGGCCGAGAAGCTGATCGTCCTCACCGATGTCGAGGGGCTTTATGCCGAGTGGCCCACCCGTGGCGAGGTCGTCAGCCAGGTCGACGCCGACGAACTCGCGGCAATGTTGCCGACGCTGTCCGCGGGCATGGTGCCGAAGATGGAGGCCTGCGTGCGTGCCGTCAACGGAGGCGTGTCGCGAGCGCACGTTCTCGACGGCCGGGTACCGCACGCGTTGCTGCTCGAGGTCTTCACGTCCGAGGGCATCGGCACGATGGTCGTACCGACGAAGGAACCCGAAGAACCCATGGGGGAGTTCGCATGACCCGCACTGAAGAGCTACAGCAGCGATGGGCCGCGGCGATGATGCCCAACTACGGCACTCCGCCGCTGGCCATCGACCATGGCGCGGGCGTGCGCGTATGGGACGTCGACGGCCGCGAATACCTCGACTTCATCGGCGGAATCGCGACCTCCTCGCTCGGGCACGCCCATCCGGCGATCGTCGAGGCCGTGTCGGCGCAGGTGGCGCGGCTCGCGCACTCGTCCAACCTCGCGATCCACGAACCCGGCGTGCGGCTGGCCGAGACCTTGTGGAGTTGCTCGGCGCCGACGGCCGGGTGTTCTTCGCCAACAGCGGCGCCGAGGCCGTCGAGTGCGCGCTGAAACTGGCCCGACGCCACGGCCGAGCGCTCGATCCAGCCGGCGGGCGGCTCGAGGTCGTCGCCGCGAACAACAGCTTCCACGGCCGGACGATGGGCGCCCTGGCCGTCACGGGCAACGCCGCGAAACGCGAGCCGTTCGCGCCACTGCCCGGACCGGTCACGTTCGTCGACTACGGCGACGTCGACGCATTGCGCAGTGCAGTCGGTTCGCAGACCGCCGCGGTGCTGCTCGAGCCGACCCTGGGCGAGGGTGGCGTCGTTCCGCCGCCGACGGGATACCTCGCCGCCGCTCGGGCGGCCTGCGACGCCGCCGGCGCGCTGCTGATCGTCGACGAGGTGCAAAGCGGCATCGGCCGCACCGGCCATTGGTTCGCGAGCCTGGCCGAGGGCGTTCGCCCGGATGTGATCACCCTCGCGAAGGGACTCGGCTGGCGGGATTCCGATCGGCGCCTGCATCGGCGTCGGCGCGGCGGGAACCCTGTTCGCGCCAGGTGATCACGGCAGCACGTTCGGCGGGAACCCCGTCGCCTGCGCCGCGGCGCTGGCGGTGCTGAACACGATCGCCGACGAGCACCTGCTCGACTCGGTGAAGCGCGTCGGCGAGCATCTCGCGCAGGGGTTGTCCACAGTGGACAGTGCCTTGATCGCCGGCGATCCGCGGGTCCGGGCTGTGGCGTGCCATCGCGCTACGCGACGACTGCGCCGGCGACGTCGAGCGCGCAGCCCGCGAACATGGCCTCCTCGTCAACGCCGTGCAGCGCAATGCCATCCGACTCGCCCCACCCCTGATACTCACCGAGAACGACGTCGACGACGCCCTCCCTCGTCTGCGCGACGCGTTCGCCGACGCGGAGGCGGCCCGACCATGACCAGACACTTCCTGCGCGACGACGATCTCGACCCGGCCGAGTTGGTCGAGGTGCTCGACCTCGCCGATGCCATGAAGGCGAACCGCCTCGTGCGCCAACCGCTCGCCGGCCCGCGGGCCGTCGCCGTCATCTTCGACAAGTCGTCGACGCGCACCCGGGTCTCGTTCAGCGTCGGCATCGCCGAACTCGGTGGCTACCCACTGGTCATCGACGCCCAGACCACCCAACTCGGCCGGGGCGAACCGATCGAAGACACAACTCGCGTGCTCGACCGGCAGGTCGCCGCCATCGTCTGGCGGACGTTCGAGCAGAAGCGCATCGAGGCCATGGCCGCGGTCAGCCGGGTACCGGTGGTCAACGCGCTGACCGATGAGTTCCACCCGTGCCAGGTGCTCGCCGACCTGCAAACCATCCGCCAGCACAAGGGGAAACTGTGCCGGACTCACCCTGGCCTACGTCGGCGACGCCGCGAACAACATGGCGCACTCCTACCTGCTCGGCGGCGCATCCGCCGGCATGCACGTGCGCATCGCTGGGCCGGCCACCTACCAGCCCGCCGCAGACATCGTCGCGGCCGCGCAGCGAATCGGCGCCACCACCGGCGGGTCCGTCGTGGTCACCGCCGACCCTCGCCAGGCCTTCGACGGCGCCGACGTCGTGGCCACCGACACGTGGGTGTCGATGGGCCAGGAAGGCGAGGGTGACCAACGGGCCGGGGTGTTCTCGCCGTACTCGGTCACCGTTGAGGCGATGCGCGAGGCCGCACCTGACGCCATCGTGCTGCACTGCCTGCCGGCCTATCGCGGCAAGGAGATCGACGCTGACGTTATCGACGGGCCGCAGAGCGTCGTATGGGACGAGGCCGAGAATCGCCTCCACGCACAGAAGGCATTGCTCACGTGGCTACTGGAGCGTGGCTGATGGCCGCCACGCGACGACGAATCAGCGCGCCGACGTCCTCCGTCCACGAACTGCGGGGCAAGGCCTCCCGCCACGCTCGCATCGTCGCGATACTGGGCGATCACCCGGTCCGATCGCAGGCCGAGCTCTCGGCTGCGCTCACCGACGCGGGCTTCCACGTGGCACAGGCGACGCTGAGCCGCGACCTGGACGAACTCGGCGCGGTCAAGCTGCGCACGCCGGACGGCGGCCTGCCGAGCTACGTGATTCCCGAGGACGGCGCTCCGCTCACCGCCCGCACCACCGACGACGCGCCGCCGCAACGCCTTGCCCGGCTCGTCGGCGAGCTTCTCGTGTCGGCCGAGGCCAGCGCCAATCTCGTCGTGCTGCGCACTCCGCCCGGGGCGGCCCACTTCCTGGCGTCCGCGCTTGATCGTGCCGGCCTTCCGCAAGTCATCGGCACGATCGCCGGTGACGACACCATTCTCGCGATCACCCGCGAGCCGGCCGGCGGCCAGGCGCTCGCCGACGCCCTCCTGAACCTGCCCCACACCGTCTGAGAGGAATACACCCGATGTACCTGAACCAATCCGCAGCGAAGGCGAACTCGTGAGCCGCCGCGTCGTCCTGGCCTACTCCGGTGGTCTGGACACCTCGGTCGCCATCGGCTGGATAGCCGCCGAGACCGGGGCCGAAGTCATCGCCGTCGCGGCCGATGTCGGCCAGGGCGGTGAGGACGTCGACGTCATCCGCAAACGAGCACTCGACTGCGGCGCCGTCGAGTCCGAGGTGCTCGACCTCAAGGAAGAGTTCGCCGTCGACTACTGCCTTCCGGCGCTGCGCGCGAACGCCCTGTACCTCGAGCGGTATCCGCTGGTGTCCGCGCTCTCGCGGCCGGTCATCGTCAAGCATCTGGTCAGTGCCGCTGCCCGGTACGGCGCTGACACCGTGGCGCACGGCTGCACCGGCAAGGGCAACGACCAGGTGCGTTTCGAGGTCGGCATCAACGCATTGGCACCGGAGCTGAACGTCATCGCCCCCGTCCGCGACAGCGGCATGACCCGCGACAAGGCGATTGCTTTCGCCGAGGAGAAGGGCCTGCCGATCGATCAGTCGAAGCGCTCGCCGTACTCGGTCGACCAGAACCTCTGGGGGCGAGCCGTCGAGACCGGGTTCCTCGAGGACCCGTGGAACCCGCCCATCGAGGACCTGTACTCCTACACGTCAGCGCCCGATGCGTCCGCCGTGCCGGACGAGGTCGTCATCTCCTTCACCGACGGAGTGCCCACGGCAGTCGACGGCCGGCCGGTCTCGGTGCTCGACGCAATCCTCGAGCTCAACCGGCGAGCCGGCGCGCACGGCATCGGGCGGCTGGACATGGTCGAGGACCGCCTCGTGGGCATCAAGAGTCGCGAGGTGTACGAGGCGCCCGGCGCCATCGCCCTGATCCGGGCGCACCAGGAACTCGAGGATCTCACCGTCGAGCGAGACCTGCGCCGCTACAAGTTCGGGGTGGAGCAGCGCTGGACCGAACTCGTCTACGACGGACTCTGGTTCAGCCCGCTCAAGCGTGCGCTGGACACGTTCGTCGACTCGTCGCAGCAACACGTCACCGGCGATGTCCGGCTTCGGCTCTCGAACGGTGCCGCGGTCGCGACCGGCCGGCGTGGCAGCGGGTCCCTGTACGACTTCGGGCTGGCGACGTACGACACGGGCGACACGTTCGACCAGACGCTTGCCAAGGGGTTCGTGCAACTGTGGGGCCTGCCGAGCCGCATCGCGGCGCGTCGCGACCTTCGTTCGTCCTGACCGTGGTCGATCCGCCCCAGTCGACGCCCGACGCACAGCCGAGCGGTTAGATGTGACGGATATGAGCGAGCAGACGCCGACTCGGCTGTGGGGCGGGCGATTCGCGGGCGGCCCGTCCGACGCGCTGGCGAAGTTGTCCCTGTCCGTGCATTTCGACTGGCGGCTGGCGCCCTACGATCTGGCCGCGTCGAAAGCGCACGCCCGAGTGCTGAGCCGCGCCGGCCTGCTCGCCGACGACGAGTTGACTGCGATGCTCGCTGCGCTCGACGAGCTCGATCATGCCGTTCGCGCCGGCAAGTTCGAGGCCTCCGATGCCGACGAGGACGTCCACACGGCGCTCGAGCGCGGGCTGATCGAGCGCCTCGGCGCCCTTGGCGGCAAGCTACGGGCCGGGCGAAGCCGTAACGACCAGGTCGCGACCGATCTTCGCCTCTACCTGCGCGACCACGTCCGCCGACTGGTCAGCGCGATCGCGCAACTCGAGAGCGCCCTCGTCTCGTTGGCCGACCGGCACCGCGACGTGGCGGTGCCGGGCATGACGCACCTCCAGCACGCTCAGCCGGTGTTGCTGGCCCACCAACTTCTGGCCCATGTGCACGCCCTGGCCCGCGACGTGGATCGCCTACGGGACTGGGACAAGCGCGCCGCGGTGTCGCCGCTCGGCGCCGGCGCCCTGGCCGGCTCCTCGCTGCCGCTCGATCCGGACGCCGTTGCCGCAGACCTCGGCTTCGACCGCCCGGCAACGAACTCGATCGACGCCGTCTCGGATCGCGACTTCGCCGTCGAGTTCCTGTTCGCCGCGGCACTGCTCGGCGTCCACCTGTCCCGTCTCGGCGAGGAGATCATCCTCTGGGCCACGTCCGAGTTCGGCTGGGTGCACCTGGATGACGCCTGGTCGACGGGATCGTCGATCATGCCGCAGAAGAAGAACCCCGACATTGCCGAACTGGCGCGCGGGAAGTCTGGCCGCCTCATCGGCAACCTCACCGGCCTGCTGGCGACGCTGAAGGGGCTACCGCTCGCTTACAACCGTGACCTGCAGGAAGACAAGGAGCCTGTGTTCGACGCGGTCGAGCAACTGCTCATGCTGCTGCCCGCGGTTACCGGCCTGATCGCGACTCTCCGGGTGTCGTCCGATCGGATGAACGCGGGCGCCCCGGCCGGATTCGCGTTGGCGACGGACGTTGCCGAGTGGTTGGTGCGCACAGGCGTTCCCTTTCGGGACGCGCACGAGATTGCCGGAAACTTCGTCGCGTACTGCGAGCAGCGCAATCTCGATCTCGCCGATCTCTCCGACGCGCAACTGGCCGAGGTCGATCCTCGCCTGACACCCGAAGTGCGCGGCGTGCTCACCGTCGACGGAGCGCTGCGCGCGCGGTCATCTGTCGGTGGCACCGCGCCCGACCGAGTCAGCGAGCAACTAGCCGTCCTCACCGGACTGATCGGTACGCACGACGACTGGGCGAACACCTACACGGGGCCGTCGTGACCGTCGATCGGGCCTCTCTCGCGCTGCCGTCGATCGAGGTGGCCCGAGTGCTCCTGGGCGGCGTACTGGTGTCCAGTGTGGACGGCGCCGAGGTGGCCGTGCGGCTGACTGAGGTCGAGGCATACGACGGCGCTGACGATCCCGCGTCCCACGCCTATCGCGGCGAGACACCCCGCAACGCCGTGATGTTCGGGCCGGCCGGCTACCTGTACTGCTATTTCACGTACGGGATGCACTGGTGCGCAAACGTCGTGTGCGGTCCCGAGGGCCGAGCGTCTGCAGTCCTCATGCGGGCCGGTGAGGTCGTTCGAGGCGTCGAGACCGCGCAATCGCGCCGACCGGCAGCCCGCGTTGCGCGCGATCTGGCCCGCGGCCCCGCGAGGCTCGCCACCTGCCTCGCCCTGGGCAAGGAAACGAACGGCGTCGACCTGTGCGATCCGAAGTCGCCCGTCCGCTTGGAGTCCCTCGGCCGGGCGGACTCTCCGGCAGTGCGTGCCGGGCCTCGGGTCGGCATCGCCGTCGCGACCACACGGCCGTGGCGTTTCTGGCTCGACGGTGACGAGTCCGTGTCAGCCTTCCGCCCGGGCGGACGCAAACGGCTGGCCGCGCAACGGCAGACTGATCCGTCGTGAATGGTGAAGACGCGCGCAACCCGACGGCACAGGATCAAGGCGCCGATGCGCCGATCGAGACCCTCGATCCCGAACTGCGTGACGCGTACGAGGTCCTGGCCTCTGGCGCGGCGCAGATTCTGCCCGCGGACGGCCTTGCCGAACAGCTACTTGTCGCCAAGCGCGAACAGCGTCCGCTACGGGTCAAGCTCGGCATCGACCCGTCCGGATCGGATCTGACCCTCGGGCACGCCGTCGTGCTCCGCAAGCTGCGACAGTTCCAGGACTTCGGGCACACTGCCGTACTCGTCGTCGGCGGATTCACCGGGCAGGTGGGCGATCCGTCCGGTCGTACGGCCACGCGGGCAGCGCAGAGCGTCGATCAGGTCGTCGCGAACGCGAAGGGCTATTTCGACCAGCTGATGCGGATCCTCGACCCCGATCGCACGGAGGTCGTGAACAACGCCGACTGGCTCGGCCCGATGCAGGTGTCGGAGATCCTCGGCTACACCCGCCAGATCACCGTTGCGCAATTGCTCGAACGCGACGACTTCGCGCGCCGATTCGCCGCCCGGCAGCCGATCACGCTGTCGGAGTTCTTCTACCCGCTGTTGCAGGGGATCGACTCGGTCGAGATCCACGCCGACATCGAACTCGGCGGTACCGACCAGACCTTCAACAATCTTGTCGGCCGTGAGTTGCAGAAATCGCGCGGCCAGCGGCCACAGGTCGTCCTGACCGTCCCGCTGCTCGTTGGAACCGACGGCGTCGAGAAGATGGGCAAATCGCTCAATAACTACATCGCGATCAACGACTCCGCCGACGAGCAGTTCGGCAAACTGATGAGCATCCCGGACTCAGTAGTCGGCATGTACGCACGGCTGTGCACCACGCTGCATCCGCGCGAGGTCGACGAACTGGAGGCGGCCGTCGAATCGGGCGGCAGGCCCGCCAACTTCGCGAAACGTCGCGTCGCCCGCGAGATTGTCGCGCTCTATCACGGCGCGGACGCCGCGACGGCCGCGGAGGCGCGCTTCGATGCGATCTTCCGGCGCGGCGAATTGCCAGATGATGCCCCGCAATTCGCCCTACCCGCCGGCGATCCGCTGCACCTTCCCGCGCTCATAGTCGCCGCCGGCCTGGCGCCGAGTTCGAGCGCGGCTCGGCGCCTTATCGACGACGGAGCAGTGCGCCTCGACGGCGTCGCCGTACCGGCCAAGCAGTACGACCTCGAGCGGAGTCGGGTGGTCGACGGTGTGCTGACGATCGGCAAGCGCAGGACGGTCCGCTTCGTCTCCGCAGACGATGCCTGATGTGGCATGTTTTCCGGGGTTTCACCCTATGAATCAAGGCAATCTGCGCAGGCGCAATCTGCGTGCCGACCCCGAGTTGGACACGCGCTGAGTAGGTGCTAGTGTTTCCCTTGTTCGGCGCACGGAGCCGCTAGACGGGGCCGGTCGAACATCCCCCAAGCTCGAGCGACGCGGTCAGCCGCGCCCGCAGACCAAGCGGGAGCGGGCGGTGCAGGTCTTGTTTGACCGAGCGAAACCGACCGAGTAGAGTTTCACGGGTTGCCCCGAAGCGGTCCGAAAGGACCGGGTCGGTGTGCGTCCGCTCCTTGAGAACTCAACAGCGTGCCGAAAGTTAGTGCCATAAGTAATACCTCGTCGTATTCGGCTATTCGGCTGAATACTCGATTCCTTTGGTACATCGAGCAAATAAAGAACCAGCTCGTATGACCAGCGATCAATGCCGCTATTAGCGGTAACTTTCTAGGTCGACACTCTGGGATTGGTTAATTCCAATCGCAGCTGTCATATAAACCTTCACGGAGAGTTTGATCCTGGCTCAGGACGAACGCTGGCGGCGTGCTTAACACATGCAAGTCGAGCGAGGCCCTCTCTTCGGAGAGGTGCCCTAGCGGCGAACGGGTGAGTAACACGTGGGCAACCTGCCCCTAGCACTGGGATAAGCCCGGGAAACCGGGTCTAATACCGGATATGATCTTCGAGGGCATCCTTGAAGATGTAAAGGATTCTGGCTAGGGATGGGCCCGCGGCCTATCAGCTTGTTGGTGGGGTAACGGCCCACCAAGGCGACGACGGGTAGCCGGCCTGAGAGGGCGACCGGCCACACTGGGACTGAGACACGGCCCAGACTCCTACGGGAGGCAGCAGTGGGGAATATTGCACAATGGGCGAAAGCCTGATGCAGCGACGCCGCGTGAGGGATGACGGCCTTCGGGTTGTAAACCTCTTTCAGCTCCGACGAAGCGAAAGTGACGGTAGGAGCAGAAGAAGCACCGGCCAACTACGTGCCAGCAGCCGCGGTAATACGTAGGGTGCAAGCGTTGTCCGGAATTATTGGGCGTAAAGAGCTCGTAGGCGGCTTGTCGCGTCGGCTGTGAAAACCTGGGGCTCAACCCCGGGCCTGCAGCCGATACGGGCAAGCTAGAATTCGGTAGGGGAGACTGGAATTCCTGGTGTAGCGGTGAAATGCGCAGATATCAGGAGGAACACCGGTGGCGAAGGCGGGTCTCTGGGCCGATATTGACGCTGAGGAGCGAAAGCGTGGGGAGCGAACAGGATTAGATACCCTGGTAGTCCACGCCGTAAACGTTGGGCGCTAGGTGTGGGCTTCATTCCACGAGGTCTGTGCCGCAGCTAACGCATTAAGCGCCCCGCCTGGGGAGTACGGCCGCAAGGCTAAAACTCAAAGGAATTGACGGGGGCCCGCACAAGCGGCGGAGCATGTGGCTTAATTCGATGCAACGCGAAGAACCTTACCTGGGCTTGACATGCAGGGAAATCTCGTAGAGATACGGGGTCCGTAAGGGCCTTGCACAGGTGGTGCATGGCTGTCGTCAGCTCGTGTCGTGAGATGTTGGGTTAAGTCCCGCAACGAGCGCAACCCTCGTCCTATGTTGCCAGCGAGTAATGTCGGGGACTCATAGGAGACTGCCGGGGTCAACTCGGAGGAAGGTGGGGATGACGTCAAGTCATCATGCCCCTTATGTCCAGGGCTGCACACATGCTACAATGGCCGGTACAAAGAGCTGCGATGCCGCAAGGTGGAGCGAATCTCATAAAGCCGGTCTCAGTTCGGATTGGGGTCTGCAACTCGACCCCATGAAGTCGGAGTCGCTAGTAATCGCAGATCAGCAACGCTGCGGTGAATACGTTCCCGGGCCTTGTACACACCGCCCGTCACGTCACGAAAGTCGGTAACACCCGAAGCCGGTGGCCCAACCCTTGTGGAGGGAGCCGTCGAAGGTGGGATCGGCGATTGGGACGAAGTCGTAACAAGGTAGCCGTACCGGAAGGTGCGGCTGGATCACCTCCTTTCTAAGGAGCATCTGGTGGCCGCTGATCAACAGATGGCCGCCCAGAAGCCGTTTGGTGGATGTCTATGCCACCGCGGTGCTCAAGGGTGGAACACTAACTAGTTCGTATTTGGCGAACGCCGGCCGTAAGTACAAGTCATTTCGGTGACATGGAAATCGACTCGGGGTTCGTCCAGAGGCGTAGGCACGCTGTTGAGTCCTGAGGGAGCGGAATTACGAGCCCTCAGGCGTGTCGACTGGCTTGGCCGCAACGGCTGGGCCGCTTGTCGAACGCGCAGGTCTGACACTCCGATCACCGAACGGCGCCCACGGGCGTACGCGGTGGGCCGTCGGAGTCGTCGCCCGTACCTTGAGAACTGCACAGTGGACGCGAGCATCTTTGTGGCCAAGTTAATAAGGGCGCACGGTGGATGCCTTGGCACCAGGAGCCGAAGAAGGACGTAGGGGGCTGCGATAAGCCTCGGGGAGCTGCCGACCGAGCTGTGATCCGAGGATTTCCGAATGGGGAAACCCGGCAGGAGTCATGTCCTGTCACCCATGCCTGAACACATAGGGCATGAGGAGGGAACGTGGGGAAGTGAAACATCTCAGTACCCACAGGAAGAGAAAGCAACCGCGATTCCGTGAGTAGTGGCGAGCGAAAACGGAACAGGCCAAACCATATACGCGTGATAGCCGGCAGGCGTTGCGTATCTGGGGTTGTGGGGCCGTTTGGCTGGTTCTGCCGAACCAGCAGGGAGTAAGAAAGCGTCGTCGCTAGTCGAAGGACTTGGGAAGGTCCGGCACAGTGGGTGATACCCCCGTAGACGAAAACACGACGCCTCCCGAACGTCACCCCAAGTAGCAGCGAGCCCGTGAAATTCGCTGTGAATCTGGCGGGACCACCCGCTAAGCCTAAATACTCCCTGGTGACCGATAGCGGACAAGTACCGTGAGGGAAAGGTGAAAAGTACCCCGGGAGGGGAGTGAAATAGTACCTGAAACCGCGCGCCTACAAGCCGTTGGAGCGTCGCTATGCATTATGCATAGTCGTGACAGCGTGCCTTTTGAAGAATGAGCCTGCGAGTTAGCGTTACGTGGCGAGGTTAACCCGTGTGGGGTAGCCGTAGCGAAAGCAAGTCCGAATAGGGCGAGTTAGTCGCGTGATCTAGACCCGAAGCGAAGTGATCTACCCATGGCCAGGTTGAAGCGCGGGTAAGACCGCGTGGAGGACCGAACCCACCAGGGTTGAAAACCTGGGGGATGAGCTGTGGGTAGGGGTGAAAGGCCAATCAAACTTCGTGATAGCTGGTTCTCCCCGAAATGCATTTAGGTGCAGCGTCGCGCGTTTCTTGCCGGAGGTAGAGCTACTGGATGGTCTAGGGGGCCTACAAGCTTACCGAAATCAGCCAAACTCCGAATGCCGGTAAGTGAGAGCGCGGCAGTGAGACTGCGGGCGATAAGGTTCGTAGTCGAGAGGGAAACAACCCAGATCACCAGCTAAGGCCCCTAAGCGTGTGCTAAGTGGGAAAGGATGTGGAGTCGCATAGACAACCAGGAGGTTGGCTTAGAAGCAGCCACCCTTTAAAGAGTGCGTAATAGCTCACTGGTCAAGTGATTCTGCGCCGACAATGTAACGGGGCTCAAGCACACCGCCGAAGCTGTGGCATTCACGCAATAGCCTGTCTTCCATCTACGGATGGTTGGCCCGGCGCGTGGATGGGTAGGGGAGCGTCGTATGCCGGAGGAAGCGGCGGGGTAACCCAGCCGTGGACGGCATACGAGTGAGAATGCAGGCATGAGTAGCGAAAGGGGAGTGAGAAACTCCCCCGCCGGATGACCAAGGGTTCCTGGGCCAGGCTAATCCGCCCAGGGTAAGTCGGGACCTAAGGCGAGGCCGACAGGCGTAGTCGATGGACAACGGGTTGATATTCCCGTACCCGCAAAAGAGCGCCAATACCGAACCCGGTAATGCTAAGCGCCAGAAGCTGCGATTCCTTCGGGAGGAGCGGTGGATCGCGCGACCCGAACCAGTAGTAGGTAAGCAATGGGGTGACGCAGGAAGGTAGTCGTACCAGTCAGTGGATATACTGGGGCAACGTTGTAGGGCGTGGTGTAGGCAAATCCGCACCACATGTGCCTGAGAACGGACGCATAGCCGATTGCGGTGAATTCGATGATCCTATGCTGCCAAGAAAAGCCTCTAGCGAGCTCTTCGCGGCCCGTACCCCAAACCGACACAGGTGGTCAGGTAGAGAATACCAAGGCGATCGAGAGAACTGTGGTTAAGGAACTCGGCAAAATGCCCCCGTAACTTCGGGAGAAGGGGGGCCAGTTAGCGTGACGGGACATGCTCCCTGAGCGCTGGCCGGCCGCAGAGACCAGCGAGAAGCGACTGTTTACTAAAAACACAGGTCCGTGCGAAGTTGTAAAACGATGTATACGGACTGACGCCTGCCCGGTGCTGGAACGTTAAGGGGACGGGTTAGCACTTCGGAGCGAAGCTCAGAACTTAAGCGCCAGTAAACGGCGGTGGTAACTATAACCATCCTAAGGTAGCGAAATTCCTTGTCGGGTAAGTTCCGACCTGCACGAATGGCGTAACGACTTCTCGGCTGTCTCAACCACAGACTCGGCGAAATTGCACTACGAGTAAAGATGCTCGTTACGCGCGGCAGGACGGAAAGACCCCGGGACCTTTACTATAGCTTGATATTGGTGCTCGGTTCGGCTTGTGTAGGATAGGTGGGAGACTGTGAAGCTGGCACGCCAGTGTCGGTGGAGTCAACGTTGAAATACCACTCTGGTCGAATTGGGTGTCTAACCTCGGTCCGTAATCCGGATCAGGGACAGTGTCAGGTGGGTAGTTTGACTGGGGCGGTCGCCTCCCAAAATGTAACGGAGGCGCCCAAAGGTTCCCTCAGCCTGGTTGGCAATCAGGTGTCGAGTGCAAGTGCACAAGGGAGCTTGACTGTGAGACAGACATGTCGAGCAGGAGCGAAAGCTGGGACTAGTGATCCGGCACCGGCTTGTGGAAGCGGTGTCGCTCAACGGATAAAAGGTACCCCGGGGATAACAGGCTGATCTTCCCCAAGAGTCCATATCGACGGGATGGTTTGGCACCTCGATGTCGGCTCGTCGCATCCTGGGGCTGGAGTCGGTCCCAAGGGTTGGGCTGTTCGCCCATTAAAGCGGTACGCGAGCTGGGTTTAGAACGTCGTGAGACAGTTCGGTCCCTATCCGCCGCGCGCGCAGGAGATTTGAGAAGGGCTGTCCTTAGTACGAGAGGACCGGGACGGACGAACCTCTGGTGTGCCAGTTGTTCCGCCAGGAGCACTGCTGGTTGGCTACGTTCGGAAGGGATAACCGCTGAAAGCATCTAAGCGGGAAGCTCGCTTCAAGATGAGATCTCCCATCCTTTATGGAGTAAGGCCCCCGGCGAGACCACCGGGTTGATAGGCCGGAAGTGGAAGTGCGGTAACGCATGAAGCTGACCGGTACTAATAGGCCGAGGACTTGCCACAAACACAAATTTCCGTAAGCGTGATTCATGCCGCGTGGCACGCGTCCACTGTGCGGTTCCCGAGGTGCGGTCCGCGCCCTGCTAGGGCGAGGGACCAGACATCTCAATAGAGTTTCGGCGACCATAGCGAGAGGGAAACGCCCGGTCCCATCCCGAACCCGGAAGCTAAGCCTCTCAGCGCCGATGGTACTGCGCGGGCCACTGCGTGGGAGAGTAGGACGTCGCCGGACACAATGTGGGACGAGGGTCGTTCGGTTCGCCGAACGGCCCTCGTTCTTTTCGCGGGCAGGATTGATCAACAATGACTAAACCTCGGGGCGGTGCGGACGGCAAGCGGGCCGGCGGTGGCCGGGCCGGCTCTCGCGGAGCAGGCTCGTCCGGTGGTGTGCGAGGTACGCATTCTGGTGACCGGTCGCGCGCCGATAGTGGTGCGCGAGGCAAACGTCCCAGCGAACGCTCGGGCAGCGGCGGGGCCGTAAGAGGCGAACGCTCTGCTGATTCGAAACGTGGCGACAACGGGATTAAGGGCCGACGTACCTCAGATGGGGCACATGGCGACAGTCGTACAAATAGACCAGATGATCGACGCTCGGGCACTGGCAGCGGGGCGTCGCGGAGTCGGGCGTCGGAGCAGCGCCAGGTGAACAGGTCCGACAAACCGGCCGAGCGCGGTGCCAGGTCGCATGACCGTCGGGCGGCCGAAGGCGCGCCGGCCAGGGGGTCGGGTCGCTCGCCCGGGCACAAGCCGCGTGCGACCGGTCGAGACTCGGATGCTGAACCGCGCACGTCACGCCCGCGGTACGACCCGGCAGCGCGTGCTGGCCGGCGTGGTGACGCTGATCGGGTCCCCGGGGCCTCTGCGGTCCGGAGTCGCGCGCGCTCAGGGCCTGGAGGCGCAGACTCACGCACGCCGGAGCCTCCGATTCCCGACGATGCAGACCCGCGCTTGTTGGATTCATCGGTTCGCGCCGAATTGAAGACATTGAGCAAGCCCAATGCTCAGGCGGTCGCTGGCCATCTCGTCGCGGCCGGTCACTTGATTGACGCCGATCCGGTCCGCGCTTTAGCCCATGCGAGAGCGGCGCGTGGTCGTGCTGCCCGAGTCGCGGCAGTGCGTGAAGCGACCGGCGTGGCGGCGTACCACGCAGGTGAATGGGCGGAGGCGCTGAGCGAGCTTCGAACTGCGCGTCGCATTAGTGGCGATCCACGCGATATCGCAATGATCGCCGATTGCGAGCGGGCGCTGGGCCGGCCGGAGCAGGCGGTACGAATGCTGAATGACCCCGACGCTCGTCGGCTTGATCCGGAGACTTTCGCCGAACTGCTCATCGTGGTCGCGGGGGCTCGGCGCGACTTGGGCCAACTCGATTCCGCGCTGACCGTGCTCGCTCGTGGCGGACTGGATCGGGCGAGACCTCGCCCAGGCGCAATGCGGTTGTGGTACGCGTACGCCGATGCCCTCGCCGCGGGCGGGCGAGACGACGAGGCAGCGCAGTGGTTCGCCGCCTCGGCTGCACTCGATGTGTCCGGCGAGACGGACGCCGCCGACAGGGCCGCCGCCCTGCTTTGACATAGCGAGGAACCACATCCGGGTATCACCGTCGGGTTATCCACAGGCGCCGGCAGTATCCACAGATAGCAGCCATGTCTTTAGTCGCCCTTATAGACCGGCGACGATATGGCTATGCCGGACATCAAGCCCACCAAAGTTGACAATGAAGTTTTCTTACGCGGTGTCCTTGCTGACGCACCGCGCGTCCGCACACTGCCCAGCGGGGATGAGCTGTGCTCATTCCGGCTGACGGTCCGCAGACCGAAGGGCAGTTTCGGGCGCACACGGGTCGACAGCATCGACTGTGCAACAACCCGGGCAGCGCCTCGCAGAGCGGCGCTGCGGTGCTCACCCGGTGAGGTGCTCGAGGTGACCGGCAGCTTGCATCGACGGTTCTGGCGCGGCGAAGGTGGCGCGCCAACCAGTCGCTACGAAGTCGACGTCACTAGCGCCCGAAAGGCGAAAGGTGCATCGCCGATATTGCCAGCATCGCAATGAACCGCCCGGCATACAGGCGAGCACGAAGGGCGACCGGGAGTCGGACTGGGCAGGCTGGTAGAGCCGGATTTCGCGAGCGAGAGCGGCTGGGACTACCTACTGGGTCGTCACAGGTGTCGATTGAGCGCACAAGGGGGTGTAACCGTACGCCGGACACGTCGTTCAGAGGCCGCGGACGGACCGCGCGGTGGGCGAGGGCCCTGACGGCGTTCGGTCGACGCCGCCGGCGTGGCCGGTGCACTGCGCGGTCAGACTCCGGGGCCGCGCCGCGGGGTCACGCTCTGTGGGGTCACGGCTGGTCAGCGAAGCGGCGCATGACCAGGCCTGACGCGGGTTTTGGCGTGAAGAGCGTCGACTTGCGCGGCATGCGTGCGCCAGCAGCCGCGACCGCGGCGACGGCCTCGACTGGCGTCGGTCGCAGAAGCACCGCGGTCCCATCGGTGCGACGCGCCTCGGCTACTGCTTCGTCGACACTGTGTGCGTATCCAACGGCCTCGGCCGTGTCTGGTAGGTGCCAGACCTGGCCGACGAGGGCCCGGTGCAGCACTGTGACGTCCAGATCGGCCAGGGCGGCAGGCTCGTCAGCCTCAAGCACGCCGGCGACGAGGCCGGCGGCCGGTTTGCTCACCAACCAAGTACGTTCGCCGTCGGTCAGGACAGCCGCAAAGCCGGAAACGCGGGAGGCCGCATCCAGTGCGGCCACGGGGGTGTCGATCTCCTGGACGGCGCAGGCGGCTCGCGCTGAGTCGACTGCGGTGGCTAGCGGTACGCCGACGAGCACCCGGTGGATTGCGTGGACCTGTGGGCCGTAACTCGAGGAGTCGACCAGCAATGCGAGGCCACGGTCCCAGGGGCCGGCGCCACGCGCGGCGCGCAGGTCCTGCTGCAGTTGCCGGTAGGTGGCGTACCGGTGGTGTCCGTCGGCGATCAGCGCGCGCCGAGTGGCCAGGTCGGACTCGACTGAAGCGTGCTCGGCTGGATCGGTGATCGCCCACAAGCGGTGTGACGTGCCATCAGGCGTCTCGGCAGAGGCGATCGCGTCGGCGTCGATAACGTCGCTGATCAGCTTGGAGGCGACTCCGCCGCCGTCGTACACCAGATAGATCGGCTCGAGGTTGGCTTGGGTCGCCGTCATGAGGGCAAGCCGATCGGCCACCGGGCCGGCCATGGTGTTCTCGTGCGGCAGAATCACGCCATCGGCCGGGTCGCGCAATTCGACAGCGCCGAGCAGTCCACGGGTGACGGCGCCGTCGTCGGTGCGCATCTCGTAGACGTAGAGCGCCGACTCGGGATCATCGGCGAGCAGACCGGATGCGACTTCGGCGTCGAGCCGTTCGGCGGCGAGCGCGTACGGATCGGCGTCACCGTGCGCTCGGGGAAGGATCAGCGCCACCGAGTTGTCCGGGTCCTGCTCGAGCAATTTCTCGCGTTGGGCCTCGTCGATCACGTCGTACGGCGGGCAGAGCAGCCGACCAAGTCGGTCGCTGCTTACCGTGGGCCGCAGCGCCCGGAACGGCGCGAGCGACAGGCCAGGGTTTGCGGGGTAAGTATCCGGGCTCACGGCACCGGATCGTACGCAGCCGTGCGTGCCCGACTACCGTCGCTATGTCGAACAACACGAAAGGGGTCCGACCGCCGATGCAGGCCGCAACGTTGCGCGGCTCTGCCGAGCCCCTGGCCGCCACGTACGACGTCGCGCTGCTCGACCTGGACGGAGTCGTCTATGTCGGCGCCGACGAGGTGCCCGGCGCGGCCGAGGTTCTCGCCCGGGCGCGCAGTCGGGGGATGCGCTTGGCGTTCGTGACGAACAACGCGGCCCGACCACCAGCCGCGGTGGCCGAGCACTTGACCAGGCTTGGGATTGCAGCCGATCCCGGCGAGGTCATCACGTCGGCGCAGGCAGCGGCCCACTACCTCGCCGACCGGTTGGCGCCTGGGTCGAGAGTCCTTGTCCTCGGTACGACGGGCCTCTACGAGGCATTGGGCGAGCGCGGTCTCATTTCGGTTTCCAGTGCAGATGACGAGCCGATAGCCGTCGTACAGGGTTATTCGCCCGACATCGACTGGCAGATGCTCGCCGAAGGTGCCGTCGCGATAAGGCGCGGGCTGCCCTGGATCGCAACGAATCTGGACGCAACGGTGCCCTCGCCACGCGGTCCACTGCCGGGCAATGGCTCGTTGGTCGCCGCGTTGCGGCACGCGACCGGGCGTTCCCCGGTCTCAACCGGAAAGCCTGATCCGACCATGCATCGCGAAACGGTCGAGCGTTCGGGGGCCGAACGCCCCATCGTCGTGGGTGATCGCCTCGATACGGACATCGAGGGCGCGAACGCCGTCGGATGCAGCAGCTTGCTCGTCCTGAGCGGCGTGACCTCCGCAGCGGACCTGATTGCCGCGGCGCCGGATGCTCGCCCCACCTATATTGCGGATGACCTGTCCGGTCTGCTCAGCACGCACCCTGACGTGACCGAGCGCGCCGACGGGGTGCATTGCGGCGGCTGGTCAGCTACCTGGGAGGGCGACCGGGTGCTGCTTGCCCGCGAGTCGCAAGACAGCGACGGCGATCGTCTGGATGCGCTACGAGCGCTGTGCGTGGCGGCATGGACGGCCGGGGCGACCCGGTGGGCGCCGGCGGACGCGACGGCCAAGGCCGCGCTGGCCGACCTTGGCATGGATGCAGCTAGAACAGAGACCTGAGCTTGAGCAGGTCGAAGACATTCGCGTCCACTCGAACCTTGCCGGTAGCCCAGGCGGAGGCGAAGCTGATCTTGCCGGTCGTGAGTCTGATCAGGTCGTCGCTGAGCATCGCGAGCCGGATCTGGGCGTCTGCGCTGTCGACCCGGCGGATGTCGTACAGGCCGCCATCACGGAGTTGGCCTCCGAAGATCACGTCGAGGTCGCGGAGCTTGCAGCTCAATGATCTGTCCAGGACGGTCTTTTGCCGCTTATCAGCATCGATCTTCGCGAGCATGGCAGCAAGATCCTGGAATGCGTCCTCGCATTCCTCGATCGTCGCCATAGGCGTCCTTCCGGGCGTGTCGTGGCCGAGCGTCCGAACTCGACGATGCGACGGTACCGTCGAGGGCGCGACGACGAAGGAGGCCCACCCGTGTCGCTCGAGGACCAGCCCGAGCAAGTGCCCGTAGCCGAGCGTGTGCGCAACCTCGCGGCGGAGCTTGACGGTATCGAGACTCGCCCGCTGGGTGAGCATGCCGAGCGCTACGACCACGTCCACGCGCAGTTGCAGGCGGCGCTCAGCGAGATCGACGGCGGGACAGGAGGCTGAGCGCGTGGCACGGCGGCTTCGCCTAGACGCCGAGCTCGTACGTCGTGGCATGGCGCGATCCCGGGCGCAGGCGGCGGGCTTGATCGCGTCCGGCCGGGTCGAGGTCCGCGGGATGCAGGCGACGAAGCCAGCCACCGGCGTGGACGGCGACACGCCGGTCCGCGTCATCGATACCCAGACCCGCGAATACGCCTCGCGGGGCGGACACAAACTCGCCGGCGCGCTCGACGTGTTTGCCGGTCTCGCGGTAGCCGGCCGGCGGTGCCTGGACGCCGGAGCCTCCACCGGCGGGTTCACCGACGTGCTGCTACGCCGTGGCGCCGCGCAGGTAGTCGCCGTCGACGTCGGATACGGCCAGTTGGCGTGGGCACTGCGCACCGACGAACGGGTTCAGGTGCTCGACCGGACGAACGTCCGGAGCCTGACGCCGGAGCAGATCGGCGGGCGCGCGGACCTGACTGTGGCTGACCTGTCGTTCATCTCGCTCGGCGTCGTCTTGCCGGCCTTGGGCGCCTGTACCGCAGATGACGGAGATCTGCTGCCCATGGTCAAACCGCAGTTCGAGGTCGGTCGGGAGAGTCTCGGCAGCGGCGGAGTTGTGCGCGACCAGAAACTGCGCGCCGCGGCGATCAGAGGCGTGACCCAGCGCGCGGCCGAGCTGGGCTGGGGAACGGCAGGCGTGGTGCGCAGCCCACTGCCAGGTCCGTCAGGCAACGTGGAATTTTTTGTGTGGCTACGTAGGGATTCGATGCGAGATGATCTGTCGTTCGCCGACGATGCGATCGAGCGAGCTGTGGCAGAGGAGGCGTGACGATGCGATCGGCGCTCATCGTCACGCACACGAGTCGGCACGAGACCAGCGCGATGGCCGCCGACGCTGCCGCGCAGTTGAGCGAAGCGCGCTTCGAAGTGCGGATGCTGGCCCAGGAGGCTGCCGACTGCGGATGCGAAGACACGGTCACGATCGTCGACGAGTCGTCTGCGGCTGACGGAGCGGAGGTCGTCCTGGTCTTCGGCGGTGACGGGACGTTCCTGCGCGCCGCCGAATTCGCGCGTCCGGCGGAGGTTCCGATGCTCGGCGTGAACTTCGGCCACGTGGGCTTTCTCGCCGAGGCAGATCCCGAGGCCTTGACGGCCACGGTCAAGGCGATCATCGACCGTCGCTACGAGGTCGAGGAACGGGTGACCGTCGATGTCCAGGTGTCGCTGCACGGTCAGCTGCTCGCGGCCTCGTGGGCGCTGAACGAGGCGTCGATCGAGAAGGGCACCCGCGAGCGGATCATCGAGATCGCCGTTGCCGTCGACGGACGGCCGTTGTTGCGCTTCGGCTGCGACGGCGTCCTGTGTGCAACCCCGACCGGCTCGACGGCGTACGCATATTCGGCGGGCGGCCCGATCGTCTGGCCTAACGTAGACGCTCTGCTCGTCGTGCCGAACGCGGCGCATGCGCTGTTCGCGCGTCCCATCGTCGTCGCACCGGACTCGGTCGTCGATCTTGACCTGATGAGCCACGACCAGGCCGGCGTGCTGGCATGTGACGGGCGACGTTCGTTCGACATTCCGTCCGGCGGCCGGGTGCGGGTCCGGCGCGGCGGCCTGCCCGTGCGCATCGTCCGGATCCATGACTGGAGCTTCGGCGAGCGGCTGGTGACGAAGTTCCAGCTGCCGGTACGCGGCTTCCGCGACAGCGCTCGCGACTCAACTGCGCGACCAACGCGCGGCCCGAACGGATAGCCTGCCAGACGTGCTCGAAGAGCTCCGCATCCGAGGCCTCGGCGTGATCGACGACGCCGTCCTGCCCCTCGACGCAGGGCTGACCGTCGTGACCGGTGAGACCGGGGCGGGCAAGACGATGGTGGTTACCGGCCTGCTGCTGTTGTTCGGCGACCGCGCGGACTCGGCCCGCGTGCGCAGTGGCGCGGTGGCAGCGAGCATCGACGGCCGGCTGGTTGTGCCACGAGATTCAGCCGCTGCCGTAAGGGTTGCCGACGCAGGCGGTGAGGTTGACGACGACGGCACCCTCGTCTTGCGGCGCACGGTCAGCGCGTCCGGGCGCTCGCGTGCCTACGTCGGCGGAGCGCCGGCGCCGGTAGGTGTACTCGGCGACCTCGCCGAGCGGCTCGTCGCCGTACACGGGCAGGCCGATCAGCAGCGTCTCACTCGTCCGGCCGAGCAGCGGGCTGCCCTCGACCGCTACGCAGGCGTCGATCTCACCGAATACAGCGCGGCGTTTCGCCGCTGGCGCGATGCGGCGGCGCGGTTGGCCGACCGCAGCGCTCGGGCTCGCGAACTGCAGCGCGAGGCCGACCTGCTGGCCCACGGCATCGCCGAGATCGAGGCCGCGGATCCCCAGGCCGGCGAGGACGCGGAACTGGCCGTGCTGGCCACTCGACTCGCGCATGCCGACGCATTGCGCCTGGCCGCCCGCGCAGCGCATGACGCGTTGCTCGGCGATGCCGACGATCCCGCTGCCGATACCGCAGACGTCACGACGTTGCTCGGCCAGGCCGGTCGGGCACTGGCCCAGCAGTCGGGCGACGACCCCGATCTCGACGCCCTGGCCCGACGCGTTGGTGACCTGTCCGCCTCGGCAGCCGACATCGGCGCTGAACTCGCGGCGTACGCCGAGCGACTCGACGCCGACCCTGAGCGACTCGCGCAGGCCGAAGCACGGCGGGCGGTGCTCACCGGCTTGACGCGCAAGTACGGCGACGACCTCGACGCAGTGCTCGACTGGGCGGAGTCGGCCCGCAAGCGCCTCGCCGATCTCGACGTCTCCGAGGAGGCACTTGCCGAACTGGCCGGCCGAGCGCGATCGGGCCGCGGCAGAGACTGCCCGGCTCGCTGGGCAGATGTCGGCCGCAGCGAGAACAGGCGGCCTCGCGTCTGGCGCGGGCGATCACCGACGAACTCGGCGGCTTGGCCATGCCGAGCGCAGACGTCGTCATCGAGGTTCGCCGACGCCCGGCAGGCGCCGGGGCGGCGCCACTGACCGTTGACGGCGCCGAGGTCGGTGCGTCCAGTGACGGCGTGGACGAGGTCGATTTGCTGCTCCGGCCGCACCCGGACTCGCCGGCGCTGCCCGTTGCCCGCGGCGCGTCGGGCGGTGAGTTGTCGCGGGTCATGCTGGCCATCGAGGTCTGCCTGGCCGGCACCGACCCGGTGCCGACCATGGTCTTCGACGAGGTCGACGCCGGCGTGGGCGGACGGGCTGCCGTCGAGGTCGGCCGGCGACTGGCCCGCCTTGCGCGTGACCATCAGGTGCTTGTGGTGACCCACCTGCCCCAGGTCGCTGCGTACGCCGACCGTCACGTGGTGGTCGACAAGCCGCTGGATCTGTCCACCGGGGGAGTCACGCGCAGTGACGTCCGCCTGGTCGCCGGTGACCAGCGAGTAGCCGAACTGGCGCGCATGCTGTCCGGGCGCGATTCGGGCACAGCGCGCGAACACGCCGCCGAATTGCTGGCCGCCGCATCCGCCGAGTTCAGCGCGCCATCGGGAAAGGGCGGCGCACGGCGATCCCGGACGTCGAAGACACCCGCCTGAGCAGCGTGGCGCGGACGCCGCATGCCGACGACGGGTGGCACGATAGACCTCTATGAAGCTCGCAACGCTGCGCCGTGCGCGCTCCGACGGTTTGGGCGGAGT
Organism: uncultured Actinomycetota bacterium; assembly: GCA_963709985.1. Lineage (GTDB taxonomy): Bacteria > Actinomycetota > Actinomycetes > Mycobacteriales > Jatrophihabitantaceae > DASXRA01. The sequence continues at coordinate 142,350 of CAVPYQ010000022.1, forward strand.
TGGCGGTGTCGCGCGCCTGGACCGCCGCACCAAGCGGCTCGTGGGGCGGCTCAACCCCGGTGACGTAGCGATTATCGACCACGTCGACCTCGATCGGGTAGCTGCCGAGTCCCTCGTGGCGGCCAAGGTCGCCGCGGTCGTGAACGCGCAGCCGAGCATCTCCGGTCGGTACCCGAATCTCGGCCCCGACCTGCTCGTCGCAAGCGGTGTCCTTCTGCTCGACAACGTCGGAAATGAGGTTTTCGCGGCAGTCAAGGAGGGCATGCGGGTCCGCGTGGAGGGCGACACGCTCTATCTCGGCGACCAGCCGGTCGCGAAGGGCACCGCCCAGGACGCGGACTCCATCGCCGCCCTGATGGGCGAAGCGAAGTCCGGGCTGTCCACGCAACTCGAAGCGTTCGCCGCCAACACGATGGAGTACATGAAGCGCGAGCGGGCGCTGCTCCTCGACGGTGTGGGCGTGCCCGTCGTGCACACGAAGTTCGAGAACCGGCACGCCCTCGTCGTGGTGCGCGGGTACGACTACAAGGAGGACCTCGCGGCGCTGCGCCACTACATCCGCGAGTACAAGCCGGTGCTGATCGGTGTCGACGGCGGAGCGGACGCGTTGCGCGAGGCGGGCTACAAGCCGCACATGATCGTCGGCGACATGGACTCGGTGAGCGACGAGGTGCTTCGCAGCGGCGCCGAGGTTGTCGTGCACGCCTATCCGGACGGCCGTGCACCCGGCCTGGCCCGGGTGCAGGACCTCGGCATCGAAGCGGTCACCTTCCCCGCGATGGGCACCAGCGAGGACATCGCGATGCTGCTCGCCGACGAGAAGGGCGCCTCGCTCATCGTCGCGGTCGGCACGCATGCCACCCTCGTCGAGTTCCTGGACAAGGGACGCGGGGGAATGGCGTCGACCTTCCTGACCCGGCTGCGGCTCGGCGGCAAACTCGTCGACGCCAAGGGCGTGAGCCGCTTGTATCGCAGCCGGATCTCCTCAGCGGCCCTGCTCCTGCTCGTCCTCGCTGCCTTCATCGCGATCGGCGCGGCCCTTGCCGTGTCCGAGGCCGGCCGGACCTATCTTGACCTCCTCGGCGACAAATGGGACCGATTCCTCGACTGGCTCCAGGGACTGTTCTCGTGATCTCTTTTCGCTATCACCTCGTCTCGATCGTTGCCGTGTTCCTGGCGCTGGCATTGGGCATCGTCGTGGGCACCACCGCGCTGAACGGCCCGATCACCAAAGACCTTCGCCATCAGGTCGACACGCTCAAGAGCGACCGCAACTCGCTGTCCGGTCAGGTGAAGACCCTGCAGGACCAGGTCGGCAACGCCGAGAAGTTCGCCGCCGCGTACGGCCCGGAGATCGTCAACGGATCGCTCACCGGCCAGAGCGTCGTCATCGTCGGCCTGCCCGGAGCAGCCGGTGCCGTCAAGGACGGGCTCGCCAAGGAGGTTGCGGTCGCCGGGGGCAAGGTGACCGGGCGGATTCAGCTCACCGGTGACTACACCGACCCGAAGCGAGCGGGCGACATCACCTCACTCGCCACGGCGACGCATCCGGTCGGCCTGATCTACCCGAGCACCGACGACGCCGGCACGCTCGGCGGTGCGCTGCTGTCGTTCGTACTGCTGGGCAAGGGGCAGGCGACTGATCTCACGCAGGTGATCGCCGGCTTCGTCGAACTGAACATGCTCAAGGTCGAAAGTGGCGACAACGTCGCGCCGGCGCCCTACGTCCTCGTGGTCGTAGGCGGCACGGAAGCCGTCGATGATGCCGGCGCCAAGATGCAGTTGGCGCTGATCACCGCGCTGCAGGAGAAGGGCGGCCACGTGGTCGTCGCCGGCGACAGCGCGTCCGCGACGAAGGCCGGCACCGTCGCGCTCGTCCGGGCCGATGACGCGGACAAGACCAGCGTGGCCACCGTCGACAACTCAGACAGCGCGCTGGGCAAGATGTCCACCGTGCTCGCCCTTGCCGGAGTGGGTAAGGCGGCGCCGGAAACCGTCGTCGGGCACTACGGCACCGGTACCGGCGCTACCGCGCTGTTCCCGGACCCACCGCGCTAGCGCCGGTGTGCGCCAGCGATTCGGCCCGCCGCACCGCCGCCGTCGGGCGGTCCGTGCGTTCTGCTGTCGTCGCGGCCGCAGTGTCGGCGGCTGCGCTGCGGTTAGCTGAACGCGCCGCCCTGGGCTGGCTGCCCGGATGGCGGCGGCTCAACTACCGCGGCCGCAGCGTGTCACTCGCCGGCGGGTCGGCGGCCTCGTTGGGTGCACTCGCCGGCGCGGCCCTCGAGCAACCCGGCCGGCGCGGCCCGGCCTTACTCGTCGGCGCCGCGGCCGCGGCCGCGGGTGCCTATGACGATCTGCTCGCGCCACGGGCGGAGAGCGCCCGCGACAAGGGTCTGGCCGGTCACCTCGCCGCGGCGCGGTCCGGTCGGATCAGTGGCGGAGTGGTGAAGGTGGCGGTGATCGGGGGGTCGGCCGTACTCGCCGCCGGCCGCCTGAGCGGGTCTAGCGGGTCTCGCCGGCTACGTGGTCGAGCGCCGCTCGGTTGGCTGATCGGATGCTGCGGGCAGCAGTGATCGCCGGGTCGGCCAACCTGCTCAACCTGTTCGATCTGCGTCCCGGCCGCGCTGGCAAGGTTGCCCTTGCGGCCGGCTTGCTGACATCGAGCGGCCCGGCGGCAGGCGTGGCAGCGGCCAGTGCCGGAGCGGCGGCCGCGGTGCTCCCGAGCGATCTGCACGAACGGACCATGCTCGGTGACCTCGGCGCAAACACCCTGGGCGCTCTGGTCGGCGTGCGGCTTGCCGATGCCTCACCGGGCACGCGCGCCGGTGCCGCTGCCGTGATCTGCGCGCTCACGCTCGCCAGCGAGCGGGTCAGCTTCAGCCGGGTCATCGACACCACGCCCGCACTGCGCTGGGTCGACCAGCTCGGGCGCAGGTGAACACCCCGAGTACAAGCGCGCGGCTGTTACGGGCTGCCGCACTGATCGCCGCGATCACTGCGCTCGCACGCCTCGCCGGATTCGCCCGCACCGCAGTGTTCGCGCGCAGCGTCGGGGCAGGCTGCGTGGGGGCCGTCTACCAGACCGCAAACACCCTGCCGAATATCGTCTTCGACATCGTCGCCGGTGGCACTCTGGCTGCCCTGGTCGTGCCGATTCTCGCGCCGTCAATCGCGCCCGACCAGCGGCAGGCGGCCAGCAAGATCGTGTCGGCTCTGCTTACCTGGACGCTGGCGGTGATGACGGTCCTGGCGATCGGCATCATCGCCCTTGCCGGGCCGTTGACCCACTTGCTGCTCGGCAGCGGGCAATGCGCCGGCGCGCAAGCGCTCGCTACGCGGATGCTCGTCGTCTTCGCACCGCAGGTCATCTTCTACGGGCTGGGCATCATCCTCGGTGGCACGCTGCAATCGGCGCAACGCTTCGCCTGGCCGGCGCTGGCGCCGCTGCTCTCAAGCATCACGGTGATCTGCGTCTACCTCCTCTACGGCAGCCTTGCCGGGTCCGGGCGGGATGCCGCGGACCTGCCACGTGCCGACGAACTCGTATTGAGCATCGGCACCACTCTCGGCGTGATCGTGCTGGCGTGTTGCCAGCTGCCCGCGGTGTGGCGTCTCGGTATCCGGTACCGGCCGACGATGCGGTTCCCGAAGGCGCTCGGCGCTCCGGCGCGCCGAGCCGCCCTGGCCGGCGGCGCGACGCTCGGCGCCCAGCAGATTTCCGTGGCAGTCATGGTGTTTCTCGCGAACAGGGACACGGTGACCGGAACCGTAGTCGTCGTGGTGCTGGCGCAGACCGTGTTCCTCTTGCCCTGGGCGGTTCTGTCGGTGCCTGTCGCGACGTCCGCGTTCCCGACCTTGGCCGAGCGGTGGGATCGGGGGGAACGCGAAGGCTTCGCGGCGCTTGCCATGCGCTCGACCCGCACCGTCGTGGCCCTTGCCGCGCTCGGCACCGCGGCGCTCATCGCAGTGGCGGAGCCGACGGCTGCGTTGCTGCTCGATCGCCGCGGAACGCCGGCACATCCCGCGTTGGCGCCCGCCATCGCCGGATTCGCGGTCGGCCTGCTCGGCTGGTCGTTGGTCGCATTGCTGTCGCGCGTTCTGTTCGCGGCCCGCCTTGTCGGATTGGCAGCCAGGGCGCAGGTCATCGGCTGGGGTGTCGTGATCGTGGCCGACTTCGTGCTCGCTGCCGTGACGCCCAGCCGAAACCGCGCACTGGTCCTCGCGCTGGGCAACGGCGTCGGCGTCAGTGTGGCCGCGACCCTGCTGCTCGCCGCCGCGTGGCGTCAGGGCATGCTGCCCGACATGCGACGTGTGCTCAATGATGTCGCCCGGGCTTGCTGCGCCGGCGCGGCCGGGGCGTTGGCCGGCTGGTCAGTCGGGCGCCTTGCTCGAGACGAGGGCGTGTTGATAGCGGCGGCGTACGGACTGCTCGCTGCGGTGATTGCGTCCGTGACGGTGGTGGCGGTGCTCGCGCTCGTCGATCGTGATCTCGTCCGGACCGGTCGGGCCGTGCTGCGCCGTCGCGGGGCCGGAGCCGCATGAATGCCGTGACGCTTGTGCTCGGCACCAGCACCGGGGGAGTCGGCGTCCACGTTGCGTCGCTCGTCCGGGGCCTTGGCGCCAACGGTTGGCGGGTCAACGTATGCGGGCCGCAGGCCACCGACGACCTGTTCGGGTTCTCGGCCGCTGGTGCCGCATTCACGCCGGTACGGATCGCCGGTGCGCCCTTGGACCCGATCGCGGCCGCGGTCGTCCGGCGCGTGTCCGCCCGTTCCGCAGTGCTGCATGCACACGGCCTGCGCGCTGCGACGCGTGGCGTCACTCACCAGGCGGCATCCGCTCGTCGTCACGTGGCACAACGCGGTGACGGGGTCGTCCGGACTGCGACGGCGAGTGCTGGCCCTCGGGGAGCGGCAGGTCGCCCGCGCCGCCGACATCACGTTGTGCGTCTCCCCGGATCTCGAGCAGCGGGTGCGTGCGCTGGGCGGCCGGGATGTGCGTCCTGCGCCTGTCGCGGCGCCACTGCGCGAGGCAAAGCGATTCGCCACCGAGGTTCGCCGTGAACTCGGCGCCGACGCAGGCCCGATGCTGCTCAGCGTCGGCCGGCTGCATCCCCAAAAAGGCCACGACGTCCTCATCGAAGCGGCGGCAACGCTCGCCAGGCGCTGGCCGGATCTGCGTGTGTTCATCGCGGGCGAGGGTCCCCAGCGCGGCGACCTCGAGGCCCTCATCTCCGCGCGCCGCGCGCCGGTGACGCTGCTGGGCCGTCGAGATGACGTCCCGGACCTTCTTTGTGCGGCAGATGTCCTCGTCTGGGCCAGTATCTGGGAAGGTAGCCCGCTGTCTGTGCAGGAGGCCCTGCGAGCAGGCCGGCCGCTGGTCGCGACCCGGGTGGGCGGCTTGCCCGATGTGGCCGGCGACGGGGCGGCGCTCGTCACGCCCGGCGACCCGGCCGCCCTCGCCGATGCGATCGCGCGAGTGCTCGAAGACGACAGATGGGCCGCGACGCTCGTCGCCCGCGCCGGCGAGGTAGCGCAGCGACTACCGAGCGAACACGACACCGTGGCCCAGGTCGAGGCGGTTTATCGAGAACTGCTCGGCGCGTCGTCCTGAGCGATCGAGGGTTGTCCCACAGTCGTGTTAGCGTGGACTTCCGTGGATCGGACGCTGCAGCCCACCAAGCATCTGTTCGTTACTGGAGGCGTCGCCTCCTCACTGGGCAAGGGCCTCACGGCCAGCAGCCTGGGTAGCCTGCTCAAGGCCAGAGGCCTTCGAGTAACGATGCAAAAGCTTGATCCCTATCTGAACGTCGACCCCGGAACGATGAATCCGTTCCAGCACGGCGAGGTCTTCGTCACCGAGGACGGTGCGGAGACCGACCTGGACATCGGGCACTACGAACGCTTCCTCGACACCGACCTAGTCGGGTCGGCCAATGTGACGACCGGGCAGATCTATTCGACGGTGATCGCGAAGGAGCGCCGCGGCGAATACCTCGGGGACACCGTCCAGGTGATCCCGCACATCACCAACGAGATCAAGAACCGCATCAGGAGCATGGCCGAGCCGGCGGGCTCCGCGTCGGGCCTGCGTCCCCATGTCGTCATCACCGAGATCGGCGGCACCGTCGGCGACATCGAGTCCCTGCCGTTCCTCGAGGCGGCGCGGCAGGTGCGTCACGACCTCGGCCGCGACGACTGCTTCTTCCTGCACGTCTCGCTCGTGCCCTACCTCGCGCCCTCGGGTGAACTGAAGACCAAACCGACGCAGCACTCGGTGGCCGCCCTGCGCAGCATCGGTATCACTCCGGACGCCATCGTGTGCCGAAGCGATCGGGAGATTCCCGAGAGCGTCAAGCGCAAGATCTCGCTGATGTGCGACGTCGACGCCGAGGCCGTCGTGTCGGCATCCGACGCGCCGAGCATCTACGACATTCCGAAGGTGCTGCATGCCGAGGGGCTCGACGCCTACGTGGTGCGTCGGCTCGGACTCCCGTTCCGAGACGTCGACTGGACGTTGTGGGGTGACCTGCTCGACCGGGTGCACAGCCCGCGCCAGGAGGTGACGATCGCCCTGGTCGGCAAGTACGTCGACCTCCCCGATGCGTACCTCTCGGTCACCGAGGCGCTCAGGGCAGGCGGATTCGCCCGGCGCGCAAAGGTGAATGTCAAGTGGGTGCCATCCGACACGTGCGAGGACCCGGCGGGCGCGGCCGCCCAACTGTCCACTGTGGACGGTGTCGTGATTCCGGGCGGCTTCGGCGTGCGGGGCATCGAGGGCAAGGTCGGCGCAGCGCGTTACGCACGTGAACAGGGCATCCCGGCCCTCGGGCTCTGCCTCGGACTGCAGTGCATGGTCATCGAGGTCGCCCGGCACGCCGCGGGCATCGAAGGCGCCAACTCCAGCGAGTTCGACCCCGATACACCCGCCCCGGTCATCGCCACGATGGCCGACCAGGTCGACATCGTCGCCGGCAACGCCGATCTCGGCGGCACGATGCGTCTGGGGGCGTACCCCGCCCATCTGAAGCCCGGGTCCCTCGTGGCGGAGGCCTACGGATCCACCGAGGTATCCGAGCGGCACCGTCATCGCTACGAGGTCAACAACGCATACCGCGAGCAACTCGAGGACGCCGGTCTGGTCATCAGCGGCACGTCTCCGGACGGGCGGCTCGTCGAGTTCATCGAGCTTGACCGTTCGCTGCACCCGTACTTCGTCGCGACCCAGGCGCATCCGGAACTGAAGTCACGGCCGACTCGCGCCCATCCTCTTTTCCGCGGCCTGGTCGACGCCGCCCTTGCCTACAGCGCTGCCGAGCGGCTGCCGGTTGAATTTCCCGACGCGCCCAGCGACATCGAGCCGCTCGACGGCGCACCTGCCAACGCCGGCAACGGCCTGGCGAGCTACCCGCGCGCGGTCCTGCGGTGAGCGTCGAGCAATACAGCGTCGTCGAGTCCACCGAGGTGTTTCGTGGCCGGGTGATCTCGCTGCGAACCGACCAGGTGCGGATGAGCGACGGCACGGTGGCCACGCGCGAGATCGTCGAGCATCCAGGCGCCGTCGCCGTCGTCGCGCTCGACGACGACGGATCGCGTCGTCGCTGGTCAACCAGTACCGCCATCCGGTCAAGCAGTACCTCGACGAACTGCCGGCGGGCCTGCTCGACGTCGCCGGCGAGCCGGCAGCCGAGGCCGCGCGGCGCGAGCTGTACGAGGAGGCGGCGCTGACCGCCTCCGATTGGTATGTGCTCGTCGACTTGTACACCTCGCCGGGCATGACCGAACGAGGCGATCCGGGTGTTCCTCGCCCGTGGCATTTGCGACGTACCCGACGATGACCGCTTCCACCCGAGCACGAGGAGATCACCCTCACGACGTCCCGAGTCGCACTCGACGACCTCGTCCATCGGGCGTTCGCGGGCGAGCTCACCAACGCCGCGGCTGTCGCAGGCGTGACTGCGGCTGCCACCGCCCGGGCGCTCGGCTGGAGGAACCTGCGGCCTGCCGACGCCCCGTGGCCGGCCCGGCCGGGGCACTGAGCAGTGACCACGCCGGCGGCGGCCGATCGGGTGCGGTACTCGACCGCGCGCCGGCTGACGCCGCGGTCCGTTGCGCGTGGCTTCCTGGATCATCTGGCGGTCGAACGCGGTGTCGCCGGCAACACCCTGATGTCCTACCGCCGCGACCTCGACCGGTACGTCGCCTACCTCGACCAGCGAGGGCATCGACTCAGTCGCGGCTGTCGACGCTGCGACGGTCAGCGCATTCCTCGGCTATCTGCGCGCGGGCGACGACGAGCATCATGGCGCTGTCAGCATCGTCCGCTGCTCGGGCGGTCGTCGCTGTGCGCGGGCTGCATCGATTCGCCCTGCGCGACGGGTCTGGTCGACAAGGACGTGGCCCGCGCGGTACGTCCGCCTGCGCCGCCGCGGCGATTGCCCAAGGCGATCAGCGTCGACGACGTCGAACGCCTGCTGGACGCGGCGGGCTTCGACCAGACCCCGCTCGCCATTCGAGACCGCGCCCTGCTCGAGTTCCTCTACGCGACGGGCGCGCGGATATCGGAGGCGGTAGGCCTGGCCGTCGACGATGTCGACCTGGACGGGACGCACCGTGCTGCTCGCCGGCAAGGGCGGAAAGCAGCGCCGGGTACCGCTCGGGTCCTACGCCGCGGCGCCGTCGATGCCTACCTGGTGCGGGTGCGCCCGGACCTTGCCACCAAGGGCCGCGGCACGCCCGGCCCTTTTCCTCAACGCGCGCGGCGGGCAGCTGTCACGTCAGTCGGCCTGGACGGTGTCTGCGCACAGCCGCCGACAAGGCCGGGCTCGCTGCCGGCATCTCGCCGCATACGCTGCGACATTCGTTCGCGACCCACCTCATGGAAGGCGGCGCGGACGTGCGAGTCGTGCAGGAATTGCTCGGCCACTCGTCGGTGACGACCACGCAGATCTACACATTCGTCACCGTCGACCAACTGCGCGAGGTATACGCCGCTGCGCATCCGCGGGCCAGAGGGTAGAGCGATGGGTCGCGCCGGAGACTTGGGGCCCATCGCTCGGCGCCGGTGCTGCTCGCCACCAACCGCCGCGCGATCATCGAAGTTCGTCGGTTGTATAGCGCGCCGCGCTTGTCGAGTCGCACGGCCGCAACCGGCGCAGTTCGAGTGCATCGCGTGGCGCGCGGTTACGACCTCCGTTGGCGAGGCGACGTGGGGTAGCCTCGCTGGGCGGTGTAGGGATCAGCAGGTAGGGGGTCTAAGCACTACATGGCTATGTCGACAAGTCACGAAGACGCCGAATCCGGCGCGCTGTTCACCGTCGAGGCCGTGAAGTCGGCTGATCCCGCTCTTACCCGACCCAAGCGCAAGCTCGTCGAGCCCAAGCCGCTCGACCGCCACGGCCCGGCTCGCATCATCGCCCTGTGCAACCAGAAGGGCGGCGTCGGTAAGACGACATCGACGATCAACCTCGGTGCGGCCCTGGCCGAGGTCGGTCGTCGAGTGCTCCTCGTCGACTTCGATCCGCAGGGCGCCTTGTCAGTAGGACTGGGCGTGCAGCCGCACCAACTCGACCGCACCGCCTACAACCTGCTCATGGAGCGCGGCGTCAACGTCGATGACATTCTCTTGAAGACAAGCGTGCCGGGCATGGACCTGCTGCCCAGCAACATCGACCTGTCCGCCGCCGAGGTCCAGCTCGTAGGCGAGGTCGCGCGCGAGCAGACACTCTCGCGTGTCCTCACTCCGGTCGTCGAGGACTACGACTTCGTTCTCATCGACTGCCAGCCGTCCTTGGGCCTGCTCACCGTCAATGCGCTGACCGCGGCCCACGAGGTCATCGTTCCCCTCGAGTGCGAGTTCTTCAGCTTGCGCGGGGTTGCGCTGCTCATCGACACCATCGAGAAGGTGCGTGAGCGGCTCAATCCGAGACTGAAGCTCGCCGGCATCCTCGCGACTATGTACGACGGTCGTACGCTGCACGGGCGCGAGGTGTTCGCGCGCGTCGTCGAGGCGTTCGGGGATTCAGTGTTCGACACCGTCATATCTAGAACAGTCCGGTTCCCGGAGACTACGGTCGCAGGCGAGCCGATTACGAGCTGGGCACCCACTTCGGCCGGCGCCACGGCCTACCGAAATCTCGCCCGTGAGGTGCTCGCGCGATGACAATGATCGACCCAAGCTCCAGGAGGTCCGGCCAGTGAGCCAGGGTAGCGAGCGTCTGATCACCCCACCGAGATTGCGCAACACCTACCCCGTCCCAGCAGAACGGATACGAGCATGACCCGCCGCGCGAGTCTGCCCGGAGCCGCCGAGCTGTTCCGCGCGACCACTGCTGCCGCCGCGCGCGAGGATGAGCCGCCACCTCGTCATCCCGGCGTCGGTGCCGTACCGGAGCCGCCTCAGCCGAGCGCGGCGGACGTCGCCGAGATCGATCACGCCGATCACAGTGAGCGCACCGATCACGTCGCATCCGAGCCGGCACGAAGCGCACCGGTCACCGCCCGGCCTTCCCGCAATGGGCGCCGGATCCGGGCGGTCGGCGATCGGATGCCGAGCGGGCGGGAGCGGCACGAGGAGAAGATCACGGTGTACTGCTCGGCTGACGAACTCGTCGACATAGAGACGGCCCGGCTGCACCTGCGGGCCGAGCACGGCCTCGCCGTCGACCGGGGTCGCATCGTGCGAGAGGCCGTCGCCGTGGTGTTGGCCGACCTTGAGGCCAAGGGCGACACATCGATCCTGGTTCGACGGCTGCGCGGGGCGTGAATCTCTCTGCCGAGGACGCCCTCGCCATTGAGTCACTGGCGACTGAACCAACCGCCGGCTCGGGTGAGCGCACGGGTGCGGATTCCATCGAAGGCTTTCACGTCAGACTCGATAACTTCGAAGGCCCGTTCGACCTGCTGCTCAGCCTGATCAGCCGTCGCCAATTGGACGTCACCGAGGTCGCGCTGTCGCAGGTCACCGACGAGTTCCTGTCCTACCTCACGGCGGCCGGCGATTGGGATCTCGGACAGGCCACCGAGTTCCTCCTCGTTGCGTCCACGTTGCTCGACCTCAAGGCGGCGCGGCTACTACCGGCCGGCGACGTCGAGGACGAGGAGGACCTGGCGCTGCTGGAGGCGCGCGACCTTCTCTTCGCCCGGCTGCTGCAGTACCGCGCCTACAAACTCGCCGCCGCCTACCTCGCCGAACTCGAGCGTGCCCAAGCACGCCGGCACGGTCGCGCCGTCGAGCTCGAACCGCGGTTCGCGCAGCTGCTGCCGGACGTCCTGATCGGCGTCACCCCGGCCCGATTCGCGGCACTCGCGGCGACGGCGCTCACACCGAAGGCGCCGCTGCTGCTGAGCATCGATCACATACATGCGCCTCAAGTCAGCGTGCGGGAACACATGCTGGTGATCCGTGACCGTCTCCGGCGGCAGGGTGCGGCGACGTTCCGCTCGCTCGTGGCGGACTGTCAGACGACCCTTGAGGTGGTCGCCCGTTTTCTCGGTGTGCTCGAGCTCTACCGTGACGGGGTGGTCGCATTCGACCAGGCGGCTGCGTTGGCCGAGCTACGCGTGCGCTGGGTTGCGGCGCCCGACGGTGACGACGATGCCGATGTGGCAGCCGACAACAGCGTGGACGAGGAGTACGGGTGAGCAGCGCGGAGATCGGGGACAGCGGCGACGGAGATGGCAGCGAGCCGAGGCCCGAGGACAGCGAGTCTGCGCCAGAGCTGATCAGGTCAGCAGCTGAGGGTGACGAGACTGCGGCCGAGGATGCGGCACCCTCGGCGATGAATGTCGAGATTGCGGCCGAGGGCGGCGCGGTCGACGTGGCCGAGACGCCGAGACCGCCGAGACCGAGGTCGAGGAGGTCGAGACCCCGGCGGAGATCGAAGAGTCGGAAGCCTCGCCGCTCGAGGGTGCAGAGTCCCCAGCGGCCGAGGCCACCGCGCCCCCGCTGGTCGAGGACATCGAGTCACCGGGCGAGCGCACGGAGCCTGTGACCGAGGCGGTCGACGCCGCTCCCGAAGCGGTCGAGCCGTCGCAATCCAGAATGCCCGACCTGGCTGATGGACCGAGCCTGCGAGCCGCAGTCGAGGCCATCTTGTTCGTGGTCGAGTCGCCGGTGACGCTCGCCGCGCTTGCCGCCGCGCTCCGGAAGCCCACAGGCGAAATCGAGACGGCAGTCGCCGATCTTGCTGCCGATCTCGACGCCCGAGGCAGCGGGGTCGAGTTGCGCGAGGTCGCCGGGGGAGTGCGGCTCTACACCCGGCCTGAACTCGGCGTCTGGGTCGAGGCGTTTCTGCTGGACGGCCAGCGAGCACGGCTGACCCAGGCCGCTCTCGAGACACTGGCGGTCATTGCCTACCGGCAACCGGTGACCCGAGCGCGCATTTCGGCGATTCGAGGGGTGAACGTCGACGGCGTGGTCAGAACCCTGACCGCCCGGGGGCTGATAACCGAAGTCGGCGCGGATCCGGACACCGGCGGCGGGCTGTATCGGACGACCGACGCGTTCCTGGAAAAGATGGGGCTGCGCTCACTGGACGAGCTACCGTCTTTGGCTCCACTACTGCCTGAGCTCGACGGGGTCGAAAGCGATGAACTCTGAGGTTGACGGTAAGACCTCGTCCAGTGAAGGTGTCCGGCTGCAGAAGGTACTCGCGGCCGCTGGAATCGGATCACGCCGTCGCTGCGAGGAGCTGATTGCAGCCGGTCGAGTCGAGGTCGACGCGACGATCGTGACACAGATGGGCATGCGCGTCGATCCCCGCCGGGCCGTCGTACGAGTAGACGGTGTGCGGATCAACATCCGCGAAGACCTTGTCTATCTGGCGCTGAACAAGCCGCGCGGTGTCCTCAGCGCAATGTCGGACTCGCGGGGCCGGCCGACCGTGGGTGACCTCGTCGCTGATGCGCCGCAGCGGCTCTTTCACGTCGGAAGACTCGACGCTGACAGCGAGGGACTGCTGTTGCTGACAAATGATGGGGAACTGGCCCACCGACTGATGCACCCATCGTTCGAGGTCGTCAAGACCTATCTGGCGACTGTGAACGCTCCGGTCGCGCGTTCGGTCGGTCGCAGACTGCGTGAGGGCGTCGAGCTGGACGACGGCCCGGTGACCGTGGACTCGTTCCGGGTCGTCGACACGAGCGGGCAGCGAGCGATCGTCGAGGTCGCACTGCACGAGGGTCGAAAGCACGTGGTCCGTCGTCTGCTCGCAGAGGTGGGTCATCCGGTGGAGCGACTTGTGCGCACTTCGGTCGGACCGGTCAAGCTCGGTGGGCTGCGCGCTGGTCAACTGCGGGCGCTCGAGCAGCCGGAGCTTGGAGCACTTCACCAACTTGTCGACAAGCAGGTTTAGCTTCTAATAGCTGAACGGTTAAGAAGTTCAAGCGTCGTAACGATCAAGCCGCATAGCTAGATAGAGATGTATCCGTATACCGCTTCAAACTCTTATCGTTCTAACAGTTTGCAGCTAGATCGAGAACGCTCCTTCGTCATCAAGGCCGATAGAGCAGGTGCCACGACAAGTTGCTATGTCGACTTGTCAGCCGTCAACAGGTCCCAAATTTCGGAGGCCGGCGCCGATCGCGTCATCGGAACCGCAGGAGGGGTCCAGCTGCAGCAGTGGATAGCTATGTCGACAAGGTGATCCGAGGCAGCCGATCTGGATCAGCAATCTAGGAACGTGTCGGGGTGTCGGTGAAACCTCGAGACGCTGAGTCGCTAGGTTTGCAAGCAGGTTCAGGGCTAAGGCGTGATAGCGCTCAAGCCATATGTCGATAAGCATGTTCAGGAGTAAGTCGGTGCCGGTGCGAGCGGTGCGTGGAGCGATCCAGATCGACGCGGATAGTCGCGACGCGATTCTTGCCGGCGCCGCCGAACTCATCATGGAGATCTTGCGGCGCAACGAGCTGACCTCGCCTGACTTGATCAGCATCGTGTTCACCGCGACTCCTGATCTCACCGCGGAGTTTCCCGCGTATGCCGCACGGCAACTGGGTCTGGTCGATGTGCCGCTCCTGTGCGCGAGCGAGATCGCGGTGCCAGGAGCCATGCCACGGGTGCTCCGGGTGCTGGTGCACGCAGAGACCGCCCTTGACCGCTCGGCGATCCGACACGTCTATCTGGGGGGCGCGGCGGCCCTACGGACGGATCTGCCGCAATGACAGGTCAGCGCAGAGCGCTGCGCCATCGAGCCAGGTCCCCGTGGACGCCGTGGTGTCCGACGAGTTGCCGCTAGACAGACCAGAGCTGTAGCTGAGCCCTAGTCTTGATTGAGGGCACTCGACCATGGGTGTCGTTGAGCGCTGGCCCCTTCTCGATGAGTGCGTTGACCATTCGGCGGCGATCGGAAAGCAGGCGCGGGTGTCGGGGCGCGATCGTCGACCCTGCGGTCGATTCCGAGTCGGTCGGCGGGTCGCGATAGGTTGCGGCTTATCTCGAGATCGAACGACAAGGACACCCGTGACACTGGATCCCGCCGGTCCGACGCCTGACGGTTCCGCGAACGCCGATCGCGCGCAATTCGTCGGCGTCATCGCGCTCGACGGCCCATCCGGTACGGGCAAGTCGACTGTCGCACGCCGGCTGGCGCAGCGGCTCGGGGCCAGATACCTCGACACCGGGGCGATGTATCGGGCAGCGACACTCGCGGCACTGGAGGCCGGCGTCCCGGTCGATCGGCCCGACGAGGTCACGGCCGTGGTGCGTGCGGCGACGATCGAGGTGGCGACCGATCCGGTACGTCCCGAGACGCGACTGAACGGCCGCTCGGTCGACGACGAGATCCGATCAGCACGGGTGACCGCCTCCGTGAGCGCGGTGTCCGCAGTGCCCGAAGTGCGCGAGGTGCTCGTCGCGCAGCAGCGTGCACTCATCGGCGAGGGCCAGATCGTGGTCGAGGGCCGCGACATCGCCTCGGTCGTGTGGCCGAGCGCCCAGCCCAAGGTCTACCTGACTGCGTCGGCGCAAGTGCGAGCCCACCGTCGGGCTGCCGAACTCGGTACTGACGTCGATGTAGCTGCTGTCGAGGCGCAATTGCGACGTCGCGATGAGCTGGACAGCTCGCGGCCGGTCAGCCCGCTTGGTCGCTCCGACGGTGCGGTCGACCTGGACACGACAGATCTAGATATCGATCAGGTAGTAGATCGCCTTGTCGACATAGTGTTGCGGAGGACGCGGACTGACGCGTGACGGTCCAGACGGGTGACAGCGTCGCCGTCCGGCCGACTCCACAGGCTGTCGCCTTATCGAAGGTCCACCGGCTCGCGTGGGCCGCGCACCCGTGCCGGCAGGGTCGCTAGAAGCCCGCAAGCTCAGGTCGTCTGCGCAGGTGCGACGGATCGGGAAGGATTGGTGCCATGACGGATGTGGAACAGGGTGCCGACACTGAGCTCATAGCTGCGGCGCCCGTGGTGGCTGTCGTCGGCCGGCCCAATGTCGGCAAGTCAACGCTGGTCAATCGCATCCTCGGCCGCCGTGAGGCCGTCGTGCAGGACGTGCCGGGCGTAACACGCGACCGCATTGCCTATGACGCGTTGTGGAGTGGTCGGCGGTTCACGCTGGTCGACACCGGTGGCTGGGAGCCGGACGCGCGCGGACTGCAGGCGATGGTGTCGGCCCAAGCGCAGCGTGCTGTGGCCACCGCGGACCTGGTCATGTTGGTTGTCGACGGTCGTACCGGTGCGACCGAGACCGATCTCACTGTCGCCCGGACATTGAGACGTGGAGACCGCCCAGTGATCCTCGCCGTCACGAAGATCGATGACGAAAGGGGCGAAGCCGACGCGGCGGAACTGTGGTCGCTCGGCCTGGGGCAGCCCTATCCGGTCAGCGGTCTGCACGGCAGAGGCAGCGGCGATCTTCTCGACGCGATCCTCGAGGCACTGCCAGATGCCCCGCCGGAGGCGTCGCAGGAGGTTGGTCCAAGACGGGTCGCCCTGGTCGGCCGCCCGAATGTCGGCAAGTCCAGCCTGCTGAACAAGCTTGCCGGCGATGACCGGTCCGTGGTCGATGCCGTAGCCGGTACGACGATCGATCCGGTCGACAGCCTGGTGGAGCTCGGCGACGAGACCTGGCGTTTCGTCGACACGGCGGGCCTTCGCCGGCGCGTCCATCAGGCGGCGGGAATGGAGTACTACGCGAGCCTGCGCACCGCGAGCGCGATCGAGGCGGCCGAGGTCGCGATCGTGCTGCTCGACGCGGCCGAACCCCTGTCCGAGCAAGATCAGCGCGTGATCGGGGCGGTCATCGACGCCGGGCGGGCGCTGGTCCTTGCGTTCAACAAGTGGGACCTGGTGGACGAAGATCGCCGCGAGCGCCTCGAGCGCGAAGTGTCGCGAGACCTTGCGCGCGTGCAATGGGCGCCCAGGGTGAACGTCTCCGCGCTCACCGGCCGGTCGGTCGACAGGCTGGCCGCCGCACTGCGCACGAGCCTCGAGTCCTGGGACAGACGCATCCCGACCGGGCGACTCAACGCGTGGCTGGCCGACGTCGCGGCGGTCACTCCGCCTCCCGGGCGTGGTGGCAAAGTGCCGCGGGTGTTGTTCGCCACGCAGGCGGACAGCCGCCCGCCTAGGTTCGTGCTGTTCGCAACGGGCTTTCTCGAGGCGGGCTACCGCCGCTTCCTCGAACGACGGCTCCGCGAGGACTTCGACTTCACGGGTAGTCCGATCGAGATCTCGGTCCGAGTGCGCGAGCGGAAACAGGCACGTCGGTGAGACACCCGCTCCGGTGATCCACCGCACCGGACAGCGCGGCTGTGCTGTTGCGCTAGGGTTTCTCGCACGACCGGGACGTGGCGCAGTTTGGTAGCGCACCTGACTGGGGGTCAGGGGGTCGTGGGTTCGAATCCCGCCGTCCCGACCATATAGCTGGACCGGAGCCAGAGAATCGACCACGGCGCGGGCCCGAGCGCGCGTCGATCAGGAGGTGACGTGGCGTCGGGTGTACCGGGCGGAGTCACCACCGAGCGCGTGTGGACCGTGCCGAACGCGCTGAGCGTATTGCGCCTTCTGGGCGTTCCGGTGTTTCTCTGGCTGCTGCTGGGTCCGCATGCCGACATCGCGGCGCTGATCTTGCTCGCCGTGTCGGGCTTTTCCGACTGGGCCGACGGCGTGCTTGCGCGCAAGTTGAACCAGACGAGCCGGCTCGGCGCGCTCCTCGACCCCGCGGCTGACCGGCTCTACATTCTTGCCACGCTCATCGGGCTCACTCTTCGCCACATCATTCCGGTGTGGCTCGCCGCCGTCATCATCGGACGCGATGTGGTGCTCGGGCTGACGTTGCCGTTGTTGCGACGTCACGGCTACGGGCCGCCTCCGGTGCACTACCTCGGCAAGGCGGCGACCTTCAATCTCTTGTACGCGTTCCCGCTGCTGCTGCTTGCCGACCGCGACGGCACCCTTGCCGACATCGCCCGGCCCATCGCGTGGGCGTTCACGGTGTGGGGCACTGCGCTATACCTGTGGGCGGGTGTGCTCTACCTGCGCCAGGTAGCCCAGCTGACCCGCGAGGCCGATTCATGACATCTCGACGAGACGCTACAGCGATTGCTCTACTTGTCGACTTAGTGACCGAGCCGGACCCGGGTTACGCCGAGGCGGCAGCGCGGCGCGGGCCGGGCGAGACTGGCCATCACTGGTTCGATCGCCCGGCAGTCGTACTCGGTTGCGCGTTGATCGGCCTGACGCTCGCGATCGCCTATGTGCACACCCATCGGTCCGCGCCGGCTGCGGCCAAGGTGCATGCCGGTCTGGTCGCGCGGGTACAGGCTGCGAAGGCGGCCGGCGACTCGCTCGACACCAAGGCGCAACGCCTCAACGCCGAGGTGGCGAAACTCCATGCGCAGGCGCTGCCCGGTACGTCCATCGGCGCTGAGTTGAGCCAGGCCGAATTGCTGGCCGGTGCGAGTGCGGCCACCGGGCCGGGGCTGCGGGTGCAGCTCGCCGATCCGTCGGCCCACAGCGCCACGCCCGACGCCGGCCGGCGAGGTACGACGCCGATCGGGACGAACCAGATCCTGACCGACCGGGATGTGCGCAGTGTCGTCAACGAACTGTGGCACGACGGCGCTGAGGCGATCTCGATCAACGATGTGCGACTTACGCCGACGTCGGCGATCCGGTTCGCCGGCCAGGCGGTCCTGGTCGACTTCGCCCCGGTCACGTCGCCGTACATGATTCAAGCAATAGGAGATAGTGACGTGCTCGTGACCAGTTTTGCCGACAGCGAGGTCGCCAGTCGGTATCACACGTTGGCCTCAGCCGATGGGATCACATTCTCCTGGGACCAGGAATCTAAACTGCGGATGCCGGCGGCAGCCATCACGAGACCGAGATATGCCAAGCCCGGCCCGAACGCGACAGGCCTGCCCCGATGATCGCCGGATTGGCTCTCGTTCTCGGGCTCGTCGTCGGACTCGTCCTTCGCCCGACCGTGCCTGGCTGGCTGGAGCCGTACCTGCCGATCGCGGTCGTTGCGGCGCTCGATGCCGTCTTCGGTGGTGTGCGCGCGCGGCTCGACGGCATCTTCGACTCGAAGGTGTTCGTGGTGTCGTTCGTGTCGAACGTGGTCGTCGCCGCCCTGATCGTCTTCCTCGGTGACAAGCTCGGGGTTGGCGGGCAGTTGTCGACGGCGGTGGTTGTCGTGCTCGGCATTCGCATCTTCGGTAACGCCGCCGCAATAAGAAGGCACGTGTTCCGAGCATGACCGATGATCATGACGAGCGCGGCCCGGCCGCCGACGACGTAGCCGACGATGTCGCCGCGTCCGACGGCGATCAGGTCGAAGGTGCGGCGAGCGACGGCGCGACCGCGGATGGCGCCGCGCCTGACGGCGATCCTGACGGCGATGAGGTCGACGGCGCGTCGGATGACGTCACACCCACGGGCGGCGGTATGACAGAAGACGCGCCGACCGACGTCCGACCGAGCCGACGTGTGCACGTTCGAGCCGGCGTCCTGATCGGCGTGCTGACCGCCATCCTCGGTTTCGCCATCGCCGTTCAGGTGCACTCGAACTCTTCGTCCGACAATCTGGCTAGTGCCCGCGAGGACGACCTGATCCGCATCCTCGATGACCAGAACGCCCGGGCCGAGCGGCTCAACCAGCAGATCGCCGATCTACAGCGCACGCTCGATGAACTGCGCGTCAGCGGGAACAGCGACGCGGTCGCCCAGCAGCAGGCCGAGCAGGAGGTGCAGGCACTACGGGTGCTTCTCGGCACGCTGCCGGTCAGCGGGCCGGGCGTGCTCATCACCATCACCGACCCGCAGCACAAGCTCAAGGCCGAAGATCTGCTCGACGTCGTCGAGGAACTTCGCGGGGCCGGCGCAGAGTCGCTTCAGTTCGGGTCCGTGCGTGTCGGGACGTCCACGAGTTTCAGCGACACGGGTGCGTCGGTCAGCGTTGATCAGACGCCGATGAGCCCGCCCTATCAGGTGCGCGCCATCGGCGATCCGAAGACGCTCGACACGGCTCTGAACATTCCCGGTGGCGTAGCCGCGACTGCCCGAAACGCGGGCGGCAACGCCGAGATCGACGAGCGGCAGAGCGTCGAGATCTCGGCGGTCCGCTCGGTGCCGAGGCCGAAATACCTGACGCCGTCGGGACGGTAGGGTCTGGCCGGATCCCCAGCCGAACACGCGATCTGCGAGAGGTCATAGAGATGGCAGACATACCCGACGATCTGAAGTACACAGCCGACCACGAGTGGGCGCGTGTGGACGATGCGACCATTCGCGTGGGAGTCACCGACTATGCGCAGGAAGCACTCGGCGATGTCGTGTATGTGTCGCTGCCAGAAGTCGGTGCGCAGGTCCGGCAGGGTGAAGCATTCGGTGAGGTCGAGTCGACGAAGAGCGTGTCTGACCTCAACGCGCCGGTCACCGGAACCGTAACCGCGCGCAACGACGAACTCGACGGTCGACCCGAGCTGATCAACTCCGATCCCTACGGCGAGGGCTGGATCGTCGAGATCGAGGCCGCGGATCCCGCGCAGGTCGACGGACTGCTCGATCCAGCCGCGTACGGCACACTCAGTGCGTGAGCGGTCTGCCGAGCACGTCTTCGGACGCAACTTCCCCGCGGGCGGCCGGCCGAGTCCGGTTCCTCCATCAGGGCCAAAGTCTCATGCTCAGCCCTTGATTGACCCTCGGGAGCAGGCCGAACTAGGCTCGCGAAAGGGGCCCGGGCTGCGCGATCGCGCGCTGCCTGTCCGATTGGAGCCACCGCGAATGCGAGTGTCTTACGGCGGTGAATAATGCCGTTCGCACCGCACGCACTGTTTGTAGAGGAAGGGGCACCCGAGTGTTCTGCACTGCCTGTGGCGCCGAAAACCCGGTGGGCAGCCGCTTCTGCGCGAACTGTGGCGCGGCACTGCCCGAAGCTGGATATCCGAACGTCCCCGACGCCACGAGCGTGCTGTCGACAACCGGCGGGCTGACCGACGCCGACAGCGAGTTCTCGCCAGAGGCGCACCAGGGTGCCGTCGATGCGCTGACCCCGGGCTCGGCACTGCTCGTCGTCAAGCGCGGTCCCAATGCGGGCAGCCGTTTCCTGCTCGACCAGGACGTCACGACTGCCGGGCGCCATCCCGACAGCGATATTTTTCTCGACGATGTAACCGTGTCGCGTCGGCATGCCGAGTTCCGTCGCGAGGGCATTGGCTATACCGTCCACGACGTGGGTTCGCTCAATGGCACGTACGTCAATCGGGAACGCATCGACGCCGTGGCTCTGACCGGTGGAGATGAGGTGCAGATCGGCAAGTTCCGGCTGGTCTATCTGACCGCTGCCGTCCGTGCCGGAGTCGGGGCGGGGCAGCAGGCGTGAGTCCAGGCATGGTCGGCCGGTCGACGATGGCCGCTCCGTGCTCGCTCGTCAGGCCGGACGATGCGGCGTAGTCGCCCGGTGGGTCACCCGGGCATTCGTCGGCACAGTCACGTCCGGTTGCCGTTGCTCGCGATGACGCAATTCTGCGGACGGGTGCTGACGCTTGGCGGTGTCGCGTGACCGCCACGCGCGCAGCCACCGCTGCGACGCTGTCCATCGGCGAGGTCCTTACTCAGCTTCGCGGGGATTTCCCCGACATCACGATCAGTAAGATCCGCTTCCTCGAGACCGAAGGCCTGGTCAGCCCCGACCGGACTCCGTCCGGATACCGGAAGTTCTCCGCGGCCGACGTCGCGCGGCTGCGCTACGTGCTTGCCCAGCAACGCGACCACTATCTCCCGCTGCGTGTCATCAAAGATCAACTCGACGCGATCGACCGTGGCCTGGTCCCGCCCGGACCTGGGGGGCTGCCGCGGGTACCGCATCTGGCGATCGCCGACAACGCACCGACCCCGGAACATTTCCGTCCGGTCGCGCCGACGCTGCGCCTGTCGCGCGAAGAGCTTCTGAACGCCACCGGATTGACCGCCGAGCAACTCAGTGAGCTAGAGCAATTCGGCCTGATCGCGGCGACGGCGGGTGGCCACTACGACGACGACGCCCTCACCGTGGGCCAGGTCGTAGCCGAACTCGGCCGTTACGGTCTCGAAGGGCGCCACCTGCGTGCGTTCCGGACCGCCGCCGAGCGCGAGATCGGCCTGTTCTCCCAGGTTGTCGGCCCGATGTCGCACCAACGCGGCGCCGATGCGAAGGCGCGGGCGGAGGAGACCGTCCGCGAACTCGCCGCATTATCGGTACGTCTGCATGCCGCTCTCGTGCAGATCGGGCTGCGCAACGTGGCCGGCGGCTAGGTCGCCCAGAAGCGGTCAAGGGCACTTGCCACGAGCCTGCTCGCTCGTGGAGCGTGTAGCGTCGAAAGCCGACAGATCAGATGCCAGGAGGAACGCTCGTGCATCCGTTGCGGGTCGTCGGCGTGAGGGTCGAACTGCCGGCCAACCAGCCGGTCGTTCTGCTGCGCGAAGAGGACGGCGTGCGCTACCTGCCAATCTGGATCGGCGCCGTCGAAGCTTCGGCAATTGCCTTTCAGCAGCAGGGCATGCAGACCGTTCGACCGCTGACACATGACCTCATGCGAGACCTCATCAACGCACTCGGCGTTCGGCTCGAGGCGGTCCACATCACCGAGCTTCGCGACGACGTCTTCTACGCCGAACTGCGCTTCGCCGGCGGCGTCAATGTCGAGCGCCCGGCCGTCGGATGCGATCGCGCTCGCGCTGCGCTGCGACGTGACGATCCTCGGCACCGACGCGGTGCTCGACGCCGCCGGCATCGAGATCCCCGACGAGCAGGAGGACGAGGTCGAACGCTTCCGCGAGTTCCTGGACAACGTGTCCCCAGAGGATTTCGCGTCCGGAACGTAAGGGGCTCATCGACTCTCGACCTGCAGGTGAGGGTCACCGTCGGCGCGTCGCGTTGACCGTCGGGCAATGACGGTCATACGGTCAAGGCGCTGCGGAGGAATCTCTATGGTGAAGGCCGCGAGGTCACCATATCCACCGCGAAACCAGACAGCGAGGAGGCGGCTTCATGGCTGACGTCGGGCCCGACACGCCGCAGCAGGGCACTCTCTTCGCCGATCCGGACGGGGCGCCGAGTAACCACGTCGGCTATCGCGGCCCGACGGCCTGCACCGCGGCGGGCATCACCTACCGCCAACTCGACTACTGGGCGCGCACCGGGCTCGTCGACCCGTCGATCAGGTCAGCCACCGGGTCGGGCAGCCAGCGCCTCTACTCGTTCAAAGACATCCTTGTGCTGAAGGTCGTCAAGCGTCTGCTCGATACCGGCGTCTCGCTGCAGAACATCAGAAGCGCGGTCGAGGCGTTGCGCCTGCGCGGCGTCGACGATTTGGCCGGTATCACGTTGCTTTCCGACGGGGCGACGGTCTACGAGTGCACCTCGTCCGAGGAAGTCGTCGACCTGCTGCGGGGTGGCCAGGGCGTGTTCGGAATCGCCCTCGGCGGTGCGCTGCGCGAACTGGTCGGCTCGCTCGCCCATCTGCCCAGCGAACGCGCCGACGGCGGGGGCGAAGCGGCAGCTTCCGTGACAGACGAACTCTCGCAGCGGCGTCAGCAGCGCACCGCGACCGCGTAGCGCCGGAGCCGCAGGCGCACCGGCGTCTGCCCGTCACGCAGCAGCCGTGAACTGGCTGGTACCGTCGTTGGCTGGTCGAAGATCTCGCGCGGGAGAGTCCGCTCGGCATGCCGGGCGGGCGCCGAAGGGGCAACCTCCCCGGAACCTCTCAGGCACCCGGACCGCGCGAATGAGGCCGCTCTGGAGGGCAACCGGCCCGACAGTCGGGGAGCTCGCGCCGACGGCACGAGCACCCGTCATGTCAGCAGGAGCGCCACACTGATGAGCAAGCGCGGGCAGACCAATTCCCAAGTAACGGCTCGTGCAGGCGACTGCCTGCCCGGACTGCGGCGAGGACACGCATGACCGACACACCGACCCTGTCCCAACTCGAGCACGCCGTGGAATTCGCCAGCCGACACATCGGCATTGCCGACGGCGCCGACGAGCAGCGCATGCTCGAGGCCGTCGGCTATTCCTCGATGGACGACCTGCTTGCCGACGCCGTCCCGGCAAGCATCCGGGAGAAGCTCGCACTCGCCCTCCCGCCGGCCGCGTCCGAGGCCGACGTCGCGGCGGAACTGCGCGAACTCGCCGGGCGCAACCGGGTCGTCACCTCGATGATCGGTCTGGGCTACTACGACACGATCACGCCGGCCGTCATCCGCCGAAATGTCCTCGAGAGCCCGGCCTGGTACACCGCGTACACGCCGTATCAGCCCGAGATCAGCCAGGGCAGGCTCGAGGCGCTGCTGAACTTCCAGACCATGGTCGAGGACCTCACCGGGCTGCCCGTCGCCGGACGCGTCGCTACTCGACGAGGCGACCGCTGCCGCCGAGGCGATGGCGTTGGCGCATCGTGCCGCCAAAGCCGGCGACACCTTCGTCGTCGACGCCGACGTGCTGCCCCAGACTCTCGACGTCGTCCGGACGCGGGCCACGCCACTCGGCCTGACGGTCGTGACACACGACTTCGCCGAGCCGCTTCCCGAGGGCGACGTGTTCGGCGTGCTCGTGCAGTACCCGGGCACCTCCGGCGCGGTTCGCGACCTGCGCCCGATCGTCGACGCGGCGCACGAGCGGGGCGCCCTGGTCACTGTCGCGGCCGACCTGCTCGCCCTCACCCTGCTGGTCGCGCCGGGCGAGGTCGGCGCCGACATCGCGGTGGGTACGACCCAGCGTTTCGGCGTGCCGATCGGGTTCGGCGGACCGCATGCGGGCTACATCTCCACCCGAAGCGGCCTGGAGCGCCAGTTGCCGGGACGCCTTGTCGGCGTTTCGGTCGACGCCGACGGCAACCCGGCGTACCGGCTCGCGCTGCAGACGCGCGAGCAGCACATCCGTCGCGAGAAGGCCACGAGCAACATCTGCACCGCGCAGGTGCTGCTCGCGATCATCGCGAGCATGTACGCCGTCTACCACGGCCCGGACGGGTTGACCGCGATCGCGCAACGGGTCCGCCGCCTGACGGCGATTCTGGCTGCCGGTCTGCGCGAGGGTGCCGTCGAGGTCAGCGATTCGGTGTTCTTCGACACGATCACCGCCAAGGTTCCCGGACGCGCGCAGGCCGTTGTGGCGGCCGCGCTCGCCGAGGGCATCAACCTGCGCCTGGTCGACGACGACACCGTTTCCATCTCCTGCGACGAGGTCACCCGTCGAGGGCATCTGGTCGCCGTCTGGCGCGCGTTCGGGCTGGGCCTGACTTTCACCGACGTCGAGCGCCTCGATGTGGCCGACCCGCTGCCTGATGGGCTGGCCCGGACATCGCAATTCCTCACCCACCCGGTATTCCGGAGCTACCGGTCCGAGACGGCGATGCTTCGCTACCTGCGCCGTCTGGCCGACCGCGACTACGCGCTCGACCGCGGAATGATCCCGCTGGGCTCCTGCACGATGAAGCTCAACGCGACCACCGAGATGGAGCCGATCAGCCTGCCGGGCTTCGCGAATCTGCATCCGTTCGCGCCGAGCGGCCAGTTCGACGGCTACACGCGGATATTCGACGACCTGTCCCGCTGGCTCGCCGAGATCACCGGCTACGACGCGGTGTCGCTGCAGCCGAACGCCGGGGCGCAGGGCGAGTTCGCCGGCCTGCTCGCGATCGCGGGCTACCACCGTGCGAACGGCGCCACGCACCGCAACGTCTGCCTGATCCCGGCGAGCGCCCACGGCACGAACGCGGCCAGCGCCGTGCTTGCCGGCATGCGCGTCGTCGTGGTGAAGACCGGCTGGCGAAGCCGGTGAGATCGACCTCGACGACCTGCGTGCGAAGATCGCCGAGCACGCTGACGTCACTCGCCGCGTTGATGGTGACCTACCCGTCCACGCACGGCGTCTTCGAGGAGCACATCACCGACGTGTGCGCGCTCGTGCACGACGCCGGCGGCCAGGTCTACCTCGACGGAGCGAACCTCAACGCGATGGTGGGTCTGGCCCGGCCGGGCAAGTTCGGCGCCGACGTCTCGCATCTGAATCTGCACAAGACGTTCTGCATCCCGCACGGTGGCGGCGGGCCGGGCGTCGGGCCGGTGGCGGTGCGCGCGCATCTGGCGCCGTACCTGCCCAATCATCCCCTGCAGCCGGCGGCCGGACCGGAAAGCGGGAGCTGGCGCGATCGCGGCAGCACCGTGGGGCTCGGCGTCGATCCTGCCGATCACCTGGGCGTACCTGCGCCTGATGGGCCCGGCCGGGCTGACCCGGGCGACGGCGACCGCGATCCTGTCGGCGAACTACCTCGCAAAGCGACTCGCGCCGCATTACCCCGTCCTGTACGCCGGCGCGCACGGCCTGGTGGCGCACGAATGCATCCTCGATCTGCGCCAGATCACCAAGGACACCGGCGTCACCGTCGACGACGTGGCCAAGCGGCTCATCGACTACGGATTCCACGCGCCGACGATGTCGTTCCCGGTCGCAGGCACGCTGATGGTCGAGCCGACCGAATCAGAGGATCTCGTCGAGCTCGACCGTTTCGTGGACGCGATGATCGCGATCAAGGCCGAGATCGACCTGGTCGGCGTCGGGGGAGTGGCCGGCCGAGGACAACCCGCTGCGCAACGCGCCGCACACGGCGTCGTGCCTGACCGGCGAATGGGACCACCCGTACACGCGGGCGCGAGGCGGCATACCCGGACGGGGTCGATCCGGCGGGGAAGTACTGGGCGCCGGTGCGGCGCATCGACGGCGCCTACGGCGACCGCCATCTGGTGTGCGCGTGCCCGCCGGTGGAGGAGTACGCCTAGCTCGCAGGACTGCGCGCCTAGGCCGAGGGCGGGCGAGCCGGTAGGGATCAGCGGCTTTGCGGTGCGCGGCGGCGGCAAGCAGTTCGGTGCGCCGGGCAGCGATGCTCTGGCCGTCGGGAAGCAACTCGCCGGTGTCCTCGAACAGGACGACGCCATTGCAGAGAAGGCTCCACCCCTGCTCCGGGTGTGACGCGATGACGTGGGCGCCGTCGCGGTCGGAAGCATCGGCCGGCGGGCACATCGGGATGTGCATGCACGCGCGGGCTGGGCGGGGCGGTTGTGCTTCGCTGAGCATCGGGTTCTTCCTGTAATCGCTTGCAGGTATCTACGACACGAGTGTGCTCCGTGCACTTTGCATGTGCCAGCAGGTTAAGGGCGCAGAGATGGTGTGTCGTAGGGCATTTCGCTCACAATATCGCGGCACTGGTGTGTCAATGTCATCCAACTGTGCCACTGTCACTCGTCGCCCGGATTCTCCTGACGTACAAAATCGGTGATGAGTGCGTGACGCAGTGGTGGCGCTTCGCCGTCATGGCCGAGTTCCTTCCAGCGCACTCGATGCATCACTCGGATCAGCCGAATGGCGACGCCGAGCAGCAAAGCGGCCAGCGGCAGTTCGGCCACGAGCGCCGAGATGATCGAGACGATGACGTGCCGTGAGCCCCAGTCGAGCACGATGTCGAACCAGGCATCGCAGATGAGCAGCGTCGCGGTGATGATCGCCGACGGAATGAGCATCTGGCGGCGGTGCCACGCGTTCCAGGCGGTCCAACTCAGCATGATCACCAGCGCGCTGTCGAAGCCGACCCATGCGACATTCCATGGATTGGCGACCTGGCGGGTCGGCAGGCTCGTTGCGAGATAAGCGATCCAAGGCACCAGGACCAGCGAACTGGTCGTGACGACGGTGAGGAAGAAGCGTCGAAGCCACACGGCCTGCGGGTTGTCAGTGGTGACCGCGCGGCGCGGCCTTGAGACGGCGTTCCCCATCAGGTGCGTCCGAGTCGATCTTGCGCGTCACGCAGAGCCGGCGCGCGCACGGTCCAGTCGGCGAGCAGGGCCGGGTGGCCGGCCGCCAGCGCAGCGTCGACGACTTCGGCGTCGTCATCGACGAACGCGGCGATCTGCCGGCGAGTCGACAGGCGGCGCAGGACGTCGAGCTTGTACAGCCGGGCCGGGCGATAGTCACCGTCCGCACGCATGAACAGGTCGGCGAGGGGGAGTCCGTGGGAGCCGAGCCAGTCGCGGGTGGTCTTGCGCAGCCATTCCGGCCGCCCGGTCAGCCAGACGATGTCGTGGCGCTGCTGCAGATCGGCGACCAGCGCAAGACCTTCGGCCAAAGGCGTGTCGTCGCCGGCCGCCCGGAAGAAGCCGCGCCAATCCTTCGGGCGGCTCTCGAGGTGGTGCAGGCGATGGCGGACGTCTGCGACAACCCCGTCGATGTCGAAGACGGCCAGGGTCATGCAGGTGAGCCTAGGTCGTCGGATCGCCCTGGCTGTGGGATTTCTCAGCGAACCCGGAGGGTCAGGCCGACCCTGCGCAATGCGGACAGCGACCACCTGACCGGGCGATGCATTCGCCTCGCCGATGCGTCGTAGGTGCGCCGATCAGCGACTAGACTGACGGCCTCGTGCGCTTCATTGACCCAGCCCCCCAGTTCGAGCTGACCTACGACGACGTCTTCATGGTGCCGGCGCGCTCAGCGATCGCATCGCGATACGACGTCGATCTGTCGACCGTCGACGGCAGCGGCGCGACCATCCCGCTCGTCGTGGCCAACATGACCGCCGTCGCGGGCCGCCGCATGGCCGAGACGATGGCCCGGCGAGGTGGCCTCGCGGTCCTGCCGCAGGACATCCCGGCCGATGTCGTGCGCGATGTCGTCTCCTGGGTCAAAGCCCGGCACCTCGTCTATGACACCCCGCTCACGCTGTCGCCGGACAGCCCGGTCGGCGATGCGCTCGCGTTGCTGCCCAAGCGCGCGCACGGTGCGGTCGTCGTGGTCGACGAGGGCCGGCCGGTCGGCGTGGTCACCGAGGCGGACTGCCTGGGCGCGGACCGCTTCGCCCAGCTTCGCCGCGTGATGTCGACGCCGGTTCTCACCTTGCAGGACACGGTGTCGCCGCAGAAGGCGTTCGAGTTGCTGGAGGCCGCGCATCGCCGGCTTGCGCCGGTGGTCGACGGGTCCGGGCGGCTCACCGGCATCCTCACCAAGACCGCCGCGCTGCGTGCGACGTTGTACCGACCGGCGGTTGACGAATCGGGTCGGCTGCGTGTCGCAGCGGCGATCGGCGTGAACGGTGATGTGAAGAGCAAGGCGCAGCGAGCTGCTCGAGGCCGGTATCGACGTCCTCGTCGTCGACACCGCGCACGGGCATCAGCAGCGGATGTTCGACGCGCTCGGCGCGGTTCGCTCCCTCGCGCCGTCCGTCCCGATCGTGGCCGGCAATGTCGTTTCCGCCGACGGGCGTGCGCGACCTCGTCGATGCCGGAGCCGACATCGTCAAGGTCGGCGTCGGCCCGGGCGCGATGTGCACGACCCGGATGATGACCGGGGTCGGCCGGCCGCAGTTCTCCGCCGTGCTGGAATGCGCGGATGCGGCGCGGGCGCTCGGCAAGCACGTATGGGCCGACGGGGGAGTGCGCCATCCGCGTGACGTCGCGCTTGCCCTCGCGGCGGGCGCGTCTGCGGTGATGGTGGGGTCGTGGTTCGCCGGGACCTATGAGTCGCCGGGCGATCTGCACCAGGCGCCCGACGGGCGGATGTACAAGGAGAGCTTCGGCATGGCGTCGGCGCGGGCCGTCGCCAACCGGACAAGCGGCGAGGGCGCGTTCGACCGGGCCCGCAAGGCATTGTTCGACGAGGGCATCTCGACCGGCCGGATGTATCTGGATCCGCTGCGGCCCGGGGTCGAGGATCTGGTCGACACGATCACCGCCGGCCTGCGATCCGCGTGCGCCTATACCGGGGCGACGAACCTGCCCGAGTACGCCGAGCGCGCACTCGTCGGTGTGCAGAGCGCGTCCGGTTACGCCGAGGGGCGTCCGCTGTACACGAATTGGTGATGCGCCGCCCTGCTACCGTCGTGTTGTGACTTCCGGTATCGCGCTGTGGCGGCCGTCCACTTAGGACGACCCCGCTCACGCTGCCATTCATCTTGATGGGCCGTCCCGCTGGACGGCCCATCATGTTCGTTCCGGCGCGGACGCCCCCGACCTTTCGGAGAGGCATCTCATGTCCACGCCAACAATTTCCCGGTCGATGGATCGCACGGCACCGGCCGACGGCTCGCTGCGCGTGCTGACCGGCGAACGGCCGACCGGGGCACTGCACCTCGGCCACTACTTCGGCACGCTCGCCAACCGGCTCGAACTGCAACGTTCCGGTCGTGGACATGCTGATCGTCGTCGCCGACTACCAGGTGATCGCCGATCGAGACCATCCAGGCGACATCCCGCGCGTGGTGCGCGAGATGGTGCTCGACTATCTCGGCTGCGGCCTCGATCCGGAGCGGACGACGATCTTCGCGCACAGCGCCGTTCCCGCGCTGCATCAGCTGATGCTGCCGTTCCTGTCGCTGGTCGGCATGGGCGAGCTGTCGCGCAATCCCACCGTCAAAGAGGAGATCCGCCTGTCCGGGCGCTCGACGGTGAGCGGACTGATGATGACCTACCCGGTGCACCAGGCGGCGGATGTGCTGTTCTGCAAGGCCGATCTGGTTCCGGTGGGCAAGGATCAGTTGCCGCATCTCGAGCTGACCCGCTCGATCGCCCGGCGCTTCAACGAGCGCTACGGCGAGGTCTTCCCGGTGCCCGAGCCGATGCTCGGCGAAGCGCCGGTTCTACTCGGGCTGGACGGGCGCAAGATGGGCAAGAGCACCGGCAACGCGATCTCGCTGCGCGACACCGCCGACGAGATCGCGACGAAGGTGCGGGCGGCGCGCACCGATGCGGAGCGGCTCATCACGTTCGAGCCGGATCGCCGTCCCGAAGTGGCGAACCTGCTGCGTATCGCGGCGTTGTGCGCCGGGCAGGACCCGGGCGCGCTGGCCGACGAGATCGGCCTCGGCGGTGCCTCGGCGCTGAAGTCCGTGGTGGCCGAGGCGGTCGACGCGTTTCTCGCTCCGATCCGGCAGCGGCGCGCCCTGTTCGACGCCGCCGATGTAGCGGCCGTCCTGCGGCGAGGCGAGGAGCGTACGAATGCCCTGGCCGACGAGACGCTTGCGCAGGTGCGTGCCGCGATGGGCATGGTCTACGGGGCCGACTTGTTCGACTCGGCATCGGCTGTAAGACTGAACATGTGAGCAGTCGTTCAGATATCACCGATGTCGTGCATCCGAGGCGCGCGGTCGTCCTGCCGTCGCACGCTGACATCGTCGATGCGGCGGAGGTGTTTGCCATGCTCGCCGATCCCGGCCGGCTGCGTCTGCTCACGGCGTTGCGGGTCGGCGAGGCGAGCGTCGGCCAACTCGCGGCGACGGCCCGAATGAGCGAATCCGCTACGTCGCACGCGTTGCGTCTGCTGCGGGCGCACCGCATCGTTCAGGTGCGCCGGTCGGGGCGTAATGCGCTACTACCAGCTTGCGGATACGCACGTGCGGGTCCTGCTCGACACAGCGCTCGAACATGCCGGCCACACCGCGTTGGTTCACGCCGGCCGAGCGGCCGGGTTGCCGTAGTCATGGCCGAGCATGCAGCCGACGGCCGGCCACAGGACAGGGGCAAAGACGCCGTCCTCGACGATGGGCCGCCGGCCGGCCACGGGCCGGTCGGTGGCCGGAGGCGCCGACGATCCGGCGTCTCATGATCGGACGGGCGATCGACGGCGCAGCCGGTCGTGGGGCGCAGGGTCACGTCGCAGTCGGTCACGCGGGGCACGGTCATGGCGGATTGCGGCAACGGCCCTTCGGCGACGGCATGTCGGGCCGAGCCGATCGCCGGTGGCTGCTGGGCGCCCTTGCGCCTGATCGTCGCGTTCATGATCGGCGAGGTGATCGCCGGCCTGCTCGCGCATTCGCTCGCGCTGCTGAGCGACGCGGGGCACATGCTCACCGACGCTGCGGCATTGCTGCTCGCGGTTGTCACCTCACGAGTCGTCGAGCGGCCGGCGAAGGGTGCTTACACCTACGGCCTGGCGCGGATCGACGCCCTGTCCGGTCAGGCCAACGGCATCACGTTGCTGCTGCTCGCGGCGTGGTTCGCCGTGCAGGCGGTGCGCCATCTCGTGCATCCGCCGGCGTCCGCCGGGGGCGTGATGGTCGTGGTCGCCGTCGTGGGAGTCGCGGTGAATGCAGCCGCGACGGCTTTCGCCGCCCGTGCCGACCGGCGCAGCCTGAACGTGCGGGGCGCCGTCGCGCATCTGGTGAACGACGTCTGGGCCTTCCTCGCGACCTTGGTGGCCGGCGTCGTGATCCTCGCCAGCGGGTGGACGCGTGCCGATGCCGCCGCCTCGCTCGTCGTCGCCGCGCTCATGGCGTGGACCGGCGTCGCGCTGATCCGGGCCGCCGGCCGGGTCTTCCTCGAAGCGGCGCCGTCGAATCTCGATCCGATGTCGATCGGGTCGCGGCTTGCGGCGCTCGACGGAGTGAAACAGATTCACGACCTGCACGTGTGGGAGATCGCGGCGGGGGAGGCCGCGATGTCGGCGCACGTCCTCGTCGACAGCACGAAGGACTGCCACGTCGTCGGCGGCGCCTTGCGGTCGTTGCTCGCCGCGGACTACGGAATCGGTCATGTGACCCTGCAGGTCGACCACGTCTCCGCTGTCGGTGAGGATCACTGCGTCGACCCGCACGGTCCGGTGCACACGACCGGCCCCGAGGCGCTTGACGCCGACGCCGTCCGGTAACCGCCGAAACGTCGCGCAGTGACGCGGACGCGACCCGATTGCTCGGCGCCGCACCCGGTCTGTGCGCCGACTGCCTGCACGCACGAGTGAATGTCACCCGGCGCGAAACGGCTTACCTGCGGTGCTTGCGCGCCGCGTGGGACGCACGCTTGGCGCGATATCCCCGGCTGCCCGTGCTGGAGTGCCCGGGATACGAACGCGCCGAGCCGGACGTATCTCACCCTGAGAGCAGGTAGGCACTCATCCAGAACGCGGGCATCATCGGGGCTGGTCGCGACCACGTGCTGTGGTCACCCCGCCTTCGGGAGGTCGCACGATGCTGCTACCCATGTCGCCCGCCGACTCGATGTTCCTGATGGTGGAGTCACGCGAGCATCCGATGCACGTCGGCGGCCTGCAACTGTTCGTCCCGCCCGAGGGTGCCGACTCGACGGACGTCCGGCGCACGTTCGAGCAGATGGTGGCCGCGGACGACGTCCGGCCGCTGTTCCGGCGCCGGGCGCGACGCTCGCCGACGACCGCAGGCCTGTGGGGCTGGGACGAGGACGACGACTTCGACATCGAGCATCATGTCCGGCATACCGCGCTGCCGCAGCCGGGCCGGGTCCTGGAGTTGCTTGCGCTGTGTTCGCGGCTGCACAGCAACCTGCTCGATCGGCATCGGCCGCTCTGGGAGGTCTCGGTCATCGAGGGCCTGGCCGATGGCCGGTTCGCCATGTACTTCAAGGTCCATCACGCCATGGTCGACGGCGTATCCGCCTTGCGAATACTGCAGAGCAGCCTGAGCGAGGATCCCGATGCGCGCGATCTGCTGCCGCCGTGGGCGCGTCGTCCGGTCCCGGCCGCTGACCCGGCAGAGGCCGACACGCCGACCGACACGCCTACGCCCGGCCGTCGCCCGCTCGACATTCCGGCGAACGCGCTGCGCAGTGCGCTCAGCGTGGCCGGCGACGCGGCCGGCCTGCCGTTCGCCCTGGTCCGGACCGTCAACCGCGGCATCCACGAGCAGGCCGCGCCGCTGTCGTTCTCGGCGCCGAAGACGATGCTGAACGTGCCGATCACCGGCGCGCGCCGGTTCGCTGCGCAGTCATGGCCGATCGAACGGATCCGCCGGGTGGGAAAGGAAGCCGGCGCCACGGTCAACGACGTCGTCCTGGCCATGTGCTCGGGAGCGTTGCGCGGCTACATGCAGGATCTGGACGCACTGCCCGAGTCGCCGCTGATCGCGATGGTGCCGGTGTCGCTGCACGTCGATGATCACCGTCGCGAGGGCGGCAACGCAGTCGGCGTCGTCATGTGCAACCTCGCGACCGATCTGGCCGATCCGGCCGACCGGCTGGCGCGAATTCACACGTCGATGGTGGACGGCAAGGCCGCCATGTCGACGATGAGCCCGATCCAGATCATGGCCATGAGCCTGCTCGGCGTGAGCCCGCTCGGGCTTGCGCCGCTGCTCGGCGTGCAGAACATGCTGCGCCCACCGTTCAATCTGGTGATCTCGAATGTGCCCGGCCCGCGATCGCCCTTGTACTACAACGGTGCGCGGCTGGTCGGCATGTATCCGCTTTCGATTCCGGTGGACGGTCAGGCCCTCAACATCACGTGCACCAGTTACTCGGACGAACTCGCGTTCGGCCTGACCGGATGCCGGCGCAGCGTGCCGCACCTGCAGCGACTGCTCGGCTACCTCGGCAGCGAACTCGCGGCACTCGAGCTGGCCGTCGGCGTCGGCTGACGACGCGGGCGCGGGCTAGGTGGCGGGCGTCTCCGCCGAAGGTGCCGCTGGTTTCGGCCGCTCGCCGTTGCCCGCTTCGGTGTAGTCGATCAGCTCGTACACGTGCGTGGCGACCACCTCGGGGTCGGTGACGATGATCCAGTGGCCGCCCGCGATCGTTGCCACTCGCAGGTCGGACACCCAGGGAGCCGGCGCCTCGGCCTGCAGTACCGGCGAGACGAACGGGTCGCGCGTCGGCGCGAGCACCAGCACCGGAACGGCCGTTCGCCGAGGTCGCGGCCGGGCCAGCCGTCCCAGCATGTTGGCCCGGTAGAGGTTCAGGCCGTTGATCTTGTCCGGCAGTGGCCGCGACGGCGCGGCACCGGTGCCGGTCCCGGCCGAGGGGACCTTCGCCTTCGCGGCGAGGGCTCGGTCGAGAAAGCCCTTGCGCCACAGCCATTCCGGCACGACCGGCAGGTTGAACAGTACGACGTAGCTCGAGTCGATCAGTTGCCGAACGACCTGCTGCGGCTTGGCCCCGTCGCGGCGCAGCGCCGAGCGCATCCAGGCGGCGGAGTGGTCGAGGCTCGGCCCGGAGATCGAGGTGTAGGACGCGATCCGCGCGGCGATCCGCTCGTCGCTATTGCGTGCCAGCACTGCACCGATCCCCAGTCGTGCCCGAGCAGATGCACCGCGCGATCCGGGCTCACGGCATCTACGACGCTGCGGAGGTCATCGGCGAGTTGGTCGAGCCGGTAGGCGTCCCGTCGCTGCGGCTTGTCGGACTCGCCCGAGCCGCGCACGTCATAGGTGACCACACGACAGCGGCTCGTCAGTTCGGCCGCCAGGGCGTCCCACACCGAGGAGTTGTCCGGGTAGCCGTGCACGCAGACGATCGTCGGCGCCCCGGGCGGTCCCGATTCGGTGACCGCGAGTTCGATTCCGTCCGTCGCGCGGACTTTTCGGGTGGCCGGCATGTGTACGTTGCCTCCTACCGGCCGGTCATGGGGTTCCGGGCCGTGAGTGACTATCTGCCCTGTTCGCCAGGCTGGTCAATGTGCGATGTGGTGCCAGTCGGCCGCGTGCCTGCTGGCGAGGGCCGCGCAGACGGCGGTGACGCCGATCAGCACCATCGGGCACGGCGATCGCCCAGACGACGCTCGCGTGCAGGACGAGCAGCGCACCGCCGATGGCACCGAGGAGCATCGTCGACGACGGCGAGGACCCGCCGAAGTTCCACGGCGGCTTTGGCCCGGCGGCTCTCGGCCGCGACCGCGGTGAGCGTCATCGTTACCACCGTCGTCGTGATGTCCGGAACGGCGAGGCGGCGCACCGCCGCGTTCTGCATACCGAGCGCGACCGCGGCCAGAGAGACGACGAGGTCGCGCAGTCGGCCGTCGAGCGGAGTGCCGGCTGCGGCGGTGACGACGAGTGCGAGGAGCAGCAGCAGGAACTCCGTGGCGGTCGTGTTGCGCAACAGCACGCCGCGATGCTCACCGAACCTCGACACGTACCCGCCGCCGATGACGGCGCCGACGAGAAAGCCCGCGAGCGCCGACAGCGACGCCGCCAGGGAGAAGCCCGGTGTGTTGACCAGGCCGAACCCGATGAAGACGATGTTGCCGGTCATGTTGGCGACGAATACCCGTCCGAGACTGAGGACGCTTGCCGCATCGATCAGGCCGGTGACCGTCGTGAGCAGCAGGAGGAGGGCCGGCAGCGGCCCGTGCCTGGCGTCGGCCACGTAACTGCGCAGCAGGCTGCGTGCCCTCGACGCGGTGCCCGGCGTGGGGTCGGTCATCGCGCAACGCTAGCGCCTGCGCGGTGCGCCCGTCACGAGAAGCGAGAGACCGGACGCACCGCGGTCATCGAGACCAGTAGTCGCGCATCAGCAGAGCCACCCAATCCGGCTCGCGCACCTGCGCCGGCGTGAACGCGTTCATCACCGGCTTGAGGTCGAGGACGGCGGTGCCGTCGACCGCGTCGAGGCCGCGGACCTTCAGTCGCGTGCCGTCCACCGAGACGATCTCGCATCGGGTGACGCCCAGCCGGTTCGGCCGGCGCGGCCCGCGGTCGGCGAAGACGCCGACCGCGGGCAGGTCGGCCCGGCCGCGCGGTGACCTGATGTCGCGGTAGTTCTCACGCTCGGCCAGTCGGTCGAAGAAGAAGATCACCTCGACATGGGAGAAATCGGCGAGGCCGGTCAGGGCCTCGGCACCGAAGCGATCGTCGAGCACGATCGAACTGACTACGGCACCCCACTCGTCGGTGTCTGCTGGATTGGTGCGTTCGCTGTGCACCGTGGCGACCGCGGTCCATTCTCCGTGCATCGTGAAACCTTCCCTTTGCGCGTGCAGTCTTGCGCGTGGGCCGGCCGGTGCCTACCCCTCGTCCACGATCTCGGCGAAGTGCGCGCTCATGTCGGACGTCACGGCGAATGCGGCCCCTGCCTCGGGGATGGACGGCGCGCGCGAGATCGCCGTCTCCGCCTCGGCGAGTGACTCCCAGCGCCAGGTGTCGATCCACGTGCTCTGGTCGACCCTCGCCAGGCGGGTCTCAGTCAACGCGGGAAACTGCTCCTTGATCGTCGCGACCAGCGCTGCGCGCTTGGCGAGCATCTCATCGGTGCGGTCAGGGTCGGTGGTGAAGTGCGCGAATCTCAATACAGCCATGTAGCTCTCTCCTTGGAATCCGTCACTAGAGTCCATCACTAGTGAATGACATTAGAGCTACACTACAGTCATGCGGACGGTCAAGGAGAATAAGCGCAGCGAGAAGGCCCGGCTGACCCGGCAACGAATTCGAGACGCTGCCTATGACCTCTTCGTCGAGCACGGGTATGGCGTGACCGCGTTGCAGGATGTGGCCGATCGGGCGGGCGTCGCCGTGCAGACGATCTACTTCGTGTTCGGCACGAAGCGTGCGCTGCTGAAGGAACTCGTCGATGTGGCCATCGCGGGCGACGACGAGCCGGTGGCGACCATGGACCGTCCGTGGTTTCGTGCTGCACTCAAAGCGGAAACCGCCTCCGAACAGTTGCGGCTGCACATCGACGGCACCCGGCCGATCCTTGAGCGGGCCGCTCCGATCACCGAGGTGCTGCGAACCGCGGCCGCGATGGATCCGGAGATCGCCGGACTCTGGGAGCAGGAGAGTGATCCGCGCTTCACCGTCATGAAGGCCGCCGCGCGGGCGCTGGTGGCAAAGCGTGGGGCGCGCCCGGGAGTGAGCGCGGGCCACGCGGCCGACGTGCTCTACGGCCTGCTCGGTCCGGAGCTGTACCTGCTGTTCGTACGCGATCGCGGCTGGACATCCGAGCAGTGGGCGCAGTGGGTCGGTGAGACCCTGCGCCCGCAGTTGACAACCGCGCACCGGCCCAGATCGAGCTGACGAGGCGGCCGATGACCGATATCGGATACGAGCGGTCGAGCCGGGCGAGTCGCCTGCGGTATCCTTGTCGATCAGGGTCGAGAGGCGCTGCGACGGACTTTGGGCACTATGTCCGCCACGCTCGTCCCTGGGACACGTAAGAAGGGCGCCTCCTATCGAGGAGGCGACCCGTGCACGATTTCCCGAGCCCTGATGCAGAGCGCAACGCGAAGCCTTTCCACGATCTCTTGCAGCAACGTGTCGCGGTACTGGACGGCGCCTGGGGCACGATGCTGCAGGGCGCCGGCCTCACCGCGGCCGACTACCGCGGCGAGCGGTTGGCCGACCACCCGCACGACGTCACCGGCGACCCGGACCTGCTCAACCTGACCCGGCCGGACGTCATCCTCGACGTCCACCGGCAGTACCTGGCGGCCGGCGCCGACATCACCACCACCAACACGTTCACCGCCACCAGCATCGGCCAGGCCGACTACGGCCTGCAGCCGCTGGTCCGGGAGATGAACCTGCGCGGGCGCCCAGCTGGCCCGGCAGGCCGCCGACGAGGTCGGCGGCCGGTTCGTCGCCGGCTCGATCGGCCCGCTGAACGTCACGCTGTCGCTGTCGCCGCGGGTGGACGACCCGGCCTACCGCGCGGTGACGTTCGACCAGGTCCACGCCGCCTACGCCGAGCAGATCCAGGCGCTGGCCGAGGGCGGCGTCGACCTGCTGCTGATCGAGACGATCTTCGACACGCTCAACGCGAAGGCCGCGATCGCCGCCGCCCGCGAGGTCGCCCCGCACCTGCCGCTGTGGATCTCGGTCACGATCGTCGACCTGAGCGGGCGGACGCTGTCCGGGCAGACCGTCGAGGCGTTCTGGAGCTCGATCGAGCACGCCCAGCCGCTGGTCGTCGGCGTGAACTGCTCGCTGGGCGCCGAGGAGATGCGCCCGCACGTCGCCGAACTGTCCCGGCTGGCCGGCACGTACACGGCCTGCCACCCAACGCCGGCCTGCCGAACGCGTTCGGCGGCTACGACCAGACGCCGGACGAGACGGCGCGGCTGCTCGGCGAGTTCGCCGCGGCCGGCATGGTCAACATCGTCGGCGGCTGCTGCGGCACGACGCCCGGCGCACATCGCGCAGATCGCCGGCCGCCGTGTCCGGCCTGGCGCCCCGCGCAGGTCGCCGGCGCCGCCGGCGCGCACCCGGTTCAGCGGCCTGGAGCCGTTCGAGATCGGCGCCGGACACCGGCTTCGTGATGATCGGCGAGCGGACGAACGTCACCGGCTCGGCGCGGTTCCGGCGCCTGATCGAGGCCGGACGACCACCAGGCCGCGGTCGACGTCGCCCTGGAGCAGGTGCGCGGCGGCGCCAACCTGCTCGACGTGAACATGGACGCCGACCTGCTCGACAGCGAGCAGGCGATGACCACGTTCCTGAACCTGATCGCCACCGAGCCCGAGGTCGCCCGCATCCCGATCATGGTCGACAGCTCGCGGTGGAGCGTGCTCGAGGCCGGGCTCAAGTGCGTGCAGGGCAAGGGCGTCGTCAACTCGATCAGCCTCAAGGAGGGCGAGGAGCCGTTCCTCGACCAGGCCCGGCGCATCCGCGACTACGGCGCCGGCGTGGTCGTCATGGCCTTCGACGAGCAGGGCCAGGCCGACACCGTCGAGCGCAAGGTGTCGATCTGCGGCCGGGCCTACGACCTGCTGACGCAGCAGGCCGGGTTCGCCGCCGAGGACATCGTCTTCGACCCGAACGTGCTCGCCGTCGCCACCGGCATCGCCGAGCACAACGGCTACGCCAAGGCGTTCATCGACGCGCTGCCGCTGATCAAGCAGCGCTGCCCGGGCGCCCGCACCAGCGGCGGCATCTCCAACCTGTCGTTCTCCTTCCGCGGCAACGACGTCGTGCGCGAGGCGATGCACTCGGCGTTCCTGCTCCACGCCGTGCGGGCCGGGCTGGACATGGGCATCGTCAACGCCGGCCAGCTCGCGGTCTACGAGGACATCCCGGCCGACCTGCTGGAGCTCGTCGAGGACGTGCTCTTCGACCGGCGCGCCGGACGCCACCGACCGGCTGGTCGCCTTCGCCGAGACGGTGAGCGGCTCGGGCACCCAGCGCGAGGTCGACCTGTCCTGGCGCGAGGCGCCGGTCGAGGAGCGGCTCGCGCACGCCCTGGTGCACGGCATCGTCGACTTCATCGAGGCCGACACCGAGGAGGCCCGGCAGCAGGCGGCGCGCCCGCTCGACGTCATCGAGGGCCCGCTGATGGACGGCATGAAGATCGTCGGCGACCTGTTCGGCGCCGGGAAGATGTTCCTGCCGCAGGTGGTCAAGAGCGCCCGGGTGATGAAGCGCTCGGTGGCCTACCTGGAGCCGTTCATGGAGGCCGAGAAGGAGCAGGCGCGGCTGGAGGGACGCGTCCGAGCGCCGAGCCGCGGCCAGGGCAAGGTCGTGCTCGCCACCGTCAAGGGCGACGTGCACGACATCGGCAAGAACATCGTCGGCGTCGTGCTCGGCTGCAACAACTACGAGGTGATCGACCTCGGCGTGATGGTGCCGGCCGCGAAGATCCTGGACACCGCGGTCGCCGAGGGCGCCGACGCGATCGGGCTGTCCGGGCTGATCACGCCGTCGCTGGACGAGATGGTCACCGTCGCCGCCGAGATGCAGCGCCGCGGGCTCGAAGCTGCCGCTGCTGATCGGCGGCGCGACCACCTCGCGGCAGCACACCGCGGTGCGGATCGCGCCCGCCTACGACGGCACGACCGTGCACGTGCTCGACGCGTCCCGGGTCGTCGGCGTGGTGTCCGACCTGCTCGACGCCGACGGCGCCGAGCAGCTGGACACGAGCAACCGGGCCGAGCAGGAGCGGCTGCGCGAGCAGCACGCGAACCGGCAGCGGCAGCCCGCTGCTGACGCTGGCGCAGGCCCGGGCCAACCGCGAGCAGGTCGTCGC
Source organism: uncultured Actinomycetota bacterium (assembly GCA_963709985.1). Taxonomy (GTDB): domain Bacteria; phylum Actinomycetota; class Actinomycetes; order Mycobacteriales; family Jatrophihabitantaceae; genus DASXRA01. Next base: position 182,510 of record CAVPYQ010000022.1, read on the forward strand.
TTCGACGACCTGCCCGGTGCCCGCGTTCACCGGCGTCGCGGATCGTCGCAGCCGGACCTCGACCGACGCTGCGCGCGATGATCGACTGGCAGTTCCTGTTCCTGGCCTGGGAGCTGAAGGGCAAGTACCCGGCGATCCTCGACCAGCCGGTGGCCCGCGAGCTGTTCGACGACGCGAACGCGCTGCTCGACGAGATCATCGCCGACGGACCTCGCTTCACGGCCCGCGGCGTCGTACGGCTTCTGGCCGGCCCACTCCGAGCGGCGACGACATCGTCGTCGACGCGCCGCGAGCGACGCGGTCCGGTTCCCGATGCTGCGCCAGCAGACCGAGAAGCCCGACGGGCCGGCCCAACCGGTGCCTGGCCGACTACATCGCCCCGGCCGGCGACCACCTCGGCGGGTTCGCCGTCGCCATCCACGGCGCCGAGACGCTGGCGGCGCCAGTACGAGGCGCAGCAACGACGACTACCGGGCCATCATGGTCAAGGCGCTGGCCGACCGGCTGGCCGAGGCGTTCGCCGAGTACATCCACCTGCAGGCGCGCCGCGACTGGTTCGAGCCCGACGCCGACCCGGCGATCGAGGACCTGCACGCCGAGCGGTTCCGCGGCATCCGGCCGGCGCTCGGCTACCCGGCCAGCCCCGACCACAGCCAGAAGCAGGCGCCTGTTCGACCTGCTCGACGCCGACGAGCTCGGCATGGCGCTGACCGAGTCGTTCGCGATGACGCCGGCCGCGAGCGTCAGCGGGCTGATCTTCGCCCACCCGGCCTCGCGGTACTTCACCGTCGGGCGGATCGGCCGGGACCAGGTCGAGGACTACGCCGCGCCGGCGCGGCCTGGACCTCGCCGAGGTCGAGCGCTGGCTGCGGCCCAACCTGGCCTACGAACCGTAGACCGGGGGAGTGCACGAGTCGGCGGTGGCGCCTTCGGCGAGGATGTCCTCGTACACCCCGACCTTGAAGTTGATGAGGTCGAGGCTCTTCGTCAGTTCGGCGATCTGGGCGTTCACCTGCTGTTGGTGCCGCCGCAGTAGCGTCAACCGTTCCTTCTCGTTGCCGTCGCCTTCGCGGACCAACTCGGTGTAGCGCCGGATCGCCGGCAGCGGCATGCCCGACGCGCGCAGGATGATGCACAGGTTCAGCCACTCGACGTCGTCCTCGTCGTAGACGCGGCGTCCGCCCGGCCCGCGCCGCACGGGGTTGGCGAGGATGCCTTCGCGCTCGTAGAAGCGCAGGGCGTGCACGCTGAGTCCGGTGCGCTCGGCGACCTGCCCGATGCTCAAACTCGTTGCCGCCTCAGACATGCCGTCCAGCATAAAGCGCTTGAGCTAGAGGCGGCTCTAGCTCCTAGGGTCCGGACAATGACCGCCCGGCAACTGCTCGACCTCGGGCAAGACCTCGGGCAAGAAGGAGAATGACCATGCGCTACCGCACCCTCGGCGGCACCGGCATCGAGGTGAGCGTCCACTGCCTCGGCGCGATGATGTTCGGCGCCGTCGGCAACCCTGACCACGACGACTGCGTGCGCATCATTCACGCCGCTCTCGACCAGGGCATCAACTTCGTCGACACCGCTGACATGTATTCGGCGGGGGAGTCGGAGCAGATCGTCGGCCAGGCGCTGCGCGGGCGTCGCGACGACGTCGTGCTCGCCACGAAGGTGCACTTCCAGATGGGGGAGGGCCGCAACCGCAGTGGCAACTCACGCCGCTGGATCCTCAAGGAGGTCGAGGACAGCCTCGAGCGGTTGCAGACCGATTGGATCGACCTCTATCAGGTGCACCGGCCCGATCCCTCGACCGACATCGAGGAAACGCTTTCCGTGCTGAGTGACCTGGTCCGTCAGGGCAAGATCCGCGCGTTCGGATGCTCGACGTTCCCGGCCGAGCAGATCGCCGAGTCGCATCACGTGGCCGAGCGTCGTGGGCTCGGGCGCTTTCGGACCGAGCAGCCGCCGTACTCGATCCTCGCCCGCGGCATCGAGGCGTCCGTGCTGCCGACCTGCCGGCGCTACGGAATGGGCGTGCTGGTCTGGAGCCCGCTCGCCTTCGGATTCCTCACCGGCCGCTACCGAAAGGGCCGGCCGGTCGATCTGACGATCGGGCCGCCCCGCGATCAATCCGGGACGCTTCGATCCGACGATCCCCGAGAACGCCGCCAAACTCGACATCGTCGAGAGACTGGTCGAGGTGGCAGACGGCATCGGCGCCACGCTGCCCGAACTCGCGGTGGCGTTCACCGTCACGCATCCCGCGGTGACCTCGGCGATCATCGGGCCGCGCACCATGCAGCAACTGGAGGATCTGGTCAAGGGTGCGTCGCTCGTCCTCGACGACGAAACCCTCGATCGGATCGACGCGATCGTGGCGCCGGGCACGAACGTGTACGACCCCAACGGTTCGTTCCCCCTGGCGGTGCTGACCGATCCGGCGCTGCGCCGGCGCCCGTTCGCCGATCGCGCGGCGGGGTGACCTTCAGGGCGCCTCGGCGCTCGGCCAGTGCGCCGGGCGCCGGAGCGCCCCTGGCAACTTCGTGTGTTCGTCGCCTCTGGCTGCGTCGAGTTGCGACTGGATGAGGAAGATGCACCCGGCGAGATCGGCGCCCCGGACGTCCGCATCGCGGAAGTCGGCACCGATCACGTCGGCCCCGGTCAGGTCGGCGCCGGTGAGGTCGGCCGCGATCAGGAAGGCGCCGCGCAGGTTGGCACCGCGCAGATCGGCCGCGCGGAAGTCGCCACCGATCAGGTCAGCACCCCGATGGTTCGCGTGCGGGCCGGGCACGCCTGCTCGTTCGAGTTCGCTCGCGCGGGCCAGCAGTTCGTTGACGAACGCCCGGTGCGCCGCGATGTCGAGTTCGCCGAGTGCTCCGGGCCCCTCGTAGGTCAGGCGTCGCGTCTCGTCGAGTGCGGCGCCCAGATCCTTGCCGATCGAGCCCGCCGCGGGGAGGGCCAGCGCCTCGGTCAGGTACCAGAGCAGTTCGTGCAGTTGGCGCATGACGGCGAACGCGTCGAACATCTGCGTCGCCGTTTCCGGAGCGTCGCGCCAGTCCCTTCCGCCGAACGTGACCTGGGAGATCTGCTGCCCGGCACCGAAGCAGTCATAGACCGTGCAGCCCGCAAATCCCTGCGGCCGCAGGCGATTGTGAATGCCGCACCGAAAATCGGCCTGCAGATTCGGGCAGGCGCGTCCGGCTGGTTTGTCGATCGCGAAGTCTGCGGACACCGAGAACGCCGGTGCCACGCAGCACAACCCGAAGCACCGGTCGCATTGCGCCTGCAGGTTGGAACGAGACCCGTCGTCGCGCTCGGACACGGCGTACGCCTCCCTCCCCAGCCCGGCGCGATGCATCGTTGCTGCGCCGCCGTACGTGGCTTCGAGGCTAGGCCTTCTAGGCCTCCTGGGCCTCCCGGTCGGCCTGCACGCGCAGCCAGTCCAGGGCGGCCGGCCCGGCGTCCAGGATCGAGACATGCCCGTCGTCCGGCCTGATCCACACCTCGGCGCACGGCACCTGTCCGGCGAGCCAGGTGGCGTGCGAACTGGGCACCATGCGGTCCTGTCCACCGTGCAGGAACAGGACGGGTGGGCTTACCCGACCGGGGTCGAAACCCCACGGGCCCACGTAGGCGAGGTTGTCGTCCACCATGCCTCCAGGCCCGGCCTCGACGGCCTGCCCGGCCACCCGGGCCAGCCACGACCATGCCCCAGCCAGTGCCGCCTGATCGGCCTGGGTGAAGACCTCCGGGTCGAACTCGGCGGTGGCGATGTGGTCTTCCAGTGCCGTGCGTCCCGCCGCGGCGGCGCCCAATTCCGCGGCGCTCGCCCCGGCCATGCCCCCGAACCAGTCGAGGCCCTCGGCGCCGAACGGAGCGGGCCCGGACGCGCAGACCGCGGCGAGCACGCGCCCGGGTAGCAGCGCGGCACAGGCCAGGGCGTGGGGCGCCCCGCCGGAATGGCCCATGACGGCAAACCGATCGATGCCGAGCGCGTCGGCGATGCTCGCGACGTCCTCGGCCGCTGACGCGATGTCGCGTCCGGCGCGGGGGGTCGACCCGCCGTATCCAGGCCGGTCGTAGGACACCCACTGCACGCCGTATCGGTCGGCGGCGGCGAACAGGGGCTCGGGCGGCGCACCGGTATTCGGCGTGCCGTGGTGCCAAATGACCGTCAGCCGGGCGCCCGTGTCGTCGGTTCGGGCGTCGTAGACGTGCAACGTCCGCCCGTCGTTCAGTTCCAGATCGGACTCCATGACCACGCGCCGAGAGTAACGGCCGATTTCTGGGCCGGCCGGTCTGCGCCCCGCTGGTATGGCAACCGCCGATCGGAGTGATTCGTCGCGATCTTCCTATACTCCCGGCTGTGCGACCAACGATGTGCGCCGCAGTCTCGGCATTGGCCCTCCTCGGCCTTGCCGCCTGTTCGAACGGATCGGCGAAACCGGCTCCGGTCGCGCCGGGCGGTCCGGCGCCTGAGGCGTCGGTCGGCGGCTGGCGACAGGACGCGATCTCGCTCGGCGCGACCAGCACGCCGGCGGTCGTGGGCGACATCGCCCTCGTCGGCCTCGGGGTCGACGGCACGAGCCTCGGATCGGCCGCGCTCGACGCGCGTACCGGCCGGGTGTTGTGGCAAGTGCACGACAAGGGCACGCGCGACACCGTGGCGGGTGTGTCGACCCGTCCGATCGGGTTCGTCACGCCGTCCGGGCCGGTGGCCGTCGAGGTCGAGACCGACACGGAGGACAGGGCCCGGCTCGTGTCCCGGGCGGCCGGCACCGGCGCCGTGCTGTGGAGCCGGGCACTGCCGATCGAGGAGAACGACGCGGCATTCCGGTCGCCGATCGCCTGCGGCCCGGACATCTGCCTCGGCATCGCAACGAGCGGATCGCCGGTCTTCGAATCCGTCGATCCGTTCTCGGGCAAGGAACGCTGGCGCCAGACCGGCCGGGGTGAGGCCATCGCGCGCCCGGTCTACAGCGGTCGGGGCGAGGTCGTCGTGCAGTCGCAGGGGTCGGACCTGACGGCGTACGCCACCGCAGATGGCCGGCAGATGTGGACGATCACGAGACCTGACCTGACGAACCTGGGCGCCGAACGCGACCGCACTGGCGGCGGACCGTCGTGGTACGTGCTCGGCGACACCCTTATCGGATCGGGTGATCCCTATGTCGGGTCGAGCGCCCTCACCGGCATCGACCTGCGAAGCGGTGCCGTGCGCTGGACTCATGCCGGGTGGGCATTCGCCGGTGCCGGGCAGCCGACGTTGAACGACGACGGCGTCACCCTGGCCGCCGGCAACGTCCTCGCATTCGAATCGGCCGGCAACCACCTTGCCGCGATCGGCCCGGACGGCCAGGCGCTCTGGTCGGTGCGGTCGGGCCGGTTCGGCTACTTCCGCGGCGGCGCGTCGATCGGGTGGACGGCGAACCTCGGCCAGGTCTGGCTCGCCGACATCCCCGGCGTGTCCGAAGGCCGCACGATGTCCTCGGGTGCGCTTGTCCGCACCGGCAATCGCAATCCGCTCATCTGGATTCCGTCCGACCAGCCCGGCGGGCGTGCGCGCGGCGAGGGGTACGTCGACCTGCGGTTCGTGCACGGTGAGCAGCCCGGCGCGAGCGATCCCGATCCGGCGTGGGCGGGTTCGTTCGCCGGTGGGTTGCGCCTGCGGGTCGACCGGTCGGGCAGCCTGTTCGCACGGCGGGCAGGGTAGCGGCGTGACAACCCGCGTCGCGCGGACGCTTGCCTGGTTGCCACTGCTCGCGTTCGTGGCCTGCGGCGCTGTCCTTCTCGGCGTCGGCATCAGCGACGTGCGGCATGCTCACGACATCGCCACGGGGGGCGTGCGCGCCGATGCACAGGTGATCGCCAACGACGGCTACGGCAAGTTCGCCGTGGAGGTGTCGTATCCGACCGCGGGCGGGATCAGCAACGGCACGCTGAACGTGCCGCACGAAGCCGGCCGGTACGCGATCGGGTCGCGCCTGCGGGTTGAGTACGCCCCGGGCTCGCCGAGCGTCGTGACCCTCGCCGGCCGGGCGAGCGCCACGGACGGCTGGATCAAGACCGGGATCGGCTCGGCGATGCTCGCCGTCGTCGTGGGCCTCGGGCTGCGTGCCGGGCTCCGCCGCCGGGCCGGCCTGACCGCAGGCCGTAGCTGAGCGCTCGCGAGCAGACGAGCCGCACCGTCGGAGGGGCGGCCCACTTATCGGCTCGGGGGTGTGCCGTCGCCCAGGGTCAGGTGGTCCAGCAGAGCATGCGCGGTGCCGGACAACTCGGCGTCGCTGGTGAAACACACGGTGAGGTTGCGCTCGGCCCACGGATCTTCGAGAGCGGTCGCGGCGATGCTGCCGTCGCTGATCCACGAGGTGATGGCGTGCAGGGGGAGGATCGCGATCCCGATACCGGCGGCGACGGTGTGGCAAACGGCGTCGACGCCGGGCAGGCGCACGCGGTAGGCCGGTTGGGAACCAAGGGGGAGCGCGTGGCCTTCCAGGTGCTCCTGAAGTGCGCTGCCGTGGCTGAGCCCGACGAAGGGCCGGTGCAGAACGTCGCGGTAGGCCACCGAGGTGCGGGTGGTCAGCGGGTCGTCGGGAGGGGTGACGACCACGAGCGGGTCGGGGCGCAGCGTGCGGGTTTCGAGCCGGCCGAGGTCGACGCGTGTCAGCGACGATCCCGAGGTCGGCGCGCCGTTCGGCGATCGCGGCGACGATGCGGTGACCCGGACGTTCGTCGAGGTCGATGCGCGTGGTCGGGTGTGCCGCCAGGAATGTCGTCAAGGCCGGGGGAACCACGCTCGCGGTGGCCGCGGTGTTGGCCAGGACCCGAACGGTGGCGCCATGGCCTTCTACGTACTCGGCAAGTTCGGTCTGCAGCCTGTCCACCGCCCGGCCGATCGTTCGGGCGTGGCGTACCAGCAGCGCGCCCGCCGCAGTCGGTGTCACGCCGCGGCGATCGCGGTCGAACAACGCGGCACCGATGGTGCGTTCCAGGGCGCGGATGCGGGCGCTGGCCGAGGGCAGTGCGAGATGTGCGCGCGCCGCCCCGTGCGTGATGCTGCCGGCGTCGGCCACGCGGACGACGAGGTCCAGGTCGATCAGGTCCACGGTTGAGTCATCTCCTGCCGGCTGCAATCGGCTGCCTTCGGCTCACGCATAGGCTGCCGGAAAGATTGCCACATTTACGGATCAGGCGGTCCACAGCATGCTGTGCAGACGATGGCTGATTCGACCTGCACCGCCCGCCGGCAGTCGACCGGGTCCGGGCCCGCCGACCGGGGCCTGGCGCTCACCGGGATCTGCCTGGGCTTCTTCCTGGTGCTCTTCGATGCCACGGCGGTCAACGTGGGAACGGGGAGCATCGCCAGCTCGCTCGGCGCGTCCGTGATCGCGGTCCAGTGGGTGCTCAACGCCTACACCGTGGCGTTCGCGGCGATGATGCTCACCGCGGGAAGCCTGGGCGACCGCTGGGGGACCCGCCGGATCTACCTCGGCGGTTCGGTTCTGTTCGCAGCCGCGAGCGCCGCGTGCGCGGTCGCCCCGGCGACACCGGTGCTGATCGCCGCGCGCGCGATGCAGGGTGTCGGCGCGGCTGCGGTAGTCCCGTGCTCGTTGGTCCTGATCGTGCATCGATTCCCCGAAGGCCAGGCCCGAGCCCGCGCTCTCGGCGTATGGGGCGGGGTGTCCGGGATCGGGTTGGCCGCCGGGCCGGTGATCGGTGGCGGGCTGGTCACCGCCCTGGGCTGGCGAGCGATCTTCCTGGTGGTGGTGCCGGTCGCCGCGCTATCGGTCGCGATCGTCGCCGGCCGGATCGGGGAGACACCGCGCAACCCCACGACCCGTCCCGATCTCGCCGGCCAGGTCCTCGCTGTGATCACTCTGGGCGCGCTGACCGCAGGCCTGACCCAGACCTCCGTCCTGGGTTGGAGCGATCCCCGCACGCTGGGCCTGGTCGGTATCGCCGCGCTGACGGGCGTCGGCTTCGTGCTGGTCGAGCGCCACGTCCGCGCGCCGATGCTCGCGCCGGATCTGTTCACCAGCACGCGGTTCAGCGGGGCCACCGTCATCGGATTGCTGTTCAACCTCGGGCTCTACGGAACGTTGTTCTGCCTGGCGCTGGTGCTGGAACGCACGTTGCACGAGTCGGCGGCGGCAACCGGCCTCGCCCTGTTGCCGCTCACTGCCGTCGTGGGTCTGTGCGCATTGGCCTCCGGGCGGCTGACCACCTGGTTCGGCCCGAGAACACCCATGCTGATCGGACTGACCGGTGGCCTGGCCGCAACGGGGATCCTGGCCGGATTCGGCGACCAGCTCGGCGTTGCCGGGCTCGCCGGACTCGCCGCGGTTCTGGGACTCGTCGGGTTGGCCATGCCGGCCATGACCGGCGTGGCGCTGGCCGCCGCCGGTGCGGATCGGGCGGGAGTGGGGGCCGCCGTGCTCAATGCCGCCCGCCAAGCCGGAGGCGCTGTGGGTGTCGCACTACTCGGCAGCGTCGCGTTTGCGCACGTCGGGCACGGGGGACCGGCCTCGAGCCCGCACCTGCTCCGCCCGATGGTGCTGGCCGCGATCGGATACCTGATCGCCCTGATCGTGACGATGGTCGCCATCGGGCGACCCGGCGCTGGCCGCGGAGCGCCCCGGTGCTTAGCGATGCGCACCGGCGTCGCCCGGGCCGGCCTGCTGTCTATCGCTTCGGGCCGGCGCGGTACTGCCGGGCCGAACACCGCATTCGTGGTTATCCGCTGGATCGGCTCGGCCCGGCGCGGCCAGAATGCCTCATGCCTGCGGTGCCTCGGGAAGTCGTCGAGTTCTACGAGTCCGGGCGCGAGATCGGCCGTCTCAGTGACGCAGACCTCGCAGGTCCGCTCGAGTTCGAGCGAACGAAGCAACTGCTGCAGCGGTATGTGCCGCAGGCCGCTCGCGAGGTCCTGGATGTCGGCGGGGGACCCGGGGTGTATGCGGAATGGCTGACGCAGCAAGGTCATTCGGTGCGTCTGGTCGACCCGGTTCGCCGCCACGTCGATCACGCCCGCGCGCTGGGCGTGGACGCCCAACTCGGTGAGGCGCAGCATCTGGATCAGGCTGACAGCAGTGTTGACGTTGTGCTGTTGATGGGACCGCTCTACCACCTCGTCGACGAAGGCGATCGGCTCCGGGCACTGCACGAGGCGCGGCGAGTCCTGCGCCCCGGCGGAATCCTGATCGCCACCGCTATCTCCCGCTTCGCCGCGCTCCTCGATCAACTTGTCCACCGGGACAGGTTTCACGACCCGGGCGAGATGCAGCGGGTCGAAACAATCACCCGCACCGGGGTTCTCCCGGCCCGGGAGGGCGGGGTCTTCACGACCGCGTTCATGCATCTGCCGCGTCAGCTTCGCCATGAATTGATGGCAGCCGGGTTTGAACAGGTTGAGGTCGTCAGTGTCGAGGGTCCCGGATATCTCGTCAGCAACTTCGACGACCGGTGGTCCGACAGCGTCAGGCGTGCGGCACTTGTCCGAGCTGCGCAGCTCGTCGAGGACGACCCGGAGATCGTCGGGCTCGGAAGCCATCTCATGGCCACCGGGCATCGGTCAGCCGAGGGGTAGCGGACGGGATCAGGCCGTGGCGAGCTCTGATTCCTCTGCTCCTCGATCCGGCTCCTCGATCCGGCCCGCAGGCTGACACGGCCAGATGGTTGGCCTTCCCCGACTCGCCGTCTACAGTTGTATACGCTAGCGAGCGTGGGGGAGACGTATCGCTTCGATGAGGACACCTACGAGCGCCTGGAGGGGGCCGGGATCGGTTGGCAGTCGGTGCTGGACGTGTTGCAGGCCCGACCGCGGTGGCGGCAACACGTTGGCGCCGTACTACGCGTCGCAGCGTCCGACCGTGCCGGGCGATGGCTGGGCGTGGCGCTCATCGAGGAGGGCAACGACGAATATCTGGTTGTCGCCGCACGTGAGCTGGACGCCGCTGAGGCCGAGGCGGTGTCCCACTTGCTGGAACAGGAAGGATCGTGATGGCTACCAACCCCGATGAGGCGCTGCGCGCACTCCAGGACCGGGACTGGAGCGGCGGTGAGCCCGACACCGGGCCGGTCGCCGCCTCGATCGTGTTCTCCACCCGGCTGAAGGGGGAGCTCGCGGACTGGGTCGCCGCTGAGGCCGACCGCCGCGGGGTCAGCCCGAGCGTGGTGATCCGCGACTCGGTTGCCGCTGCCAGCGCTGCTGCGACCGCCGACGAGCCGATCAAGGTGACCCGCGGCGACCTGCACCGTCTCATCGACCGGCTTCCCGCCGCATAGCGGCCGGCGTCCGCGAGAAGTTGCTCCATCGCTGATCGGGATTGCCTCAGTCGCTGGAACGAGCGTTTCTCCCGCGGACGGACGCCTCGGCAAAAGCGCGCCGAAGTTTTGTTCGGGACCCGATGTCGAGAAACCCTGGCCCGCGTCGTCTCCGGGTGCGTACGCGGCCACAATGGTCGCGCCCGACCAAGGAGACACTCATGGCCAAGTACCTGCTGCTCAAGCACTACCGCGGCGGCCCGGCTCCCGTCGTGGACTTCGCCCCCATGGACCAGTGGGCGCCGGCGGAGGTCGACGCGCACGTCCAGTGGATGCGCGACTTCGCGACCAGCTTGCAGGAGACAGGCGAGTTCGTCGAACCACCAGGCGCTGTCCCCGGAGGGCACGTTCGTCCGTTACGGCGGCGAGGGCCGGCCGCCGGTCACCGACGGCCCGTTCGCGGAGACCAAGGACCTGATCGCCGGCTGGCTGATCATCGACGTGGAGTCGTACGAGCGAGCGGTCGAGGTGGCGGGCGAGTGTCGGCCGCGCCCGGCCCGGACGGCAAGCCGATCTACGAGTGGCTGGAGGTGCGTCCGTTCCTCGCGCGCCGCGCCTCACGCGAGTGACGCGCGAGTGAACGAAGCGCGCTGCTGCGGGAGCTGATTCCCGCGGTCATCGGTGTCCTCGTCCGTCGCGGAGCCGACTTCGCGACGGCCGAGGACGCCGTGCAGGAGGCGCTGCTGCGGGCGCTGGCCACGTGGCCGACGGAGCCGCCGGCGCGATCCGAAAGGCTGGTTGATCACGGCCGCCTGGCGCAAGTTCCTGGACGCGACCCGGGCGGAGAGCTCCGGCTCGCCCGCGAGGCCCGGGTCGCGGCCGAGCCACCGCCAGGCCCGACCGAGGACACGGCCGACACTCTGCAGCTCTACTTCCTGTGCGCCCACCCTTCGCTCACGCCGTCCTCCGCGGTGGCGCTCACGCTGCGGGCGGTGGGCGGTCTGACGACGCGCCAGATCGCGGAGGCGTACCTGGTGCCCGAGGCGACCATGGCCCAGCGCATCAGCCGGGCCAAGCGCACCGTGTCGGGCGTGCGCTTCGACGAGCCCGGCAGAACGGTGCTTGCCACCGTCCTGCGGGTGCTCTATCTGGTCTTCAACGAGGGCTACAGCGGCGAGGTCGACCTCGCCGACGAGGCGATCCGGCTGACCCGCCAGCTGAGGTCCATGACCGACGACGAGGAGGCGTCCGGTCTGCTCGCGCTGATGCTGCTGCACCATGCCCGCCGCGCCGCGCGGACGGCACCCGACGGCACCCTCGTCCCGCTGGCGGAACAGGACCGGTCCCGGTGGGACACCGAACTGATCGCCGAGGGCGTGGCGATCCTGCAGGCGGCGCTGGCGCGCGACCGGCTCGGCGAGTACCAGGTGCAGGCCGCGATCGCCGCCCTGCACGCCGACGCGCAGCACGGTGGACGAGACCGACTGGGTGCAGATCGTGGAGTGGTACGACGAGCTCGACCGGCTCACGGACAACCCCGTCGTCCGTCTGAACCGTGCCGTCGCAGTGGGTGAGGCCGACGGGGCGCAGGCCGGTCTGGCCGCGCTCGAACAGGTGGATCCGGCGGTGCCCAGGTACCCGGCTGTCGAGGCATACCTCCGGGAACGGGCCGGCGACCTCGCGCTCGCGGCTCGGCTGTACGCCGACGCGGCCCGCGCTGCCACCAACCTCGCCGAGCGCGATCACCTCGCCCGGCAGGCTGCTCGGCTGAACGGCGTGGTTCGAGGTTGATGCGAATTCATCCGCGGACCGATGTCGAGAACCCGCGGCCGGCGCCGTCTCCCATGTGAACGCGGCCGTGAGGGTCGCGCCACGACGGAAGGTGACCACGCATGGAGCGGCACGAGATCGACGACGAACTCGCCAGCAGCGGCGCGCAGCAGCTGCTCACGTCCAGCTCGATGGCCCGCCTGGCGTACCTCGCAACGGACGCAACCCCGCGGGTGATCCCGATCGGGTTCTACTGGACCGGCGACGAGGTCGTGGTCTCCACCGCCGCGACCGCACCCAAGGTCGCGGCGCTGTCAGCCCGCCCGGACGTCGCCCTGACGATCGACAGCGGCGACACGCCCGGCGAAGCACGGTCCCTGTCGATTCGGGGACGGGCGAGTGTCCGGATCGTCGACGGCGTGACCGAGGAATACCTCGCCAGCGCCAGGAAGGCCATGGACGCCGAGGCGGCGGCCCAGTTCGAGCAGAACTGCCGCGAGCTGTACGACCAGATGGCGCGTATCGCGATCACGCCGCACTGGGTGCGCTACTACGACTTCGGCGCCGGCCGACTTCCGCGATTCCTGCAGGAGCTGGTCGAGCGGACCGGGGGATGACGGCGTGGCGCGGGGTTACCCGGCCCGGATCGCTGTAGCTTTACATAATGTCGATTATCGGCTAACCAACGGAGGTGGCCCGCGGCCGTCCGCGATGACCCCGGTCAGGTCCCGACTGTGCTGACCTCTGTGCTGACATACGCCGCGAGGTGCTCGCCGGTAAGGGTCGACCGCGTGGCGACGAGGTCGGCCGGTGTGCCTTCGAAGACGATCCGCCCGCCGTCGTGGCCGGCGCCCGGGCCGAGGTCGATGATCCAGTCTGCGTGCGCCATGACCGCCTGGTGGTGCTCGATGACGACCACCGACTTGCCGGAGTCGACCAGCCGGTCGAGCAGGCCGAGCAACTGCTCGACGTCGGCGAGGTGCAGGCCGGAGGTCGGCTCGTCGAGGACGTAGACGTCACCCTTCTCGGCCATCTGGGTGGCCAGCTTGAGGCGCTGCCGCTCGCCGCCGGAGAGGGTGGTCAGCGGCTGGCCCAGGCTGACATAACCTAGCCCGACGTCGGCGAGCCGAGCCAGGATCTTGTGCGCCGCGGGCACGTTCGCGTCGTCGCCGTCGAAGAACGGCGTCGCCTCGCTGACCGGCATCGCCAGCACCTCGCTGATGTCCTTGCCCCCGAAGAGGTACTCGAGCACCGACGCCTGGAACCGCTTCCCCTCGCACTCCTCGCAGGTCGACTCGACGGTGGCCATGACGCCCAGCTCGGTGTAGATGACGCCGGTGCCGTTGCAGCCGGGGCAGGCGCCCTCGGAGTTGGAACTGAAGAGCGCCGGCTTGACCCCGTTGGCCTTCGCGAACGCCTTGCGGATCGGGTCGAGCAGTCCCGTGTAGGTGGCCGGGTTGCTGCGCCGCGAGCCCTTGATCGCGCCCTGGTCGATGACCACGACGCCGTCGCGGCCGGCCACCGAGCCTTGGATCAGCGAGCTCTTTCCGGAGCCGGCGACGCCCGTGAGCACGCAGAGCACGCCGAGCGGGATGTCGACGTCCACGTCGCTGGAGGTTGTGGGTCGAGGCGCCGCGGACGTCGAGCTGGCCCGACGGCGAACGCACCGACTCCTTGAGCCGGGCCCGGTCGTCGAAATGGCGGCCGGTCGTGGTGTCGCTGCCCCGTAGCCCCTCGACCGTGCCTTCGAAGCAGACGGTGCCGCCGTGCGTGCCGGCGCCGGGACCGAGGTCGACGACGTGGTCGGCGATCGCGATGGTCTCGGGCTTGTGCTCGACGACCAGCACGGTGTTGCCCTTGTCGCGCAACTGCAGCAGCAAGTCGTTCATGCGCTCGATGTCGTGGGGGTGCAGTCCGATCGTCGGCTCGTCGAAGACGTACGTGACATCGGTGAGCGACGAGCCGAGGTGGCGGATCATCTTCGTGCGCTGGGCCTCGCCCCCGGACAGGGTGCCCGACGGTCGGTCGAGCGAGAGGTAGCCCAACCCGATCTCCGCGAACGAGTCGAGCAGGTGCCGGAGCCCGGTGAGCAAAGGAGCCACCGACGGCTCGTCGAGGTCGCGGACCCAGACGGCCAGGTCGCTGATCTGCATCGCACAGACGTCGGCGATGTTCTGTCCCTGGATCTTCGAGGACCGGACCTCCTTCGTCAGCCGGGTTCCGTCGCAATCGGGACAGGTCGTGAACGTCACCGCCCGGTCGACGAAGGAGCGGACGTGCGGCTGCATCGCCTCGGGGTCCTTGGACAGCATCGACTTCTGGATCTTGGGGATCAGCCCCTCGTAGGTCAGGTTGATGCCGTCGACCTTGATCTTGGTCGGCTCCTTGTAGAGGAGGTCGTTGAGCTCCTTCTTGGTGTACTTGCCGATCGGCTTGTCCATGTCGAAGAAGCCGCAGCCGCTGAAGATTCGGCCGTACCAGCCCTCCATGCTGAATCCGGGGATCGTGAGCGCACCCTCGCCGAGCGACAGGCTGTCGTCGTACAGCGCAGACAGGTCGAAGTCGGTGACCGAGCCCGTGCCCTCGCAGCGCGGGCACATGCCGCCGAGGTAGACGACGTTGCGCACGATGGTCTTCTCGCCCCGGCCCTTGTCGGCGGTCATCACGCCGCTCGCCTTGCGCGTCGGGACGTTGAACGAGAAGGCCGTAGGCGGCCCGACGTGCGGTTTCCCCAGCCGGCTGAAGAGGATCCGGAGCATCGCGTTGGCGTCGGTGGCCGTGCCGACGGTGGAGCGCGGGTTGGCGCCCATCCGCTCCTGGTCGACGATGATCGCGGTCGTGAGCCCGTCGAGCAGGTCGACCTCGGGCCGGGCCAGCGTCGGCATGAAGCCCTGCACGAAGGCGCTGTAGGTCTCGTTGATCAGCCGCTGCGACTCCGCGGCGATCGTGTCGAATACCAGTGAGCTCTTGCCCGAGCCGGAGACGCCGGTGAACACCGTCAGCCGGCGCTTCGGGATCTCGATGCTGACGTCCTTGAGGTTGTTCACGCGCGCGCCGTGCACGCGGATCAGGTCGTGGCTGTCGGCAACGTGCGGTTGCGGCGACTGCGTGTCCGTCCCCTTGGCCCTGCTCATGGTGTCTCCATCCGTGTGGCGGCCGCCCTGGCGGTCCATGTCTGCGGCGCCTGGCGCTCTGGGCCGATCGGCTCAGAGCGTACGTGTGGCGCCCCGAGGGCGCATCGCGGCGAACCGGCTCCCCCGCCCCCGCGCTGAGCGGGAGCGGGGGACGTCACCTACTTGTCCTGAAGCAGCCCGAGGACGTTGCCGTCGGGGTCGGTGACGGTGGCCACCAGGCGGCCCTCGCCGACGTCGTGCGCGGCCTCCTTCACGGTGGCACCGGCAGCGGTCACCTCGGCCAGTTTCGCCTCGATGTCCGGCACGTGCCAGAACGCCACCGGCGAGGTCATGCCCTGCGGTCCACCACCCGGTACCAGCCCGATCTGCTGGCCCGCGGCCTCGAAGCCGACGTAGTAGGGCGAGTCGGTCTGCGGTGCTACGCCGAGCAGGGCGGCGTAAACCGCCTTGGCCTTCTCCAGGTCGGACACGGGATGCAGCACGGTCTTGATTCCCTGGGTGGAAGAGTCGGTCATGGTCGCTCCTTCAACGTGTGATGGTCACGCGGATGACGCTAGGTGCGCCGCGCTGACCGGCGCTTCTCGATTCCTGACCGGTCTGGCCACCTGCTTCAGGCGGGCAACTGGCTCCGGCGCCGGGCCAGCAACAGAACGCACGCGACGACGCCGAGCACCACGGTGGCCAGTCCCGAGCCGCCGAGCGTCGCGCGCGGGCCCAGCGCCGTGGTCAGCGGTCCGCCGAGCGCGGTGCCGAGCGGCGAGGCGGTGAGCAGCGCCGCGCTGCGGGCGGCGAGCATCGCGGCCAGGTACTGCGGCGGCGACTTCGCCTGCATCAGCGTCACCGAGAGCGCGACGAACGGTCCGTAGATCGCACCGCCGAGGGTGAAGCAGGCAACGGTGACGGCCGTCGGCGCGCCGAACCCGAACGGCAGCAACGCGAGCCCCCAGGCGACCACGATGACGACCGTCACCGGCCAGAGCGGCAACTGCCGCAGCGCGCCGACCGTGAGCCCGCCGAGCATCGCGCCGATGCCGAACAGCATCCAGTAGACGCCGAGCAGGGTGCCCGGTGCGTGCAGGTCGTCGGTCACGTGTAGCGGCAGCGCGACCTCGACCGGACCGTAGAGCAGGTTGAAGAACCAGGTGAGCGTCAGCAACCCGAGCAGTTCGGGATGCGAGCGCAGCAGCGCGAACCCGCCGCGGGCGGCCGCCTGATCGACCAGGGAGACGTGCCCTGATTCCGGCAGCCGCATCCGGGCGACGAGCACGGCGAGGAACACGTAGGTGAGCGCGTCCAGGCCGATCACCAGCGCGGAGCTGACGTGCGTCACGAGAAGACCGGCGATGACCGGCCCGGCGATCGTGGCGGCGAAGTTGAGCGAGCTGACGAGCGTGTTCGCGGCCAGCCGCTGCTCGTCGGGCAGCAACTCGGCCAGCAGGGTGTACTTGCCCGCGCTCCCCCACGCGTGCAGCAGCGACGAGACGGCGAGCAGCGCGACGTACAGCGGCAGCGTGAGCAGCCCGGCGAGCCAGGCGAGCGGTACGGCGCCGAGGAACACGCCGCGAACGATGTTGTCGGCGAGCAGCAACCGCCTGGCCGACACCCGGCGCAGCCGGCGACCGAACACCAGCGCGCCGACCACCCCCGGCAACGTGTACGCGGCCACCGCGCCGCCGACCCACAGCCCTGCGGTGTTGTGGGGCGCGAGCTCGATGGCGAGCCACGCAACCGCCACGAAGCTCATCCCGTCACCGAGATAGGAGACCCCGAAGCCGAGGATCAGCCGCCGGAACAGCCGGTTGGCGAGCACCGGCCGGTAGGCAGGCGGGACGATGCGTCGCAGCCCGGAGGGCGCCTCGTGAAGACGCACCTGAGATCGATCTCGGTTGAGCTGTAGGTCAGGCACGCGATCGCCCGGGCGGCTCAGCTCACCTCCTGGACGCGGATCAGGTTGCCGGCGGGGTCGCGGATGGCGCAGTCGCGCACGCCGTAGGGCTGCTCGGTCGGCTCCTGGACGACCTCGGCGTCGCCGGCCTGCAGCCGCTCGAAGGTGCCGTCGAGGTCCTTGGTGGCCAGCAGAAGGGTGCCGTAGGTTCCCTTCGCCATCATCTCGGTGATCGTGCGGCGCTCGTCGTCGGTGAGGCCGGGGGTGGCCTGCGGCGGGAACAAGACGATGGACGTGTCGGGCTGGTCAGGCGGGCCGACCGTTATCCAGTGCATCCCGTTGTAGCCGACATCGTTGCGGACCTCGAAGCCGAGGGTGTCGCGGTAGAAGGCCGTGGCGGCCTCCGGGTCGTTCTGCGGGAGGAAGCTCGCGTGAATGGTGATGTCCATGGCGGTCACGCTAGTTGCGGCTCGGTTGACCCGTGCTTCTCGATTCCTGATCGGTCTGGTGACCTGTTTCGCGACGCACGCCGGCATCCCCACCGTCGCGCTCGCCGCGTCGCGCCGGTAGGTACTCGGCGGCACACCGACCAGTTCGGTGAAGCGAGTGCTGAAGGTGCCAAGCGACGAGCAGCCGACGGCGAAACAGACCTCAGTGACGCTGAGGTCGCCACGACGCAGCAACGCCATCGCCCGCTCGATGCGCCGCGTCATGAGGTAGCCGTAGGGCGACTCGCCGTAGGCGAGGCGGAACTCGCGGCTCAGGTGCCCGGCCGACATGTGCGCGCCGCGGGCGAGCGCCTCGACGTCCAAGGGCTGCGCGTACTCGCGGTCGATCCGGTCGCGGACACGGCGCAGGCGCGCGAGGTCACCCAGGTGCTGCGCTGCGGCGGGTCTGCTGGTCACCTGCGAAATCGTGCCATGTCACGCCGCAGGCGCCTAGCGCCGCCGGCGTCGCACCCCGCTGCGCCGCGCCGCCCGGTGGCAAGACGCATCGAGTGTCCCTGCCTGCCCGTCGCCGGACGTTATGTCAGGTTCCGCCGTGGCGATGCCTTACCGCCGGACGCCCCAGATACCGGGACGGCCGGTATCTGGGGCCGAAGCCGGGTGGCTTACCGCATGTGGATCTCGTAGCGATCCTCGCGCGTTCGGTCAATCCGGGTCGGCTGAGCCGCGGCGCCTGCCGTTGTCACTGAGTGGCGTCGAACCAGGTTGAGTGATCATCCGGCGTGGGCGTGAACGTCATGTGCTCGACGATCCGGATCAGGTCGGCCTCGGAGTAGTCGCCGCTGAGGGTTAGCCAGGCGTCTGCACCGAGGCTCACGGTCAGCAGGGCCGGCACGCGCAGCGGCTTGGGCGGTTTCCGAGTTCCGGTGGGTCGTGCCGGGCGGCTCGCGTTGCGGGCGGGGTAGAACTGCGCCGGATGACCGGCCACGGTGGCGTTCGGTTTGAACGCGCCGTTCGAAGGGTGGTGTTCGTCGATGTCCAGGTCGGGATTGTTCGGATCACCGAACCTCAGCCCGGCATCCCAATCCTGGAGCGGCGCGAACCCGAATATCGATCCGGCGTTGGTCATCGGCGGCGTACCGCCTGGCAGCCAACCTGTGCGGAACGGCAGGAGCATCGGCCGCGGAGCGGTGAGCCTGACCGCGGCGGCTATCTGCAATTCGGTGGTGCGCACGTTCGCAACCTTCTCCTCCGGCAGGTAGACCGTCGCCCACTCGTCGGGGCCGATCTCCCACGCCACAGTGGGAAACGGCAAGGGTCGCACGACGCTGTTGCCGCTTGTCTCGGCATCGTCAGTGCCCAATGGCAGGGCGAGCCCGTAGTAGCCCCGGTGCCCGTTGACGGTGACCGGTTTGGGGTTGGCGATCCGGCTCGGATCGAAGGTGCCGGGTGAGCTGACGGTGACATTGCCGAACATGTCGACGCCGTTCTTGCCAATCGCGGCGGTCTGGAAGGTGGGAGTGATCACGCCGAAGGTGAACGTCAGGCCGGCCACCGGCGCGACGTCGAAGGTGAATGCGAGGTCGGCGCGCCGGAGCGACGGCGAGGTGCCGCTGTTCGTCGCGGAGTGATGGGGCAGGACGCGGACTACGGCGAGCGGAACCGCGATCGCGGCCACCACTGCCGCGGCGGCGAGCGGCACGGCCCACCGGCGAACCCGCGCCGGGTGGGTCCGGACGACATGGACCGGCGTGTCGAGTTCGGCCCAGATGCGCTGCGCGGCATTGTCGGGCACGTCGGAGGCGTCGGCGGCGAAGATCGCGCGCAGGTCGTCCTCACTGCGTTGCTTGGTACTCATGCGAGAGCCTCCAAGACTTCGGATTCGGACTGGGTCATGTGGACACGCAGCGCGGACAAAGCCCGCGAGGCGTGCGAGCGCACGGTTGTCTCGCGGCAGCCGAGCTCGGCGGCGATCTCGGCGTCGGACAGGCCGGCGTAGTAGCGCAGGACGAGCACGGCCCGCTGCCGGCGCGAAAGTGCGCCCAGCTCACGACGGAGCAGGTCACGGTCGTCCAGTTGATCGCTCGGCGTGACCGCTGACTGCGGGTGCGGCGGGTCGGCCGAGGGGCGGATCCGGAACCATTTCCGCCCCCACGTCGCGTACTCGTGCACGACCATCCGGCGGGCGTACGCATCGAGGTTGTCGATCTCGTCGAGACGCTCGGCGCGCCGATGCAGGCGGATCAGTACGTCCTGCACGATGTCCTCGGCCAGGCCGCGGTCGCCGGTGAGCGCGCAGGCAAAGCGCACCAGTGACTGCAGCCGGGTCCGAGCGAACTCATCGAGGTCCACGTCGGCTCCTGTCTGCTCTTACAAGGTCACACACAGACGCATCTCGACGCGATTCTGTTGAGTGAGCGGCTCGCTCGGATTCAGCGGCCGGAAATGGCGAGAGCGTCAGGCCCCTTGGCTCAGCGAGAGGACGTTGCCGTCGGGATCGCGAAACCACGCGATCATCGCCCCACCCGGTGCGGCCCACACGCCGGACTCGTCCTGCGACATGCCGGCGTAGCGGTGGAACTCGACGCCGCGACCTGCGAGATCGGTCACTTCCGCATGAATGTCGGCAACCGTCCACCCGAGAACGGTGAACAGTTGCGCGGTGAAGTCGTCGACCTTGGTGACCCGCAAGGTTGCGCCGAGGCCGTTCAATACGCATGCGTATGGATTGAGGTCGATCAGTTCGAGGCCGAGAACATCGACGTAGAAGTCCCGTGAACGTTCCAGATCGGTCGACGGGATGAAGGCCGCCACGTGCGCTCCTGCGAGCATGGCTCCCCCATCCCGTCGACCGGTACCGGGTCTCAGCGTGCCACAGCATCCACCAGATCACGCTGCGGTTCGAGCGGTACCCACGGGCTCCGCCGCGACAGGCGTGACGGCCACCAGTTCGCCCGCCCCAGCATCGCCATGAGCGAGGGCAGCAGCACGGCCCGCACGACGAGCGCGTCGATGAGGATCGCGGCGGCCAGGCCGACTCCCAACTCCTTGAACTCGATCATGTTCAGCGAAGCGAAGATCGCGAACACCGACACCATGACGATCGCCGCGCTCGTGACGACGCCGGCCGATCGGACGATTCCGTGCGCGACGGCATCCCTGGTCGACAGGCCGCGCTGCGCCGCCTCGCGGATCCGGCTCACGACGAATACGTGGTAGTCCATCGAGAGCCCGAAAAGCACCACGAACAGGAACAGCGGGATCCAGGAAACCACCGTGCCGTTCGAGTGAAAGTGCAGCAGCTTCTCCGCCCAGCGGTGCTGGAAGGTGAGCACCAGGACCCCGAATGCGGCCGCCGCGGACATCATGTTGACCAGGATCGTCATCAGGGCAACGACGATCGAGCGGAACGTGAACGTCATGATCAGGAACGTCAGCGCGAGCACGAAGCCGATCACCAGGGGCAGTTTCTCGTGCTGGTGCTGGGCGTAGTCGGCGTTCGACGCCGCACCGCCGGTGACCGCGAACTCCGCGCCGGGGATCTTCCCGATCGCCGGCGGCAACACATGGGTCCGCAGTTCGGACAGCGACTGCCTGGCCTGATGCGACGCGGTCGCAAACGGTACGTCGACCGACAGGGTGTGCACCCGGTGGTCGGCAGATACCCGGCTCTGCGGCAGGTCCGAGCCGCTGACCGCGAACAGCTTGTTCCCGGCGAGTTGTTCGGTCACGTCGTGGAGCGCCGCCGTGACTGCGGCCGATTCCTGCGCCGGCGCGCGCACGACGATCTCCTGGCTGACCTGCTGCCCGGGGAACGCGGCCGCGAGCCGGTCGTAGGTCTGCACCGCGGGTATCGCCTTGGGCAGGTCCTTCTCGGTCGACTCCCCCTGCTTCATGTTCAGCGCGGGCAGCGCGAGGGCGAGCATGGCCAGGGCGGCGATCAGGAAGGTCGCGCCGGGACGTCGCAGCGCGGGCTTGAGCAGGGCCGGCCACAGCCGGGGCTCGCCCGTCCGGTTGGTGAGGCGCCACAGGATCGGCACGCGCGGACGGTCGATGCGCCGGCCGAGCTTGGCCAGCACGGCCGGCAGGACGGTCAGCGAGCCGAGCACGGCGACGGCAACCACCAGGATCGAGCCGGTGGCGAGTGAGGCGAAGACGACGTCGTGGGTCAGGAACATGCCCGCCATGGACACGATCACGGCCAGGCCCGAGACGATCACCGAATGTCCCGACGTCTGCGCGGCAATCTCGATCGCGTCGATGTGGCTACGCCCGCGGGCCCGTTCCTCGCGTTCCCGCTTGAGGTAGAACAGCGAGTAGTCGACGCCTACTGCCATGCCCATGAGCAGGATGACGCTCGACGTGGTGCCCGAGTCCGGGATGAGATGCGACGCGACGGTCGACAGTCCGACGGCCGCGAAGACCGAGGACAGGGCGAGCAGCACCGGCACCCCGGCGGCGATGATCGCGCCGAACGCGACGAGCAGGATCAGCAGGGTCACCGGCAGGCTCAGGCTCGTGGCCTTGCCGAAGGACTTGCCGACTTCCTCGTTGACGGCCTTGGGAATCGACGCGTCGCCGACCTGCTCGACCCGCAGCGCGGGGTACGCGCTGCTGGGTTGCCGCGGTCGCGTCGAGCAGCGGTTGGACGCGGTCCTGCGCGGTATCCGGATCGCCGCGCATCGTCACGTTCACCAGCACCGCCTTGCCGCCGGCCGAATGCTGCGGGGCGTCCACGTGTGCGACGCCGGGCAGCGCGGCGAAGCGGTGGCGGACGTCGGCGGCTGCATGGTCGGCCGCGGCCGCGTTGAACGGGCCGCTGCGCGAGGTGATGAGGATGCTCTCCTTGGCCGGGTCGTCCATGCCGGAGTCGTGCAGCCAGTGCGCTGCCCGGCCGGACTGCCCGACCGCCTGGTCGAGGTTGGTCGCCTTGCGGGTTCCGGCGGCCTGGCCGATCGCGAAGCAGGCGGCCACGAAGGCCAGCCACAACGCGATCGCCCGCCACGGATGGGTTGCGCTCCAGCGGGCCGCGCGGACCGATGCCGATCGGCGGGCGGGCCGCGATTCGCTGTCGTACATGACGAAGCCTCCAGGTTGCGAGTTGATGCAACCAACACTCGCGGCGCCGGGCCGAAGTCACACGGGTGATGGGCCCCGAACGAAAGGGGGCCTAGCACCACCATCTGACGCCACGGCATAGGTCACGATGGACACGTCGGCGAAACGCGAAGGAGGTGCACCGTGGCGAACGAGGTCAGCAAGCGGCTCGGTCTCGTCGGGTCGGCGTGCACGCTCACCGCATTCAGCGCGCTCGGCCTGGTGCTGTTCATCTGCACGGTCACCGGCATCGGCCTGGTGCTGGTATCGGTCGGCATCCCGATGCTTCTCGTGTGCCTGCCGCTCATGCGGCGCCTCGCCGGCTACCACCGCCGGTGGGCGGCGCGGCAGCTGGGCATCGCGCCGATCCCGGCGTCGTACGCGCCCGTGCCCGACGGCAATGTGCTGACCCGGCTCTGGGCCGCCGGCAAGGATCCGGCGATGCGCCGAGACCTCGTCTGGTTGCTGGTCAACAGCACCGTCGGCCTCGCCATCTACATCGCCGCGATCGTCGAGTCTCTGCTCGGGCTGGTGTTCTGGTGGATGCCGCAGCGGCTTGCCCTCGACACGAACGCTCGCATCGCCCGGTCGCTTCTCTCCCCCAACGAGAAGACGCTGCTGGCCAGCCGGGTCCAGCAGCTGACCGAATCTCGCGCCGAGACCGTCGACACGCAGGCCGCCGAGATCCGCCGCATCGAGCGCGATCTGCACGACGGGGCCCAGGCCCGGCTCGTCGCGCTCGGCATCAACCTCGGCCTCGCCGAGGACGCCGTGGTGAGCGACCCGGAGAACGCCAAGCTCCTGCTCGCCGAAGCGCGCGCGGCCAGCAGCCAGGCACTCGCCGAGATCCGCGGACTGGTGCGCGGCATCCACCCGCCCGTTCTCGCCGACCGGGGGCTGGTCGGCGCGGTGCAGGCGCTCGCCCTGGCGAGCCCCCTTCCGGTCGAGATCGAGGCTGAGGTCCCCGGCCGGTTGCCCGCCCCGGTCGAGTCGGCGTCCTACTTCGCCGTCGCCGAGGTGCTGACCAACGTGATCAAGCACAGCGGCGCCGCGCACGCGTGGGTGCGCCTGCGCCACGCGAACGGGATGCTCGAGATGGTCGTGCGCGACGACGGCCGCGGCGGCGCTGCGCCGGGCGCCGGTACCGGCCTACGCGGAATCGAGCGACGCCTCGGGCGCGTTCGATGGCAGTCTCATGGTGACCAGCCCGCAAGGCGGGCCGACCATCGTGACCATGGAGCTGCCGTGCGAGTTGTCCTCGCCGAAGACCTCGCCCTCCTCCGAGACGGCCTGATCAGGCTGCTGGAGGCGAACGACTTCGAAGTGGTGGAGGCCGTCGACAACGGCCCGTCGCTGCTGCGCGCGCTGACCACCCACCGCCCGGACGTGGCGGTGGTCGACGTGCGCCTGCCGCCGACATTCACCGACGAGGGGCTGCGGGCGGCCATCGAGGCCCGCAAACAGGTTCCGGGCCTGCCGATCCTTGTGCTGTCGCAGTACGTCGAGCAGCTCTACGCGCGCGAGTTGCTGGCCGACCGCAGCGGCGGGGTCGGCTACCTGCTCAAGGATCGCGTGTTCAACATCGGCCAGTTCGTCGACGCGGTTCGCCAGGTCGCGGGCGGCGGTACCGCGATGGATCCCGAGGTGATCTCGCAGCTGCTCACCAGGCGCGCCGACGACGCGCCGATTCGCTCGCTGACACCACGCGAGCGCGACGTGCTCGAGCTGATGGCCGAAGGGCGCTCCAACGCAGCGATCGCCGCGAAGCTGTTCATCACCGAGAAGGCCGTGAGCAAGCACACCAACAGCATCTTCAGCCGCCTCGGCCTGCCGCCGTCCGAGGACGACAACCGGCGCGTCCTCGCCGTGCTGGCCTACCTGAACGGATAACGGACCACGGATTTCGGAGGCCGGACTACACCTCGATCGACCGGAACTGACAAGCTCGCAGCATGGCCGACACACCCTTTCCCGACGTTGCCGCCGATGTACTCGACCGAGCACTTGCCGCCGATCCGGTCAGCGCCACCTATCTGGGTGACCACCGCTTCGACGGCCAACTGGCCGATCCGTCCCCCGCGGCGGCGAGTGCCCGGGCGGCCGAATTACGCGCCCAGCTCGCCCGCCTCGACGAGGCAACGACGGACGGCATCGCCGAGCAGGTCGACGCCGAGGTGCTGCGCACGGCGCTGCGGGCAGAGCTCTTCGACCTGGACGAGCTGCGCGAGCCCGAGTGGAACCCGATGCTGCACAACCCGGGCAACGCCCTGCACGCCTTGCTGTCACGGGACTTCGCGCCGCTGCCGGAGCGACTGACCTCGCTGGTGTCCAGGCTCGAGGCGGTGCCCGGATACCTGAGCGCTGCGCGCAGCCGACTCGGCGACATGTCGCCAATTCACGTCGAGACCGCAGTGTCCCAACTCGGCGGGACGCTCACGCTGCTCGACGACGCGATCCCCGCGGCCGCCGCCGGCACCTCCGACCGGCTGCGCGGCCAGGTCGAATCAGCCGCCCAGACCGCGCGTGGCGCCGTCGCCGCGTTTCGCGACTGGCTGGCCACGCTCGTCGAGCAGAACGCCGCAGCCCGGCACGAGACCCGGGTCGGCGAGCAGACGTTCGCCGCGAAACTCGCGCTGACCCTCGACACCGACTTCGCGCCGGCCGCGCTACTGGCCCGGGCCGAGGCCGACCTCGAACGGGTCACGCAGCAGATCGTCGCGGAGGCCGGCCGCTCGGCCGGCGTGGGCAATCCCGATGCGGCAACCGTGCGTCTCGTCCTCGATCGACTCGCGGCGGACGCTCCTACCGACGAGACGATTCTGGGCCTGTGCCGCGACGCCCTCGCCGACACGACGAGGTTCGTCCGCGAACACGACCTGGTCACCGTCTACGACGATCCGATCGAGGTCGTCGAGATGCCCGAGATCGATCGCGGAGTCGCCGTCGCGTACTGCCGTCCGACCGGCCCCCTCGAGTCCACTCCCCTGCCGACGGAATTCGCGGTCTCGCCCACTCCGGCGGACTGGACGCCGGAGCAGGTGACGTCGTTCTATCGCGAGTACAACGCGCACATGCTGCACAACCTCACCGTTCACGAGGCGATGCCGGGCCACGCGTTGCAGCTGGCGCACTCGAATCGCTATCAAGGCAGCACGCCGGTTCGTGCCGTCTGGTGGAGCGGTTCCTTCGTCGAGGGATGGGCGGTGTACAGCGAGGAGTTGATGGTCGACGCCGGTTACCGCACTGAAATCTCGCCCGAGGCCGCGTCAGCACTGCGCATGCAGCAGCTGAAGATGCAGCTGCGTTCGATCATCAACTCGATCATGGACATCCGCTTCCACACCGGCGACCTCGACGAGGACGCGGCGATGGCGCTCATGGTCGAGCGCGGTTTTCAGGAGCAGGGCGAGGCGGCGGGCAAGTGGCGCCGGGTGCAACTGACCGTCGACCCAGTTGTGCACCTACTACGTGGGCTACAGCGAGGTCCGCGACTTGGTCGCGGACCTGCGCCGCGCCAACCCGGGCTGGACGCAGCGCGGGCTGCATGACGCGGTGCTGGGCGCTGGATCGCCGCCGGCCCGCCACCTGCGCACGCTGCTCGTCCCGACTGGGTGACGCTGACCGGGGCGAGGGGTTCAGCCGCGGCGGCCGATCATGCCGGCTGCGCTGGCGAGTCCGGCGAGTGCGGCCGCCAAGGCACCCGCCGAGACGAGATAGCCACGCGAGCGGCCGAGCCGCCCCGCCCGCACCGACATGGCGATGACACTCGCGTCGCCGGCATCGGTCAGCGCGCCGGCCACCAGCCAGGCCGTCTGGCCCCGGCCCGCGGCCGTGCTGGCGAGCGCGCCCGCGCCCAGGGCGGCGTCGCGCACCGCGGCCATCCGGATCAGCCAGACCACGCGTCCGGCAGTCGCGGAATCGACTCCGAGCAGGCGGACCGAGGCCGCCGGATATGCCAGAAAGGCACCGCCCATCGCGAGACGCCCCGCTCCCAGCAGCGCCGCCAGTCGCCGGGCCGATCCAATTCGGCGCGCCGAAGAAGCAACGACATCATCGCCTGAGGCGTCTAACTGCGTAACACTGGAACGACGACGCAGGGTCACCGGTGCACTCTCCTCAAATCGGTGCGAATGGGCCGGATGTTTCGCCCGTGTCATCTGCGGGGAATCCTGACGAGGCGTCATTCGTTGGCTAGCCGGAAGTCATTGAACAGACAGTTATCGGAGGTGCCCACTATGGCAGATCGAACCCTGCGGGGCAGTCGGATGGGCGCTGTTAGCTACGAGACCGAGTACGGCGCCGAGCCCGCTCCGCGCAATCTTGCCGCCTATCGGTGCCCGCGCGGTCACGAGTTCACGGTCCCGTTCTCCGAGGAGGCCGAGGTCCCGGCCACCTGGGAGTGCCGCCTCGACGGTGCGGCCGCGCAGCTCGTCGACGGCCCGGCGCCGGAGGCCAAGAAGGTCAAGCCCCCGCGTACCCACTGGGACATGTTGATGGAGCGGCGCACGGTCGCCGACCTCGAAGAGGTTCTCGCCGAGCGCCTCGACGTCCTGCGCGCCAGGCGCGGGGCCAAGTCAGCCTGACAGCACGAAGCCGCCCCTGCGAGGGGGCGGCTTCTTATTTGCCGGTTCGACCGCTCACCACCCGCTTGAGCTGATCGGCGCGGTGGCGCACGCCCCACTGGGTGACCCGCCACAGGGCCTCGCGCACGATCGAGCCGCTCATCTTGCTCTCGCCGCGTTCCCGGTCGGCGAACGTGATCGGCACCTCGACGACCCGAAAGCCCTGCCGCGGCCGCGCGCCAGGCGAGATCGACCTGGAAGCAGTAGCCCTCCGAAACGACGGCCCGGTAGTCGATGGCCTCGAGGACGCTGCGGCGGTATGCGCGGTAGCCACCGGTGGCGTCACGCAGGTCGATGCCCAGTGCCACGCGCGTGTAGAGGTTGCCGCCGCGCGAGAGCAGCTCGCGCGACTTGGGCCAGTTGACGACGGTGCCGCCGGGCACCCACCGCGATCCGAGCACGAGATCGGCCCGGCGCAGTGCGTCGAGCAGGCGTGGCAGCTGCTCAGGGGCGTGTGATCCGTCGGCGTCCATCTCGACGAGGACGTCGTAGCCGTGCTCCAGCCCCCAGCCGAAACCCGGCGATGTACGCACCGCCCAGGCCCGTCTTCGTCGTGCGGTGCATGACGTGGATGCGCGGATCGGCGGCCGCGAGTTCGTCGGCGATCTTGCCGGTGCCGTCGGGGCTTGCGTCGTCGACGATCAGCACGTGCGCGTCGGGGACCGAGGCCGCCACCCGGGCGAGGATCGGCTCGATGTTGTCGCGTTCGTTGTACGTCGGGATGATGACGAGGACCTGACCGAGGTCGGCATCGGCTCCTGACGTGGTCACCGGGCGCCCACTCCTGCCACTTCGCACGGACGTCCGGTCACGCGTTCACCATCTCCTCCACGTCAGGCGCTGTGTCGTCGGCTGCGCCCTGCGCCGCTTTTCGGCGCGAGAACCATGCAGCCCACAGCGACCAGCCGAGCGCAACTATCGCCCCGCCTGCCATGACGTACTCAGGGATCGCGCCGAGCCGAGTCGCCAGCGTATCGGTTGTCCGCAGCGGGATTTTGGCCACCAGGATGTCCGGCGTGAACAGCGCGCCCGAGCGTTGCCGGATGCCCCCGTCGGGCCCGATCACGGCCGATACGCCGGTGGTCGACACCTGAGCGACCGCGCGGGCGTGCTCGACGGCGCGCAACTGGCTCATGGCGAGTTGCTGGTAGGTCTCCGCGGTGTGCCCGAACGTCGCGTTGTTCGTCTGGATCACGAGGAACTGCGCGCCGGCCTGGACCGACGATCGCACCAGGCTGTCGTAGGCCACCTCGAAGCAGATGACGTCGCCGATCGGGAACGGCCCGCCGGCGAGCAGGCCGTTGCCGCGGCCCGCGACCATGTCGCGCTGGACGAGGTTCACCTTCGAGCTGATCTTGAGCGCCAGCTTGCGCAGCGGGATGTACTCGCCGAAGGGCACCGGATGCCGCTTGGTGTAGGTGGCGCCCGGGCCGGTCGTCGGCGACCACAGGATGCCGACGTTGCGGTCGTGATCGGGGCCCGGCCCGTCGAGGATCGCCCCGACCAGGATCGGCACGCCGACCGCCCGGACCGCCCGGGTGATCTCGGCCGCGGCATCGGCATTCGTGTACGGGTCCAGGTCGGAGGAGTTCTCCGGCCACACCACGAGGCTGGGCTGCGGCTGGCTGCCGGCCTTGATCTGCGCGGCGAGCTTCAACGTCTCGTTGACGTGGTTGTCGAGCACCTGCCGGGGCCGGTCCTCGAACCCGAGGCCGCGATCCGGGACGCTGCCCTGCACGACTGCGATCGTCGTCGTCGGACCGTGCGTATCGGCGGCGGGCTGCAACGCGACGCCGAGGACCAGGCCGAGCACGGGTACGGCGGCCAGCAGCGCGGCCCCGAATGCCGTCGCCCGCCACGCCCGGCCGCGCGCGCACAAGATCAGTTGAGCCAGCGCGCCGCCGCCGAGAGCCACTGCGAACGAGACCAGCGGTGCGCCGCCGACCGCGGCGAGCCAGCGCAGCGGCGACTCCGCCTGGCTGAACGCCAGGCGGCCCCAGGGGAAGCCGCCGAACGGCGCGCGGTCGCGGATCGTCTCCTGCAGCACCCAGGTCAGGCCGATCCACACCGGCGCGAACGGCAGCCGCTGCAGCCGCGAGAGCACCGCGCCCATCGCCTGCGAAGTAGCCGGCCTCGGCCGCAGCGAGGATCAGCCAGGGCACTGGCCCTACGTAGACGCCGGTCCAGTGCAGCAGCGGGCCGAAGAACGCGGCGCCGTAGACGAAGCCGAGCCAGGCCGCGGTCCGGGCCCGCCGGCCGTGCACGGCGACGCTGAACGACGCGACGCTCACGAATGCCAGCGGCCAGATCCCGAAGCGCGGGAAGGCAAGCAGCCCGGCGAGCCCGGCACCGACCGAGATCAGCGCGGCCCAGCGCGCGCGGACGGGCGCAACCGGATCGAGACGCCGAACACGCATCTGGCCAGTATCCCTGGTCTGTCCGCGAGGTCAGCTATGAAGACGTCGGGCAGGTCGTCGTGCCGGATATGCGCGACTGCTCCCGGATGGTCAGTCGATCTCGAAGATCGTTTCGCCGCGGACGACGGTACGCAGGCAGGTCGGCAGTTCGGCGCCGGGTGAGACGTCGGGCAGTCCCCCGGCCGCGAGGTCGCCCGTGCGCCAGACCGCGAGCGTCGCCGGAGCTCCCGGTGCGATCACGCCGGACCCGTCGCCGTCGAGACGGGCGGCGCGCCAGCCACCCGTCGTGTGCGCCGCGAATGCCGCGGCCGGGCTGATCGCCGCGTGCGGGTCGGACGGGTAGGCCGCGGCTCGGATGGCCGCCCAGGGATGCATCGGCGTCACCGGGGAATCCGACCCGAATGCCAGCGGGACACCGGCCGCGGCCAGCTCGGCGAAGCGATTGAGTCGCTGCGCCCGTTCGGCGCCAAGGCGCTGCGCGTACATGCCGGCCGGCCCGCCCCACGTCGCGTCGAACGCGGGTTGCATCGACGCGACCACTCCGGCCGCGGCCAGGCGTCGTGGGTCGCTGACCATCTCCACGTGCTCGATGCGGTGCCCCGCGCCCGACGACTCGCCCACCGCGTC
Organism: uncultured Actinomycetota bacterium; assembly: GCA_963709985.1. Lineage (GTDB taxonomy): Bacteria > Actinomycetota > Actinomycetes > Mycobacteriales > Jatrophihabitantaceae > DASXRA01. The sequence continues at coordinate 212,762 of CAVPYQ010000022.1, forward strand.
GAACGCATCGAGGATCGTGTCGACGGCGGCGTCGCCGATCGCGTGGAAGCCGGCCTGCAGGCCGGCGCGATCGCATCGCCTGATGTGCTCGGCGATCTCGTCGGCGGTGTATCGCAGGTGGCCCGAGGTGCCGGACGCGTCCGCGTAGGGCTCGTGCAGCGCGGCGGTGTGCGAGCCGAGCGAGCCGTCGCAGAACAGATCGCCCGCCGCGCCGACGGCGCCGAGTTCGCGGGCCAGGTCGATGCCGAGCAGTTCGCCCCAGTAGCCGACGATCTCGGGCCCCGGTTCGGCGGCGGCCAGCGCGAGCAGCGCCGCCAGATCGTCCGCGCTCGAGATCTCGGGGCCGCCCATCTCGTGCAGGCAGCCGATGCCGAGCGAAGCCGCGCGGGCGCGGGTCGCCCGCTGGGCGTCGCGGATGGCCGCCGCGCTGAGCGACCCGAACGCGACCAGGCGCACGGCGTCGTGTGCCTCGGTCGTGAGCCAGCCGTCCGCACGGTAGCCCGGCAGCGTCGAGACGCCGGGCGTCGCCGCGAGCAGCGCCGACGAGACGACGGCAGAGTGGGCATCCACGCGCGAGATGTAGACGAGTCCGCCGTAGCCTGCGCGGTCGAGTTCGCGGGCCGTCGGTGCGCGGTGCTCGGGCCAATTCGTCTCGTCCCAACCGTGGCCGAGGACCGGTCGCCCGCGACTCGCGCGGCTGTGCCGTTCGACCCGGTCGAGCGCGTCGGACAGCGACCCGGCCGGCGACAGGTCAAGGCCGGTGAGCGACAACCCGGTCCGCGTGGCGTGGGTATGCGCATCGACGAACGCCGGCGTCACCAGCGCGCCGTCCAGATCCACGGTCCGTTCCGCCCCCGCGAGCCCGCCCGAGTCGTCACCGACCCATGCGATCAGCGAGCCGTCGACGATCAGTGCGGTGGCGTCCGCATCGCTCGGTGCATCTATGCGGCCGTTCCGGTAGAGAGTGCGCACTCGTTCAGCATGCCGTCCGGTTTGCCTGGCGCTCACAATGGGTTACCGTTCCGGGCAAAGCACTCCGCCAGCCGGGTCGTGGGAGGGCGCCCAGCACGATCACGCATCGCGGCGGCCGCAGGTGCAGAGCGCGCGGCGCAACCGGATCGGGCGCGGAGCAGACCGAAGTCACGGCGGCGGGTAGAGCTATGACAGCGAGCATCGAGGACGTCGCCAAGCGCGCCGGCGTGTCGATCGCCACCGTGTCGCGTTCGCTGCGCGGGCTGCCCGACGTCGCCACCGCCACGCGTGACCGGGTACTTGCCGCCGCTCAGGAGCTCAACTACGTGGCGTCACCGTTCGCGGCTCGACTGGCCAGCGGGCGCACCGCGACGGTCGGCGTCGTCGTCCCGTTCGTCCACCGCTGGTACTTCGCCGAGGTGCTCGGCGGCGTCGAAGGCGTGCTGCACGAGGCGGGCTTCGATCTGCTGCTCTACAACCTCGGCGACGAGCAGGGCCGGCAGCGTTTCTTCCAGGCGTTGCCGGTCCGAAAGCGCGTGGACGCCATCGTCATCGCGAGCCTGGTGCTCAGCGACGACGAGGCGGACGCGCTGCACGAACTCGGCGTACCGGTAGGCATGGTGGGAGTCGACCGGCCGGGCGTGCACTCCACCCGGATCGACGACCAGGCGGGCGCGCGGACGGCGGTCGGCCACCTCGTGCAGCTCGGGCACCGGCGCATCGCGCTGATCGGCGGCGACACCAACGACCCGATGCGATTCACCCCGCCGCACCACCGGCGCGTCGGGTACCTCGATGCGTTGCGGGCGGCCGGGATCGAGTACGACGCCGACCTCGAGATCCTCGGCTACTTCACCGTCGACGGCGGCGAGGCGGCCACCCGGTCACTGCTCGAACTGCCCCGCCGCCCGACCGCGGTGTTCGCCGAGTCCGACGAGATGGCCTACGGGGCCATCCGCGCGATTCGCCGGTCCGGGCTGCGGGTACCCCAGGACGTCGCCGTGATCGGCTTCGACGATCACGCAAGCGCAGAACTGCTCGATCTGTCGACGATCCGCCAGCCGGTGATCCAGCAGGCCGAGGACCTGACCGCACGGCTGCTCGTCGCGATCACCGAACCGGCGAGCCTGCCGTTCGTCAACGTGTTGCCGATCGAACTGGTCGTGCGCGGCTCGACCGATCCGGCGCGCAGCGTCTACTAGCCGGGCCGCCGAGCCCGGGCAACCTCGGCGGACGTGGGCGGGTCGGCTCCGGCGCGCTCGCACGTCAGCGCGGCCACCAGGATCGCCTCGTCGAGTACGGCGCCCAGATCGGCTGCCGCCAACTGCTCGGCGTCGCGGACTCCGGCCACCGACAACGCGCTGAGCATGCCTGCCGTGAACGCGTCCCCCGCACCGATGGTGTCGACGAGTTGCACCTTGCGGGCGCTGCGCTCCACCACCGGTTGCCCCGGCCGGTAGGCGCAGGCGCCGTTCTCACCACGGGTCACGACGACCGCGGTCGCGCCGAGGTCGAGCCAGTGCCCGGCGACCGAGTCCGGGCGCCGGCCCGGATACAGCCAGGCGATGTCCTCGTCGCTCGCCTTGACCACGTGCACGGACGCGATCACGCGCTCGACCAGCGGGCGGGCCCGCTCCGGCGTGCCGAGCAGGTCGGGCCGGACGTTGGGGTCGTAGCTGATCAGCATGTCGTCGTGCGAGCGCCGCAGCAGGTTGGCGATCCGGTCGTCGCCGGGCGGCAGCCAGGACGCGAGTGAGCCTGTGTGCAGGATCTGCGTGCCGGGCGGGACTCGCAGTTCGCTGTCGCTCCACTGCCAGTCCGCCGCGCCGTCGAGGTAGAAGTCGTAGTGCGCCCGGCCCTCGGCGTCGAGCGTCACGACCGCCAGGGTCGAGGGCTGCGTCGCCGACACCGCCGCCGACAACGCGACGCCGTTGCGCTCGGCGTGCTCGCGCACCGCCCGGCCGAAGGCGTCCGCGCTGAACCGGGCCATCAGTTCGGCGCGACAGCCAAGCCGGGCCAGGCCCACGGCGACGTTGAGCGGACTGCCGCCGGGATGAGCCGTGAAGGTCCTCTGATCGCCCGCGTCGACGAGATCGACCAGGGCCTCACCGATCACGGTCAGCACCGTGCGCACGTTACCGTCCTGTGCGTGACGCTGATGCTGGTGGACGCCGCGGGCCTGTACTTCCGCGCGTTCTACGGCGTGCCCGAGTCGGTCACCGCGCCGGACGGGATGCCGATCAACGCCGTGCGCGGCTTCCTGGACATGACCGCGACCCTGATCGCTCGGCGGCGCCCCTCGCGCTACGTCGCGTGCCTGGACCTGTCCTGGCGGCCGGCATTTCGGGTCGAGCTTCTGCCGTCGTACAAGGCACATCGCGTCGCGCCGGGCGGCGATGAGGCAATACCCGACGCACTCGTCCCGCAGATCCCGGTGCTGCTGAACGTCCTCGCGGCGCTGGGCCTTGCGACCGCGGGCGCCGAGGGGTTCGAGGCCGACGACGTCATCGCGACGCTCGCCGCTCGCGACACGGACGCGTGCGAGGTGGTGACCGGCGATCGCGACCTGATGGCACTGGCGACCCGACGCGTCCGCGTGCTCTACACCGGGCGTGGCGTCGCCAAGCTCGAAGACCTCGGGCCGGACGAGGTGCAGGCGCGCTATGGCGTGCCCGCCGCCAACTACGCCGACTTCGCCGCACTGCGCGGCGACCCGAGCGATGGCCTGCCCGGCGTCGCGGGCATCGGCGCCAAGACCGCGGCGGCGCTCGTGTCGAAGTTCGGAGCCATCGAGCAGATCGTGGCCGCGGCCGAGTCGGGCGACAACGGGTTCCCGGCGGGGGCCGCGGCGAAGATCCGCGCGGCGGCCGAGTACCTCGCGGTGGCACCGGCTGTCGTGCGCGGGCGCACCGACGCTCCGGTCGACGACGTCGACGACGCGCTTCCCGCCACGCCCGCCGACCCGGCGGCCCTGGTGGAACTGGCGGACCGCTACGGCATCGAGCCCTCGATCAACCGCGTGCTCAACGCGATCGCCCGAGCGCTCGGCTGACGATCAGCTCGCCGGGCTCCAGGTGTAGTTGCCCTTCGAGTCGGTGATCGTCACGGTGACCTTCTTGCCTCCGTCGGCCGTGCAGGTGAACGTGGCGCCCTTCTTCACCTTGGGGTCCTTGCCGTCGTTGCACTTGACGTTGGTGTAGCCGCCCTGCTTGACGGTGTTCTCGACGGCGGTGTGGTCGAGAACCTTCTTGAAGCCGAGGAAAGCCGGTTTGGCGACGAAGGCGCCGGCGCCGAGGGCGATGACGATCACGAGCGCGGCAATCCCGAGCCACAGGCCGAGCCGTCGCTTCTTCGGCGGGCTCGACTGGTAGGGCGTGTAGGGAGCCTGCTGGCCGTACGGCTGCTGGCCGTATTCCTGTTGCCCGTACTGCTGGCCGTACTGGGATTGCCCGTATTGCTGTTGGCCGTACTGCGACTGGCTCGGGTAGCCCTGTTGCGGGTAGCCCTGCTCGGGCTGGTACGGCGGCTGACCGTAGGCAGGCTGGGGTGGCGGATAGCTCTGCTGCGGGGGCGGATACGACTGTGGCGGCGGGTAGGCGCCCGGCTGCTGGTAGCCCTGCTGTTGGTAACCCTGCTGCGAATAGGGCTGCTGCGCCGGTGGCTGGTAGGGCTGCTGCGTGCTGCTGCTGGGGCGGCGAACTCGGCGGCTCGTAGGGCGGCGGACCCGCCGGTGGGGCACTGGGCATCTGCTGGGTAGGCGGCGACGCGGGCGGACCGGACTGCCCGATGGGCAGGTCCGAGCGGGAGAATGCCTGCGTCCGGTCCGCGGGGTCATCCAGCGGAGACGGCCGGCCGGCCGGTGCCTGCCACGGCAGCGCCTCGCCGACCTCGGGCGTCGTCGGCGGCGGCCCCGGTGGCTGGGCCGGCCCACCGAACGATGGCTCCGGCGGCGGCGTGTACTGGCCGAAGGTCGTGGTCGGCGCGTCGCCCGGCGGGTTGGGCGGAGGTGGCGAGTACGTCGGAATCTGGCGGACCGTCGTGGCGTCGGGCTCGTCGTCGGCTAGTGGTGATGTCGAGCGGTCAGCGCCGGACTCCGCGTCGGACTTGTCGCTCGCCTCCGGTTGGCGCGGTTCGGGCGCCCACGGCGAACCCGTTTGCTGCGGAGGCTGGGACTGCGGAGGCTGGGATGACTGCGGAGCCTGCCACGGTCGATCTTGCTGACCTTCCTGCTCCGGCCCGTTGTTGTCGGATGTCATGTGCTGCCCTCTCCCGTCCGGAGCGCCTTCACCGGTTCCCATACGCTACTGCGCAACCGACCAACCGTGTCGATCAGGGCAACATGCTCTGTGCAACGACGCCGTGCCGGATCGCGTGCGCCGCGACCCTTGCCCGCTCGGCGACCGGTTCGCGATCTCCCGCCGGCTGAGGGGCGTCCGCGATCTGGTCGAGCAGATCGAGCAATTGCTTACACCAGCGGACGAAGTCGCCTGCAGACATGTCGGCGCCGGCGTCCGAGGCCGATGTCAGCACGCGGTTCAGACTCTCGTTTCTCGTCCACCGGTAGGCGGCCCAGACGAAGCCGAGTTGCGGTTCGCGAATGCGCGGCAGTCCGAGGTCGGCCTCGTTCTCGGCGAGATCGGCCCAGATGCGCACTGTGCCGGCAAGGGCCTCGCGAACCGCGGCGGTAGGCGTGCGGTCGGCGGGCGCCTCGTCGCGGCGGGCCTCGTAGACCAGCGTGGAGACGACGGCCGCAAGTTCGGCCGCGTCCAGGCCGTCCCATACCCCGGCGCGCAGGCATTCGGCGACGAGCAGGTCCGACTCCGACCAGATACGCGCGAGTCGGCGTCCGGCCGGCGTCGTCTCGTCCGCCGTCAGGTAGCCGCGTGCATCGAGCAGCGCGCAGATCCGGTCGAACATCCGGCCGAGCGAACCGGTCCGGCCCTCGATCCGCCGCCGCAGCGCCACGTTCTCGCGTTCGAGTCGCTGGTAGCGCTCCGCCCAGCGCGCGTGCGCATCGCGGTCCGGGCAGGCATGGCACGGGTGGGCCCGGACGGCAACGCGCAGCGCCTCGATCTGCCCGTCGATGGCCGCCGGCGAGCCGTTGCGGGTGGCCCGTTGCGCAGGCGGCAGGTCGAGCGCCCGCAGCGTCGATGCGAGGTCGCGCCGTTCCTGCGGCGAACGGTGGTTGAAGTGCTTGGGCACGCGCACCGTTGCCAGAACCTGCACCGACGTCGGGAAATCGGTCAGGGCGAGGCGGCCCGACCAGCGCGACTCGGTCAGCACGAGCGGGCGCGGGTCGTCCTGCTGATGAAGACCGGGGTCGAGGACGACGGCGACTCCGGCCCGGCGCCCGCGCGGCACCCGGATCACGTCACCGGGGCGCAGGGCCTCCATCGACGCCACCGTGGCCCCGCGGCGGTTGCGCGCGCCTTCGCGGGAGATCGCGGCCTCCCGGTCGGACAGTTCGCGGCGTAGCGCCGCATACTCGGCGAAGTCGCCGCGGTCGCACTTCATCTGTGCGGCGTACTCGGCCAGCGTTGCCTCGCTACGACGGATCTGCTTGATCAGTCCAGAGACCGACCGGTCGGTCTGAAATTGCGCGAACGACGCGTCGAGCAGTTGGCGCGCGGCCGTACGACCCATCTGGCCGACGAGGTTGACCGCCATGTTGTACGAGGGCCGAAACGAGGAGCGCAGCGGGTAGGTCCGGGTCGAGGCCAGGCCCGCGACCCTCGACGGATCGACCTCCGGATTCCAGAGCACGACCGCATGCCCCTCGACGTCGATGCCGCGCCGCCCGGCCCGGCCGGTGAGTTGGGTGTACTCCCCCGGCGTGATGTCGGCGTGGCTGTCGCCGTTGAACTTCGACAGCCGCTCGAGCACGACGGTGCGTGCGGGCATGTTGATGCCCAGGGCGAGGGTCTCGGTGGCGTAGACGACGCGCACCATCCCCTGGACGAAAAGTTCCTCGACGGTCTCCTTGAACGCCGGGATGAGACCGGCATGGTGGGCCGCCACCCCGCGACGAAGCCCGTCGAGCCACTCCCAGTACCCGAGCACGTCGAGGTCGCCGGCCGGGATGCCCGCGGTGTGGCGCTCGGCCACTGTGGTGATTTCGTCGCGCTCGTCCGGATCGGTGAGCCACACCCCGGACTGGACGCACTGGCGCACTGCCGCGTCGCATCCGGCCCGGCTGAAGATGAACGTGATCAGCGGGAGCAGGGCCTCCCGGTCGAGGCGCGCGACCACGTCGGGACGGTGGGGCGGGCGCCAGCCACGCGTTGGCCGCCGCCCGCGTGTTCCCGGATCGAAGTAGCGCATCCGCTCGATGACGTACCGCTTCAACTCGGGGTCGACCGTGGACTGATCGGCGGCGAACAGGTCGAACATGCGGGTGCCGACCAACATGTGCTGCCACAGGGGTACCGGGCGGGTCTCGTGCACGACCACCTTCGTGTCGCCGCGCACGGTGACCAGCCAGTCGCCGAACTCCTCGGCATTCGAGACCGTTGCCGAGAGCGAAACCAGTTGCACGGACGCCGGCAGGTGGATGATCACCTCCTCCCAGACCGCTCCGCGGAACCGGTCACCGAGGTAGTGCACCTCGTCCATGACGACGTAGCCGAGGCCGGTGACTGCCGTGCTCCCGACGTAGAGCATGTTGCGCAGGACCTCGGTGGTCATGACGACGATCGGAGCCCCGGCGTTGACGGCGTTGTCGCCGGTCAGCAGCCCGACCGAGTCGGCACCGTGCCGCTCGACGAGGTCGTTGTACTTCTGATTCGACAGTGCCTTGATCGGTGTCGTGTAGAAGCACTTCTGCCCGGCGGCCAGCGCGAGGTGAACCGCGAATTCGCCGACGACGGTCTTGCCGGCCCCGGTGGGCGCGCAGACGAGAACCCCGTGGCCGTCCTCCAGAGCCAGGCAGGCCTCGCGCTGGAACGGATCGAGCTCGAACGGGTATTCGCTGCGGAAGGCGTCGAATACCGGGTGGCGGGCCCGTTGCCGGGCGGCGGCGTACCGGTCGGCCGGCGCGGACATGCCGTCCAGCCTAAGCGCCCGGTGGGCGAGACTGGCCGATGTGATCGATTTCTCCGGTGACGCAGTGCTGTTCGACCTCGACGGGACACTCGTCGACTCCTCGGCGAGCGTGCTGCGCGCGTGGCAGCGGGTGTCGGGCGCGCTGGGCATCCCGTTCGCGGCATTCGATCCGTATGTGCACGGCATTCCGGCCCCGGAGGTCTTCGCGATCGTTGCTCCGCAGCTGTCGGCGGCCGAGGTGCGCGACCTGTCCGAGGAGATGCTCGCGGCGCAGCGCCTCGGCTTCGCACCGGAATGCTGCCTCGTGGTCGAGGACGCCGCCGGCCGGTGTGCGCGCGGGATCGGCCGTACTCGGCGTCCTGACGACATACCCGCATCTCGACACAGCGACAACCGCATCGGCTCTGTCCACAGTGGACATTCGGATGGACGGAGCGCGCGTGCGGGTCACGGCACGACGCTGAGCCAGATGCGTCCGTGGCATCGTGGCAATGTGATCTCTGATTCCCCGGCTCGGCCCGTTGGCCTGTCCGTCGATGACGACCGGCACGCCATCCACGGCTCGTTCACGCTGCCGTTCGAACTCTCGGCGCCGCCCGCGCGCGTCTTCTCCGCCTTCGCCGAGCTGCCGCTCCGGAAACGTTGGTTTCGCCTTCCTGGCAAGGCGGAAACCGTCGACCACGAGCTCGACTTCCGAGTCGGCGGCGGCGAGATTGCCGGCAGCACGTTCGCGGCCGCGGGCGTCAGCGAGCGCCTCGAGTACCGGTCGCAGTTCCTCGACATAGTGCCCGGTGAACGCATCGTCCTCGCCTACGAGTTCGCCCTGGACGGTCGTCGGCGATGGGTTTCCCTCGTGACGATCGAGCTTTCCCCGGCCGCCGGCGGGACTGCGCTGACTTGGACGGAGCAGTACGCATTCCTCGCCGTGACCGGGGACGGAGGTCAGGACATCGCCCACCTGCAGGGCGGCCTGCGCCTGCACCTCAACGGGCTCGCGTCCGTCGTCGAGGGCCCGAGACCTTAGCCGTCAGCCCTTCACCGCGCCGCTGAGGCCGCCGACAAGGCGTCGCTCGGCGAAGACGAAGAAGCAGAGCGCGGGCACCATCGACAAGGCCGTGAACGCAAGGACGCGGGCGGTGTCCTGCGAGTACTGCGTCTGGAACGTGGCCACGCCCAGCGGCAGGGTGAAGTGCGACGGGTCGTTGAAGACGAGCAACGGCAGCAGGTAGAAGTTCCAGCTCGTGACGAACGCGAGGATCGACACGGTGCTCAGCGCCGGCATCGACAGCGGCAGCAGGATCCGCCAGAAGAACCCGAGCCGGGTCGTCCCGTCCACGACCGCCGCGTCCTCGAGTTCGGCGGGGACCGCCCGCATGAACGGCCGCAGGATCATGATCGTGATCGGCAGGGAGAACGCGCCCTCGGGGATCGCCACGCCGATCCAGTTCTCGAGCAGCCCCATCCGGCGCAGTTGCAGGTACAGCGGCAGGCTCGCCACCGTCAACGGGAAGAGCAGCCCGACGAGGAACAGCGTGTAGATCGCCTCGCGACCCCTGAACGTGTACCGCGAGAGCGCGAACGCCGCGCACGCGCCGAGTCCGACTGCGAGCGAGGTGGCGAGGACCGCGATCAGGGCGCTGTTGCCGAGGTAGTGCCAGAACGCCGACGAGGTGATGATCACGCGGTAGTTCGTCCACACCCACGGGTGCGGCAACCCGGCCGGTGACTCGTTGATCTGCGCCGTGGTCCGGAAACCGCCGACGAACACGTACAGCACGGGCACGGCCGTGAGCGCGACGATGACCAGGGCGACGAAGTAGGTGAACGACGTGCCCACCGACATCCGTCGGCGCCGCCCGGCAGGCGCCATCCGTGGTGCGTCTACGGCTGCGGACACATGATCACCCCGCCATCTGGGTCAGCGCGCCTCGGGTGTCGCGGCGCAGGGCGAATCGCTGGTACAGCAGGGAGAACACGAGGCAGATGATGAACAGGATGACGGTCACCGCGCTGCCGTACCCGTAGGAGCTGGCGGTGAATCCCTTGTCGAACATGTAGGTCGACATCGTCGTCGACGCGTCGGCCGGACCGCCCTGGGTCATGATCCACACGATGTCGAACAGCTGAAGCGAGCCGATCATCGACAGGAAGATCCAGATCCGGATCGTCGGGCCGAGCAGTGGCAGCACCACATTGCGGGTCGCCTGCCATGGGGTAGCGCCGTCGAGCGCGGCGGCCTCGCGCAGTTCGATCGGGATGCCCTGCAACCCGGCGAGCAACAAGATGATGCCGAAACCGATGTACTTCCAGGTGAGCACGACGAACAGCGTGTAGAGCACGAGGTGGCTGTCGGCCAGCCACAGGTGGACCAGGCTGCCCAGCCCGGCGGACCGGAGAGTCTGGTCGACGAAGCCGTCCGGCTGCAGCATCAGCAGCCAGGTGACCGACGCGATCGCCTCGGACACGACGTACGGCGCGAAGACCACCAGCCGCAGGAACGCGCGCCCGCGCAGTTTGCGGTTGAGCATCAGCGCAAGTGCGATCCCGAGCGGGATCTGCAGCACGAGCGAGAGAATCGCGATGATCGCGTTGTGCAGAATCGCGTGCTGGAACACCGGATCCGACAGCGCCCGCTTGTAGTTGTGCAAGCCGACGTAATCGGTGAGCGGACCGAAACCGTCCCACCGGTAAAGGCTGTAGTAGACGGCCACGGCGATCGGCAGCAACACGAACCCGACGAAAAGTGCGAGAGCCGGACCAAGGAGCAACGTCAACTCGAGCTTCTTGCGCAGGCTCCCCCGGCGGCGCCGGGCCGGCCGCACGGCTGCGCGGCCGACCGGCGACATTACATCGGTCGAGGATTCGTCGATGACGCTTCTCGCCTGAACCATTACTAGTTCTGGGCCGCCTTACCGACCGCGTCGGCGATGTCCTGCGGCGATCCCTTGCCGGCGAAGAAGTTGGCGATGGCGTCGTTGAGCGCGTTGCCCACCGCGGTCGGCAGGGCCTGGTCGAAGTAGGTCTGGACGAACGGTGAGGACTGGCTGGCCTTGAGCACCAACTGCAACGTCGCGTCCTTGACCGAAGCGTTGGCCGCCGGGTTGGCCGGCAACGTCGCGGTGTTGGTCTCGACCAGCTTCGTCTGGACTTCCGGGCTGGCGACGTACTTGAGGAAGTCAGGGCATGCTGCGGTGGCCTTGGTCGTGCAACTGAAGCCGTCGCCGCCGCCGAGCGTCGCGCCCGCTTCGCCCTGTCCGCCGGCTACGGACGGGAACGGGAACCAGCTCAGCTTCGAGGCGAACTGCTTGTCGCGGGTGAGCGGGATGATGGTCGGCAGCTCCCAGTCGCCCTGTAGTTCCATGGCGGCCTTGGCGTTTCCGACCAAACCGGCCGAGCTACCCGCGCCCTGCTGGGCCGGCGTGCCCAGGAACCCATTCTGGAACGGCTTCGTGTCGAGGAATGCCTTGAGGTCGTTGCCGGCCTTGACGAAGCACGGGTCGTCGGTCTTCTGGTTGTTGATCGCGTTGACGACGGTGTCGGTCGAGCACTCGCGGATAGCGAAGTACTCCCACCAGAAGGCGTCGGGCCACTTGTCCTTGCTGCCGATCGAGACGGGCGTCATGCCGGCCGCCTTCAGCTTGGCGATGTCGGCATTGAGGTCGTCCATGGTCGCCGGGGGCGAGGTGATCCCCGCCTTCTGGAACATGTCGGTGCGGTACCAGAATCCGACGGTGTGCAGGTCGTACGGGATGCCGTACTGCTTGCCGTCGGTCTGCCAGCCTTTGGCCGCGTTGCCGAGTTGGCCGACCCAGCTCGATACCGCCGCGGTGATGTCCATCAGCTTGCCGGACTTGACCTGCGTGGCCTGCGCGCCGCTGCCCCACTGCTGATAGATGGACGGCGGGTCGCTGCCCTGTAGCGCCACGGGGATCTTGGTCTTGAACGCCTCGTTCTGCATCGGGTTGATCTTGAACGACACGTTCGGATGGGCGGCGTGGTAAGCGTCGGCCACCTGCTTCCAGGTCGTCAGGCCCGGCTCCGAACTCCCGTTGTGCCACCACGTGAGCGTTACCGAACCACCGCCCTGCTCGGTCTTCTTCGATCCGCCGCTGCTGCTGCAGGCGGCCGTCAGCGCCACAGTCGCAGCGATTGCGATGGCGACGCACGTTCGGATGCTGCGCATGTCGGTCCTCTCCGGAGGATGTCGGACGACCTGGATCCCGGCGGGCCAAGCCTGGGTTGCCGGAGAGTTTGCGCGTCCGAAACACGGCCTGTCAATCGTTGTCGATAACGTTTTATAAAGCTATTCTCGCCCGGTGGAGCCGAGGACCCGCATCACCATCCGCGACGTCGCCGCCCGGGCGGGCGTCTCGGTCGCCACGGTGTCGAAGGTGATGAACCAGCGTTACGGGGTGGCGGCGGACACCTACGCGCGAGTCCAGGCGGTCATCGAGGAACTCGGGTACGAGGCGAGCCTCGTCGCCCAGAGCCTGCGCAATCACCGCACGAACGTCATCGGCATCCTGGTGGCCGACCTCGAACCGTTCAGCACCGAACTGCTCAAGGGTGCGGCCGACGCGATCCGCGGCACCGGCTTCGAGCTCGTCGTCTACTCAGCCGGTGGGCGCGCGGGCGATCACGTGGGCTGGGAACGCCGTTACCTGTCGCGGCTGTCCGGCACGCTGATCGACGGCGCCATCCTCGTCACGCCCACAGTGGTCGACGTGAACTACGGTGCGCCGATCGTGTCCGTCGATCCGCACACCGGACCGTCGCATCTGCCGACGGTCGATTCCGACAACCTGCGCGGCGCGCAGCTGGCCACCGAGCATCTGCTCGAGCTGGGTCACCGGCGCATCGCCATGGTCACCGGCCGCCCGGATCTGCAATCGGCCCAGCTGCGCGAGCAGGGCTACCGGCAGGCCCTGTCAGCGGCCGGCGTGGCCGTCGACGAGGCCCTCATCGCGGTCGGTGCCTACGACCCTGCGGTCTCCGCCGAGTCGGCCCGGCACCTGCTCGCCGTCGCCGACCCGCCCACCGCGGTGTTCGCCGCCAACGACCTGTCGGCCATTGCCACCATGCAGGTCGCCTCGGAACTCGGGCTCGACGTGCCGCGCGAGCTCTCGGTCGTCGGCTTCGACAACATCCCCGAGTCGGCGCTGGTCACCCCGGCGCTGACCACCGTCGATCAGGGCATTCGCACGATGGGTTTGCGCTCGATGGAATTGCTGATCAGGCTCATCCGTGGCGAACCGGCCGAGGTCACGCACATCACGCTCGCGACGAACCTCGTCGTACGGCAATCGACTCGGGCCGTCTGAGCCCGTTCTCGAAGGGGGGACCGAGCGTAGGTGACAGTCGAGCACAACGTTTCCGACGAGATCTGGCGTGATCGCGGCGCCACCGCGGCTGAGCGGGCCGCCGATCTGATCGCCCGGATGACCACCCGGGAGAAGGTCGCCCAGCTCTACGGGGTGTGGGTCGGCATCGACGCTGCTGGCGGCGACGTTGCCCCGTACCAGCACGAGTTCGCCTCGGCGCCCGCGGATTGGACGACCCTGATCCGCGACGGCATCGGCCAGTTGACCAGACCGTTCGGCACCGCGCCCGTCGATCCGGTCATCGGCGCCCGCGGGTTGGCGCGCAGTCAACGCCAGATCATGGCGGCGGGACGGTTCGGGATTCCCGCCGTGGTGCACGAGGAGTGCCTCACCGGCTTCGCGGCCTGGCAGGCCACGGTCTATCCGTCCCCGCTGTGCTGGGGAGCGAGCTTCGATCCGGACCTCGTCGAGCAGATGGGCGGGCAGATCGGGCGCGTCATGCGCAGCCTCGGCGTCCACCAGGGCCTCGCGCCGGTCCTCGACGTCGTGCGTGATCCGCGGTGGGGCCGCGTCGAGGAAACGATCGGCGAAGACCCTTATCTGGTCGGGATGATCGGCAGCGCCTACGTGCGCGGCATCGAGTCCACCGGAGTCGTGTCGACGCTCAAACACTTCGTCGGCTACTCCGCCTCGCGCTCCGGGCGCAACCTCGCACCGGTGTCCATCGGTCCGCGCGAACTCGCTGACGTGCTGCTGCCGCCGTTCGAGATGGCGCTGCGGGCCGGCGCGCGTTCGGTCATGAACAACTACACCGACCTCGACGGTGTGCCGGTGGCGGCCGACCCCACGCTGCTCACCGATCTGCTGCGCGGCACCTACGGATTCACCGGAACCGTCGTGTCCGACTACTTCGCCGTGGCGTTCCTGCAGATGCTGCACGGCGTCGCCGCAACGCCCGGCGAGGCGGCCGGGCTCGCGCTCGGTGCCGGCATCGACGTCGAACTGCCCACCGTCAACTGCTACGGCGAGCCGCTCCTGCACGCGATCGAGTCGGGCGGCGTCGACGTCGCATTGATCGATCGGGCCGTCGAGCGCGTGCTGATCCAGAAATGCGAACTCGGCCTGCTCGATGCCGGGTGGTCGCCAGAGCCCGAGGCGCTCGAAGCCGAACACGTCGACATCGACGACGCATCGGCCCGCGCGCTGGCCCGCCGCATGGCGCAGACGCTCGATCGTCCTGCTCAGCAACGACGGCGACGCTGCCGCTCGCGGCCGGTCGGCGGATCGCGGTCGTCGGGCCGCGTGCGGATGAGGCCGGCGCGCTGCTCGGCTGCTACTCGTTCCCGATGCACGTCGGCGTCCGCCATCCGGACATCCCGATCGGCATCGACATACCGACCGTGCTCGACGCATTGCGCGCCGACCCGGCCGGCTATGACGTCTCGTACGCCCAAGGTTGTCCTGTCCTGGGCGGCGATGACGACGGCATCGCCGATGCCGTGGGTGTCGCCGAGGACGCTGATGTGTGCATCGCCGTCCTCGGCGACCGCGCGGGCCTCTTCGGCGGCGGGACGTCCGGTGAGGGCTGCGACGCGGCCGATCTGCGGCTACCCGGCCGGCAGGCCGAACTGCTCGAGGCGCTGATCGCGACGGGCACGCCGGTCGTGCTCGTCCTGCTCGTCGGGCGGCCCTACGAACTGTCGCGCCAGGTCGACCGGCTCGCCGCCGTCGTGTGCGGCTTCTTCCCGGGCGAGGAGGGCGCCGCCGCGCTGGCCGACGTCCTGAGCGGGCGGGTCAACCCGTCCGGGCGGCTGCCGGTCAGCTTCCCGGCCGAGGGCACCAGCCAGCCGGCCACCTACCTCGCCCCGGCGCTCGGGCAGCGCAACGAGGTCAGCAACATCGACCCGACCCCGGTGTTCGCCTTCGGCCACGGCCTGTCCTACGCGCCGGCCCGGTGGGGCGACATCGTGCGGCACGGCCCCGATCAGTGGCCGACGGACGGCACCTGCCGGCTGTCGGTGACGCTGTCGCAACGACTCGGACATCCCGACGGCCGAGGTGGTCCAGGTCTACCTGCACGACCCGGTGGCCGATGTCGCCCGTCCGGTGCAGCAACTGATCGCAGCGCCCAAGGTCGAACTGCCGCCCGGCGAGACCCGGACCGTGATCATCGACCTGCATGCCGACCTGACGTCCTACACCGGGCGGGCCGGGCGACGCCAGGTCGACCCGGGCGAGGTCGAACTGCGGGTCGGTGCGTCGAGCGCCGACATCCGCTCCTGCCTGCGCGTGACCATGACGGGTCAGCGCCGCGAGGTCGGGGCCGACCGGGTGCTGATCCCGACGATCACGCATGCGCCAGGACTGACTGCTCCGGTCAGCCGCCCATGCCGCGACCGGACATGCCCGGTGGCACGAGGATTCCGATGGCGTCCGGCATGCAGGTGGTGGTCATCGGCAACGACCCGATGCGCTCACCGTCGGCGTAGGCAAGCGTGTCGGGCGCGTCGAGGGTGACGCTGCACGCGTCGAAGGTCGACACGGCCGGATGCCCGATGTGCCCGGCGCGGGCGAGCGTGGGGGCGAGCCGGGCCAGCGTGCGCCGGCTCACCGGGCCGACCACGGTGACCGCGAATCGGCCGTCGTCCATACGGGCGTGCGGCGTCATGATCTTGCCGCCGCCGTACTGCGGCGCATTGCCCACGGCGACCAGCGTCGCAAGCATCGTGTGCTCGGTGCCGTCGAGGCACACCGTGAACGGCCGCGCCCGCAGCCGGAGCATCTCCGCGACGATCGCGAGGTCGTAGCGCCGCGGGCCGCGCGGCCAGCGCATCCGGTTGGCTCGCTCGTTGACGGCCGAGTCGAACCCCGCACACAGGATGGTCGCCCACCACGTGCCACCGTCGGTGCGGCCGAGGTCGATCGACTGCACCGACGATGCGTCGAGCGCGTCGAGCACCGCGTCGGCGCCGGCGTGCGGATCGGACGGCAGGCCGAGGGTGTCGGCGATGTCGTTGCCCGTGCCGGCCGGGATGATGCCCGAGTGGCGTCTTGCCTCCGGCGAGGGCCTGCAGGGCCAGGTGCACGACGCCGTCGCCGCCGAGCACGGCCACCGCGTCGTAGCCATCGGCCACCGAGTGCAGCAGTTGCTGGGACTCGGCCGCCGACGTGCCGGCGAAGACGGTCGACCTCGGCCCGCTCGGCCAGGCGCTGCTGCACGGCATCGGCCACTCCCCCGGCGCGTCCGAGCCCGGACGCCGGGTTGACCACGAGGGCGATCCGATGCGTGCTCAGGTCGTCTCCGTCCACGATTCGTCCAGGCTGCGCGGGATCGGATCGATGCTGGACGGAGTCTCGTCGTCCTCATCGGGTGGCAGCGCGGCGGCCGCGGCTTTGCGGCGCGCCTTTCGCCGGTCGTGGACGATGGCGAACAGGACCGCGCCCTCGAACAGGATGCACATGGGCGCGGCCATGGCGCACATCGTGAACGGATCGGTGCTCGGGGTCGCCACCGCCGCGAACAGGAAGATCAGGAAGATCGCGATCCGCTGGGACTTCTTGAGCCACTTCGCCGGCAGGACGCCGGCCATGTTCGCCATGACGACGATCAGCGGAAGCTCGAAGGACGCACCGAAGATGATGAGCATCAGCGTGACGAACGACAGGTAACTGTCGATGGTGAGCAGCGCCTGGGTTCCCGACCCGGCGGCGAGGATGAGCACCCGCAGCCCCTTGGCGATCACCGCGTAGGCCAGCGCGACGCCGGAGATGAACAGCACGGTGGACGCGGCGATGAAGCCGACCGTGTACTTGCGCTCGTTCTTGCGCAGGCCCGGCGTGATGAATGCCCAGATCTGGTACAGCCAGAACGGTGCGGTAAGCACGGCGCCGGCGATGACCGACACCTTGAGGCGAGTGGTGAAGCCGGCGAGCACCTGCGTGAAGACCAGGTGGCAGCCCTTGTCGGTTCCGGGGAAACGGTGCTTGTAGGGCACCTTGCAGTACGGGTGCTCGAGGAAGCGCAGGATCGGGTCGTAGAAGATCCACCCGACGACCGCGCCCGCGACGATGATCAGCAGCGCGACGATGATCCGGTGCCGCAACTCGCGCAGATGGTCGATGACCGACATGCGCCCTTCGGGGTCGCGTCGGCGGCGACGCAGCCGCAGTTTCAGGCGCACGGTCGGCTCATTCGCTCGGGCGGCGGGGCAGGCGCTGCTGGGTGACGGCGAGTTGGGCCTGCAGCTTGACCAGATCGTCGCGCATCGTGCGCAGGCCGTCGAGATCCTTCGTCAGCCGCTCGGTACTTCCAGGCGAGATCGTATGCGCAGATGCCGAGAACGATCACCGCGACGATCACCGCGACGCCCCACACGAGGCCGACGACCCAGGACACGCGCCGAACTCTACTGGCCCGAATATGCCGCAAGCGCCGAGCGCGCCTCGTCGCGGATCGACTCGGCGAGCCACTCCGGCGAAAGCACCTCGACCTGCGCCCGCCGAACCGAGGGCGAGCGCCCGAACCCAGGCGGGGTCCGCGACCCGCACGCTGATGACCCGTCGCCCGTCGTCCTCGATCGTCTCGCTCTCTGCCGAGTAGTAGTCGGCGACCCAGGCGTAGCGCCGGCTCGACCCGGAGCATCGCGAGCAGGTGCTCCGGCGCCGGGCGTGAAGACGCCTTCGCTCAGGTCGCGCAATTCCGCATCGGGCGGCGGATTGGCCGCCTCGTCGAGGACGTCGGCCTTGTCGATGCGATCTACGCGAAAGACCCGCATGCCTTCGGCGCGGCGGCACCAGGCCTCGAGGTAGCTGCGGCCGTCCATCTCGAACAACCGCATCGGGTCGACGACGCGGTCGGTGGTCTCGTCGCGGGTCGCCGTGTAGTAGCGCAAGGCGAGCGCCCGCCCGTTGTCGATCGCGCTCTGCAGCACCGGGATCAGCGTCGAGACGCGGTCGAGTTCCACCGCCACCGTCTGCGCCTCGACCGAGCCGCCGGCCGCGGACTCGACCTTCGCCAGCGCCCGCTCGACGGCATCGCGGTCGGTGACGCCGGGTGTCTCGGCGAGCGTGCGCAGGGCGACGACGAGCGGGAGCGCCTCTTCGCCGGTCAGCCGCAGCGGGCGTGACATGCCCGGCGTCGAAGATGACCGACACCGAGTCGCCGTCGAAGGACAGATCGATCAGGTCGCCCGGTCCGTGGCCGGGCAGCCCGCACATCCACAGCAACTGCAGATCGCGACGCAGTTGGTCCTCGCTGATGCCGAAGTCGGCAGCGGCCTGCTCGATCGCGATGCCGTTGTGCGCCTGCAGGTACGGGACGAGGGCGAGCAGCCGCGGCAGGCGCTCGCGTTCGCCGGTCATGAGGCGGCCCTCGGGCGCGGATGCGACAACGCCCGCCACCGCATTGAGGCGCGCGCGCACCGCGTCGGCAAGGTCGGGCGGATCGAGCACGCGCGCGCTGGCCCCGGCACTGGCCACGGCCCGGGCCAGCCAGCTCAGGTCGGTGAACGTGATCGTCAGGACGCCGTCCGCCTCGCTCGACGCGTAGCGGCGAAGTTGACCGCCCTGGCCGGTGACGCGGACGTGTGCCACCCGCCCGTCATCCGGACTGCGGCCGGCCACATAGCCGAGCAGGTCGACGTTCTGCGGGCGTTCGAAGCGTGCGTTTGCCCGCAGCGCGTCACGTCGCCCTGCACTCGCGAGAGCCGGAAGCTGCGAACGTCGGCGCGGTCACGGTCGTAACCGACGACGTACCACCGGCGGCGCCACGACAGCACACCCCACGGCTCGACGCTGCGCCGCTCGGGCGTTCCGGATCCGGACTTGAGGTAGTCGAAGCGGACCCCGCGGGCGTGGCGGGCGGCGTCGAGGAAGCGCGGGCAGGGCCGGCTCGCTCGCGTCGACGTGCGGAAGGGCCGCGTTGCCCGACGCCGCCTCGACGTCGGTGCCGCCGGCCCGCAGCTTGATCAGCGCGTTGCGGGCCGGGGTACCCAGCGTGGCCGACTGCCACAGACGCGCGGCCAGGCCGACGGCCGCCGCCTCCGCCGGGTCGAACTCGATCGCCGGGAGCTCGTACTTGCGGCGGGTGATCCGGTAGCCGTCATCGGCGTCGAACACGCTGTTGCGGCCGGTCTCGAGTGGGACGCCGAGATCGCGCAGTTCCGCCTTGTCGCGTTCGAACATGCGCTTGAAGGCCTCGTCCGCCTTCGGGTCGCCATCAGCCGGCTCGTAGCCCGGCACGGCGTCGCGGATGCGCTCGGCGGTGAGGAACTGCCGGGTCGAGAGCAGGCAGATGACCAGGTTGACCAACCGCTCAGCACGTCGCGCCGCCATGTCCTCGAAACTAATGCGCGGGCGGGCGCGCCGTGTGGCGGCTCGCCCACCCGTCACGAGCCGGCCTGTCATGCTCCGATCATTGCCGATCGGCGGCCTGCCGCGCACTGCGGTTACTCTGCGGCGGTGATTCGATGGCGGAGCGGAACCGTTATTGCCATACGCCGCGAATGGGCCGGGGTACGCGAAGTGAGCGTCGAATTGCCGGTCGAGGGCGTTATGCCGGCCCTGGCCTACACCGCGCTCGTCGGCACTCCCGACCCCGGCGATCGCGTCGTGCTGAACACGACGGCGCTGGCCCTGGGCCTCGGCACCGGCGGTCACGCTCTGGTCGTGGCAATTCCCGATCGGCTGCCCCCGGACGTGGCCGCCCGCGGCCACCTCGTCAAGGCCCGCTACACACCGGCCCAGGCAACCGTGCTCGGCGTGGACGAGCCGGACTCGCCGCACCATGCGGTGATCGCCGCGGCGACCTCGATCGACGGCATGCCCGTGGTCGTGGCCGATCTGCACTCGGCGCTGCCCGCCGTCCTGGCCGGGATCCTCGCCGACGCGCCGTCAGCCCGGGTCGCGTACATCCTGACCGACGGCGGGGCGCTGCCGCTGTGGTACTCGCGCACTGTCGCGGGCCTACGCCGCCTGCTGTGCGGGACGGTGACAACCGGGCAGTCCTTCGGCGGCGATCTGGAGGCGGTCACGGTGCACACCGGACTGCTCGCGGCGAGGCATGTGCTCGCCGCCGACATCGCGGTGCTCTCGCAAGGTCCCGGCAACCTGGGCACGAGCACGCCGTGGGGATTCTCGGGAGTCAGCGCCGGCGAGGCGGTCAACGCCGTGTCGGTGCTCGGCGGCCGGCCGGTCGGCGCGTTGCGGCTCTCCGACGCCGATCCGCGCGAACGCCACCGTGGGGTGTCACACCACTCGCTCACTGCGTTCGGCCGGGTGGCTCTCGCCGGTGCCGACCTGGTCATACCGGCCGGACTCGACGCTGCCCTGGCCCAGCGCGTCGCCGACGATCTCGCGCCGCTGGGCGGGCGGCACCGGATCGTGACCGTTGCGGTGGGCGGGCTCGACGCGGCGCTGCGGCAGCTTCCGGTCGAGTTGTCGACGATGGGGCGCGGGCTCGACGAGGACCATGCGTATTTCCTCGCTGCCGCGGCCGCCGGGCGCCACGCCGCGTCGCTGCTCTGAGCCGCGGGGTTACGTCGGTTTTGTGTCCTGGTCGGCCGATCGCAGGTCGACGTGTGTGGTCAGGCGCCGGTAGCCGAGGCCTTCATACAGCGGGGCCATGTGATCGTCGCAATGCAGCCACGCGAGGCCGGCACGCCGCACCGCGTGATTGGTTGCCGCCGCCGAGATGAGCCGGCCGAGCCCCTTGCCGCGGTGCTCAGCGAGAACAGTGACGCCGGAGACGTAGGCCGTCCCGCCGGCCTCCGTCACCCGGGCGCACCCGACCGCCCGCCCGCGCTCGCGCAGGACGAGGAACGACCGCCCCGGCCGGCCGAGTTGCCCGTTGACGAGTGGTGCCAGGTGCTCTCCGTAGACCTGAATGAACTCGTCGGCATCTCGCGCTTCGCCGAGCTCTATGCCCTCGGGCAGCTGGAACCGTGAGTAGCGCTCGGTGATCCAGACCCCGAGTTCCAGGGTCGGCGTGAGCCGGGCAAGAACGGGGTCGTCCACGTGCTCGGCGCGCACTCTGACCTGCCCCGCTCCCGGCTTCGCGCGCTGCAACCATTCGAGCACCTCGTCGAGTTGTGCCGCCGATGGCGGCCCGGGCTGCGCGGTGAGCGCCGCCTGGGTGGCCCAGCCCTCGTCGATGTCGAATCGTGCGCACGGCACGCCGTGAATCTCCGCCGTGGCCGCGGCGCTTCCCTCGGCGGCGCGCCGAAGCCATTGCGCATTCGCCCGTCCGACCAGGTCGATGAGGTCGCCCGGATGCGGACCCCGGTCGGGGTCGCCGGGCCATTGGAGCAACGTCCAGGCGTGGTCAGCCACGCTCACCTCGGCCATTCCGCAATTCGGCACGGGATGGGTTCGTGCGTGATCGCGTGGAACGTCAGCGGTAAGGCGTGGCAGGGCGAGGCACATCGCCCCGCCGTGGCTGACCACGACGACCGTTTCGCCGCGGTGCATGTCGGCGATCTCCTGCAGCGATTGGCGGAACCGCGTGATCACCGCGTCGCCGCTCTCGCCGCCGTCGACCTCGGCGGACAGATCGCCGTCAAGCCATCGCAGGAATGTCGCATCGATGTGCGCCCAGTCCTCGTCGGCCTCGCTGCCGTCGCGGTTGCCCATGCTGAATTCGCGCACGCCGTCGAGCGTCGCCAGCCCGACGCCGAATGCGTCGGCGAGGATCTGCCCGGTCTGCTGTGCGCGCAGCAGCGGCGATGCATACACGTGGGCCAGCTTGCGACCGCGCAGTCGCTGCGCGAGCGCCGCAGCCTGCCCGCGTCCCCGGTCGGTGAGCGGCTCGCCAGGAACCAACGCGGTCAGACGATGACCGACATTGCCCTCGCTCTCGCCATGACGCACAACGAGAATCGAGGCCGGGCACTGCAGATCAGTCACCATCTCACCGTAATCGCCTCCCCCGACACCGCAGCCGCGCGTACATAGCGCGAGCAGGATCGACGCCTTCCGGCCCGAGTCGGTCGACGACGAGGCGTTGGGCGGCCACCTGGTGAGAACGAGCGACACCGCAGCCGGGCCGGCGGAACTTGAGTGGATCGCGCCTTCCGGCCCGATCCACTCGCTTTACATCGAGTTGATCAGCTTCTCGACGCGGTCGTCGACGCTGCGGTAGGGGTCCTTACAAAGCACGGTGCGCTGCGCCTGGTCGTTGAGCTTGAGGTGTACCCAGTCGACGGTGAAGTCGCGGCGTCGCTCCTGTGCTCGCCGGATGAAATCGCCGCGCAACTTGGCGCGCGTGGTCTGTGGCGGCACGTTCTTCGCCTCGAACACGGTGAGATCGTCGGTGATCCGATCGACCGCACCGCGACGCTGGAGCAGGTAATACAGGCCGCGTCCGCGCTGTATGTCGTGGTAGGCGAGATCGAGTTGCGCAACCCGCGGCGACGACAACGGCAACTGGTGCTTGGCGCGATAGCGCTCGATCAAGGCGTACTTCGTGGCCCAGTCGATCTCTCGGTCGATCTTGCTCAGATCGCCGTGCTGGACTGCGTCGAGGGTGCGACCCCACAGTTCGAGCACCCGCTTTGCCGACTCGTCCACGCCGGTGCGTTCGACGAAGTCGACGGCCTTGCTGTAGTACTCGCGCTGGATGTCCAGAGCGGACGCGCTGCGCCCGGCGGCCAGACGTACCTGACGGGTGCCGGTGAGGTCGTGCGAAATCTCGCGGATCGCGCGGATCGGGTTCTCCAGCGCCAGGTCGCGGAAGATGACGCCGTGCTCGAGCATGCGTAGCACCAGATCCGCCGAGCCGACCTTGAGCATCGTGGTCGCCTCGTTCATGTTCGAGTCACCGACGATGACGTGCAGGCGGCGATAGCGCTCGGCGTCGGCGTGCGGTTCGTCGCGGGTGTTGATGATCGGGCGCGACCTGGTGGTCGCCGACGACACGCCTTCCCAGATGTGCTCGGCGCGTTGACTCACGCAATAGACGGCACCACGCGGCGTCTGCAGCACCTTGCCCGCGCCGCAGATCATCTGCCGGGTGACGAGGAACGGGATCAGGACGTCGGCCATCCGGCTGAACTCGCCGTGCCGGCCGACCAGGTAGTTCTCGTGGCAGCCGTATGAGTTGCCGGCCGAGTCGGTGTTGTTCTTGAAAAGGTAGATGTCGCCCGCGATGCCTTCGTCATGCAGGCGCTTCTCCGCGTCGACGACGAGGCCTTCGAGGATGCGCTCCCCCGCCTTGTCGTGCGCGACGAGCGAGGTCAGCGAGTCACACTCGGGCGTGGCGTATTCGGGGTGGCTGCCCACATCGAGGTAGAGGCGTGCTCCGTTGCGCAGGAACACGTTGGACGAACGACCCCACGAAACCACCCGGCGAAACAAGTAGCGCGCCACTTCGTCGGGCGACAGTCGCCGCTGGCCGTGAAACGTGCACGTGACGCCGTACTCGTTCTCGATACCGAAGATGCGTTTGTGCACGGACCCAGCCTAGGCGCTATCGAGCAGGCTGTGTCGGCAAACGGTGTTCGTGGCACTGGTTGTCTGGACCTTGCCAGCAGTCGGTTCGCGCCACGCCGGCGTTCGGCCCCGACCAGCGACGATCACGTTCCGTGTCCGATAGCACCAGGAGCGCGACCGCAAGACGAGCGGCCGATAAATGCTCAGAGCGGCAAAGACAGCAGGCGCGTGCCGCTCACCGTCGTGATGTCCACCTCACGAATCTGATTGCGGTCAAGCGCGATGCCGCTTTCGTACTTCGCGGTCTTGCCCGCGGCGAGATTCCAGCTACCGAGGTCATGGCGGTTTCCGCTCATGTCCACGACGACGAGGGCGTACGGCCGAGTGGGCTCCCCCGACTCGTGGTAACTGCAGACGACGTCGATCTTCGTACCCCAGCCGACACTACGGACGTCCGCGGTGGCAGTGATCGGAACGTTCGCCACTGCACTCATCGCGACCGGATGCCTGGCCGGTGCATGAGTCGGCCGGTTCACGACGACGGCCACCGCGACCAGGCACGCTGCTGCGGCGGCACCGACCGCGGCGACGATCCAACGCCGCCGGAGGGTGTCTCGACGGGCCCGACGCTCGAGGGCCGGCAGAAGCGAGACCGGTGGCGCCTCGTCCATGAGAGCGGACTCTGGTACCGAGGCGAGCAGGCGTGGCAGCTCACCGAGTTCGCGCACTGACGTGGTGCATTCATCACATTCGAGCAGATGAGCCTCGTACGCACGTCGGTCAGCATCGGAGAGGGCACCCAACACGTACGCTCCGTCGAACATCTCGAACGGATCGCTGGTCATAGCACACCTCCCATCTCATCGAGCGCCAGGCGCAATGCGCGCAGGGCGTAGTGGGCGCGAGATTTCACGGTGCCCTCGGGTACCCCGAGTCGTCGCGCCGCTTCCGCGACCGACGAGCCTCGGTAGTAGCACTCGAGCACCACCTGCCGATGCTCCATCGGAGAGCTGGCGTAGTGCGGCCGTGACAACCGCGGCATCTGCGGACTTGTCGGTGGCATCTGCCACCTGCTGCTCGGGTGGTTCGGCTGTGACGACCTCGTGACGCGCGCGCGAGGTTCGCCAGTCATCGATAACGATGCGCCTCGCGACTGTGAACAGCCATGCCCGCGCCGATCCCTGCGACTGGTCGAGCACCTGAGGATGGCGCCAGGCGCGCAGCATGGTCTCCTGCACGACGTCCTCTGCCCGCGCGCGGTCGCCTCCGGTCAGGTGTACGGCGTAGGACCACAGAGCGTGCGCGTGCTCGTCGTGCAGCGCCCGCATGAGATCGCTGTCGCTCGTTCGCACACCGCTCCCGGATTTCTGGACTGGCCGGAGCGTCCGGCATCGCGTGTCGGACACTGTGCAGTGTGCCTTGCCGGTCAGGGTCGGCGCGAGTGGTGCCACGACATCCACGACGCTGGCCCTCCGCCTGTCGGCCCGCCGAGCGGGTTGAGCAAGACGATGCTGTGCGCCGGATCGGCGGTAACCCGGCTGTTGGAGCGAGAGCTCGCAGCGATGCTCACGACACTCACCGCGCTCACTACGCCCACCGGGGCCGGCGCTGGGACGGACATGCTCTGAACCTCCTTGGTCCTCTGCTACTTACTACGGCTGCAGGCCAACAGTGGTTCAGACCTGGCTTGTCACAGCCCGGTTTGCGGTGGTACGCCCAGCGTCTTGCTCGATCGGCACGGTGTCGCCGCGACCGCCGGCAGGCCGCCAAGCCGGGTCCGCACCCCACGGCAGCATGCGCTGGGCAACGCGGCTGTCAACGAACAGCGGCAAGGGCCGCGCAGGTGAACCACGCGGGCCGGCGCGGCGTGGTAATGATCGTAAATGTCATGCGACCGCAAGGAGATTTGATGATCGACGACCTGGCTGTGTCCCGCCGGACTGTGCTAGCAGCCGGTGCTGCCGGGGCAGGGGCCGTCGCACTGGCCGCGTGTGGAACGGGGTCGAACAAGAAGGCGGACAATGCGCCCGCTACCGGCCCGCTTGTGAAGCTGGCCGATGTCGAGGTCGGCAAGTGCGTGTCGGCCAACCTGCCCAACGGAAAGCCCGCCATCGTCGCCCGACCGACTACCGATACGGCCGTGGCATTCAGCGCGAAGTGCACGCACATGGGCTGCACCGTCAAGCCGGCCGGCACCGAACTGCACTGCCCGTGCCACGGGTCGGTGTACAACGCGACGACCGGTGCAGTGATTCAAGGTCCAGCACCGAGAGCGCTGGACAAGGTCGACGTCCACGTGGCCAACGGCGAGGTCATAGCCGGATAGCCGCAGTCGGCGATCGACAGGAGGGAGGCGTCGGGTCAGCGACGCGGCCGGACGCCCGGTGCCGCCGGCTAGTCCGCTGACCCTTCGCCCTGATCGGCGCCCGGCGCGCCGTCTGGGCCCTGCTCCTGCACCTGCTCGGCGTCATCCGCGTCGTGGCGCGGCGTGTCGGCCGGTGCCGGCTCGGCCGGGCGACCGACGGTGTCGGCGGGCAGCAGCGGAGTCAGCGCCGCACCGGTTAGCCGCTTGAACTTGCGGGTCGGCCGGGTGCGGTCGAGCACCGCGACTTCGAGTTGGTTGGCGGGCAGCGTGCGCGGGCTGCCGTTGCCGCCGACCGAGCCCAGCGCCCGCACGGCTACGGCGAGCGCATCAGCGAGCGTAAGGCCCGCCTGATACGTCCGGCGCATCTCGGTCGTGAGCGCCTCGGCCTGCCCGCCCATCACCAGGAAGTCGGGCTCGTCGACGATGGTGCCGTCGTAGGACACGCGATACATCTGGTCGTCGGCGGCCGTGGCGCCCACCTCGGCGACACACAGCTCAACTTCGTAGGGCTTTTGCTGGTCGGTGAACAGCGTGCCCAGAGTCTGGGCATACGCATTGCCGAGCGCCCGCGCGGTGACGTCGCGACGGTCGTAGGAGTAACCGCGCAGGTCGGCCAGGCGGATGCCGGCGACTCGCATGTTCTCGAACTCGTTGTACTTGCCGACCGCGGCGAACCCGATGCGGTCGTAGATCTCGCTCACCTTGTGCAGCGCCGAGCTGGCGTTCTCGGCCACGAACAGCACGCCGTCGGCGTAGGTCATGACGACAACGCTGCGGCCACGGGCGATGCCCTTGCGCGCGTACTCCGACCGGTCGCGCATGATCTGCTCGGCCGACGCGTAGAACGGCATCGTCATAGTCGTGGTCTCTCCGCTTGGATGGGAACGGTCAGGAGCCGGGTCGGTCGCGTCGTTGATCGAGGATTGCCCGGACGATGGTGTCGAGCTCGCTGTCGGGGATCCGGGCCGTGCCGTCAGCGGTTGCCACCATGACCACCGGGAAGATCTGCCTGGTGAGGTCGGGTCCGCCGGTCGCCGAGTCGTCGTCGGCGGCGTCGTAGAGGGCCTCGACAACCACGCGGGTGGCGCCATCGCGATCGAGCCCGGGCCGCCACAGTTTCTTCAAGGCACCCTTGGCGAACAGTGAGCCCGATCCGATTGAGTCGTAGTACTGCTCAGGGAAGCGCCCGCCGGTCGGATCGAAGCTGTAGATCTTGCCTGCGTTGGCGGGCTGCTCGGCGTCGATGTCGTAGCCCGCGAACAGCGGTACGACGGCCAGGCCCTGCATGGCCATACCGAGATTGCCCTGGATCATCGTGGCCAAACGATTGGCCTTGCCGTCGAGAGTGAGATGCGTGCCCTCGATCTTCTCGTAGTGCTCAAGTTCGACCTGATAGAGCCGGACGATCTCCACAGCAAGACCAGCCGCGCCGGCGACGCCGATCAGTGAGTATCCGTCCGATGCGAAGACCTTCTCGATGTCACGTTGGGCGATGAGGTTGCCCATCGTGGCACGACGGTCGCCGGCCATGATCACGCCGCCGTCGAAGACGGCGGCGACGATGGTGGTTGCGTGCACTGGGGCGAACTCGCCCGGCACGCCACGGTGCCTCGGGAGCAGGTCAGGCGCAGCCTCGCTGAGGAACTCCGTGAACGACGACGACCCGGGCGAGGTGGCGAAGCGCAGTACGCCATGCATGGCGCCCGCGCCGCTGAACCGGTCGATGCTCACGACGCTCCTGTTCGAGTTGACTGCTTGTCACGACCCTACCGAGGTGGGTGGGAGTCATGTCACGCGCTGCCGGCCGACCGGGTCATCGCACCGCAGTTGTCACTGGCCACCCTTTTGCACGAAGGACCTGACGAAGTCCTCCGCGTTCGTCTCGAGGACATCGTCGATCTCGTCGAGCAGTGCGTCGACGTCCTCGGTCAGCTTTTCCTGCCGTTCGCTGACGTCAGAGCTGCCTTCGACGTCAACCTCGTCGGCCTTCTCGGGCTGACGTTGCGGGCGGCTCTGGCCACCTTCGTGAGTGGGCATATCGACTCCCTTGGTCCATCCAGGGTTCACCCTAGCTCGGCCCGGTGACGTATTCATGGCGCGTTGTCCGACAGTGCGCTCGCGGCGGTCGTGGGATCTGGATTGCGGCACGGTCAGCCGGACCGTTCGCGTGCTCGTCGCCCGCAAATTTGCCCGCCGAGGTGCTGGTGCCGGCGGCCGACTCGCGCAGCGTCACGCACAGATGCCTGCGCCATATAGCCGAATAGCGCCGATCAACTGCGGCCGTACTGGGCAGGGCGCTTACCGGATGCGGTAGGCCGATCAGGCCATGACAGTCGGCGTCGGCGCGACTCGGACGGCATTTCGTCCGGCGTCCTTGGCGGTGTACAGCGCCCGATCCGCGGCCCAGATCAGATCGGTGAGGTCATCGCCATGGTCTGGGTAGACACCGACACCGATCGATGCGCTGAGCCGGATCTCGCTGGCATGCCGACCGCCACCGCTGATGCGAAGCGACTCGATACGCTGCCGCACACGCTCGGCCACGTTGGCCGCAGACTCGGCAGTGACCGCGGTCAGTAGCGCAACGAACTCCTCGCCGCCGAAGCGGCCCACGGCGTCGTAGCCGCGCAGCTCGTCGGCCAATGCTTCGCCCACCGCGTGCAGTGCTTCGTCGCCGGTCAGGTGACCGTGCACATCGTTGATCTTCTTGAAGTGATCCATGTCGACGATCAGTACGGCGGCGCTCTCGCGCGTGCGGTGCGCTCTGGCCAGTTCGCGGGCCGCAAGCTGATGCCACGCCGCGGAGTTGAGCAATGCGGTCTTGGCGTCCACTGTGGCTGCCTCGACGAGCCGGTTGATCAGTGCGTGATGTTGCAGCAGGAACACGGCGGGCAAGATGACGACGGCGAACCACGGCACGCGGATCACCGAAGCCGCGGTGACCCCGCCGAGCACGAGGGTCGATGCTTCAAGGATGTTGTCCGACAGGTGGCCGAGCAGGGCGCGGATGACGGGTTCGCCCGTGCTCACGACAATCGCGGTCGCGACGATGACCCGGTTCACGAACCGGTACAGGACGAGGGCAAATGCGATGGATGTCAGCGCGGTGAGCGGCCGCGACAGCAACGCGCCGTGGGGCTGGTAGTGCCGCAGAGTCGTGGCCACGACGAAGCACGTGATGGCGACGCCTGCGGTGCTGTACCCGGCCCGATATGCATGTACGCCGTCGACGCGGCTCCACGACCGGGCCCACAGGTGCGCGTAAGTGATGGCGACGACCACGACGGCGAGACTCGGCGGAAGGATGAGCGCGCCGGCGAACGTCCATACCGAACTGATGTCGGTGTGCGAGGAACCGTCGGCGACGAGGCGCCGCTGGAACTCCATTTGCCGAGACGCCTCGAGGTAGCCGACGCTGAGCGCGATGAGTAGCCCGAACCGGAGGAGGTCAGCGGTTGTGACCGAATCGTTGAGAATGGCATATACGCTGAGTGCAACTGCAACAGCGTCAACCGCCACGACCAGCGTGACGACGCGACGAGGCAAGGTCCATAACGCCCAGTGTCTGGACACGGCCGATGCGAACCGTTCTGTCAACCGTTGATTCGTTGCAACATGTGCCCCCGAATGCAATGGCATGAGGCGAAGGTAGCGCATCGCACGCCTCGTGTCATTACAGGGCAGAACGGGCCGTGCGCAGAACGTCAACATTGCCATGTGGAGACCGCCGACCTATCTATGGTTCGTCCGTATATGGGCCGTCCGGACATAGGCAGGAGGTGACTTTCGATGATGCAGAACGACACCTGGATCTGAGCTGCTGTGGTTTCGGCAGAGATCGACGACGCAACGTCCGAGGAAGGTGGTGTTCGCAGATGTTCAACGACACCTGGATCTGATGCTCATGAGCGTGGGGAACGTCGGCCACGACACGTGGCTCGACACTTACCGCCTTACCGCGGACCGACAAGCGCCTCGATGAGTGAGGCTGCCGTCGGACAGCGGTCGAGCAGTTCGCCGACGTGAGCCCGTGTGCCCCGCAGTGGTTCCAACGTGGGTACTCGGACCAGTGACTCGCGCCCGACGTCGAAGATGACCGAATCCCACGATGCTGCGGCGACGGCCGCGCCGTAACGCTGCAGGCACTCACCGCGGAAGAATGCCCGCGTGTCATCGGGTGGCGTAGAGATGGCGGATTGCGCGGCGCCGTCGGGTAGCAGCGTCCGCATTGCGCCACGCGCGACCAGGCGGTGGTAAAGACCCTTGTCCGGGCGTACATCGCAGTACTGAAGATCAACGAGCTGCAGGCGTGAGGAGTCCCAGTCGAGTCCGTCACGGTCTCGGTAGCCGTTGAGCAGGCGCAGCTTCGCGACCCAGTCGAGCTCGGAAGCGAGTTGCATCGGGTCGGACTCCAGCCGGCTCAGCACCGACTCCCATCTGGCTAACACGTCGCGGGTCTGCTCGTCGGCGTCCTCGCCCTGGCGGTCGTCGACAAACTTGCGGGCCCGATCGAGATACTCCCCCTGCAACTCGATGGCGCTGATCTTTCGCCCGTCGGCCAGCCGAATCAGGTGCGTCAACGACGGGTCGTGCGACACCTCGTGCAGCTCGCGGACCGGCTGGGCGATACCCAGGTCATCGGGGAGGTATCCGTCTTCGATCATTGCCAGCACCAGCGAGGTCATGCCGACCTTGAGATACGTGGAGATCTCGGAGAGGTTCGCGTCGCCGACGATGACGTGCAGGCGCCGGTAGCGATCGGCATCGGCGTGCGGCTCGTCGCGGGTGTTGATGATCGGACGCTTGAGCGTGGTCTCGAGGCCGACCTCCACCTCGAAGAAGTCCGCGCGCTGCGATATCTGGAATCCTGCGGTGCGCCCGTCCTGGCCGATGCCGACGCGCCCGGCGCCGGTGATCACCTGCCGCGACACGAAGAACGGCACCAGATGGCGAACGATCGACACGAACGGAGTCGACCGGCTCATCAGGTAGTTCTCGTGCGCGCCGTAGGAGGCACCCTTGTTATCGGTGTTGTTCTTGTACAGGTTGATCCGCGTGCCCACACCGGGCATTGACGCGACGCGCCGCGATGCCTCGGCCATGATCAGCTCGCCGGCCTTGTCCCAGCGGACGATGTCGAGCGGCGTCGGTGACCTCGGGCGTCGAGTACTCCGGATGGGCATGGTCGACGTAGAGCCGGGCGCCGTTGGGCAGGATGACGTTGGCCATCCCGGCGTCGTCCTCGGCCTCGACGAACTCCTGCGCGACCCCGGCTCCCCCGCCGAGTTCGAAGCCGCGTGCGTCACGCAGCGGCGACTCCTCCTCGAAGTCCCAGGCCGCTCGCCGTGCGCGCCCGGCGGGCAGCGTGCTCGCATAGGCGTTCACCACTTGCGCCGAGAGCAGCATCGCGTTTGCAGACGGCTGGCCGGGCAGGCTAACGCCGTATTCGACCTCGGTGCCCATGACCCGGCGGACGCTCATGGTGTCCAGGCTACGGCCCCGGGCCGACGGTCCGTCCGACCCGCGGTTCGAATCGTGCGCCGCGTGCCACAACCCAGGCTGCGTTCGGACAGATTCGCCGCGCATGTACGGATCCGGCGCAAGTGGCATTCGTGCAGCCGTCGGCCGATCAGGGGGCGTCAATCGCC
Organism: uncultured Actinomycetota bacterium; assembly: GCA_963709985.1. Taxonomy (GTDB): domain Bacteria; phylum Actinomycetota; class Actinomycetes; order Mycobacteriales; family Jatrophihabitantaceae; genus DASXRA01. The sequence goes on from CAVPYQ010000022.1 coordinate 244,534, forward strand.
CGGACTGGCGTGCTCGTTCGGCAACGGCATTCCGCGTCTGCGGCTGTTAGCGCAGCGACGCCAGAAACGTGTGCGTGATCGCGACCGCGACGTTCGACGTCTGGCCGTCGTATACGAATACCGCGAACGCGAGATCGCCCCGGTAGCCGGCGAACCAGCCGTGTGAGCGAGGCGGCGTCGCTGTGCCGTACTCGGCCGTGCCGGTCTTGCCGGCGACATCACCAGGCAGGTCGTCCAACGCGGTGGCGCGACCGCTCGTGACGACCGCTCGCATCAGATCGTGCAGGTCGGCGGTGATTGCCGAAGGCAACGGCGCGCCTGGTTGCGATTGCTCGCCGTCGATCAGTGAAGGTGCCACCGGCCGGCCGGACTGCGCGGCGCCGGCCACCTCGGCCATGGCCAGTGGGCTGACCAGAACTCGCCCTTGGCCGATGGTGTCGGCCGCCTTCTCGGTCTGCCCGGTGGCTACCGGCGACGATCCGCTGAACGATTCGACGGGAAGTTGCCACTTGCCGCCCAGCCCAAGGCGCTGTGCAGCGGCAGGCAATGCGTTGGACGGAAGCCGCAAACCCAGCGTCATGAATGTCGTGTTGCACGACATGGCGAAGGCCCTTCGAAGCGGCACGGTGCCCAGGTCGAACTTGTTCTCGTTCACGAAGACCCGGCCGTCCACCGTCTTCGTCGCGGGACAGGCCTGCGGCGTGTCCGGGGTCAGCGTGCCGTCGGCCAGTACCGCAGTCGCGGTGACGATCTTGTAGGTCGAGCCGGGCGGGTACTGGCCCGCGAGCGCGATGTCGCCGGGCGTCGATTCGGAGTTGGCCGCGGCAAGGATGCGCCCGGTAGACGGTTGCAACGCCACGATCGCTGCTGGCTTGCTGACCGAAGCCAGCGCGCTGTCGGCGGCGCTCTGCGCGGCGCGGTCGAGGGTGAGCTTGACCGGCTTGCCGGCCTGCGGCGCGCCTGCCGAACCGAGCTTGGCCCGCAGCGTGCCGTCGGCGTCGGCGGCGTATACGTCGACGCCGGCAGTACCACTCAGTTGCTTGTCGAAGACGCGTTGCAGACCACCGAGGCCGGTCGCGTCACCGTCGCGTACGCGGCCCGACGAGTCGTCGATGATCTCTTTGGTAGCAGGGCCGACCTGCCCGAGCAGCGGCTGGGCGAAGCGGCTTGTCGGACCGAGCAGGTCGCTGTCCGTGGTGAACACCGTGCCCGGCAAGGAATGGATCTTCGCGCGCACAGCGTCGTACGCGGGTTTGCGCAGCGTGATCACCGGGACGAACGCGTCCGGCTTCGCCCCGCGCACGCTGGCCACGATGTCTTTGGTCGCGACGCCGTACTGATGCAGCGCGCGGGTAAGCGCGGCCGCGAGCGATGCGAGATCCTTCACGAACGACGGGCGGATACCGACGTTGACCACCGGCGTCGGCACCATCAGGGCCCGGCCCGAAGAATCGAGCAGGGCGGCCCGAGGCGGTAGCGAGCGTTTGAGCGCGAGGTGCTCGCCGGTGCGTAGTTGTGGCGCCAGGTCTGCCGGTGACCAGACGACCTTCCAGTCGCCACCCCGCTTGGCCATCGCAAGGCTGCCGGTGTAGGTCCACGGCGCAGCGGCGCCCGCGATCGTCCATGACGCGGCGAAGCGCACCGTGGACGTTCGCACTTTGCCGGCTGACTGTCGTTGCGGCAAGAGTGCCCTTCGCGCCGGCACCGAGCCCGGTCAGGCTCGCCGTCAAGGTGCCGGTTGCGGCCGCCGGGTCCGACGTCGCCGCGGCGGCCGCGGCGACGTCACCGTGGCCGAGCGCGTCGAGAAAACGCTGAGCGGCGGCCTTGTCCGGCGATGCGGACTGGCCGCCGCACGCGACCAGTCCACCGGCGGCGAGTGCGGTCACGACAGCCAGAACGTAGGCGCGACGAAGCATGTCGCGAAGCGAACCACAGCCGCGTGCCGCAGCCCTCGACGCGCTCAGCAAAGGCTTGCCGGGCGCGGCGTCTACAGGTATTGGCCGGTGTTGCCGACGGTGTCGATGGAGCGCCCGGCGTCGGGGCCCTTGCCCGACACGAGGGTGCGGATGTAGACGATGCGCTCGCCCTTCTTGCCGGAGATCCGGGCCCAGTCGTCGGGGTTCGTCGTGTTGGGCAGATCCTCGTTCTCGCGGAACTCGTCGACGCACGCCGCCATGAGGTGCTGCACGCGCAGGCCGCGGTGGCCGGTGGTCAGCACATCCTTGATCGCCATCTTCTTCGCCCGGTCGACGATGTTCTGGATCATCGCGCCCGAGTTGAAGTCCTTGAAGTACAGGGTTTCCTTGTCGCCGTTGGCGTAGGTGACCTCGAGGAAGCGGTTCTCCTCGGTCTCGGAGTACATCCGCTCGACCGTCCGTTGGATCATCGCGTCAACCGTGGCGTTGACGTCGTTTCCGTGCTCGGCCAGGTCTTCGGTGTGGATCGGCAGGGTCGTGGTGATGTACTTCGAGAAGATGTCGCGTGCCGCCTCGGCGTCGGGCCGCTCGATCTTGATCTTGACGTCGAGACGCCCTGGCCGCAGGATCGCCGGGTCGATCATGTCCTCGCGGTTCGACGCGCCGATCACGATGACGTTCTCGAGCCCCTCGACGCCGTCGATCTCGCTGAGCAACTGCGGGACGATCGTGTTCTCGACATCTGATGACACCCCTGACCCGCGGGTGCGGAACACGGAGTCCATCTCGTCGAAGAAGACGATGACCGGCGTGCCCTGACTGGCCTTCTCCCGCGCGCGCTGGAAGACGAGCCGGATGTGCCGCTCGGTCTCGCCGACGTACTTGTTCAGCAGTTCCGGGCCCTTGATGTTGAGGAAGAACGACTTCGCCGTCGAGTTGTCGCCGCGTACCCGCTCGACCTGCTTGGCGAGGGAGTTCGCGACAGCCTTCGCGATGAGCGTCTTGCCGCATCCGGGCGGGCCGTACAGCAGGATGCCCTTCGGTGGGCGCAGTTCGTGCTCACGGAACAGGTCGGCATGCAGGAACGGCAATTCGACCGCATCGCGAATGGCCTCGATCTGCCGGGACAGCCCGCCGATGTCGGTGTAGTCGATGTCGGGGACCTCTTCGAGGATGAGCTCCTCGACCTCGCTCTTCGGGATGCGCTCATACACGTATGACGAGCGGGTCTCGAGCAGCAAGGAGTCGCCGCTGCGCAGTGGTTGATCGCGCAGGATGTCGGCGAGGAAGACGACGCGCTCCTCGTCGGTGTGGCCGATGACGAGTGCCCGCTCACCGTCCTCGAGCAACTCCTTGAGCATCACGACTTCGCCGGCTCGCTCGTGACCGCGTGCGGCGACGACGTTCATCGCCTCGTTGAGCATTACTTCCTGGCCGTGCTGCAACTCGTCGGTCTTGACCTCGGGTGAGACTGCGACGCGCAACTTGCGCCCGCTGGTGAAGATGTCGACGGTGCCGTCGGCAAAAGCCTCGAGGAAGATCCCGTAGCCGCTCGGCGGCTGCGCCAGCCGGTCGATCTCCTCTTTGAGCGCGACCACCTGATCACGTGCCTCGCGCAGCGTTTCGACGAGGCGATCGTTGCGCTCGCTGAGGCTCGCGACGCGTGCCTGCGCCTCGGCCAGGCGCTCTTCCAGAATGCGCATATGACGCGGCGACTCGGCGACCTTTGCTCGCAGCAGCTCGACTTCCTGCTCCAAGAACGCCGTGCGCCTGCGTGTTTCCCGGGACGCGTCGTCGTCATGGTCATTCGAGCGGATCGTCTCGTCAGACTCGTGTGCCATGCGGCCACCTCCACTCGTGTGGTTCGCGAAAATCCACCCTACACAGCCGACCTAATCATGGGAGGGATCTACGCTCGTTGTGGGAATCCGCACGCCGGCGATCGACAGTCGCCGGCCGCGAAGGAGGACGATGAGCGAGCCACTTCAGGTCTGGATCGATCAGGACCTGTGTACGGGGGACGGCCTGTGCGTGCAGTACGCCCCAGAGGTCTTCGAGTTCGACGTGGACGGACTGGCATACGTGAAGAACGCCCAGGGCGACCTGCTCGCCGCCACCCGCGCCACGGTCGACGTACCCGAGCAGTTGCGCCTGGACGTCATCGACTCGGCCAAGGAATGCCCTGGCGACTGCATCCACGTCGTGCGCCGGGCCGACGGCGGCGAGGTCGCCGGGCCCGATGCCTGACAAATCGCCCGCCGGTCGGCGTGTCGCGGCATGAAATGGCGGAGTGACCCCTGATACTGATGGGTCCGATGTTGCGCTTGTGAATAGTGGGGCGTCGTCGTACGGTGGTGCGCGGTCGGCGTAGGTCGCGACCACCAAGGTCGGCTCAGGCCGACACCGACGCGAGTTCCACCAGGCCTCGGGGGTGATTCCTTCGTGGCCCAGGGAGGAATCACCCATGGCGCGCTCACGAATTGCGCGGCGACGGCGCCGCTCGTCAGGTTCAGCCGAGGTCGAACGGACGGCTCGCGGCCGGCGGACGCTCGTTCGGATCGCGGTGCTCGGCGTGGTCGGCGCAGTGGTCGCCGCCGTGATCACCGGCGTTCTCTCCTCCAGTGCGTCCGCCGATCCCTCGGCCAGCGACTGGCACCGCCTGCGCGTGTGCGAGTCCGGCAACAACTACTCGATCAACACGGGAAACGGCCACTACGGCGCCTATCAGTTCGATCTGGCGACGTGGCGCAGCGTCGGCGGATCCGGATTCCCCTACCAGGCATCGCCCGGCGAGCAGGACGCCCGGGCCCTGATCCTGTACCGGATGCGCGGCTGGCAGCCGTGGCAGTGCGCCGGCATCGTCGGTCTGCACGAGGACGCCGACGCGCGATCAGGCCGCACGAGCGACATCCATGTGCCCGGCAGTCCGCCGGTCAAGAGCCCTCCGCGGCCTTCCAACGCCTGGCCCGGCGTCTACTACTCCTTCGGCGATAACAGCGTGCACATCCGGCACTGGCAGCTACGGATGAAGGCGCGTGGCGCGCCGTTGACCGGAACCGGCCAGTTCGGCAGCAAGACGCTGGCCGTGGTCAAGCGCATCCAGCGGCTGAACGACCTCGCGGCGACCGGAATCCTCGGACCGAACACCTGGCGTCTGGCCTGGACCGGCAAGTACACCAACGCCTCGTCGGCGCCCGCTCGCCCCGTCCCGCCGAAGCGGCCGGCAGCGGTGCCGCGTTGGCCCGGGCAGTACTACTCGCTGGGCGATCACGGTGCGCACATCCGGCAGTGGCAGTTGCGGATGAAGGCACGTGGTGCGCCGTTGACCGGAACCGGCCAGTTCGGCAGCAAGACGCTGGCCGTGGTCAAGCGCATCCAGCGGCTGAACCACCTGCGGCCGACCGGAATCCTCGGGCCGAACACCTGGCCGCTCGCCTGGAAGGGCAAGTACTAGCGGCCGCCCACATCGGTGGCATCGCCGGCTTCAGTGGCCTCAGCGGCTTCGGTGGGCGCGGCGGCTTCGGTGGCTTTGCTCGGGCGTCGCTGCCGAGCGGGCGCCACGACTCCCGGCGCCAGGCGGCGGGCCGTCACGAGGAACGCGGTGTGGCCGATCATCCGGTGCTCCGGGCGCACGGCCAGGCCCACGACGTGCCAGCCGCGCACGAACGACTCCCAGGCCGACGGCTCGGTGTAGCCGCCACGGGCGCGCACTGCCTCGACGAGTCGCGACAGCTGTGTGGTCGTCGCGACGTAGCCGATCAGCACCCCGCCGGGACGCAGCGCCGCAGAGACCTGATCGAGCACCATCCACGGCGACAGCATGTCGAGGATGACGCGATCGACGATCTCGGTCGGCGGATGGTCGACCACATCGCCCACCCGCAGCGTCCAGTTGTCAGGGTGCTTGCCGAAGAACGTCTCGACGTTGCGCAGCGCGAAGTCCGCATGGTCGGCGCGGTTCTCGTAGGACACGACCCGTCCTGAATCGCCCACTGCCCGCAGCAACGAGCAGGTCAGGGCACCGGAGCCTGCACCAGCCTCGAGCACCGTCGCGCCCGGGTGAATGTCACCGAGCGCGACGATCTGGGCCGCGTCCTTCGGATAGATCACCGCCGCGCCGCGAGGCATCGACAAGACGAAGTCGGCGAGGAGTGGCCGCATCGCCAGATACGGCGTGCCCACCGCTGGACGTGACCAGGCTGCCCTCGGGCAGGCCGATCAGCGAGTCGTGCTCGATCGCACCGCGATGGGTGTGGAACTGCTTGCCCGCCGCGAGCGTGACCGTGTGCAGGCGACCCTTCGGATCCGTGAGTTGCACCCGCTCCCCCGCGGCGAACGCGTCCGCCGGTCATCGGGCCGGCCGGGACAACTCGGCGACCAGATCGCCGGCGGACAGGATTCCAGCGGGTGATCCATCGTTATGCACCACCAGATACTCGCTTGCCGGCGTTTCGCGCAGTGCACCGAGTAGGCGGTCTCCCGACAGGCCGATGCCGAGCACCATGCCCGGCTCGAGCGGCCGAGCGACGTCTGACACGGATACCCACGGCCGCTGATCCGGCGGCACCGCGCTCATGCGCGCCTCGTCGACGATCGCGCGCGGCTGGTCGGACGAGTCGACGACCACCAGGCCGAGGGCTTGGCTCTCGCCGGCCCGCCGCAGAGCCTCGGCCAGGGGCAGGTCGGCCCGGACCAGCAAGCCCGGACGTACCAAGGCCCGCGCGGACAGCCGGGGCAGCCGGTTCTGTAGTTCGGCCATCCGCAGGGCCTGCGTGGCACCGATCCAGATGAACGCGCCGAGGGCCAGGCCGAACACGCCCGTACCGACGCTCCAATTCAGACCGTCCACGTTGATGAGCACGGCGCTGGCCGCGACCGCTACCGCGATGATCCGCCCGCCCCAGGCGGCGACCCGGGTTCCGGTCATTCGCGAGTTGGTAAGACGCCAGACCGCGGCACGCACGGCCCGCCCGCCGTCCAGCGGCAGCCCGGGCAGGATGTTGAACACGGCGACCACGAGATTGCTCCATGTCATGAGGGCGAGTAGCACGGCCACGACCGAGCCGTTCGGCACGAAGGTGTGCCCCAGGCCCGACGCCCCGGCAATCGCGAGAGAAACGAACGGACCGGCCACGGCGATGAGCAATTCGTCGCGTGCCCGTTCGATCTCACCCTCGATCTCCGAGACTCCGCCGAGCAGGAAGATGACGACGCGTCGCACCGGTTGGCCCAGCGCGAGGCTCACGGCGGTGTGCCCGAGTTCGTGGGCGAGGACCGACAGCGCGAGCAGGACCGCGAAGCCGAACGCGACGACGTAGGCCATCGAATGGCTTATGCCGTCGACCAGGTCATAGATGATGCCGTTGTAGGTGATCGTGATCAACGTCGCGATAAGTACCCAGGACGGCGCGAAGTACAACGGGACGCCGCGAAAGCCTCCGACGTGGAGCAGACGCCGCGTGACCGGACCGGCCGGGTCATTCACGCTCACCTTCGCGATGCTACGGCGCGCCGGACAGCAAGCCGGGTTAGCGTATACGGTCAGTGAGCGACAGCGATGATTTGCGGAGCCGAATAGAGGCTCAGGTTGAAGCGCGCCGTCGTAAGGGCAAGGGCCGTCACTCTCGGGTGAACAATCGGACGCCCGGCCACCTCAAAGCCGACGACAACGCATACGGCGAGTCCCGCCCGACCCGGGCAGCCCCACCGACCGGCAATGCGGGCCGTCCGGCGACGACCACCCGTCCCGCCCGAGCCGACAGCCATCCGGTCCAGGCGACCCCGGGCCGCCGGGCTGCCGGGCGGCGGGCAGTTCCGGACGTGCCCGTACGGGCCGCTTCACCGATCGCGGACACCCAGGTCATCAAGCCGGTGCGGCCGGACGAGACCGCCGCCGAGACCGAGGCGGCCGGCCGGCCCAGGCGCCGCTCCGGAATCCTGTTCCGGCTGCTCGTCCTGATCGCTGTTGCCGGGGCTCTCGCGGTGTCGTTGCGTACCTTCGTCGTCGAGCCGTTCTGGATCCCGTCGGAGTCGATGGAGCAGACCTTGCACGGCTGCACCGGCTGCAACGACGACAGGCTGCTCGTCGACAAGCTCTCCTACAAGCTGCACGGCGTGCATCGCGGGGATGTCGTGGTCTTTCACCGCCCGCCCGGTGTTCCTGCCGCCGAGGAGGTGCTGATCAAGCGGGTGATCGGCCTGGCCGGTGAGACGGTCAGCGGGCACGACGGCAAGGTGTGGATCGGCGATCGGATGCTCGAGGAGTCCTACGTGAACGGCGATTGCCGCGGGACCCGGGACTTCGCGCCTATCACGATCCCGACGGGCGACGTGTTCGTCATGGGCGACAATCGGTGCGACTCCACGGACAGCCGGGTGTTCGGTCCGATCAAGAAGTCGACGATCATCGGGCGTGCATTTTTGATTATCTGGCCGTTAGGACGAATCCACTGGCTCTGAGGGATGCGCCTGGCGCAAATTGTCGGCACGTCGCCTTACTGTCGGTGCATGAGCGAGACGATCGTGACTACCTCTCCACTGCCTGACGCGGTGATCGGCTCGCTCTCCCCGTCGCGGGCATCAGACTTCAAGACCTGCCCACTGCTGTACCGCTTTCGCACGATCGACCGGCTCCCCGAGTCGCCTTCGCGGGCGGCCGCGCGAGGCACCGTCGTGCACGCGGTGCTCGAACAGCTTTACGACCTGCCCTCCGCCGAGCGGACGCTGGGAGCGGCCAGGGACCTCGTCGAGCCCGCCTGGCAGCACCTTCTCGCGGAGGCGCCCGAATTGGCGACGCTGTTCGCCGACGACGCCGAGGCCGGGCAGCTCGGCGACTGGCTCGACTCCGCTCGCGATCTCGTCGAGAGCTACTTCGCCCTGGAGAACCCCGCAGCGCTCGAACCCGCCGCACGCGAGGAGCTGGTCGAGGCGGTGGTCGACGGCCTGCGGTTGCGTGGCTACGTCGATCGCCTGGACGTGTCCCCGGCGGGCGACATCCGAGTGGTCGACTACAAGACCGGCACGATCCCCCGCGAGGCCTTCGAGGCCAAAGCCCTGTTCCAGATGAAGTTCTACGCGCTCGTGCTGTGGCGAACCCGCGGTCTTGTGCCCAAGCAGCTCAAGCTCATCTACCTCGCCGACCGCGACACACTGACCTATGCGCCCGACGAGGACGAGCTCGTGCGGTTCGAGCGCACGCTCAAGGCGATCTGGACGGCAATCGCGCGCGCGACCGAGAACGGCGACTTCCGGCCGAGCCCGAGCCGGCTGTGTGACTGGTGCGACCACCAGGCACGCTGTCCATCCTTCGGCGGTACGCCGCCGCCGTTTCCGGCAGACGCGCTGGCCATCGTCACCCGCGACCGCCGCGAGCCAGCGCCGCAGGCGGTCGAGCCGGAGCTCTGAACGCGCAGATCGCAGGTGGCGGCTTCACTGTCCACTGTGGACGATCAGCGGAATCGCCATCTCCGCCGGAGTCATCGCGCCGTGGAATGCGACCAGCCGGGCGACTGCCTTGGGCTCGTGTGCCGTCGCCAGCACCACGTACCGGTCGCGGCACACCACCACCACATCGCCGATGCGGGCGAGATGCGCCGGCGCCACTGGCCCGAACCAACCGGCACCGACTGCCTCATCGCGGCTGACCACGTGGGCAGCAGTTCCCAGTATCGAACGCCAGGTCGCGAGAACGTCGGCCTCGGCGCCACGGTCGGTGTGCAGGTACCGGACGCGTGGCTCGCCGGCGACGACTCGAACGCCCGCCATGAGCCGGGGGTCGGCGTCCAGGTCGATGCGCTGACTGTCCGGGACGTCGAGGCCGCCGTGGTCGGCGGTCACGAGCAGCGCGGCGTCTCGCGGCAACCCGGCGATCAGCCCGCCGACAAGGCGGTCGACATCGGCGGCGGCCGTCATCCACTGCGGCGAGTCGATGCCGAATTCGTGTGCCGTGGAGTCGAGCGTCGGGTGGTAGCCGTACACCAGGTCGCAGCCGTCGCGCAGTTCGCGCAGCATGTGTTCGACGAGCGCATCCACGTTGGCGGCGCCTTGGTAGGGCGCTCCGCGATAGGCGGCGATCGTGAGCCCGCTGCCCGCGTAGTCGGCACGCGACACGACTGTCACGCGCAGGCCGGCGGCTGCCGCCCGCTCGAACAGCGTCGGGACCGGCTGCCATGTCTGCGGATCCGGGTCGTCGCGCCACTCGATGTGATTGAGCACCCGGTCCGTACCCGGCACGTTGAGCGTGAACCCCAGTACGCCATGGGCGCCTGCTCCGGCTCCGGTGCCCAGCGAGACGAGACTCGTCGGCGTCGTGGACGGAAAGCCGGTGGAGAGTTCGAGCAGCGTCGCGAGCCGGCCGTCCACGATGTCGGCCAGTACCGGCGCCACCGGCCTGGCGAGCGGCATCAGGTGATACCCGAGGCCGTCGACGAGCAACACGGCGACGCGCCGGACACCGTCGAGGGTCGCGCCCAGCCCGAGCCGGTCCGGCATGTCGCGCAGGCCCAGCACAGCGAGCGCGCTGGGCAGCACGTCGGACAATGCCGGTTCGGATCGGTGAACGTCGTCGAATGCCATCGCTACTCCGGTGAGGGGACGCCGACACGTCGGCGTCGCGTCCATCTCGCCTGAGCGAGGAGCACAAGGTAGGCGGCGACGACGATGCCGACCAGGTTGACAGCGAGTTGGGTCAAGGAACCCAGCGCCTGGTGGTAAAGGCCGAGTACCGACGCCACGGCGACGTTGCCGGCGGCGGGAACCGTCGTGACCGAGATGAACACGCCCACCAGCACGGCAGAGCGGCCCGCCGTGAGGGACAACGTGCCGGCGGCACCGGCGAGCAGCGCCGTGATGAGGGAGAGCGCGCCCGGGTGATAGATGAAGTCGGTCTGGCGATTGCCCAGCAGGTCGGCGGCGTGCACCAGCCCGGTTGCCCGACCGAGTGCCGTGGCCGCGGCGGCCACCAGTATTGCCACCGGAAACCCGACGGCCAGCGCCAGCGACGCACGGCGCACCGTCGACATCCGGCCGCGCATCAGGCCGACCGCGATGCCGGCCAGCGGCCCGAACTCAGGCCCGACCACCATGGCGCCCACGATGGTGATCGTCGAGTCGGTGACGATACCGATCGCGGCCAGGAGCGTGGCCAGCACAAGAAACGCCAGGAACGTCCAGGTGAGCGTGGAGTCCTCTCCGGTGCGGGCGATGACCTCGTCCCAGATCACGGCGTCGGCGCCCTCACCCGGAGCGTCGCGCTCGGCCCGTCGTACCGCCTGCCCGATCGCGGTGTCGACGGATTCGAGGCTGACCGATCCTCGGTCGGTGACACCGAGCCGGTGCAGCCGGGTGAGCACGTCCGGGACACACTCGCGGGCAAGATCAGCGAAGACGAGATCGCCCTGCGGCTCACGCACCGCGGCGTTGAACAGCGCGATGTTGGTGGCACCGGGCTCGGTCTCCAGCAGCTCGAGCACCGCGTCGGTCGTGTCGCCGGGCACGACGACCCGCAGGTGCATCATCGCCACGTCGGCTAGCTCTCCCCGAGCAGTGCGGCGAGGTCGGCCACGGTCAGGCCGGCCAGGGTCGGGGTGACCGTGTGCGTCGGTGCCGGGGCGATCGGTACCTCGCTCGGGACGGCGAGCACGGCGCAGCCGGCAGCTTGCGCCGACGTGATGCCCAGCGGCGAGTCCTCGATCGCGACGCAACGTCGTGGGTCGGCGCGTACCAGCTCTGCCGCGCGCAGGTAGGGATCCGGAGCGGGTTTGGGGTGGGCTACCTCGTCCCCGCAGACCGTGGCCGCGAAGCGGGTGCGGCCCAGGGTGTCGAGCGCGATCTCGGTGAGCCGCCGGTGCGTCGAGGTCACCAGCGCCGCGGGAACCCGCGCTTCGTTCACCGCGACGAGCAGCTCCTCCGCACCGGGTCGCCACGTCAGGTCGGTGCGGAACAGTTCGGCGGCCCGCTCGGTCAGGAAGCAGCCACTGCTCTCCGGGTCGGCGTCGATGCCGAGGTCGTCGTGCATGATCGCGATCGAACGGGCGAGGCTCGAGCCGACCATGCGTTGTCGGGCCTGCGTCGACAGCTCACCGCCCAGGTAATGCGCGAGGTCGTCGAGGGCGACGTCCCACACTTTCTCCGAGTCGAGCAATGTGCCGTCCATGTCGAACAGGACTGCGGCGAGCGAATTGCTCACCGCAGTGGTCCCTGATCGGCTCCGGATCGGGCGGCAGCCACCGAGATGATCAAGGCCGTCCGGCGGCGATGGTCCCGCATCGCTGCGTCGCTCACGTGTTGAAGTATTTCGCCTCGGGATGGTGCACGACGATGGCATCGGTCGACTGCTCGGGATGCAGCTGGTGCTCGTCGGACAGTTCGACGTTGATGCGCTCCGGATGCAGCAGGCCGACGATCTTCGTGCGGTCCTCGAGGTCCGGGCAGGCGCCGTAGCCCAATGAATAGCGCGCACCTCGATAGCCGAGCTTGAAGAACTCCTCGACGTCCTGGGGATCCTCGGCGGCGGTCGGCGCTCCACCGGGAAGGATCAGTTCCTGCCGCACCCGCCGGTGCCAGTACTCGGCGAGCGCCTCGGTCAGCTGCACGGACAACCCGTGCGCCTCGAGGTAGTCGCGGTAGGCGTTGGCCTCGAAGAGCTCGTGCGTGAATCGGCTGATCTTCTCCCCGACCGTGACGATCGTGAAGGCGACGACGTCGGTCTGGCCCGAGTCTTCCGCGCGGAAGAAGTCGGCCAGGCACAGTCGCCGCTCGCGCCGCTGCCTGGGAAAGGTGAACCTGGTCCGCTCGTGCCCGGCATCGTCGAGGATGATCAGGTCTTCGCCCTTGCTCACGCAGGGGAAGTACCCGTAGACGACCGCAGCCTCCAGCACGCTCTCGGTCTGGAATCGGTCGAGCCAGTAGCGCAGCCGCGGCCGGCCGTCGCTCTCGACAAGTTCCTCGTACGACGGGCCCTTACCGCCCCGGCCACCGCGCAGGCCCCATTGGCCCATGAAGGTCGCCCGCTCGTCGAGCAGTGCGGCGTAGTCGGCGAGCGCAATGCCTTTGACCACGCGGTCGCCCCAGAACGGCGGCGTGGGAATCGGGTTGTCGGTGGCCACGTCCGAGCGAGCGGGCAGTGTGTCCGGCGCGCCCTGCTCGGCAGTCTCGGCCAAGCGGCGTTGCTCGGCGATCTTCCGGGACCGCTCGCGCCGGGCCTTGCGCTCGGCCAGCTTGCGCGTCTCGTCCTCGGACAGGGCAGCGTCGGGCGGGCCGTCGGGCGTGGTGGCCACTCCCCCGCGGCGCACGGCCATCAGGGCGTCCATGAGGCGAAGGCCCTCGAACGCGTCCCGGGCGTAGCGGACGTCGCCGGCGAAGATCTCCGACAGGTCCTGCTCGACGTAGCCGCGCGTGAGGGCGGCGCCGCCGAGGAGCACCGGATACTTGTCGGCGATTCCCCGGGCGTTCATCTCCTCGAGGTTCTCTTTCATGATCACCGTGGACTTGACCAGCAGCCCGGACATGCCTATGGCGTCGGCGTTGTGCTCGTCGGCCGCCTCGAGGATGGTGTTGATCGGCTGCTTGATGCCGATGTTCACCACGGTGTAGCCGTTGTTGGACAAGATGATGTCGACGAGGTTCTTGCCGATGTCGTGGACGTCGCCGCGCACGGTGGCGAGCACGATCGTGCCCTTGCCGGCGTCGTCGGTCTTTTCCATATGCGGTTCGAGGTAGGCGACCGCCGCCTTCATGACCTCGGCCGACTGCAGCACGAACGGCAATTGCATCTCGCCCGCGCCGAACAGATCGCCGACCGTCTTCATGCCGGACAGCAGCGTGTCGTTGATGATCGCCAGCGGCGGGCGTTCGGTCATGGCCTCGTCGAGGTCGGCCTCGAGCCCGTTGCGTTCACCGTCGATGATGCGTCGTTCCAGGCGTTCGCCGAGCGGCAGCGCTGCGAGTTCCTCCGCGCGCGAGGCCGCCGACGACTGGGCGGACACGCCCTCGAACAGTTGCAGGTACTTCTGCAACGGGTCGTAGGCGTCTTCCTCGGAAGTGGCGGGCCGGCGCCGGTCGTACACAAGATCGAGTGCGACTGCCCGCTGCTCGTCGGGGATCTTGGACATCGGCAAGATCTTCGAGGCGTGCACGATCGCTGAGTCCAGGCCGGCCTCGACGCACTCGTGCAGGAACACCGAGTTGAGCACCTGGCGCGCGGCGGGGCTCAGCCCGAACGAGACGTTGGACAGGCCCAGCGTGGTCTGCACGCGGGGATAGCGGGACTTGATCTCGCGGATCGCCTCGATGGTCTCGATGCCGTCGCGACGCGTCTCCTCCTGCCCGGTCGCGATCGGGAAGGTCAGGCAGTCGACCATGATGTCGGAGAGCGCGAAGCCCCAGCTCGTCGTCAGGTCGGCGATCAGGCGCTCGGCGATTGCGACCTTCGTCTCGCGCGTGCGGGCCTGGCCGTCCTCGTCGATGGTCAGCGCCACCACGGCGGCGCCGTGCTCCTTGACGATCGGCAGCATCCGGGCGTACCGCGAAGTCGGGCCGTCGCCGTCCTCGAAGTTCACCGAGTTGACGACCGAGCGCCCGCCGACCATCTCCAGGCCCGCCTCGATGACGTCCGGCTCGGTCGAGTCGAGCATCAGCGGCAAGGTCGACGCAGTGGCGAACCGCCCGGCGATCTCGCGCATGTCGCCCGCGCCGTCGCGCCCGACGTAGTCGATGTTGACGTCGAGCAGGTGGCTGCCGTCGCGAGTCTGCGAGCGCGCGATCTCGACGCAGTCGCCCCAGCGCTGGTCGAGCATCGCCTCGCGGAACGCCTTCGAGCCGTTCGCGTTCGTCCGCTCACCGATCATCAGCACGCTGGCGTCCTGGCGGAAGGGCACCGACTGGTACAGCGAGGCGACGGACGGATCGGGCGAGACCTGCCGGTCTCGCGGCGACAGCGACTCGACGGCGGCGACGACCGCGCTGATGTGCTCGGGTGTCGTGCCGCAGCAGCCGCCGACCAGCGCGGTGCCGAACTCGTTGACGAACGTCGCCAGCGCGGTGGCCAACTCGGGTGCGGTCAACGGATAGGTGGCGCCGTTGGGGCCGAGTTCGGGCAACCCCGCGTTGGGCATCACCGACACCGGGCGGGGCGAATTGCGCGAGAGGTAGCGCAGGTGCTCGCTCATCTCGGCCGGGCCCGTGGCGCAGTTGAGCCCGATGACGTCGATGCCGAGCGGCTCCAACGCGGTGAGCGCCGCCCCGATCTCGGAGCCCAGCAGCATCGTGCCGGTGGTCTCGACCGTGACGTGCGCGATCAGCGGAATCTGCACACCGACTGCGGCCATCGCCCGCTTCGCGCCGATGATCGCCGACTTGGCCTGGAGAAGGTCCTGGCAGGTCTCGACGATGATCGCATCGGCGCCGCCCTCGATCATGCCGGCGACCTGCTCCTGGTAGGCATCGCGCAACACGCGGTAGTGCACGTGGCCGAGAGTGGGCAGCTTCGTGCCGGGGCCGACCGAGCCGAGGACCCAGCGCGGGCGGTCCGGTGTCGACCACCCGTCGGCGACCTCCTTGGCCAGCATGGCGCCGGCCCGGGCCAGTTCGCGGATCCGCTCGACGATGTCGTACTCGCCGAGGTTGGCCCAGTTGGCGCCGAACGTGTTCGTCTCGACGGCGTCCGAGCCGGCCCGGAAGTAGGCGTCGTGCACCGCGCGCACGACATCGGGCCTGGTGACGTTGAGAATCTCGTTGCAGCCCTCGAGGCCCTCGAAGTCGTCCAGGGTGAGGTCCGCGGCCTGCAACATGGTGCCCATCGCGCCGTCCGCGACGACGACGCGCTCGCGCAGCGCGTCCAGCAGCGACGAGCGAATACCGGCTTCAGGCATGGGCACCAGGCTACCCAGGGCCTATCGCGCCTAGGTGTCACCTGTGCGTTACCCACGCAAAGGCCCACGGCGTGGCTCTGAGCGAAACGGCGAAGGGCACGGTTGCGGCGGTCGTAGGCTGGGCTAATGACCGAGTTCGCCGACGAAGGCCTGCGACGCGATCCCGAGCACGAAGGATGGCCGGAACTGACCGACGCCGTGCTCGTCGCGGCCTTCGAAGGATGGAACGACGCGGGCGACGCGGCGACGGGATCCATAGAGCACCTCGAGCTGATCTGGGATTCGCAGCCTCTGATGGCGATCGATCCGGACGAGTACTACGACTTCCAGGTCAACCGGCCGACGGTGTCCATGGTCGACGGGGTTACCCGCCGGGTGTCCTGGCCGACCACCCGGATGTCGGTGTGCCGGCCGCCGGGCGCCGCGTTCGATCTCGTCCTGGTTCGCGGGATCGAGCCGAACATGCGCTGGCGAGCGTTTTGCGACGAGATCCTCGAGGTGATCCAGGCGCTCGACGTTCGCGCCGTGGTCACCCTCGGGGCGTTACTGTCGGACACCCCGCACACGCGCGCCACCCAGGTCACCGGCACGTCCTACGACCAGGCCTCAGCGGTCAAGTACGGCCTGGAGAAGTCGCGCTACGAAGGACCCACCGGCATCGTGGGCGTGTTGCAGGACGCGTGCGTGGCAGCCGGAATCCCGGCGATCTCGTTCTGGGCCGGGGTGCCGCACTACGTCTCCCAGCCACCGAACCCGAAGGCCACGATCGCGCTGCTGCACAGCGTCGAGGAGGTGCTCGACGTCCCGGTCCCGCTCGCCGAGTTGCCCCAGCAGGCCGACGAGTGGCAGAAGCTCGTCGACGAGATGGCCGCCGAGGACGACGAGGTGACCGAGTACATCCGCAATCTCGAGCAGCGTGACGACGAGATCGACCGCGGCGAGATGGGCGCGACCTCGGGGGACGCGATCGCCCGCGAGTTCGAGCGGTACCTGCGACGCCGCGATCGTGGCCACGGATTCGGGTCTGGCGGGCACGGCCCGTCGGCCGGTTAGCTCGCCCCGGTTCATGCCGGTTTAGGATCATCGACGGTAAAGAGGCGCGACCGCCTAGTGCTCGGTTTAGACTGCCCTGCACCGCATTGTTCTCATCAAGCCAGCTGGGGTTGACGCGTCGATGATGTCCGTTCAGTGGGGGTCCGCGACGGATCCCGGGCGGGTGCGTGAGATCAACGAGGACAGCTACCTCGTCGCGCCCAATCTGTTCGTTGTCGCCGACGGAATGGGCGGCCACGCAGCGGGCGAGGTCGCGAGCGCGATCGCTGTCGGTGAGTTCCGGGTGCTGGCCGAGCAGCCTGAACTTCGAGCCGAGGCGATCGCCGAGGCGATCGGCCGGGCCAACCAGCAGATCCTGCAAAGTGGCGCCCAGCACCAGACCCGCTCGGGCATGGGGACGACACTGGCCGGCCTCGGAGTCGTGCGGGCCGGCGGCTCGGCGCACTGGGCGGTCTTCAATGTCGGCGACTCGCGGGTCTATCACTACGTCCACGGCGAACTGCACCAAGTGAGCGTCGACCACTCCGAGGTGCAGGACCTCATCACGGCTGGCTACATCACCGCGGATGAGGCCAAGACCCATCCCGACCGCAACGTCGTGACGCGCTCACTCGGCACGGACCCGGGCCCCGTCCCCGACATGTGGGTATTTCCGCCGGTCGCCGGCGAGCGGTTCCTGATCTGCTCCGACGGCCTGCCGCGTGAACTCGACGACACCCAGATCGAGGCGATCCTGCATGCCGAGACAATCGCGCAGGAGGCGGCGACGACGTTGGTCGCCCGCGCGGTCGAGGCCGGCGGGCACGACAACATCACCGTCGTGGTGATCGACTTCGCCGGCAGCATGACCGACGGTCTCGCGCACGAGATCGACGAGGACACAGCGCCGCGCACGCACGGACTGGTGGGGTTCTGACGATCATGGCGAATGCGTCGACCACCGCCCTGTACACGCCCGGCTCCTGGGTAGCCGTCGGCGCCGAGTCCGGATGGTTGCTCGTCGACATCGATCCGTCCGACCCGATCGTGTTGCAATGCTGGTCGCTGATCCGCAACGGAGCCGAGATCGACGAGGTCCTCGACGCCGTCTTGCAGCGTGGACTGCGCGCGGTGAGCAACTTCGCGCTCGTTCGCCTGTCCGGCACCGGCCGGCGAGCCGTCGTGGTGCGCGGCGCCGCTCGCGCGGCCATCACGGCCGGCGGTGCGGACCAGTCCGTCAGCGCCGAGGGAGTTTCGACGTGGCGCGAGCTCGAACTGCCCGAGGAGACCTCGGCCGTCCGCGTCAGCGCCGGCGACGGGACGGACGCTGACGAAGCACCGCTGTCTCCCGGCGTGACCCTCGCGGCGAGCATTCGGCTCAGCGTCGGCGCCGGACAGCGGGCCGACACGCCATCACCGTCGGCGGCAAGTCCGCTCAACGGCGACGCCGACGCGTCCGGGGCCGTTGCCGAATCCGCACTACCGCCGGCGCCCGCTCCGCCGGAATCTGCTCTGTCAGAGTCTGCTGCTCCGCCGGAGTCTGCTGCTCGACAAGACCTGCCGCCGGTGCCACCGCCGGCGCCACCGCAGGCCTCGCCGCCAGAACCCTCGGTCGTGCCGTTCTCCGCACAGCCGCTGCCCGAACCGCAGCCACCCGCCGAACCGACCCCACCGCCGCTCGCCGAACCGATTCCGCCGGTCGCGGCGGAATCGGCCCAGTCCGCGGTCGACCCGCCCGGCCCCATTCCATGGCTCGACGCCTCGCCGATCGGAGGCGGCGGGCTTCCCCCGCTGCCCGGCGACGCACCGCCCGCGCCACTACCGCCGCCTCCGGCCGCGGTGCACGATCTGCCGCCGATACCCGCACCGCCCGATGCACAGGCCCCGCAACCCGAGCCCGAACCCGATCCGGACTCGATGTCGTGGCTGGCCGCGGTGAAGCCGCTGCAACCGTCGACCGGCGACCTGCCTGGCAGCCCGGGCGCCGGATTGCTCGATGCGCCGCTTCCGGGCGTCGTCGTCGGCGGGCGCGGAATCGGCCGCGACGGGCTACCGGCACAACATGAGCCGCCGCCATCGGGTGCGCCGGTCGCACCGCCTTCCCCGGGTGGGCAGGGCGCGCCGTCCAACGGGCA
This sequence comes from uncultured Actinomycetota bacterium, assembly GCA_963709985.1. Classification (GTDB taxonomy): domain Bacteria; phylum Actinomycetota; class Actinomycetes; order Mycobacteriales; family Jatrophihabitantaceae; genus DASXRA01. The sequence goes on from CAVPYQ010000022.1 coordinate 263,485, forward strand.
GCAGCCGTGGGCGCCACCGCCGCGCGAGGCAGAGACGGCGGACTCGACGGTCAGCCGGGCCTCGCTCACGGAGATGGTCGGGCAGCCCGGTCCGGCCAGTTCGATGGTCCAGGCGGTGCGTTGCCAGCACGGCCATCTGAGCCCCCCGATGGCGGTGTCGTGCCGAGTGTGTGGCTTCCCGCTGATGGGCCAGGCGCCGATCACGGTGCCCCGCCCGACGCTCGGGGTCTTGCGGTTGTCGACCGGCGACGTCGTCCCCCTCGACCGCAGCGTGATCATGGGCCGCAACCCGCGCGTCGATGATGCCAACGAGGCCGAGCGTCCACACGTCGTGCGGCTGCCGAGCCCGGGCCACGACATCTCGCGCACGCACGTCGAGATCCGGCTCGACGGCTGGCATGTCCTGCTCACCGACATGAATTCGGTGAACGGCACGATCGTCACGCCGCCGTGGCAGGAGCCCCAGCGCGTTCGCGCCAACGAGTCCGTACCGATCGAGCCTGGCACGGTCGTGAGCCTCGCCGACGAGGTGACATTCCGCTACGAGGTGACCGGGTGATCGCGTCGGCGCACTCGGTCCGGCGCTTGACCCACGTCGTGCGATCGCGGGCCGCTAGGTCAGCACGGTGAACACGACGAACACCACGGCCGGGCGCATGGCACAGCCCCCGGAACTGCCCGGCCTGCTCTACATCGCTCCGCTCGGCTCCGGCGGCTACTCCGACGTTTATCTGTACGAGCAGCAGATGCCGCGCATGAAGGTGGCGGTGAAGGTGCTCGCGGCGCACGGCCTGGCCGAACAGGCGCGCAACCAGTTCAGCGCCGAGGCGAACGCCATGGCTCAACTGGCCGACCATCCGCATATCGTCCAGGTGTTTCGCGCCGACATCTCCCCGGACGGCCGGCCGTTCCTGGTGATGAAGTACTACCCGCAGCCGAATCTCGCGCAGCGGGCGCGTGGCGAGCGCTTCTCCGTACCGGACGTGCTGCGCATCGGCATTCAGGTCGCGAGCGCCGTCGAGGCCGCGCACCGTATCGGCATCCTGCACCGCGACATCAAGCCGGCCAACATCCTGACCGGCCAGTACGGCACGCTCGGCCTGACCGACTTCGGCATCGCGGCCACCAAGGCGCAGGCGGCCGCCGGGCAGACCGACGGGATCTCGATCCCCTGGGCGGCGCCGGAGGTGCTGTTCAGTGCCGAGCGGGCCGACGAGCGTTCGGACGTCTACTCGATCGCCGCCACGTTGTGGCACCTGCTCGTCGGCCGCTCGCCGTTCGATCAACGCGGCGGCGACAACTCGGCGGTCGCGTTGATGCACCGCATCACCTCCTCGCCGGCACCACCGACCGGCCGCGGTGACGTGCCGCCGTCCTTCGAACGATTGCTGCACAGTGCTCTGGCGAAGGATCCGGCCGCCCGCCCGGCTACCGCGCTGGCCTTCGCCCGCGCGCTGCAGGCGGTGGAGCAGGAGCAGCGTCTGGCGCTCACCACGATCATCGTGGCCGACGACCCGCGCCGCACCGCCTCGACGCAGCGCCCACCCGGCGCGCCGACCGGCGACGACGGCACCCGGGTACGCCAACCCGTTCGCATCGAGGGGGCTGACCACCGCGAACCCAGCCCGGCCCATCCGGAACTCGACGACGATCCGACCCGACGCAAGCAGCCGACCCGCATCGACGCCCAAGCGCCGATGCTCCCGCCGTGGCGGCCGGCGCAGCCGTTCAGCGGCGCCGGCTATCCGCCCTCCGACACCGCGCCGGTATCCGGCCCGCGTCCCACCACGGCGCCATTGCCCGCCCGGCCCGGCCGTGCTTGGCACAACTGGTACCTCGCCGCCGGCGCTGCGTGCGGAGTTCTCGTCGTCGTGCTGATCGTCGCGTTCAGTTCGGGGAGCAAGGGGCATCCGCAGGACACGACCCCGACCTTGCCGCAGAACGCGCTGCCGAGCGGGCCGGCGCAGCAGGCGCCCGGCACGCCGCGGGTGTCCGTCACCCGCGTCGCCGCGGGTCGGGTCAGGTTCCGGTGGGCATACTCCGGCCGGGTCGCAGGCGACAGCTACGGTTGGCGCTCGACGGGGACCTCGCAGAGCGGCGTCGCCGAGCGGCCCGTGTTGGTGCTCCCGCTCAAGGCGGGGCAATCGGTCTGCGTGCAGGTCCGGGTGTATCGCGAGAGCGGGAGCTTCGCGTCATCGTGGTCTGATCCGGCATGCATCGGATAACGCCGACCGCCTGACAGTAGTTGCAGAGCGCACTAAATTCCCGAATGAGAAGATGAGGACGTGAGCGTGCCGACGACCTTCGTCTCGCGCCACCGGGCGACGATCGCCGCGACTGCAGTGCTTGCCGTTGCCGCGTCCGCGCTCGTCGCCTACGCCATCTCCGCCGACGGCTACACCGCGCGGCACGTCGACCTCAATGACGGCGGTATCTGGGTCACGAACAACGCCGAGGGCCTCTACGGCCGGCTGAACAAACCGATCAGCCAACTCGACGCCGGCTTCTTCCCGCCCGGCGGGGCACAGTCGGCGTACACGATCGACGTCGTACAGGACGGGTCGGCGGTTCTCGCATTCGACAAGGGCACCGGCAAGGTCTTTCCGGTCGATGTGCGGTCCGGTTCGCCGACCGCCACCCAGGGCGCTGCGGTTCCCGGCAACGACGAGCTCGAACTCGCCGGATCGACGGCCGCCGTCCTCGATCCGTCCAGCGGCAAGATCTGGGCCGCGCGGGTCAGCGCTGACGACATGTCCGGGCTCGCCGCGCTCGATACTGCCCAGAAGCCGCTGGCCACGGTCGGGCCGGGCGCCGATCTCGCGGTGTCGAGCGACGGCACGATCTTCGCCGCGTCGGCCAGCAAGCAGCAGGTGGTCACGATCCGGCCCGCCGATACGCGATTCGGCAAACCGACGGTCACCGAGCTGCATCATCAGATGGCCGGCCTCGCCATCACCGCGGTCGGCGACACCCCGGTCGTGCTCGACACCAAGGGCGGGGTCATCGTGCTCCCCGGCGGCGGCACCGTGGCCCTGCCCAAGGACGTGGCAGCAGCCGGCCCGGTGCTCCAGCAGCCAGGGCCTGAATCGCCCGACGTCTATCTCGCGACCACGTCCGCCCTGATCTCGGTGCCGCGCAAGGGCGGGTCGGCCACGACGCTGTTCTCGGCCGGATCAGGTGCCCCGGCGCGTCCCGTCGTTCTGGGCGACTGCGTGCACGCGGCCTGGGGCGGATCTCCCGGCGAGTACGCACGCTCCTGCGGTGGCGCGCCGGCGAGCGGGCAGAAGCTGACGTCGACCGCGAAGGTCAGCCAGCCGGTGTTCCGGGTGAACCGCGGGCAGATCGTGCTCAACGACCTCGCGAGTGGCGGCGTGTGGATCGTCGACGACGTCGTGCGCCAGGTTGACGACTGGCAGGCCATCAGGCCGCCCAAGCCCAAGCCGAACAGCAAGAAGCCCTCCCACCCGAGCCACGACAAGCAGCCTTCCGCGCAGGACCGGCCGCCACAGCCCAAGCCCGACACACTCGGCGCGCGCCCCGGGCGTACGACTGTCTTGCACGTGCTCGACAACGACTCCGATCCAGACGGCGACATCCTCGCGATCACGGCCGTGAGCGGTGTCGACAGCGCGGGTGCCTCGGTATCGGTGTCGGCCGACGGGCAGACCGTCGAGGTCGTCGTGCCGTCGTCCGCCTCGTCCGACGTGCATTTCAAGTACACGGTCAGCGACGGCAAGGGGCAGTCGGCATCGACCGATGTCACCGTCCAACTGCGCAAGGGCGATGTGAACGAGACGCCGAACCTGCGCCTGGGCTACGACAGATCGAAGGTGTGGTCGGTAGCCGCCGGCGGGACGTTCAGCTATCCGGTTCTGTCGGACTGGCGTGACTTCGACGGTGATCCACTCGCACTCGTACGGGCGAGCGTGCCGCAGGGCACCGTGGCCACGACGCCCGACGGCTCGGTCGTCTTCACCGCTGCGGGCGACGCCGGCGTGCAGACCATCCAGTACCAGGTGTCCGACGGCATCGGCGATCCGGTGCCGGGATCCCTCAAGGTGAAGGTGATCGCCCGCAGCGCGACCGACGCGGTGGCCGCTACCGCCGAGCCCGACGTCGTACGCGCGGTGGTCGGCCGGCCGATCACGATCACCCCGCTGGCCAACGACGTGCCGGGCTCCGACCCGACCGACCCGTCGGCGAAGCTGACCATTGCGGCACCGCTTCCACAGCCGGTCGGCTCGACGGTGACGACAGACCTGGCCGGCAGCACGGTCACCGTGATCGCCAGGCACCCGGGGACGCTGTCGCTGAAGTACCAGGCCGCATTCGGATCGGCGAAGCTTTCCACCGGCATCATCCGCGTCGACGCCGTCGCCAATCCGGCTCGGACGCTGCCGCCCGTGGCGATGCCCGACACCGCCGTGCTGCACGGCCAGATTGCCGCGACCGTCGACGTGCTGGCCAACGACTTCGACCCGTCCGGCGACGTGCTCGTCGTCCAACGGGCGGTCGCGGCCAGCGATGCCGGCCTCGAGATCGCGGTGATACAAGGGCATTGGCTGCGCATCTGGTCGACCCAACCGGTCAGCCCCGGCGTGCGGCTGATTCATTACACGATCACCGACGGGCAGAGCCCGAGCGTCACCGGCCAGGTCAGCGTGCTGCAACTTCCGGCTCCGGCGAACGACACGCCACCCGCGCCGACCGACGACCTGGCCACCGTCCGCGCCGGCGACGAGGTCGACGTCCCGGTTCTCGACAACGACATCGACGCCGACGGCGACCCGCTCACCCTCAAGCCCGGTCGCCTCCTGACGACACCTTCGGGCCTGGGCGCCGGGTACGTCTCCGGCAACGTGGTGCGCTACGCGGCGCCGGCCTCGGTGGCCACGCCGACTCAGGTCGTCGTCGACTACGTGGTGGCCGATCCGGGCGGCGAAACAGCCGTCGGCCATGCGCGCATCACGATCAATCCGCTGCCGGCCGATGCGGCGCACGACCAGCCGCCCAACCCGAGTCCGGTCACCCGCTCGGTTGTGGCCGGCGATCAGCTCACGATCACCGTGCCCTGGACGGGCGTCGACCCGGACGGCGATTCGGTGACCGTGAGCGGACTGGCCAGCGCACCGCAGCTCGGGCGGATCGTGGCCACCGGGCCGACCACGCTGACCTACCAGGCCTACCCGCTCGCGGCGGGCACCGATACGTTCAGCTACCAGGTCAGTGACCGCTTCGGGCTCAGTGGCACCGCGACGATGCGCATCGGCGTCGTGCCGCCGGGCGATCCGCAGCCCCCGGTCGCCGTCGACGACAACGTCACCGCGTCGCCGGGGACGACGGTGCACGCCGCCGTGCTCGGCAACGACCTGACGGCGCCGGGCGACGACGTGTCCATCGCGCCGCTGGCCAGCACGAACGATGCGGTGCCCGACGGCGTGAGCCTGCAGGACGACCGGATCGTGGTGAAGGTGCCCCCGGCCACCGGCAAGCCGCTCGTCGTCTCCTATGCGATCACCGACGGCACGGGCGGCCGGTCGGTCGCGCAGCTCACCGTCGACTCCCAGCCCAGGTACGACATCCCGCCGATCGCCCGCGACGACGTCGCCAAGGTCTCCCCCGGCGCGACCAGCGCGACCGTCGACGTACTGGCCAACGACGAGGACCCGGACAGCTCGCCGGACGGTCTGTCGATCTCGCGGGTGTTCGCCCCGTCGGCGCGCGTCGCCGACCGCAAGCTGACCGTGCCCGTGCAGGCGTTCCCGCAGGCGGTCGCCTACGAGGTGCGCGACCGCGGTGGGGCGACGTCGATGGCGCTCGTCCACGTGCCCGGCAACGGCACGGCGCAACCGCACCTGCGCCCTGACGTAGCAGCGATCGACCTCGCACCCGGCGCCACGCAAGACGGTCCAGATCGCCGACTACGTGGTCGACCCGGCGGGCAAGCCGTTGCGCCTGACGACCACCGACCGGATCTGGGCCTCGCCCGACAACGGCCTGGCGATCGTGAGCAAGAACCAGACGACGCTCCAGCTCACGGCGAAGGCCCGCTACCAGGGCCCGGCCGCGGCGATCTTCGAGGTCAGCGACGGCACGAGCCTGTCCGACCCGAGGGCGCAGAAGGCCATCGTCGCCGTGCCGGTGCAGATCGGTAAGCCGCAGCCGGTGTTGCGCTGCCCGACCGGCACGCTCGACGCCGTGCAGGGAGGCGCCCCGCTCAAGCTCGACATCGCCACGCTGTGCCACGTGTGGCTCGACGACCCCAGCACGATCGGCCAGGTCGACTTCACCTCGAGCTGGGCCAAGCAGCCCGGCGGGGTTTCCATCGCCAAGAGCGGCAACTCCCGGTTGATCGTCACGCCCGGCCCGCAGGCGAAGCCGGGAAGCAGCGGAGTTTTGCGGATCGGCGTCGCGGGTACGTCGGTCACCGCCACGTTGACCATTCGGGTCGTCAAGGCGCCGCCGCCGGTCGTCGAGCCCATCACCGTCCGCGGCCTGAAGGCCGGCGCGAGCCAGACCGTCGACCTTCGTTCCTACGTCCAGTCGCCGATCCAGGGCGCGAAGATCGGCGTCGTCGACGTGCGCCAGCTCAGCGGCTCGCACCTCAACGTGAGCGCGTCCGGTCCCCGGTTGACCCTGTCGGCGCCGCGCGACATCCACGGGAGCATGGCCTTCGATCTCACGGTCACCGACGTCGCCGGTGCCGGGCACGCCGACCGCCATGTTCCCGGACGGCTCACCGTCGAGGTGCTCGGCCTGCCCGGGACGCCCGGGCGGCCGTCGATCCAGTCGGTCACGAGCCACACCATCGTGCTGACGTTCACTCCCCCGGCGGCCAACGGGGCTCCGCTGGACGAACTCTCGCTGCGCGACAGCTACGGCGGCACGCACTCGTGCCCGGCCTCGCCCTGCACGGTCAACGGCCTGACGAACGGCCAGAGCTACTCGTTCACCGTCCGGGGGCACAACGTCGTCGGCTGGGGTCCGTACAGCGGCGCGTCGGCGCCGGGCAAGCCCGACAAGGTGCCGGACCCGGTGACCGGCGTGATCGCGACAGCCAAGGATCGCGCAGCCGCCGTCAGATGGACAGCCGGGCACGTCGACGGCTCGCCGATCAGCAGCTACCAGGTGCAGACCAGCCCCGCCCCGTCGTCCGGTCAGGCAATCACGACCGTCGGCGCAACCGCTACGACGCTCAGCGGCCTCGACAACGGCACCACGTACAACATCCGGGTCCGCGCGATCAACGCCCAGGGGGCTGGGACGTGGGGGCCGAGCGCGCAGGTGATCCCCTTCGGGCAGCCGCCGGCCATGGCAGCGCCGAGCGCGCAGGGCGCCGACTCGACCGACAACTCGGAGAAGGCGATCACCGTGTCGTGGCCCGCGGCCAACGGCAACGGCCGAGCCATCTCGAAATACACCGTGACCGAGTACCGCAACGGTGCGGCAGCCGGCACCCAGTCGGCCACGGGCCTCAGCACCACGTTCTCCGGCGTGGCCAACGACGGCTCGAAGTACACGTACTCGGTCACCGCGACGAACGCCGGCAACCTGACCTCACCGCCGAGCCCGCAGTCCGCCGCCGTGCTCGCGACGGCGCCGCCCGCGCAGGTCGGCGGCGTCAGCGCGACCGACCACGACGCGTCGAACACCAACGGCTACAACGGCACCATCCATGTCAGCTTCACGCTGCCGCAGCCGCACGGCGCGTCGCTCACCCGTGTCGACTACCAGGTCAGCAACGGCGCACAGGGTTCGTGGAACAGCCCCGGTGCGCCGGGCGCGGCGGTTACCGAGAGCATCGGCGGGCTGAACAACGGGACGAGCTACAGCGCCCAGGTCCGCGGCTGTAATGAGGCGAACCAGTGCGGTGCGTGGTCGCCGTCGTCCAATGCCGTGACTCCGTTCGGCGCGATGTCGGCTCCGTCGGCGTCGGGGTCCGACAGCGGCTGCACGTCCGCCGGAAACACGACCGGCACGATCACGTTCAACTGGTCCGGCGGCAGCGGCAACGGCCGCCAGGCCACCTATCAGATCAACATCGACGGAAACGGCTGGACGAACAAGGGCACGGTGCCCAACGGCGGATCGGTCACGAACGGCTACAACTGCAACACGACGCACAAGATTCAGGTGCGCATCGTCCGGAGCATCGATGGTGCCACCCAGGTCGCCGGACCGGTGTCAGACTCCGAGACGCTGCCCAACCCACCGCCGGTGACTCCGCCGCGGAGCGTGGCAGTAAGCCACGGCGCGAGCGCGCAGGGGCAGCCCAACTGCTCCACGAGCGGCTGCTTCTTCGTGCACATCACGCTGAAGAACTTCCCCGCGAACTCGAGCGTGGCCTGCAAGCTGACCACCGGGCACGGCGATGTGCGCAACTACTCGCTGGGCACGAACGGCAGCGGTGGCTACTCGGCCGATCAGTCTTTCTACTACGGCTTCCACGATGCCGTGACGGTGAACTGCGGCGGCACGAGCGACACGATGAACCCCTGGTGACGAGGAGACACGACACCGTGAACGACATGACGCCTGAGCAGGCAGCCTGGTTTGCCGAGGTGTTCGGCCGCCTGGCCACCAATATCGGCCAGGCGGTGCTCGGCAAGCAGCACGTGGTCCGTCTCGCCATAACCTGCCTGGTGTCCGAGGGCCATCTGCTCCTCGAGGATTTCCCGGGCACCGGCAAGACCTCACTGGCCAAGGCGCTGGCCAACACGGTGCACGGCTCGAACTCTCGCGTGCAGTTCACGCCGGACCTGCTGCCGTCCGACGTCACCGGCGTGACGATCTACGACCAGCACAAGCAGACCTTCGACTTCCACCCCGGGCCGATCTTCGCGACGATCGTGCTGGCCGACGAGATCAACCGCGCGTCGCCCAAGACGCAGTCGGCGCTGCTCGAGGTGATGGAAGAAGGCCGCGTCACCGTCGACGGCGTATCGCACAGCGTCGGGCGGCCGTTCATGGTGATCGCGACGCAGAACCCGATCGAGCAGGCCGGAACGTACCGGCTGCCCGAGGCGCAGCTCGACCGCTTCCTGATGAAGACCAGCCTCGGCTATCCCGATCACGAGGCCACCGTGGCACTGCTGAAGGAATCGGCGGTGCGCGACCGGACTGTTGCGGTGCGCCCGGTCGTGTCGTCCGAGCAGATCGCCGAGATGGCCAAGCTCGCCGCCGGCGTGCACGTCGACCCCGCGGTGCTCGCCTACGTCAGCCGGCTGGCCGAGGAGTCGCGCCGGCACCCGCACGTGAAGCTCGGGCTCTCGGTTCGCGGCTGCCTCGCGATGGTGCGCACGGCCAAGACCTGGGCCGCGTCGCTCGGGCGCAACTTCGTGACGCCGGACGACATCAAGGAGCTCGCCGTTCCGGTGCTCAGCCACCGGGTGCTGCTCGACGCCGAGGCGCAGTTCAGCGGCACCACGGTGTACGAGGTCATCGACGCGATCATGGGCTCGGTCGCGCCCCCGACCGAACGCGCCGCCTGAGGCGTCACCGTGCCGAACCGGATCACCGACACCTGGTCGACGCTCGCGTCCACGCTGACGCGGCCCGAGGGCACCGCCGCCAACGTCGCCGAGCGCACGTCGCGCGCCGCCCGCATGGTGCGGCGCGTGGTCACCCCGATCGGCTGGGCGGTGCTCGCCACAACGGTGATCGCGTGGCTGGTCGGATGGCAGCTCGGCTGGCGTGAGCCGATGGTGCTGGCGGCGGCCTGCCTGCTGCTGATCGTCATGTCGCTGGTGTTCCTGATCGGACGGGCGACCTTGCGCGTCAACCTGATCCTGCAACCACGGCGGGTGTCGGTCGGCGCGCCCGCCGCGGGACAGGTGGCCGTCACGAACGTGTCGCCGCGCCGGATGTGGCCGATCCGCCTCGAACTGCGGGTGGGCGCCGCGGTCGCCCGCTTCAACCTGCCGTCGCTGGCCAGCGGACGCCAGCACGACGAGCTGTTCGTGATCCCGACCAGCCGGCGCGCTGTCGTCGAGGTGGGCCCGGCGCGCACCGTGCGCGGCGACCCACTCGGCCTGCTGCGCCGCGAGGTCGCCTGGACCGGCGTCACGGAGCTGTTCGTCCACCCGCGCATCGTCGGCCTCGACCCGCTCGGTTCCGGGTTGCTGCGCGACCTCGAGGGGCAGAGCTCCAACGACATCTCGATGAGCGATCTGGCATTCCACACGTTGCGCGACTACGCCGCAGGCGACGACCGCCGCTACATCCACTGGCGCACGTCGGCGCGCACCGGCCAGCTCATGGTGCGCCAGTTCGTCGACACCAGACGCATCCACGCGACGATGGTCGTCGACGGCGACCCGGCCAGCTACGCGACCGAGGAGGAGTTCGAGCTCGCCCTTTCCGCGGCCGGTTCGATTGCGGTGCGGGCGATCCAGGACGAGCAACAGGCCAGCATCATCGCCTCGCACGAGGTCGTGGCCGACGGCACCATTCAGCAGATCCTCGACGGCCTGACCCGTGCGGACTTCGGCGACGAGCGCCTGGCCACGCTGGCCGGCCAGGTGCTGCGCACGGCGCCCGACACCAGCATCGCGATCCTGATCAGTGGCTCGGTGCCCGAGTTCTCCGTCGTACGGCGGGCCGCCGCGGCGATCCCGGTCGAGATCGACACGGTGGCGCTGCGCGTCGATCCGGCCGGAGACCCCGGCATGACGACGGTCGGCAACCTGACCGTCCTCACCCTGCGCGCGCTCAACGATCTGCCCGCCCTCATGCGGGTCGTGGCCGAGCGATGACCGCGGCAGCGAGCAGGCACCGGCGGCCGGCCTCGGCCGAGCAGCAGCACCGTTCCCCCGCAGCATTCGTGCAGGCTGGGCGACCTGGCGCTGCTCGCCGTGCTGTGCGTGCTCGCCCTGCTCCTGCTCAGGTCGACCTACGGCGGCAGCGGCTACCTCGTGTCCGGCTGCACCGGGGTGCTGACCGGCCTACTCATCGGCTACGCCGGCGCGCGGCTCGCGCTCCCGGCCCTGGTCGTCGCGGCGTCGACCGTGGTTGCCTACTTCGTCGTCGGCCTCTTGGTGCCCGGCCCGCGATCCCTGCGCGGCCTGGCTGACCTCGCCGGTCACGGCTGGAAGCAACTGCTCACCACGCTGCCGCCCATCGGGGGCAGCGGCCCGCTGGTCGGCCTGCCGTTCCTGCTCGGACTTGCTGCCGCCGCGTTGGGCAGCAGTCTGGCGCTGCGCACCCGGCCGTCGTTTGCGCCGTTGTTCGCTCCGGCCGCTCTGTTCGCGGCCGCGATCCTGCTCGGAATGCCGAAGGCCTCGGCGTTGCCGCTGGGCGGCGCATTCGCCGCGGTGGCGCTCGGCTGGGCGGCCCTTCGCCATCAGCGCACGCGACCGATCGTGCAGCACGGAGCGCGTCAGATCACCCGCAGCGCCCTCGCACTGGCGATGCTCGCGATCGCGGCACTCGCCGCGACCGCGATCGGACCAGGACTCCCGCTGGCCAAGGCGAATCGGCGCGTCGTGCTGCGCAACTACGTCCGCCCGCCCTTCGACATACAGCAGTACCCGAGTCCGCTGGCGGGGTTTCGCAAGTACACGAAGGACGGCCCGCTCTACGACAAGACGCTATTCACCGCGAGCGGCCTGCCCGACAGCGCGGACGTGCGCATCGCGACGATGAACACCTACGACGGGCTGGTGTGGGGCACCGGCGACCCGAGCCTGACCACCGCTTCGACGGCGACCTTCCAGCGGGTCGGTACGACCATCGGCGCCGCCGGTGCGGCCGGCGCGCCGGCGACGGTCACCGTCCACGTCGATGCCGACTACAACGACGTGTGGGTGCCGACCGCGGGGCCGCTCGAGCGGGTCAGCTTCAGCGGCGCGCAGCGCAAGCAGTATGCCGGGGCGTTCCGCTACAACCTCGACACCGCGACCGGTGTCGTCCCGCAACGCCTGCACGGCGGTGACGCGTACACGATGCGCGCGGTGGTGCCGCCCGCATCGCCGGACCTGAGCCAGGCCACGCCGTTCGGCGGCTCGGAGATCTCGCCGGAGTTCACCGCGTTCCTCGCGAGCGCAGCCGGCCAGTGGACCCACGGCGTCAACGGCACCTGGCCGCAAGTGATGGCGATCGCCAAGCACCTTCGCGAGGACGGCAAATACAGCGACGGGGCGGGCGACGAGGCCCAGTACCTGCCCGGTCACAGCATCGGCCGGTTGACGTCCTTTCTCGCCGCCCGCCAACTCGTCGGCGACGACGAGCAGTACGCCGCGATCTTCGCGCTGATGGCGAACTTCCTCGGCGTGCCCACCAGGGTCGTGCTCGGGGCCCATCCGGAATCCGGTGGCGTCGTCAAGGGCAAGGACGTCCATGCCTGGGTCGAGGTGCATGTCGCTGACGGCAGCTGGCTGGCCATCCCGACCAGCGAGTTCATGCCCGACACGTCGAAGAAGCCGGACCGCATTCCGCCGCAGCAGCAGCAGAACACGGCCGCGGCGGTCGTGCCGCCACCCAATTCGGTGCACCCGCCGAGTTCCAACGACAGCCCCGACCAGCCCAACACGCGAGTCGATCATCGAAGCAGCAACAAGCAGTCCGGCCACGGCGGCGGCTTCCACATCCCACGCGCAGTCGTGCTCGCCGGAACCTACGGCGGACCGCCGATCCTCGTGATCGCGCTGGCTGCTCTGGCGATCATCGGGCTGAAGGCGACCCGCCGCCGCCGTCGGCGCTCGCGGGGCGCACCGGCGACGCGAGTTGCCGCCGGCTGGCGCGAACTTGTCGACCACGCTCGCGACATCGGCCGGCAGGTACCGGCCGGGCAGACCCGTCACGAGGACGCCCGCACCCTCGCCGCTCTCAACCTTGCCCCGCTGGCCGATTCGGCGGACGCCGTGGTGTTCGGCCGCGGCAATCCCCCGCCCGAGTCGGCGGAGCACTACTGGGCCGAGGTTGATCGCGCGCGCCGGCAGATGACCAGCGGCATGAGTCGCTGGCAGCGCCTGCGGGCGGCGGTCAGCCTGCGATCACTGCGCGCGCCACGCCGTACCGTCCGCGCCTGAGCGAACCGCGCCATCCTGCGGCCGAAACGGAACGCGTCAGCAGCGGACTGGACAGCACTGCGCAAGACGATGGTGGTGTGGTGTGGGGGCGACGAGATCGAGACATCCGACCTGGCCCGACCATGAGGCGTCCACGGCGCCGTGGCGCTCAGCAAATCCGCTGCCCGGCTCCGCGAGGATGGGATCGCCCGCAGCACCTGCTCGGTGCCGATGCCGAGCCGACCACTCACCGGGAGACCGTATGTCCTATCCGGAGCCGCGCTACCTCGACGATTCGCCGCAGATGAGCGCCCGCTTCCGTCCGCACACCCAAGAGCCCGAGCTGACCTACTCGACCGGCGGCACGGTGCACTACCTCGCCACGACGGCGAGCACCGATGGCGAGTTCGGCCTCTACCGATGGAACTTCGCGGCGACGCCGAAGCCGAGCGGTCCGGACCCGCACTTCCACCGCACCATCTCCGAGTCGTTCTTCATCCTGTCGGGCACTGTGCGCCTCTACGACGGCAACCGATGGGTCGACGCCACGGCCGGTGACTTCCTGTTCGTGCCTGAGGGTGGCGTCCACGCGTTCAAGAACGAATCAGGCGAGGAGGCCTCGATGCTGCTGCTCTTCGCGCCGGGAGCACCGCGCGAGGGGTATTTCGAGATGCTTGCCGAGTGGGCGCAAGGACGAACGATGACCGCCGAGGAGAAAGCTGAGTTCTTCGCCTACCACGACACGTACTGGCTCTGAGGCGACGCCGATCAGCGGCGAACGGCGTTCACAGTTCGACACCGAGCAACGCGTCGGCGATGTCGCGAACGAGGCCCGGTGCGTTCGCGTCACCGCCGCCGTTGCCGTTCGCCTCTTGGGCCCAGCGGTCCACGGCCCCCATCGCGGCAACGGTGTCCAGGTCGTTGGCCAGGTGCTCGCGCACCTCGGCGAGCAGCCGCCGCGCGTCGGGCGCGGCCGGAGATCGCACGGCGTAGCGCCAGCGCTCCAGTCGCGCCTCGGCCGCGGGCAGCCGGCCGCCGGTCCACTCGCGATCGGCCCGGTAGTGCCCATCGAGCAACGCGAGTCGAATCGCCATCGGGTCGACGCCGCCGCCTCGCAGCTTGGAGACGAAGACGAGGTTGCCCCGCGACTTGCTCATCTTCTCCCCGTCCAGCCCGATCATGCCGCTGTGCACGTAGTGGCGGGCGAACGGATGCTCGCCGGTCAGCGCCTCGGCATGCGCCGCCGAATGCTCGTGATGCGGGAAGATCAGATCCGAGCCGCCGCCCTGCACGTCGAATCCCATGCCGAGCCGGCTCAGCGCGATCACGGTGCACTCGATGTGCCAGCCGGGACGGCCGCGGCCGAGGTCGGTGTCCCAGTACGGCTCGCCGAATCGGTGCCCGCGCCACAACAGCGAGTCCAGCGGGCTTCGCTTCCCGGCGTGCTCCGGGTCGCCACCGCGCTCGGCGAACAGGGTGAGCATCGTCGCGTCGTCGTATTGGCGATACGCAGCCGAAGTGGTCGGCCGCGTCGATCGTGAAGTAGATGTCCTCGCCTACGTGGTAGGCGGCGCCGCTCGCCAGCAACTCGGCTATCGCCTTGGTGATCTCGCTGACTGACTCGACCGCGCCGACGTACTGGTCAGGCGGCAGCACGCGCAGCGCGGTCATGTCCTCGCGGTACAGCGCGATCTCACGCTCCGCGAGGTGCATCCAGTTCTCGCGAGTGTGCGCGGCCCGCTCGAGCAGCGGATCGTCGACGTCGGTCACGTTCTGCACGTAGTGCACCTCGTGGCCGATGTCGCGCCACACCCGCTGCACCAGGTCGAAGGCGAGATACGTGGCCGCGTGGCCGAGGTGCGTCGCGTCATACGGGGTGATGCCGCAGACATACATCCGCGCGGTGCCGTTCGGCGTCGTGTCGCGTATTTCGCCGACAGCTGTGTCGAACAATCGCAAGCGATTCGGGGGCCCGGGCGGTGCCGGCAGCAATGGCAGCAGGCCAGCCGTCCATGAGTCCATGCATTCCAACCTATCCGGCACACTGCACGGGTGAGCGACGGACTGGTGTCAGAAGAGAGAATCATCGCTGCCGACGCACAGAACCTGTTCGACATCGTCGCCGATCCGGCGATGCATCCGGTCATCGACGGATCGGGATCGGTACGTCGTGCGCGGGCCGGCAATCCGTCCCGGCTGTCCGCCGGCGCGAGGTTTTCGATGGATATGCAGCTAGGCGCCCCGTACCGGATCGTCAACACGGTCGTCGAATTCGACGAGGGCCGCCGAATCGCGTGGCGCCATTTCAACGGTCACATCTGGCGTTATCTGTTCGAGCCTGTCGAGGGCGGCACGCTGGTCACCGAGCAGTGGGATCCGTCACGCGCACACAGCAGGCTTGCGCTGCAGTTGATGAGGTTCCCGACCCGAAACCGCCGCGGGATCCAGCGCACCCTCGCCCGCCTGGACGAGGTTGCCGCCGAGCGGTCACCGGCCTAGATCGGCGGCCAAGGGATCGCCGGCCGGTCGGATGAAGGCATCGGGTAGCAGCGCCGACTGATCAACTGGTCGATGCGGCGGATCGTGCGGCGGACCTCGCGCACGCTCAGCAGCTCGTGCAGGCGCTCGCCCAGCGCGCCGTCGAGGCGCGCTCGCAGCTCGCACAGCATCTCGAGCTCGTCGTCGGCGAGGGGCTCACCCGCCCACTGCCACAGCAGGGTGCGCAGCTTCGGTTCGACGTGGAAGGTCACGCCGTGATCGACCCCGTAGATGTGTCCGGCCCGGGTCGGCAGAAGGTGCCCGCCTTTGCGGTCGGCGTTGTTGATCACCGAGTCGAAGACGGCGATCCTGCGCAACGCCTCGGACGTGGACTGGCGTACCAGTGCGACGACGTCGACATCCTCGTCGACGTCGATCCACAGCTGCGCCATGCCGGGGCCGACCGGCCCGTCGCGGTAGACGGTAGGCGGCACGATCGTCCAGCCGCTGGCCGCGGACACCTCGTACGCGGCGACCTCGCGCTCGGCCAGGGTGCCGTCCGGGAAGTCCCACAGCGGCCGCTCGCCGGCCACCGGCTTGTACACGCACGCAGCGTCGATGCCCTCGTGCTCGACCGAGCAGTACAGCGTGGCGTTGGACGCCTCGACCAGGCGGCCCTCGACGGTCAGCGTGCCGTGGCGCAGTAGGGCCAGGGCCTCGTCGACGGGTAGCTCGCGAGCCGGGGTGAGCTTCTCGGGTCTCACGAGTCGAGCGAGGTTCGACGGTGGTAGCCGTTCTGCCGCGGGCAGACGTGGCCCTCGCTCGGGTCGAGCGGCAGGCCGCACAGGGGGCACGGTGGGCGCCCGGCCGCCACGACGCGGCGGGCTCGTTCGACGAAGTTGCGCGCCGGGCCTGGTTCGAGGCGAACCCGCAGGGCGTCCGGGCCGTCGTCGACGTCCTCGAGCAGCGTCTCCTGGGCGACCTCGGTGTCCTCGACCGGCGCCTGGGCCTCGATGATGACCACCCGCGAGTCACCGTCCCAGGCCAGCGCCATCGCGCCCACCCGGAACTCCTCGTCGATGGGCTGCTCGAGCGCCTCGGCATCGGGTTCGCCGCCGGCGGGCAGGGCGGTTCCGGTGCGGGCGACCACCTCGTCGAGCAGTTGCTCGATCCGATCGGCCAGGACGATGACCTGCTGCTTCTCCAGTGACACCGACACGACACGCGCGGCGTCGGCCGCCTGGAGGTAGAAGGTCCGGTCTCCGGGCTCGCCGACAGTCCCCGCGACGAATCGGCGGGGGCGATCGAAGAGAAATAGCTGACGCGGCATGGCTCGGTAAAGCCTAATGGTTCTGCTCAGACCGTGCCGTCGCCCGAGCCGCCGCCGATCGTGGCGTCGGCGTCTGCGGCGCTGCGCCGGGGGCGGCGGCGCCGTTTGGGGGGCGCGAACGCCGCGAGGTCGCCGCCGACGTCGTTGGCCCGCAGAACGTAGGGCCGGGTGTCGGTGTAGCGCACGATCGAGGCCGAGCAGGGGTCGACGACGATGCGCTGGAACTGGTCCAGGTGCAGGCCCAGGGCGTCGGCGAGCACCGCCTTGATCACATCGCCGTGACTGCACGCGACCCATACCGCGTCCGGCCCGAGTCGCGCGTCCCACTCGCGCACGCACTGCACCGCGCGGGCAGCGACCTCGGGCAGGGACTCACCGCCGGGAAAGCGCGCGGCCGACGGCTGGGTCTGCACGACTTTCCACATCGGGTCCTTGGCCAGGTCCTTGAGCGGGCGCGCCGGTCCAGTCGCCGTATCGGCACTCGATCAGCCGGTCGTCCACGTGCCACTCGGGTTCACGTCCGGCGTCGCGCTGCGCGGTGAGCAGCGCCTCGGCGGTGTCGACACATCGCTCCAGCGGGCTGGTGACGACTGCGCGCAGCGGCAGCGCGGCGACCCGGGTGCGCAAGCGCTTCGGCCTGCGCCCGGCCGCGTTCGTCGAGGTGGACGCCCGGCGTGTGGCCGGCCAGCACCGGGCCGGTCATCGCGGTGAGCCCGTGCCGGATCAGCAGAACTGTCGACATCGCGTCAGTTCGACGTCGCGGAGATGACGCCGGTAAGGAGCAGGATGATCAGCAATGATCGCCAAGTGCGATCCGGTAATAGATGAACACGTAAGTAGTGTGCCGCGTGAGGTAGCGCATCAACCACGCGATGGAAGCCAGGCCCACGATGAAGGAGATGACCAACGCGACGCCGGTGAGGCCCGCCCCGGTCCCTCCCTTGTCGCCGATCTTGCGGGACTCGTAGAGCGCCGACAGAAAGAACGGCCGGAATGGACAGCAGGAAGGAGAACCGCGCCGCGGTCTCGCGGTTGAGCCCACGGAACAGGCCGGCCGTGATCGTCGTGCCTGAGCGGGACGCCCCCGGAATGAGCGAGAGGGCCTGAGCGGTGCCCACCGCGATCGCGTCCTTGCTGTCGAGGTCTTCCTCTTCGCGATTGCGTGCGCCGACCTTCTCGGCGAGCGCCAGCGCGAACGCCAGAGCGATCATGGTGACGGAGATGATCCACAGATTGCGCGCGCCCGTCTCGATCTGGTGACTGAAGGCGACGCCGAAGACGCCCACCGGGATCGTGGCGACCACCAGATACCAGCCCATCCGGTACTCCAGCGTGTCCCGGACCGACTTGTCGACAAGACCACGTGTCCACGCGATGACGACCTGGGCGAGTTCGCGCCAGAAGTAGAGGATCACCGCCAGGGTCGTCCCGAGTTGGATGACCGCCGTGAACGGTGCGCCCGGATCGTCCCATCCGAACAGCGCCGGCACGATCCGCAGATGCGCCGTCGAGGAGATGGGCAAGAACTCGGTGAGCCCCTGAACGACGCCGTAGACACAGGCTTGGAACAGGTTCATGTCCGGCTTGGGCGAAGGCGCCGCCGCCAACTGGTCGGCCGTCGCCGGCATGACGGGCATCGACAGGGCCAGCGTCACCCTCCGGCCCCGGACTGTTCCAGCGCTCCCGCCGCCGTGGTCAGGGCCTGCAGGCGTTGTTCCAGAGTCTTGCCGAACGGCGTCACGGACAAGGTCGTGACACCCGAGGCGGCGAATGCGGCCATTCGCTCGGCGATGCGCTGCGGGGGGCCGAGCAGGGACGTCGAGTCGACGAACTCCAGCGGCACGGCTGCTGCGGCGCCTTCGTAGTCGCGCGCGAGGAAGCGGTCCTGGATCACGGCGGCTTGCTCGGCATAGCCCATGCGCACCGCCAGTGCGTTGTAGAAGTTCTGCTCCCGGCTGCCCATGCCGCCGACGTAGAGCGCCGCGTTCGCCCGCAGTGGCGCCGCGCACGCCTCGATGTCGTCGCCCACGACCATCAAGGCGTTGGCCACGACGTCGTAGCCCTCCAGCGTCTTGCCGACCTTGGCCCGTCCGGCGCGGATGTGCTCGGTGAACTCGGCGGCGTGATCGGGTGCGTAGAAGATGGCGAGCCATCCGTCGGCGATCTCGCCGGCGAGTTCGAGGTTCTTCGGGCCGACTGCAGCCAGATAGATCGGGATGTGCTTGCGGACCGGGTGGACGGTCAGGTGCAACACCTTGCCCGGCCCGTCGGGCAGCGGCAGCGTGTAGGTCGAGCCCTCGTAGCTGACGCGCTTGCGGGACAGGGCCATTTGCACGATGTCGACGTATTCGCGGGTGCGCGCCAGCGGCTTGGCGAAGCGCACCCCGTGCCATCCCTCCGACACCTGCGGGCCGGAAACGCCCAGACCCAGCCGGAAACGTCCACCCGAAAGGGTGTCGAGGGTGGCGGCCGTCATCGCGGTGGCCGCCGGCGTGCGGGCCGGGATCTGCATCACCGCGCTGCCTACGTCGATGCGATGCGTCTGCGCGGCAACCCAGGCGAGCACGGTCGGCGAGTCCGACCCGTACGCCTCCGCCGCCCACACCACCGAGAAACCCAGCTTGTCCGCCTCGCGGGCGAGGGCAAGGTTGTCCGCGTCATTGCCCATACCCCAGTAGCCGAGGTTCAGTCCCAGTTCCACGCGGCTCACCTTAGAGCGCGTCTCGACGAGGTGCAGTCCGGAGCACCCTGCGGTGACTCGGCAGTCAGCCGCTAGGTTCAGGCCGTGAAGCAGCGCAATGTCGGCAACAGCGGGCTGACGGTGTCCCATCTCGGCCTCGGCACGATGACGTGGGGACTCGAGACCGACGCCGACGACGCCGCGGCCCAACTCGTCGCATTCCGCGATGCCGGCGGCACGCTCGTCGACACCGCCGTGTCCTACGGCTACGGCGGCGCCGAGCAGATTCTCGGCCAGCTTCTCGCCGACGTCGTTCCCCGCGACGAGGTCGTCATCGCCACCAAGGCCGGCATCATCCGCACCGAGAACGAGAGAATCGTCAATGTGGGCAGGGGTGAACTGCTGCGCCGGCTCGATCAGTCACTCGCCCGCCTCGGCACGGACTACGTCGATCTCTGGTACGTCCACTACGTCGACGACGCCGTGCCGTTCGACGAGACGCTGTCCGCACTCGACACCGCCGTGGCCACCGGCAAGGTGCGCTACGCGGGCGTCTCGAACTACTGCGGGTGGCGAATCGCACGGGCGGCGACCTGGCAGCGATCGGTTCCCGCGCGGGCCCCGATCATCGCGAACCAGGTGCGGTACTCGCTTCTCGAGCGGGGCATCGAACGCGAGGTGGTTCCGGCCTGCCAGGCGCTCGGCGTCGGCGTGCTCCCCTACTCTCCGCTCGGTGGCGGGGTGCTGACCGGCAAGTACCGGGCGGGCGTTCCGGCGGACTCGCGGGCGGCCGCCAACGGGCGCGACCTCGCCGACGTCGTGAGCGATCGCGACGTCGGCATCGTCGAGGCGGTCGCCACGGCGGCCGAAGGGTTGGCCACCTCGCCGATCGCGGTCGCGCTTGCCTGGGTCCGCGATCAGCCGGGCATCACGGCCCCCATCCTGGGCGCCCGGACGCTCGGCCAGCTCACGGCGGCGCTGGCGTCTGAGATTCTCGATCTGCCGGTGGAGATCCGGCGCGCACTCGATGACGTGTCGGCTCCCGCGATCGGTTATCCCGAGGACGTCAGCTGAGCACTCCGAGCGATCCGGTCTTCGTCGCGTTCTGCAGCGCCGGCCTGTGGCCCGGGCTCGGCAAGACCCTCGCCTCGGCATTGGCCGATGCGGGCATTCACGGGCCGGCCGACGTGTCGACCGCGAGCCTGGCCATGCTGCCGAAGGTCGGCCAGATGCGGGCAGGCCGGCTGCTCTCCTCGTTCCTCGCGGCCGCCCCGGTCTACGAACTGGTGGAGATGCTCCTCCCGTCCGGGCTCGATGCCCGGGTGGCCAGCCGGGTCGTCGACGCGTTCGGCCCGCCGGCGCCGCGACTCGTGCGCGACGATCCGTGGCTGCTACTCGGCGTGCCCGGCGTACTGCCCGCTGACGCCGACCGGATCGCGCGCGCCGCGTTGCCCGGCGTGACTCGCGACGACCCGCGCCGTGCGCGGGCGCTGGTGGCCTACGTGCTGGCCCGCGATTCGCGCGACGGCCATACGGTCAGCCCGGCCGGTTCCGTGATGGACGCGCTCGCCGAGTTCGGCGCCGGGGATGCGCAGGCGGCAGTCGACGCGGCCGTCGAGGCGGCCACCGTTGTCCGCTTCGATCGCGACAGCGAGCCGCAGCTCAGCCTGGCCCGATACGCCGAGGCCGAGGACGCGGTGGCCCAGTCCGTTGCACGACTGCTCGCGACGGCCGAGCCGATCAAATCCGGGTCTCGGCGTGGTGGCTTCGCCGATCTGGACGACGCCCAGCGCGCCGCCGTCGCCCACGCCCTGCAGTCGGGCTTCAGCGTGCTGACCGGCGGGCCGGGCACCGGCAAAAGCCACACCGTCGCCGCCGTCGTATCACTCGCCGAGCGGGCCGGTCACTCGGTTGCGCTCGCCGCGCCGACCGGGCGGGCGGCCAAGCGGCTGGAAGAGCTCACCGGCTCCCCCGCGTCGACCATCCACCGGCTGCTCGGGGCGCAGGCGCGCCAGCGGGCCGGATCAGGCGGCGAACTGGAATTCACCGGCGGCTTCGCCCGCGACGCCGAGACGCCACTCGACGAGGACGTCGTCGTTGTCGACGAGACCTCGATGCTCGACGTCGAACTCGCCGAAGCCTTGCTCGAGGCGTGCGCTGACGGAACCCACCTGCTGTTCGTCGGCGATGCGGCGCAGCTTCCCTCGATCGGTCCCGGCCGCGTACTCGGCGACCTCATCGACGCCGGCGTAGTGCCCGTCACCGAGCTGAAGACCCTTTACCGGCAAGCCGAAGGCGGCGCCATCGCCCGGTTGGCAACCAGCGTGCGCGAAGGCGACCTACCGCCCGTGGACGACCCCGGCCGCGAGGTCGTCGTCGTACCGGCGCGCGGTTCGGCCGAGGCGGCGCAGCGGGTCGTCCAACTCGTCACGGACTCGATCCCGCGGGCGTTGAGCATCCCCGCCGATCAGGTCCAGGTCGTGACCCCGGTGCATCGCGGAGGCGCGGGCACGATGGCACTGAACGCCGCCCTCAAGGCGCGCCTGAATCCCGGCGAGGGCCGCGGCAGATTCGATCCCGGCGACCGGGTGGTGGCCACCGCCAATCACATGGAGGCCGAGCCTTTCGGGTACGCCAACGGCGAGGTCGGCACGGTCAGCGACGTCGAGCGCGACGGCACGGTCACCGTCGAGTTCGCGTCCGGGCCGGCCGAGATCAAGGGCAAGGCGCTCGCCGACCTGCTGCACGGCTGGGCCATCACGGTTCATCGCGCGCAGGGCTCGGAGTTTCCGGCCGTCGTCGTCGTGCTGCCCCCGGAGGCAGGCGGCATGCTGTCCCGCCCGCTGGTGTACACCGCGCTCACCCGGGCCCAGCGCCACCTCTCGGTGGTGCATGCCTCGGGCCCGGCCCTGGCCCGCGCGGTGCGGCACGTCGGGGCGCGGCCGCGCCGCACCCGTCTTCGCGAACTGCTGCTCGAATACGCCACTTCGGCCAAATAACCTGTGCGATCACGGGCTGGCTATGGAGATCGGTGGCGCTGAGGGGTTCAATGGCCACCTATGACGGCGATCTCTGCCGAGGAGGCCAGCGCAGACCCCGACTGGGAGTATGCGCCGCTGCGGATCCCGGCCGACGTGAGTCGAGCCTCCGCAGCGGTTCGGCTCAGCCTGCATGCCGAGTTCGGCGGCTGGGAGCTGGCCCGGGTGCAGCGCTACATCGATGGTTCGCGTCGGGTGCTGCTCCGGCGCAAACGCTCGCCAGGGGCGGTCGGGTGCGGCGGCCGTGCCGCTGCCGGGCCTGCCTCGCTGACCGGTTGGGGCGGGGCGCCCTACCCGCGAAGGGCGCGCACGGTGTCGATCGTGTCGGCGTCGGCGGGGCTCTTGTCGTCGCGATAGCGGACGACCCGAGCGAAGCGAAGCGCCAGCCCGCCGGGGTACCTGGTCGAGCCCTGTACCCCGTCGAACGCGATCTCGACGACCTGCTCGGGCCGCAACGGCACCACCCACTGATCGGTCTCCCCCGTGGCCAGTGAGCGGAACCGCTCGGTCTGCCACGCGAGCATCTGATCGGTCATGCCCTTGAATGTCTTGCCGAGCATGACGAATCCGCCGTTCACCGGATCTCGGGCGCCGAGGTGGATGTTCGACAGCCAGCCGCGCCGCCGCCCGGAGCCCCACTCGACGGCGAGGACGACGAGATCGAGCGTGTGCACCGGCTTGACCTTCAGCCAGCCGGCGCCTCGTCGGCCCGCTTCATACGGCGCATTGAGCGATTTCGCCACGATGCCTTCGTGGCCGTGCCGCAACGTCTCGGCGAGAAACTCGCGGGCGGCCGCGGCGTCGCCGGTGATCAGCCGCCCGACCCGATTCGCGCCGGGCACCACGCGGTCGAGGGCGTCGAGACGTCTGGCGGTCGGCTCGTCAAGCAGGTCTAGCCCGTCGACGTGTAGGGCGTCGAACAGGAACAAGCTGATCGGGGTGGTGCCCCGGCCGGTGACGACATCGCGCCGGCTGCCCAGCCGGGACGCGGTGACCTGAAACGGCTGCGGCCGCCCGTCAGCCCGAAGTGCTATCGCCTCGCCGTCGGCGACGAGTGCGGACACCGGCAATGAGCGCACGACCTCGACCACCTCGGGCAGACGCGCGGTGACGTCGTCGAGGGTGCGGGTGAACAGCGCGACGTCGTCGCCGTTGCGATGGGCCTGGATGCGGACGCCGTCGAGCTTCCACTCCAGCACCACGGGCGTAGCGGGCGCCCCGAGTCGGGTGAGCGCGTCGTCGGAGTCCGCGGCCGTCTGCGCGAGCATCGGCTGGATCGGGCGGCCGACTTCGAGCCCGAATTCAGCCACGGCCGAGGAGCCCGCGCCCAACGCGGCCGCTGCTACCGCCGGCAGATCGCCGCGCAGCATCGCCGCCCGGCGTACCGCCGCGAGGGGAACATCGGACGCGCGTGCGACGGCGTCGGCCATAACCCCGGCCAGCGCGCCCTGGCGAAGCTCGCCTCCCAGCAGCCGCCGCACGAACTCCTGCTCGGGCTCGGTCGCGCGGCCGAACAGCCGGGCGAGCAGTTCGCGCCGTCGCGCCTG
Source organism: uncultured Actinomycetota bacterium (assembly GCA_963709985.1). GTDB lineage: Bacteria > Actinomycetota > Actinomycetes > Mycobacteriales > Jatrophihabitantaceae > DASXRA01. The sequence goes on from CAVPYQ010000022.1 coordinate 287,565, forward strand.
CGATCCGGTGCCGGCGGTGAGGCCGATCTCGGTGAACGAGGCATCAACCTCGCTGATCGTGAGGGTGGCGCGATCGGCCGGTGCCGGGATGTCGCGCAGGGCGGCCCAACCCACGCCGATCTGCCGTTGCGGAAGCTCACCTGACAGCCAGGAAACGACGATCGCCGCCTCGTCCGGCGAGAGCTCGCGCAGCAGAGCGGCAAGGCGCGCGACCTTGGCACTACGCGCCGATGTGCGGGCGATCTCAGCGGACGCCGAGGCGATCGCGTCCAGCAGCATGCGAGCAGCCTGCCACGGGGCTCCGACAGTCAGCAGCCGGACAGGAACCGATCGAGCACCCGCACGCCGAACTGAAGCGCGCTGATCGGCACGCGCTCGTCGATGCCGTGGAACAGCGACATGAAGTCGAGGTCGGGCGGCAGAAGCAGCGGCGAGAAACCGAAGCAGCGAATGCCGAGTTCGGAGAAGGACTTGGCGTCGGTGCCACCGCTCATGAGGTACGGCACGGGCCGCGCGCCAGGGTCCTCAGCGCGAAGGGCAGCCGACATCGCGTCGACGAGGGCTCCATCGAAGGTCGTCTCGACCGCGATGTCGCGAACGAGGAACTCGCGCGTGACCCCGTCACCGATCAGCTCGTCGATGGTGGCCAGCAGCGCATCCTCCTGCCCGGGCAGGAAGCGGGTGTCGATCGTCGCCTCAGCGGTCGACGGAATGACATTGGACTTGTACCCGGCCTCGAGCATGGTCGGGTTCGCCGTGTTGCGGATGGTGGAGCCGATCATCCGTGCCGCGGCGCCGAGCTTGGGCAGCGCCGGCTCCGGATCGTCCGGATCGATGCCCAGTCCGGTGAGCTCGTTGATCTCCTCGAGCAGGCGCCGGACCGTATCGGTCACCAGCACGGGAAATTCGTGCGACCCGATTCGGCTCACGGCGGCGGCCAGCCGGGTTACCGCGTTGTCGTCGTGAATGAACGAGCCGTGTCCCGGCCTGCCCTTGGCGCGCAGGCGGAGCCAGCCGATGCCCTTCTCGGCCGTCTGGATCAGGTAGAGCCGCAGGTCGCCGCCGACCGAGACGCTGTACCCACCGACCTCGCTGATCGCCTCGCTGCAGTCGGCGAACAGGTCCGGGTGGTTGTCGACGAGCCAGTGCGCGCCCTTGCGCCCACCTGCCTCCTCGTCGGCGACGAAGGCCAGGACGATGTCGCGCGGCGGCTTTCGCCCGGAGCGCGCCCACTCGCGGATGATCGCGAGCGTCATGGCGTCCATGTCCTTCATGTCGATCGCGCCGCGTCCGTACACGAAGCCGTCGCGGATCTCGGCGGCGAACGGGTCGGTGGACCACTCGCGTGGCATCGGCCGGTACGACGTCGAGGTGGCCGTGGATGAGCAACGGCTTGCGCGACGGGTCGCTGCCCGCGATGCGTGCGATCGTGGACGCGCGTCCCGGCTCGGACTCGAGGATCCGCGACTCGATGCCGACCTCGTCGAGCTTGTGAGCGACCCATTCCGCGGCTGGACGCTCAGGATGGGTCGGATTCGAGGTGTTGATGCGGATCAGGTCGCGAAGCAGATCAACGACCTCGGTCTGCGCATCGGGCGCTGGCGCCTGGCTCATGTCTTGTTCCTACCAGTACGCCGGATGAGCGGGTCAGCCCAGGCGGCGCCCGGCACGTCGTCCGGCGATGACGACCACGCCGCTGACGGCGAGCGCGAATACCATCACCAAGCCGGCCAGCAACAACGAATCATTGGCACCGACCGTGGACTTGGCCAAAACCTCGACCTGCTTGATTCTGCGTGCTGCTCGGCGCGGGGTGCGACGACGGTGCATGCGTGGCAGGCCGCGTGGTGGAAGGGGCTGTCTCGGTGCCCGTCGCCGGGTCGGCCGTCAAGCCGGTGTCCGAAGCCGGCTTGGTACCGAGGGTCGGGGTTGGGCTAGCCGAGCGCCCTGAGTTGGGCGGCGGTACGGCGGATGCTGGATTCGTGGTCGGGCTGCTGTCACCAGGAGCCGAGGATGCGCTCGCGCTCGGCGTGCGGGTGCGGGTCGAGGTGGGCGCGGGCTGCGTCGAGGGCGCCGGACTGGTCGGGGTCGACGGCGGCGGCTCCTGTCCCGGAGGAGAGCCGGAATTGCGTGTCGGTCGCCCACCCGGTACTCCGGGTCTGACTGCGGGTATCGGAAGGCGTCGGCTCGCTGGAGGTCGGCGTCGGTTCGCTGGAGGTCGGCGTCGGCTCGGTGACTGGGCGTCGGGCGCGGATGTCTGGTGTGGCTCTTGTGAGGATGTGGGTGCGATGTGTGCGTATGACGCGGATGCGGGGCGTGCGTGTGCGGTGACTTAGGGATGAGTTCGGAGGGGGCGGACGCCACATCCTGCGGCGGCGAGGGACGAACGGCAACGGCGGGGATGCAGTGCATCGTCAGCCAACGCCAGTGCGCGGCGTGGTGACCCGGGTGCTGAACCAGGTCCGCGACAGTCGCGGTCTCGCATGAGGCCTGACCTGCGCCGGCGCCTGCGCCAGCACCGGGAAGCAGGATTGCCAGGGCAACTCCGGCGCCGAGACAGAGAACCGCGGCGGGTACACCCCGAAGGCGGTTACCGCGTGTCATCGGGACTCAATCCCTAAGTCGAGGGCCTGGCTTCGGGCCAGGCTGGCCGGATAATTCCAATCCACTGCTGCCCAACGAGTTCCCTGATCTTGCGGTTCGCCCGTTGTAAGAGCCGTCTTAGAAGAATAGCGGTGAGTTAGCGTCCATGGGGGCTCCTGAGCCGAAAATGTTTGGTCAATGTGTGCCACGGGCTGTTGAGTGACGGATTTGGCCGTTGGGCTAGACTCGCTAGTCGCTCGTCCGGGTGGCGGAATGGCAGACGCGCTAGCTTGAGGTGCTAGTGCCCTTTATCGGGCGTGGGGGTTCAAGTCCCCCCTCGGACACGTCCAGGGACACACGCTTTGTCGGCGGTGGCTCTGACGCGGCTCTGGTAATGGTTGTACTCCAGGCGAAGGCCAAGCGAGGCGTAGATCTTCTCGCGGGTCGAGGCGTCGGTAGTCGGGAGTAGGGCGGCGATGCCGCCCAGTTCATCCAGGGCCGCTGCCATCTGAGCCGCGTTCCACGTCGAGCTGTTGCGATCCTGGTGCAGGCGAGCGACCAGGCCGGCACGTTCGTCAGTGCGGCGGACGAGCTGCTCTGTCAGCGTGGCTAGGTCACCGCTGAGCTCGATGGCGCTCATGAGGTTGGCGATGCGCTTGTCGAGTTGGGTGATTTGGGTGCGAAGCGCGACGCCTTGAGCGGTTGTGCTGGCGTCGTGCTGGTGCGCAGCGAGCATCTCGGGAGTGATCTGGCTGGCTAGCCATTCGTCGATCTTGGGAACGATTGCGTCCTCTCGGACGTACAGCGAGTCAGGATGGCTCTCGAGTTCGGCTGGCACGGAGCGCGTGGACCGCAGCACGCAGCGATATAGAACCCTTCCGGAGCCCTCTTTCCGATTCTTGCGGTAGGCGCCCTGCATCCTTCGTCCGCAATGAGTACAGACGAGAAGACCTCTGAGGCAGTAGGGATGGGCTGATGCTCGTCGCTTCGACTGGCCAGGCGTCGTGGTTGCCAGCAGGCCTTTCACGATCGCGTGCAGTTCGTTGGTAACGAGGGGTGCGTGGGTCTGATGGTCTGCGCGGACCCATTCGGCCGGATCCCGCCAGCGCATCGCGGTTCGGTGTCCGGCCGCCACGTCATCCGGGTCGATCAGGTGTTCGACCTTTTGTTGTTTAGCCCAGACGCGGTGACCCGTGTACACCTCATTGAGTAGAATCGCGCGTACCGCTGAATGTGCCCAGCCCCGGCCGTCCCGATGCTTGTTCCTCTGTGGATCATGCGCGGACGGCGAGGGGATGCCTTCATCGGTGAGCTGCTGGGCGATCGCGCGAAGCCCGTACCCGTCAGCGAAGAGGCTGAAGATGCGAGCCACGATTGGACCTGTGACCGGGTCAGGCTCCAGCCGATGCGCACGCTGGCCCATCGCGGCTTTACCTGGGTTCGGGTGCGGTCCGTCATCGACGAGCTGGTAGCCATATGGAGGGCGACCGCCGAGAAAGCGATCCGTTGTCTGTGCCAGGTCGTGCATGGCTGCCTTCACGCGCAGTTGCACCCGGGTGCGCTCGCCTTTGGACATGCCGCCGAAGAGCATCATCATCATGTCGTGGGCCTCAGAGCCTGGATCGACGGCACCGCCAACCTCGGGCACCCAGAGCTGCACCCCGTAATGGGTGAACACTGGAAACGTCAGGCTGAACTGGCTGCCATAGAACGCGCGTTGCGGTTCACCGATGACCACCGCCGAGAAGCCCCGCTCGGGATCACCAAGAGCCTGCAGCAGTCGCGCCGATTCGGGGCGCCGCTTCCACGGCAGCGACCGTGACACACCGACGTCGAAGAATTCCGCGACGATCACGCCTCCGTGAGGCTCGATCAGGTGACGAGCCCGGCGCAGCTGCCAACCGCGTGACGCGACGGGGTCCTGCTGGTCTTCGGTGGAAACCCGACCATAGAACGCCGCCCGTATCACGCCGCCTCGCTTCCCCTTCGTCGTGCGCCAATCGTGGAACGAACCAGTCCGGCAAGCAACAGACACGTTTCGCGCGGCGGTGCGTACCCCCCAGGCAGGTCGACATCGAGCACAACATCGTCCGATCCGTCGCGCCCAGGTCTGGACCTCGACCCGGACGCTACCTCGAGGTTGTCCCGGGTCTCGTGGATTTTGAGGTGGCGGTCCCCTGCCTGACTCCTGCCTTGCGGTAGGTGTTGGGCGTCCTTCCAGAGACACCACCAAGAAGGGGACCGCTGTGAAACAGAACTACCAGACGATCGATGCTGCCGCGGCAGGGCTTGCTGTGCCGGAGGCGGTGAGTGTGGTGCTGGGCGAGGTTGTCGCGGATGTGCGCGAAGGACTCCTGGCGATGGCCGTCGGCGCCGGGCTGCAAGTGATGGCCGCGATGATGACCGAGGATGTGACGGCGGTGTGTGGGCCGAAGGGCAAGCATGACCCGGCCAGGGCCGCCGTGCGGCATGGTACGGAGAAAGGCTCGGTCACCCTCGGCGGGCGGCGAGTGCCGGTCGAGCGGCCACGGCTGCGCGCGGTCGACGGGTCCGGTGAGCTTCCGGTGCCCTCCTACGAGCTGTTCACCAGCACCGAGGTGCTCGGGCGGATGGCGATGACCAAGATGCTGGGCGGGATATCCACCCGCGGCTATCCGGTCGGGTTGGAGCCGGTCGGCGAGCAGGTGGACCGGACGGCCACGTCGACGAGCAAGTCCGCGGTCTCGCGGCGGTTCGTCGCCGCGACCGAGACCGCGCTCGCCGAGCTTCTCGCCGGCCCGCTTCACGATCTGGACCTGGTCGCGTTGATGATCGACGGTGTTCACTTCGGCGAGCATGTGTGCGTGGTCGCGCTCGGGATCGGCCTCGACGGCACCAAGCACCCGCTCGCGCTGGTCGAAGGGGACACCGAGAACACCACCGTGGTCACCGATCTGCTGGCCGGGCTGCGGGAACGGGGCCTGGACACCGCCCGGCCGATCCTGGTCGTCATCGACGGGGCGAAGGCACTGAAGGCCGCGGTGACGAGGGTGTTCGATCACCCGGTGATCGGTAGGTGTCAGCTGCACAAGCTGAGGAATGTGGCCGATCGGCTGCCTGACCGGCTCGCCTCGACGGTCGCGAAGCGGATGCGGCGGGCCTACCACGCCGAGTCCGCGCTGGCCGCGGAGGCCCAGCTCGAGGCCCTAGCCAAGGAACTCGACCGCACCCACCCAGGCGCTGCCGCGTCGCTGCGCGAGGGACTGTCCGAGACGCTGACCGTGCTGCGTCTCGGCGTGCCGCCCACCCTCGCGCGGACGTTGCGCAGCACGAACAGCATCGAGTCGATGATTTCCATCGCCCGCACTCACAGCCGCAACGTGAAGAACTGGCAGTCGGGAAACATGGCGCTACGCTGGTGCGCCGCCGGGATGGCCGAGGCCGGCAAGCAGTTCCGCCGCGTCAACGGGCACCTGCACCTCGCCGCCCTTCGACGCGCTCTCGACGAAAACGTCGCCGCCGAAACTGTCGGCTCCGTCCGTCATGATGAGCCCGTGATCGCTGCCTGACGATCATGACCGCCGCCGAAAATCAACGACGAGCGGGACATCCTCCGATGAGGGTGTCAGATGATTTCTCGGTCCTCTTAATCAGCGGGTCGCGGATTCGCACGACGAATCGCCGTCGCGGTCAATCACGCAACTACCGCAATGCGGACCGCGCGGATCTGGCCGCAGACAGCGCGCCGGCACGCTGTCCGTCGTTATGCCGATGTCGGCATAACGACGGTCATGCCGACGTCGCGGTTATGCCGAACTTGGTGCTGGATCACCTGCGCGATAGGAGGATGCGCCATCGACGGGTCGGCATAACGTCGCTCGTCTGGCTGAGCCGCCGTCACCCGGTCGGTGAGAAAGAGAAGCACCTGACCTGCGCGGGTGCGGGCATCACGGGTGTGCGTGTCGACGCGCAGTTCGCGGGGAACATTGGCGAGCCATCCTCGACGCGCGACGGTTATGCCGAGCCCGCCCGGACGGGATCCGCTGCGCCACAAGGGGATCCTGACCGTAGTCAGCATAACCGCGAGGTCGGCATGACCGTCGATATGCGCGGCTCGACGGGCCGCCCTCTGGCGCGCATGCAACGGTCGGTCGAGGTTGCCCCGTCGCCAGTGAGCGGCGGCGCCCCGGTGGCGCCGCAAGCTGGACCGAAGTCTCAGCTCGACAGAGACTGTGCTCTGACGCCTGGGATGCGTTACCCACCTGGCAATAAGTGACTCACCTGTTGCGCCGCCATTCCTCGGCCATGCCCAAGTTATCCGAACAAACGTTCGATGCCGGTGTGCAAGTCGGACGCACAGCGAAAATTGGTTACTCTGCGAGTAGCCGGGGCCCCGTGGGGGCTGCGTCTGCCCACTCCGGTTCAGACCCCCACGGGGCCTTCGGTAATTACACCCACGGGTGTAATTCCTTGGCAACCAGGTGACCCCCAGGATCACCTGGTTACCTCTCCCCGTCTGTTTCATGCCCAAACGTGGCCGCGGATTGACTCACGAGCGCCCCGGCACCCGAATGTGAGTGGGTGCCGCGTACGTCCGGGCGACGTTCAGGCCGCCGCCTGCTGCCCGCCGGCGCTGCGAGACCGGAGACGGGACCGGAGAGTTGACACCCGCGTCCCGCGTGCTGCGCAAATGGCCGGCGCCCGTGGCGGCGGCGCCGCGGCGTGGGCATTGCAGTGGGCAAGCAGCGGCGTGTCGTCCCCTCACCCCTGCGCCCGCTCGAACAGCGCGCGGGTCGTCCCGCCGCCCGACGCGACGACCCAGATCTCGCTTGGATTCGCGTCGCACCCTCATGACACCGCGCCGCGGCATGGCGCGCGCTCTTGCCCGGCGCCCGGCCCGGACGGACCATAGCTGCATGCCGTCGAAGCTCGCGAGGCGCGGCTCAGGCGGAAGGGGGCTTTGTGCGGTGATCAAGTATGTGTACGAGATCGATTATCCGGTTGGTCAGAAGCGCGCGTACCTGGAGTGGGTCCGATCGATCGCGGACACTCTGCAGGCTCCCGGTGAGCTGAAGCGGCTGGCGTCCTACGACAACGTCTTCTCAGCGACGCCGCATCGTGTCGTCGAGTTCACGTTCGACTCGCTCGAGGACGCGGGGAGGTACTTCGAGCGGAAGGAGCTCAGCCTGATCTTTCGAAGCGAACTGCCGTCCCATGGCACCAACATCCGCATCACGGTCCTGGCGCTGCGAGGCGATTACAGCAAGGACGCCGTGGCCGGGACGGCCCCTGCCCGCGAGGATCAGTCCTGAATTCCTGTACGTGCGCCGGCCCGGTCCGCCGCCGCAGGCCATGTCCGGCCCCGATGCGAGCGACCGGCGACCGCACCGCCGGCAGCAGTTCGCCGAGCACCCGTACTTACGTCGGCGCGCGGTCGGTGGTGACCTCCACCGACGTGATTGCTCGCGCCGTTGCGTGTCTAGCGCGCACTATCGCCGAAATGCTGGGCGCGCCTAGGCCGCAGGACGAGCGCCCGGCCGGCCGGATGATCGTTCAGGTCAGCGGCCAGGTGTGCACGGGCTCGTTGCTGTGCATGTGTTCGACGTAGCGGCGCAGCATCTCCCGGAATGCGTCGCGCCGGTCCAGCGGCTGCGTCTCGTTGTCGATCTGGTGGAAGGCGCGGGCCTGCCACTCGGCGCCGTTGACCTGCGTGGTGCAGCGTCCTTCGATGACGCCGAGCAGCCGGTCACTGACCGATGAGTCGATGCCCCACGCTGCCAGCCCCTGATGCGCCAATGGCAGGAGGTGGCGCAGCACCAGCTCGGTAGCGGGTACCTCACCCGCGCCGGGCCAGTAGATCGGGGCGTGGATGCCGTGCCGGGCGCCCGCGTCGAAGTTGTCCTCGGCGGCCTTGAAGGACATCTGCGACCACACCGGTCGTTCCTGCTCGCTGAGTATTCGCAATAGGCCGTAGTAGAACGCTGCGTTCGCGAGGACGTCGACGACGGTCGGACCGGCAGGCAGCACGCGGTTCTCGACACGCAGGTGCGGCTTCGCCCGGTACACGTCATAGACCGGACGGTTCCAGCGGTAGATCGTGCCGTTGTGCATCCGCAGTTCAGCCAGGCGTGGGGTATCGCCGCGTGCGAGCACCTCGGCCGGATCCTCGTCATCGCAGACCGGCAACAGCGCAGGGAAGTACCTGACGTTCTCCTCGAACTGATCGAAGATCGACGTGATCCATCGTTCGCCGAACCACACTCGCGGGCGCACGCCTTGGGCCTTCAGCTCCTCCGGGCGGGTGTCGGTGGCCTGTTCGAACAGGGCGACGCGGGTCTCTCGCCAGAGCTCCTTGCCGAACAAGAATGGCGAGTTAGCGCCCAGGGCGAGCTGCACACCGGCCAGACATTGCGCCGCGTTCCAGTTTGCCGCGTAGTCCTGCGGACTGACCTGCAGGTGAAATTGCACGCTCGTGCACGCTGCCTCGGGCGCGATCGTGTCCGCGTAGGTCGACAGCCGCTCCACGCCCTCGATCGCGATGTACAAGTCCTCACCCCGGGCCGCGAAGATCTGTTCGTTGATCAGCTTGTACCGCGGGTTAGCGCTCAGGGATTCGCCGGTGAGATGCTCCGGAGTCAGCGTGGGCAACATGCCGATCATGACGATGTGCGCTCCGATGGCACGTGAGCGCTCCTCGGCATCGTTGAGGCTCGCTCGCAACTCCGCTTCGAGTTCCGTGGCCGCTGTGCCGATCAGGCTGCGCGGTCGAACGTTGATCTCGATGTTGAACTGCCCGAGTTCGGTCTGAAAGTCCTCGTTGGCGATCACCGCGAGCACCTCGGCGTTGCGCATCGCCGGATCCTGCTCGGCGTCGATGAGATTGAGCTCGATCTCCAGGCCGGTCAGCGGACGTTCGAAGTCGAACTTGGCCTCGGCGAGCATCCGGGCGAACACGTCCAGGCAGCGTCTCACCTTGGCCCGATACTGTTGCCGGTCCTGTCGGGTGAAGTTCCGGACTCTCGACGTCCTCACCCATGACCGCCACCTCCCCGCGTCGCGATAGGAAGAGCCTGGCAGACCCACCCGCATCTCGTCAGTGCCGCGGCGGATCCAGTTGTCGGCACCTCGGCCGGGCGACCTCTTGCCAGCGCGCCCGGCAGGGCTCAACGATTGACGCCCAACGTGATCCCCGCGGGCACTGGACACACACCGGCACAGCCACCACGCAGAACATCCGCTCGACGGAGGCCACGATGGAACCAAACTCGTCCACGCCAGAGCAGCCCTTCTTGGAGCAACTGCGTCGCCGCCGCGCCGAGCTACTTGAGTCAATGAGCGCGGTGGAGCAGGCGTTGGCCGCGCCCGCACCCGGCCGGCAGGAGCGCTGGGCCGAACGCGTCCACGTTGCGCTCGCAGAGCTCTCCGCCGACTTCGATGTGCACATCGCCATCACCGAGAGTCCCGACGGGCTCTACCGCGAGCTCCTCACAACTGAGCTTCCCCTCGAACCGTGGAGGGTTCCTTATGCCGCGACCGGTCGGTCGATGGCGATCTTCTCGTAGTCGTTGGGTGACATCAACGCCGCTGAGCTGTGCCGGCGTTTGGTGTTGTAGAACTCGTGGCACCAGGCCAGCACGACGGTCCGCGCTTGGGCCTTGGTGGTGAAGTGATGCCGGGACAGGACCTCGTGTTCCAGGGTTGAGAAGAAGGACTCCGCGGCGGCGTTATCGAAACACGAACCGACCCTGCCCATCGACTGGCGGATACCGAGTTTGTCCTTGCATAGCTGGGTGAAACTGGTCGCTGTATAGGTCGAGCCGCGGTCGGTATGGAAGATCACGCCGTCGATGTTGGCGCGGCCGCCGCGCACCGCCACCGCGATCTTCATCGCGTCGCAGGCCAGCTCCGCGTTCGGGTGCTCAGAGGTGGGACAGGCCAGCAACCGGCGGGAGAACAGATCCAGCACCGTCGCCAAATAGAGCTTGCCGTCATCGGTCGGGATCTCGGTCATGTCCCCGCACCACTTCACGTTCGGTGCTGGCGCGCTGAAGTCACGCTTGAGCAGGTCCGGGAACTTCGGTGCCTTGCGGTCCTGCCGGGTCAATCCCTTGCTGTGCTTGGGTCTGCGGCCCTGCAGACCCTGCCGTCGCATCGAGTCCGCGACGGTGTTCACGCTCAGCGTCCACCCGGCCTCGAGCAGGTCGGCGTGGATGCGCGGCGAGCCGTAGGTACGCCGGGAGGCCCTGAACATCGTCAGCACCTCGGCGTCCAGTTCGCCGCGACGCCGCTGGCGCGCGGTGGCCGGCCGATCAAGCCACTTGTAGAACCACGAGGTGCTCACCCCGAGGATCACGCAGCACACCGCGTACGGGACGCGGTAGAGAGTCCTCTGGTCGGCGATGAAGCGTGCCACGCTCATTTCGTCGCCTCCTTCACCCACAGGACCACGGAGCGCTTGAGGACATCGCGCTCCATCCGCAGCTCTGCGACCTCGCTGCGCAACCGCTTCAACTCGTCGATGTCCGCAGCGGACAGGCCGTCGCGTGCCCTCGCGCTCGGCTCGGTCCTTGGCATACCCAGTTGCCCAGCGTGCCCTCGTTAATCCCAAGATCGCGAGCGACCTGCGCGATCGGCTTCCCGGTCTCCCGGACGATCCGCACAGCCCCCTCACGAAACTCCCGGTCGAACTTCCTTCGCTTCTCCGGCATGACTACTCCTCATAGCGCATGCCTCCACGGTTTGGGGGGAGGTCCACAACCGCGCCTCGACTGTCCGGTCCGGTAGCTCGCCTCACCCGCGAACACGCTCTGATCAGAGATCTGCTCGACAACCTGAAGACCCGTGTAGCCGAACCGGGAATCAAGCCCGACGTGGACGAAGTTCGTGACCGCGGCACGGTGCTGCTCGGACGGCTCGTCCGCCACCGCCAGCGCGGGTCCGACCTGATCTACGAGGCCTACACGGTCGAGATCGGCGGCGAAACCTGACCTGCTCGCCCAGCTGACCGCCCGTTCGACACCCAGACAGGCGATCCGCGCAGCCGCTACGTCAAAGCCCCTTGTAGAGCAACGGCAGGGGCCTACCGGTACCTTCGCCCACCAGTAAGAGACGCTGCCCTGGTAGGGGAGGCCGCAACGGTAGCGCCCCGCTGGGGGACGAGTCGTCGGCAGTTAGCCGGGTCGAGTTGCATCCGCTGCGTCAGCTGACCCTGAGCGACATCGCCGTGTTCGCGGTGCTGCCGCGCGGCGTGCCATGGCGGATGAGACGCCGATGCGACAGCAGTCGGCGATGTCTCTACGGTCAGCGCGTGTTCGCCAGCACGATTGGATGTGGCAGGTTGAGTCGCTGGTTTGCGCTCAAGGTCAGGGTCCGCTCGACCAGCGGCGTCCCAGTGGTGGTGTGAATTGAGACTGTGACCGTGCACCGCCCGAACTCGATTGCTACGAGGGCGCCGGCCGTGACTGTCGCGGTCAGCTCGTCGAAGCCCATTTGCAGGGCGATGTCCAGCTCGATGGTCAGGACCAAGTCCCGGTCGACGAACAGGCGTACCGACGGGCGGATGCTCTGGGAGATCGTGAGCGACAGGAACGGCACGAATTCGGTGACCGTCGGGGTACTCAACGTGCGGCGGGCGGCCGCGCGCAACTCGTTACTCGTCTGCCAACCGGCGGCGAGTACCCCGATGACGTCGCGGCTGAGCACAGCATTGGTGGCCTCGTGCAAGCGGCCGTCGATGCTGCGCCGAGTGGTCGGCAGTAGCACCTTGGCGCGCGGTGATGCGGTCACGTTCGAGGTCAGGTAATCGTCGAGGTGATTCGGCTCGCCAACTCCTTCTGCGATCACGTCGCGCAGGCTGAGGGTCGTGCTGGTACCGATCGTGGTCATCGTTGTTCCTCCGTGCTGGTGCCCGGGCCGTACCGCTCGTCGGTGTGCATGCGGATCTCGAGCCGGTCGCGGGGCGTCGTCTCGTGGACCATCGGGGGTGCGCCGGGCGGTAGGCGACCGCTGCCGTGACATCCAGCAGCGGGCCGCGCCGTGGCCCAGGCGACGGATCGCAAAGTACCCAGCGAATCCGGCGAGCAGCGCACTGTTGGGGGACCAGGCGCACCGAATCATGCCGCGGCGGCAGATTGGCAGCGGTGACGACCGCGAGGCGCCCGTCGGGCGCGCCACCCGGGGTCAGGTTCGCGGACGCCAGGACGTTCCCATCCCCCCACGAGGTGCGCCAAGGACTGGCGGCTCGAGCGTGAGGAACTCGTGAATGGCGCGCGCAAGATCTCGTCGCGGATGGTTGCATCGGCCCCGAGGCTCAGTTTAGGGGTGCGCGTGATCGATATCAGCTTGCCGGAACGGTTGAGCTATCGGGTGAAGCGCGTGCTGCTCGGCGCCCCGCTGGTGAGCGAGCGACTGCGTGAGGAGAGGTTGTCGAAGAAGGCGGCGCTGGGTGTGCTGTCGAGTGACTGCATCTCCTCCTCCGCGTACGGCAGCGAGGAGATGCTGATCGTCCTGTTGCCGATATTCGGCCTGGCCGGCTTTCACATTCTGATGCCGCTGACCCTTGTCGTGCTCGGCCTGCTGGTGCTGACGACCCTGTCCTACCGGCAGGTGGTCATGATCTACACCCGAGCGGGCGGGTCCTACGTCGTGGCTCGGGAGAATTTCGGGCCGAAAGTCGCGCAGATCGCCTCGGTTGCGCTGCTGATCGACTACATCGTGACCGTGGCCGTGCAGTCGGCGGCCGGGACGGCGGCGATCACCTCGTTGGCGCCCGGACTGCGCGGCGTCACGCTGGAGATCACCGTGGCCGCGGTCCTGCTGCTGGCCTACGGCAATCTGCGTGGCGTCCGAGAGGCTGGCAAGGCGTTCGCGTTGCCGACATACTTCTTCGCCGCATCCGCGGGCCTTGTCGTCGTCGTAGGGGTCGCTCGCGAGATCGTCGGCGACCTGCCCCGGATCAGCTACACCCCCAAGCAGCAGACTGACTTGATCACGGTGACCAACCACCATCAGGCGGTGTTCTCCGCGTTCGCGATCTACGTGCTGCTCAAGGCCTTCGCCAACGGCGGCGCATCACTCACCGGCCTGGAGGCGATCTCCAACGGCGTGAGCGCCTTCAAACCGCCCGAAGGCCCCAACGCCCGGCGAACCCTGACCGCGATGAGCGGCATCCTCGGCACGCTCGTACTGGGTATCTCGTTCCTGGCCTGGCAAACCCACGCCACGCCCTACTCCGGCGGCAGCCCGACCGTAATCAGCCAAGTAGCGCAAGCCGCATTCGGCACCGGCTGGTACGGACACCTTGGCTTCGTCATCGTCCAGGTCGCGACGGCGCTGATCCTGTTCACCGGCGCGAACACACCGTTCACGGGCTTCCCATTCCTGGCCAGCTTCATCGCCGAAGACTCCTTCCTGCCCCGGCAGATGACCCGTCGCGGTCACCGGCTCGCGTTCAGCAACGGCATCATCGTGCTCACCGCGCTCGCGTTGGCACTGTTGCTCGGCGTCGGGGCGCACGTCGACAAGCTCATCCCGTTCTACGCGATCGGGGTGTTCACTGGCTTCACGATGGCCGGGCTCGGTATGGCCAAATACCACCACACCAGACGCCAACCGGGATGGCGGGCGAAAGTCGCCGTCAACCTCACCTCCGGTCTGGTGTCTGCAGCAGTCGTGATGATCTTCGCGGTGGTGAAGTTCACCGAAGGCGCCTGGCTGGTCGTCCTGCTCTTCCCGATCGGCTGGCTGATGCTCACCCGGCTCAACCGGCGCTACCGCAACGAAACACTCTCGCTCGAACTCGCCAGCCACATCCACGAGCACCGCGCAGATGCGCCGCACTACAGCCGACACACCGTCCTGGTCTTCGTCGACCGCCTCGACCTCGCGGTGCTGCGCGCATTGCGCTACGCGGGAAGCCTGCGCCCGACCGACATCCGAGTCGTCCATGTCCGACTCGACCCGCAGGTCGCCCAGACGCTGCAGGAGGAATGGATCGCTCGCAACCTCGGCGACCGCTTCCCGCTGACCGTCGTCGAATGCTCCGACCGGCGCCTGCTGCGCACGATCAGCGAACACGCCCTCGACACCGTCGTCAGCGATCGCGCCGAGGTGACCGTTCTGCTACCCCGACGCACGTTCCACGGTCTGACGCAGCGGCTACTCCACGACCGCACAGCAGATCGCATCGCCGTGGCGGTGGGCCGCATCCCCCACGTCGCCGCGACGATCGTCCCATTCGATGCAACCCTGTCCGAGGAAGCGATCGAGCGAGTAGATGCCCGCCGGCTGGAGGCCGCGCGCGAGCCCGCCCTGACCCCAGCACACCCGCCGAAACTCATCCCAATGATCACCGGTGGCTCGGACAACGGCGCGCGATCCAACGGGACCGTGCCAATCGGACGCATCGCATGGCGGCAGAAGGTCACCATCGAAGGCCGGGTCAGAGCGCGTCCAGATCGGCACCACCGCCGGACGTTCACTCGAAGTACAAGTGTTCGATGACACCGGTGGCATCCGACTCCTGTTCCTCGGTCGCACCCGAATCCCCGGCCTAGAACCAGGAGCCATCGTGCGCGCCACCGGCCGAGTCGGCGAATATCAAGGACACCTGGCCTTCGCCAACCCCAAGTACGAACTGGTGACCCGCTCGACCGACTGAACGGCCGCGCCCGCTCCGACCCGACTGAGGCAGCTACGTCGAACCCGGTTGAGGTCGAGCGTCACGGTGACGGCGTACAGGCTGCGGCACACTTCTGGCGTGTGCGCCTGCGGCGAACAGGACGCGGATCACGGCGAGATGGGGCCAGGCCGCTGGTCGATCTTGACGGCTCCGATCACCCTGTCGCCCTCGGCCGCAGCCCGGTAGGCGCTGTGCGACCAGCGGTGGACATGATGTGTGCTGTCGATCGCCAGGCCCGCACCTTCGTGCAGGGTCCGATCCGCGAGGAGGACAGCAAGCGCAGTGGCGACTGCGCGGCTCCGGCCTACTTGCGAGACCAGCCAAGGCATCCGAACTCGCGTCACGTTCTCGCAGTTGTGGCCTGGTGGGGACACGTCATCGCTGCCACGCGCGGCATCCGCGCCTATCACGGAGGTCAACCGGAGACGCGAACCTGATTCGCCAGCGCTGACCCAACCTGATTCACGAGGATGACTGCCACCTGCCGCGCCGCCAGAGGTGCGAGTGTTCCTGGTACGGGGTCGAGTACGAACCGTCCGTACGTGGCGCCGCGGCAGGTGGCGAGTATCTCTACACCTATGCCGGGCATGCCGTAGGCATCGAGGTCCCAATACCCGTCATCAATGTGCAGCCGCCCGTCTTCCTCAAGCCGCGGCATGCCACCGAAGGAGAACCGCTCGAACCGACAGCCACGCAGACCAAGCAGTGCGGTCAGGTGGGCCGTCACCCGGTCGATCACCAGTCGCGGCGCAGCGCCCGAGGCAACCAGGTCGGTCGTCTCGCCGATCGCGGCGAGGTAAGCGGCATCGATCACGGCGATCCGTCGCTGGCGCCGGCCCTGCACCGCGAGCTCGGTGACCGCCGCGCCCACCACCAACAGCAGAAGCGTGGTCTCAAGATCGGCGCGATGAGTGATCGTGAACCGCTCATACGGCCTGGTCAGGAAGAAGTCGAACCACACCGCCGCCGATACCGCGGCCAACATCCCGGCCAGCCGATGCCCGTTCGCCGCGACCGCCACGATTACGACCACAAGCACGAGCGCGGCATCCGTGTTCGCGAAGCTACCCCGAAAGGGAACCAGAGCAGCCGCGACCCCGAGCGGGAGAGCCAAAGCCGCAACGACGGCGATCCGATCCCGGTGCGACCACGTTGAAATGCGCACGCCCTACCGTGCGACATCGTGAAACGGACGTCCAGAAGTCGGGCGAGATCCTCACGCAACCCTCTCAGCGTCGATGCCCGTATCGGGCCGCCATCTTCGCTGTCGCCATGCCCTCGACGGCGCCCGCTCGTGAACAGGTCCTCCAGGTGGACCGTCGACCGGCGTGTCCCGCTCGGCAAGATCAACCGTCCGCCAGGACGACGCCAGACCGACCCAGCGGACGTCAGTTCCCCGGCCGAGACCTCACGCGGGCCCTTCGCGAAGGCGGTAGTCGTGAGCGGTCTCGACCGGCGGCAATGCCTGGGCATCCAGGCGTTCACCGCGACCAGGCGCGCGTTGGACGTCGTGCCGCTGCGACCGCGGGGTGCAGTGCGGCCGGGTTGCCGAGGCTGCAGCTGATTCCCGCAACTACTCTCTCGACGCCCGCCGTTTCTGCCCTCCGTGGATTCGTTGGCGAGAGTCCACGAGACGGCGAGATACACCTGCTGGGCAAGGGCTCTCCCGGGCCTCTCGCGCCGAAGCCCTTGTGTGGTGCGCTGGCGACAGACCGTGTGGAAAGCGCAATGCGCGTGAGGGATGCGTGGGTATGGCGTGGTGATCACGTCAGGACACTCCCCTTATGCTGCTGCCCGCCCTGATGCTGTAGATCCGGGCGACGACGTGCCGGCCGAAGATCGACACTTGGAGTGTTATCGGTGACTCTCGCGGACCCGTCCTGGTGCTGCCAACCTCCTGCGCATACGGGTCGGAGCGGTGAGATCCCGGACCCTGACTGCCGCGGTGTGCCGGACGTGGCGAGCACCCCATGCGTCGGCCGTGCCTTGCTCGCCTAGCAGTGTGTGGACGAAGGGAATGTTGTTGATCAGGCTGGTGGCGTACGGTCGTGCGACGGGCAATTGGGTGACGAAGGCACGGGAGATGCCAGGCATGAGGTCACGGGACCGCCCCGACGACCTATGCATGAACGGCAGTCGCGAACTGGGCGAGGGCGCACAGCGTCCCGCACCGGCCCGATGACTGGTCCGGGTATGGATGCGTACTCGGGATTCGAGCCGCAGGTCGGGCAGGTCCGCGCGGTCCGCACGTTCCGGATCGGCCCTCAAGGGCGCCTGTACTCGCTGCTCGCCAACACCGCGTGGTCGCATGGCACCAACACCGCGCGCTGCCAACCACCGCCGCCGGGTCAGCCGGGGTTGCACGCCGCCCCGAGTCCGAACTGCACCTGCGGGCTGTACTGCTACGCCTCGGACGTGGCTGCTGCCGAGCATCCGAACTCGCGGCACGTCGTTGCGGTGGTGACGTGCTGGGGACGCATCATTGCCGGCACCCGCGGCGTCCGCGCCGAGCACGCACGCATCGAGGCGCTCTGGATGTCGCCCAAGGTGCCACCGAATCTCGTCGCGCGGGTCGTGAGCCGCTACCCCGGCGCGTCGACGTACGAGCGGCGGTCCAAGATGTTCGCGGCCCACCCACCGACGAAGCTCGCCTGCTACGAATCCGCCGCGATGCGCGGCCGGCGCATTCACGCGCCTTGGGCTGCAAGTCGCGGTCGCGATCGCACTCGTCCTCGGCGTGCTGTCGCCGGACTGGCTCGGCAGCCACCTGGCCGTCCGTCTGCTCTGGGTCGCCGAGTTGGGCTTGTTTTGCATCGGCGCTGCGGCCATGGCATCCAAGGGCAGCGACGTGGCCGTGAAACGGCGCATGCTGCTCTTTGTCGCCGTCGCCCTGTGGCTGATAGCGCCGTTCGCGGGCAGCGTGGGCCGCGTCCTGCTTCGGCTCCCCGTCGTGGCGGTCGCAGCACTCGGCGTCGTTCGACGCGCGCGATGGTCGCGACGCGGCAGCAGTTTCCCCGCCGAAATCGGTGAAACAGGGTCATGAGCGGCTACCTGATCTTCGCCGTCGCTGTCGCCGTCACGACGGTGATCGTGCTGGCCCTCGCGCGCTTGCTGATGATCGGCAGTAAGCCAGGTCGTCCCCGCCGGCCGCGGTCGCAGGGCAACGGGTGACCGGCTCAACGCGGCAAACCCTGCGACGTGCTGGTCGTGGTGTGAGGCGGTGAACAGCGAATCCGCGCAATGCGCCGTAGGCGTGAGGGTTGCGTGGGTACGGCGTGGCGATCACGTCAGGGTTCTCGCTCGCGCACTGGCGCCGTCTGATGCTGAAAGCACCGGGCGGCATGGCGCCGACCGAAGATCGATACCTGGAGCGTCACCTGTGACTCTCGCTGAAATCATCCCGTCGCTGCGAAGCTCGTTGCCCCACGAACTGGAGCCGTGGCTGTGGCCGTCGTCGACGCACCACATCCCCGGTGGCGACCTGTCGGTGGGCGGGACGAGCCTCGTCGGCGTCGCGGCGCAGCACGGCACGCCGGCCTACGTCCTGGATACCGCGGAGTTCCGGGCCCGGTGCGCGACCTACCGCCACACGTTCCACGACGCGGACGTGGCCTACGCGGGTAAGGCGCTGCTGACCCGCGCGATCGCCCGCATGGTGGACGAGGAAGGGCTGCGTCTCGACGTCTGCTCCGAGGGCGAGTTGGCCGTGGCGGTCGCCGCGCAGTTCCCGGCCGATCGGATCATCCTGCACGGCAACGCAAAACCCAGTGCGCTGCTGCGGCGGGCGATGCCGATGGGCGTCGGGCGCATCGTCATCGACAGCCTGGACGAGATCGAGACATTGGCGGCGGTCGCGTTCGGTGCGGGCCGGCAGCGGGTTCTGCTTCGGGTCACGCCGGGCGTCGACGCTCACACCCACAATGCCGTCACGACCGGTACCGAAGGCCAGAAGTTCGGCCTGTCCATCGAGTCCGGCGCCGCCGCCGAGGCGGTGCGCCGCATTCTTGCCGTGCCGAAACTGGAACTTGGTCGGTCTGCATTGCCACATCGGTTCGCAGATCACGCAGGTCGCCCCCTACGAACAGGCCGCCCGGCGGGTGCTGCAGTTCCTCTCCACGATCCGTGACGAGCACGGCCTCGTACTGCCTGAGCTGAACCTCGGCGGCGGACACGCAATCGCCTACCACCCCGGCGATGTGCCTTTACCCGTCGGCGAAATCGCCGTGGCGCTGCGCCGCACGGTGACCTCGACGTGCGCCGACCTGCGGCTGCCCGCGCCGCGAATCACGGTCGAGCCCGGCCGGGCCATCGCCGGGCCCGCCGGAATCACGCTGTACCGCGTGCTCGGCGTCAAGCACACCGCGACCCGGACCTGGGTCGCCGTCGACGGCGGGATGAGCGACAACCCACGCCCCGCCCTCTACGGCGCCCGCTACTGCGCGCGCCTGCTCGGCCGCCTCTCCCCCGCGGCCGACGAGCACATGACCGTGGTCGGGCGACACTGCGAGGCCGGCGACATCCTGATCGAGGACGCCCTGCTGCCGGCCGACATCCGCTATGGCGACCTGCTCGCCGTTCCGAGCACCGGCGCCTACCACCACTCGATGGCCTCGACCTACAACCTCGTCCCCCGTCCGCCGATCATCGCGGTCTCGCAAGGCAGAAGTTGGCCGCTCGTCCGCCGCGAGACCGTCGACGACCTGCTGATCCGCGACATGGGCTGAGAGACTGAGGAGACCACGACGATGAGCACCGCCAACGTAGTGAACTTCCCCACGCCCGACGAATCACCAGACCACGACGCACGGGTCCTACAGCATCGCCATCACCGGCAGCGGCCTCTACAACGACTGCCTGTGCCTGCAATACGCGGTGACCCCGATACCGGCCGCGCTGATCGGCGACCGGTCGCTGCACGAAGGCGGCGACGCCGGCATCGCGATCGACAACCACCGCAACGTGCGCCGCGAGTGCCGCAGCGCGTACCGCGTCGTCGATGACCGGCTCTCGCATCGTCGGCGCACTCAAGGTCGGCCCGGCCGCCTGGCCCGGACTCGGCACCGTGACCGTGCTGTTCTACCCGTTCGCGCACACACCCGGCCTGCACCGGCGACTCTGCCAGGTGCGCGTGATCCTCGACGGCACCGGCGTGCGCAGCGCGACCATCCACCGCGCCTGACTCGAGCGCGACGAGACATAGCGGAGCGACATGCTGACAGTCGTCGTCGTACTAGTCCTGCCGTAAGCGTGTCTGCGGTGTGGATACCGGTCGGACAGGCAGAAAGGCCTTATCTTGTCGGGCGTAGCTCTCTGAGGACTACCCCGTCAGACAGGCCTTTCTGGGTGAAGAAGGTATCGCACGAGCAGAGTCGCCGGAATCTGGCGCGCCGTCGCCGCAGGGTCGCGGCCAGGCATGCGCGGGCCGGGCATTGGGGCGAGCGGCGCGCGCCGATGTTCGCCGCGAGGAAGGTCAGCTACGAGATCGGTGGGCGCGCCGAGGCGACGTGTTACGGCGGGATCGCCGCGGTGCACCGTCTGGTCACTGGGCTCGGCCTGGCCGAGCAGATCGACGACGCGGTCGAGTTGTTGAAGGTGCACCTGCCGTATCACGAGTCCGACCACGTGCTGAACATGGCCTACAACGTGCTGTGTGGCGGCACCCGCCTCGAAGACATCGAGCGGCTGCGGCACGATGTCGCGTTCATGAACGCGCTGGGTGCGGAGCTGATCCCGGACCCGACCACGGCCGGCGATTTCTGCCGCCGCTTCACCGAGGCCGACGTGCTGGCGCTGATGGAGGCGGTCAACTCGGTGCGGCCGAAGCTGTGGGCCGGGCGGGGCGCCGATCTGCTCGGCCCGGTCGCCTATGTCGACACCGATGGCACGATCGCCGGCACCTACGGTGAGCACAAGGCCGGGATGGACATGTCCTACAAGGGCATCTGGGGCTACGCGCCGCTGATCGTGTCGCTGGCCAACACCAAGGAAGTGCTCTACCTGGTCAACCGGCCCGGCAACGCCGCCAGCCAGCGCGGGGCAGCGCAGTGGATCGGCCGCGCCATCGATCTGGTCACCCCGCATGCCGAGCGGGTCTGCCTGCGCGGGGACACCGACTTCTCCTTGACCGCGCACTTCGACGCCTGGGCCGAGCGGGTCGATTTCGTGTTCGGCATGGACGCCAACGCCGCGCTGCGCGGCCGTGCCGAGGCCCTGGACGAGTCGTGCTGGTCCCGGCTGGACCGGCCCGCGAAACACGAGCCGAAGACCGACCAGCGGCGGCGGCGGGAACCGAACCACAAGCAGCGCATCGTCACCGAACGCGGCTACCTCGACATCAGGCTCAACCATGAAGACCTCGCCGAGTTCGACTACCAGCCGGGCAAATGCGCCCGCCCTTATCGGATGATCGCGCTGCGCAAGAACCTCACCAAGTCCCGCGGCGAGCAGGTGCTGCTCGGCGAAGACATCCGCTACTTCTTCTACATCACAACCCGCACCGACCTCACCCCGGCCGAAGTCGTCGCCTGCGCCAACGACCGCTGCGACCAGGAGAACGTGATCGAGCAGCTCAAGAACGGCGTCAACGCCCTACGCGTGCCGCTCTACGACCTGGTCAGCAACTGGGCCTACATGGTCATCGCCGCACTCGCCTGGAACCTCAAGTCCTGGTGGGCGACGATGCTGCACCGCAAGAGCGACCGGCGCGAATACATCGCCATGGAGTTCCGCCGCTTCACCGCCGCCGTCATCCTCCTGCCCGCCATCGTGGCCCGCCACGCCCGCAGCACCACGATCCGCATCCTCGGCTACCAGCCCAGCCTCGGCAGGTTCTTCAGCGCCTGGCGCACCATCGAACGCACCGCCTACGGCTGACCCCGAACGTCGGCCGCAACACAGACAGCCCGGCGTCCAACGCGACGACCGGGCCGCTCGTCCTACCCGAACACCGAAACCACACCCGATTCGAAGATCAACTCACTCCGCAGCACGAGCCCGACCCATCAGCCACGCCGCGAACCGAACCACGCGACACCCGAAAACCCGATCTCGGCCCCGCCGCTACCGTCGAAGGCCGAACACGCTTATTTCAGGACTAGTGCTCCTGGCCGCCGTGCACGTGCCGCTGGGCAACTACATCGCGCACGTCCCGAATACCTCGGCAAACGGGTGCGCCGACGAGAGATGACCTTCATCGCCCTGTGCGCACTGGCGATGCCGGCCACGTTGCTCATCGGCACGGCGCTGGCGATAGGGCTCCGAAGCGGCCAGTCGAGCCTGCTCAACACCCGGCGCGCACGGACTGTCCGAAGCGCTCTACGCGGTGACGTCGGCGGCGAACAGCAACGGCAGCGCCTTCGCCGGCATCAACGCCAACACGACATTCTTCAACACGCTGCTCGGCGTCGTCATGCTCATCGGACGCTACCTGCCGATGGTCTTCGTCCTCGGACTGGCCGGCGCCTTCGCCACGAAGGCACGCCCGGAAACGGCGGAACGCTCAAGACCCACACGCCGTTCTTCGTCGGTCTGATGACGAGCGTCGCCATACTCACGTCGCTTTTGTCGTTCGTCGCCGCGCTGGCACTCGGGCCGGTGGCGGACGCTCTGCACTAGCCTCTCGCGGGCCGCGGGTCACGCTCGGTGCCCGCCGTTACAGGTGGCGGGCTGCCGGGCGACCGGGCAGGAGCACGGCTGAAGTCACGGGAGCGGCGACGAGTCAATCGGCGGTGGAACACCATGAAGGATGTATGCCAACTGCACCATGTCCGCTAGCGCCTACTTTCCTGTTGATCACCCGTGGGTGCTCCTGACTTGCTGGTCGCCCGACTGCTTCGCTGGTTGGCGGTTGCCCGTCTTGGGCACGGCTGCCTCAGGACGGGCGGAGCGGGTCGCTGAACAGGGCAGAGCTGTAGGTGCGTCGTTGCAGCAGAGGTCGCCGCAGTTCGCGGGTCAGCTCAGGTTGCGGAATCACCAACGTGGGACAGGTGGCGTTTGCCAGGCAGTACCGGCTGACCGCGCCATGCCAGAGTCGTCTGATCCACCCGGGCTGGCCTGCGCCGACGACGAGCAGGTCGCCCGGGCGGTGCGCCAGTCGTACCAGGGTCGGCCCGGGCGATCCGCGGACGGGAAGGGCGTCGACGACCAGATCGTCCGGGATCTCACCGAACGCATCGACGAACGCGGTGTGCAGAACCTCGCGTTCGTCGTCTTGCTGCAGTTGGAGGAGCGGCGGGCACGGCGCACGACGGTAGGCGAGTTCACCGCCGGCCGGTTGCCAGGTGTGCACAGCGACAAGCGGCACTGCGCGCCGGCGTGCCTCGGCAACCGCCGCGTGCAGCGCAGACAGATTGCCCAGCGAACCGCTGACGCCGACGATCACACGTGTTGTGTTCATAGTTCATCCATCTGACGCCGCCGCACGCCCGGCCGGCAAGGTCCTTCACGGACCTCTCACGCCGCCCGCATCGACGCGGCACAGCCAGTGAAGAAATGCCCGCATCTGGTATGGGCATTCTCAGTCGTCGGCGAGCCCGGCCTCGCGGATGTCGAGATAGCGCTGCACCCGCCGGCGGGCGACCTCGCTGATCAGTCCCTGGTCCCGTAGGCGCTGCAACTCGGCGGCCTCGGCGGCGAGCAGATCGCGACGCACCGCCCGGTACGACGCGTGCTGGTCCTGATCGGTCGCCGGGCCGGATGATTGCGGCTCGGTGGCGTCCAGTGCGCTCTGCGTGCGCGCCAACTCATCCTGCAACTCGTTACGCAGCGGGGCGGCGACGACCTCGGACGCCGCCTCCAGATCGACCAGCTCGTCCAGCCGCCGCAATGCTGCCCCGGCCGCGGCGTGACGCGCCAACGCCTCGTCACGTACGTGACCGGCCGGGTCGTCGGTCACGCCGAGGCGGCGCACCAGCGGCTGCAGCGTCAGGCCCTGCACGACAAGGGTGAGCAGGATGCAGCTCGTCGTCACGACGAGCAGCAGGTCCCGATGCGGGAACGGCGCGCCGGATACCGTCAGCGGGATCGAAAGTGCCGCCGCCAGCGGCACGACGCCCCGTGTGCCCGACCAGGAGATCACCATCGGAACCCGCCACGTCAGCACATCCGCGCCGTCGTCTCGCGGTCCGCGCAGCCAATGCGGCAGGTACGCGCCGGGATAGACCCACAGGACGCGCACCCCGATCACGACGGCAAACACGGCGAGAGCGCCGAGAACGAAGTCCTGGTCGGCGCCGCTGAGGCGACGCACCACCGCCGGGAGTTCGAGGCCCACGACGGCGAACATGACGCTCTCGAGCAGGAACTGCACGACACCGTAGACATTGGCGATCTGCAAACGGGTCGGCCCGCTGGAAAGTCCCGTGCCGCGTTCGCGTTCGCCGAGATGCAGCCCGGCAAGCACCACAGCGGTGACGCCGGAGGTGCCCAGCGCCTCGGCCGCGACGTAAACCGCATAAGGCATCACCAACGCGGTCACCGTTTCGAGTACGGGGTCGTGGATGCGGCGACGCAACTGGCCGGCCACCCGGGCAGCTACATAGCCGACCAGCGCGCCTCCGCCGCCCAGACGCAGGAACTGCCACGAGACGTCGAGCGCCGACACGGTAGCGCTCGCCGTCGCCACGGTGATCGCCACCCGGAACAGCACCAATGACGTCGCGTCGTTGAGCAGGCTCTCGCCCTGGACGAGGGCGAGCAGCCGAGGCGGCAGGTGCATCCGCCGAGCCAGCGCACTGACCGCGATCGGGTCCGTGCTGGCCAGCACCGCGCCGAGAACGAAACACGTGGCCAGCGACATCTGCGGGAACACCGCGTGCGCAACGACCGCGACCGCCACCGCCGACGCAGCGACCAGGCCGACCGCGAGCGTGCTCACCGAGCCCAGAACGCTGCGCAGTTCGCCGACCGCGACGTCGGTTGCCGCCGCGTAGAGCAGCGGAGGGAGCACGCCGATCGCGACGACCTCGGGTCGCAGCTGGACATCGGGCACGCCAGGGATCGACCCGATTGCCAGGCCGGCGAGCACGAGCAACGACGGAGCCGGGGCCCGCAACCGTTCGGCGAGCGCCGCCACCACGGTGGCGACCACGACCAGGGCGAGCACGATCTCGAATCCGCGCACCCGATCCTCCGGTCGACTGATGACAATGCCGACCAGTCTTCCCGGCGCTCCAGGGCAGGACCCTACCGAATCCGGCGGCGTTCGGGGGCCGAGAGCGAGAAGAGTTCTAGGCACGGACAGCGCAAATACCTACGCGGCGACACCGACATCGCGCCTACACCGACCGGCCGCAGTACCCGGATCAGTTCACCTCGGCGGGAAAGATGCTGGCCGCCCGCGCCATGACCACCCGCTGAATCATCATCAACGCCGCGATCTGGATCAGCGGCAGCCTCAGCAGGACGACGCCGACAGCGCCGGCGAATGGTGCGACCAACCATAAAGCGACCGCGGCGAACAACAGCATCCGTCGTTGCGCGGCGATGTCGGTGCGCCTACGGCGCAGGATCGTGACTCCGATGAGGAAGAAGCACAGCTCGCCGGCCCAGACAATGCGTGCATCGTGGTTGCTGCCGAGCCAATGTGGTGGGAGCACGCCAACGATGAGCGCGACGATGATCGCGAGCCGCAGCCCGATGCGTTTCATCGTGCGCTCGCGCGGCGCCTCGATCTCATAGCTTTCGAGCACGGTCGGCGGATGCGCGGCGAGCATCGCCAACTTGTCGGAGTACGACGCAGCGCCGGGATAGTGACTGCACGACCTGCGCGGCGAGATCCGGCGGGACGGTCTCGGACATCCAGATCGCTTCGACCCGGCCGTGTTCAGCGCGGATGCCGCGGGTGCCGGCGATGATGCGGCCCCAGCATGCGACCACCGCCAGGACGTGCCGGGCGTTGGGGTATTCAGCCGCGCCTGCTTCGCCGGCGTAGGCGTAGAAGCCGCAGGTGCAGTCCGGTTCGGGTGCCCGATGCTCGGCCGGACTCGTCGGACGCCGCGCCGGCGTGGCAGCGCGCGGTGTTCGTCCCGTCCGACCAGGGCGTGTTGCTGAACAGCGGGTAGAGGACGCCGCCCGGGCCGATGCGGAACGTGCGCAGCGCACGGATCTCGCCGACTCGCGGCTCGAATCCGGCGTACGCCTCCATCCGCGGCTACTTCGCGGGTGCGGGCTGCCGGGCCGGTTCGGCCGGTTTCGCGGGCTGTTGCGGGTGCGGCTGCTCGGCCGGCTCCTGCAGCGGGAGCACCTCGATGCGTTCGCGTTCGTCGCCGATGTTTCCCATCCCTCCAGGGTAGGTACCCGCACGCGGCTGCGACGCGGATTCGACCGTCACGAAGCCGTGAGGATCGGACCCGGTTCGGTCGTGCGGGTGACCCAGATCGCGCAGCATGCGGCGCCATCGTGCGGGGCTCGTGAGCGTGCCGTGATGAAGCCGTGAGGATGCCGCGCGAAGGGGCGACACGGCGATCCCGCCCGGCGTTGACTGCTCTGGCTCGGCGGAGAACTGCTGGGCCGGCGCATGCCGCGCCGTTCACCTCTGTGTTGGAGTCCCAGGTGCATGACGTGCTGTTCGTGCTGCTGATCGTCGTGGTCTTCGCGATCCTGGCGTTGATCGCGAAGGGGGCGGAGAAGCTGTGAGCGCCGCGAACCTGGTCGGCTTGATCCTGTCGGTGCTGGTGACCGTCTTCCTGATCGTCGCCCTGGTGTTCCCGGAGAAGTTCTGATGACCACGCACGTGGGCCGGCATCATCTTCGCCGGCACGCTGATCCTTGCGCTGGCGCTGGTGCACAAGCCGCTCGGCGACTACATGGCCCGGGTGCTGATGTCCAAGCGGCATCTCGCGGTCGAGAAGGGCGTCTACCGCGCCGGCGGCGTCGACCCGGAGGCCGACCAGACCTGGGGCCGCTACCTGCGCGCGGTGCTCGCGTTCAGCGCCGTGTCGGTCGTGTTCCTGTACGGGTTCCTGCGGCTGCAGCAGCACTTCTGGCCGCCCGTACGACGTGCCGCAGATGAGCCACAGCCAGTCGTTCAACACCGCGGCGAGCTTCGTGACGAACACGAACTGGCAGTCCTATTCGGGTGAGAACGCGCTGGGCTACGTCGTGCAGATGGCCGGCCTGGCGGTGCAGAACTTCGTCTCGGCCGCGGTGGGCATCGCGGTGGCGATCGCGCTGGTGCGCGGGTTCGCCCGCAAGCGCACCGACCGGCTGGGCAACTTCTGGGTCGACCTGACCCGGATCTGCCTGCGCATCCTGCTGCCGATCTCGATCGTGTTCGCGATCGTGTTCGTCGGCGCCGGGATGATCGAGAACTTCCACCACTACCAGACGATCTCCACGATCAGCGGCGGTTCGCAGACGCTGACCGGCGGGCCGGTGGCCAGCCAGGAGGTCATCAAGGAACTGGGCACGAACGGCGGCGGCTTCTCCAACGTCAACTCGGCGCACCCGTTCGAGAACCCGACGGTGTGGACGAACTGGCTGGAGATCTTCCTGCTGCTGTGCATCTCGTTCTCGCTGCCGCGCACGTTCGGCACGATGGTCGGCGACAAGCGGCAGGGCCGCGCGATCGTCGCGGTGATGGCGCTGCTCGCGATCCTGTCCGTCGGGCTGAACATCGGCTTCCAGAGCCGCGCACCACGGCACGGTGCCGACCGCGGTCGGCGCGTCGACGGAGGGCACCGAGACCCGATTCGGGGTGCCGGACTCGGCGACGTTCGCCACCGGCACGACGCTGACCTCGACCGGCGCGGTGGACAGCTTCCACGACTCGTACACGAGCCTCGGCGGCGCGACGCTGCTGCTGAACATGATGCTCGGCGAGGTCGCGCCCGGCGGAACGGGTTCCGGCCTGTACGGAATCCTGATCCTGGCGGTGATCACGGTGTTCGTCGCCGGGTTGATGGTCGGGCGAACACCCGAGTATCTTAGGCAAGAAACTCGGCGGAAGGGAGTTGAAGTTCGCCTCGCTGTACCTGCTGACCACGCCGTCGATCGTGCTGGTCGGCACGGCGATCGCGATGGCCATGCCCGGCCAGCGCGGCGGGCATGCTCAACACCGGCCCGCACGGGTTCTCCGAGGTGCTCTACGCGTTCACCTCGGCGGCGAACAACAACGGCAGCGCGTTCGCGGGCATCTCGGTGAACACGGTCTGGTACAACACCGCGCTCGGTCTGACGATGCTGTTCGGCCGGTTCCTGCCGATGATCTTCGTTCTCGGCCTGGCCGGGTCGCTGTCCCGGCAGAGCGCCGACCCCGGCGTCTGAAGGCACGTTGCCCACGCACCGGCTGCTGTTCGTCGGCCTGCTCACCGGCGTCACGTTGATCGTGGTCGCCCTGACCTACTTCCCTGCTCTGGCTCTTGGTCCTCTCGCGGAGGGGCTGCACTGATGACAACCATGCTCGAAACTCCCGACCGGCGCGCCCGTCGCGGCCGGTGAGCCCGCACCGGGTGCAGGGCGGCCTGCTCGACCCGAAGATGCTCTGGACGCTCGATGCCGGACGCGTTGCGCAAGCTCAACCCGGCCACGCTCTACAAGAACCCGGTCATGTTCATCGTCGAGATCGGCGCGGTGTTCACCACGGTGATCGCGATCGCCGAGCCCGTCGCGTGTTCGCCTGGCTGATCGTGGTCTGGCTGTGGCTCACCGTGCTGTTCGCGAACCTGGCCGAGGCCGTGGCCGAGGGCCGCGGCAAGGCCCAGGCCGACGCGTTGCGCCGGGCCAAGACCGACACGATCGCGCGTCGGCTCGTCGCACCGGCGCGACTTCACCGGCGCCGAGGAGCCGGTTCCGGCGCCGCAGTTGCGGCAGGGCGATCGTGGTCGTCTGCGAGGCCGGCGACATGATTCCCGGTGACGGTGACGTCATCGACGGCATCGCCAGCGTCGACGAGAGTGCGATCACCGGCGAGAGTGCGCCCGTGATCCGCGAGAGCGGCGGTGACCGCAGTTCGGTCACCGGCGGCACCCGCGTGCTGTCCGACCGGATCGTCGTCGAGATCACCCAGAAGCCGGGCGAGAGCTTCATCGACCGGATGATCGCCCTCGTCGAGGGCGCCCGCCGGCAGAAGACGCCGAACGAGATCGCGCTGAACATCCTGCTCGCCTCGTTGACGATCATCTTCCTGCTCGCCACGGTGACCCTGCAGCCGCTGGCGATCTTCGCCAAGGTCAACCAGCCGGGCATCCCGAACACGTCCGCGCTGGACAGCAACGGCATCACCGGCATCGTCATCGTCTCGCTGCTCGTCTGCCTGATCCCGACCACGATCGGGGCGCTGCTCTCGGCGATCGGCATCGCCGGCATGGACCGCCTCGTGCAGCGCAATGTGCTCGCGATGAGCGGGCGCGCGGTCGAGGCCGCGGGCGACGTCAACACGCTGCTGCTCGACAAGACCGGCACGATCACCTTGGGCAACCGGCAGGCCAGCGACTTCGTCCCGGTCGGCGACGTGCTCATCGAGCATCTGGCCGACGCCGCGCAACTGTCGTCGCTGGCCGACGAGACGCCGGAAGGGCGCTCGATCGTCGTGCTCGCCAAGTCGCGTTACGGCCTGCGCGAACGGCACACCGGGCGAACTCACCCACGCGACCTGGGTCGCGTTCACCGCGCAGACGCGGATGAGCGGCGTCGACCTGCACCGCGATCGACGGTCAGCCGGCGCGACAGGTGCGCAAGGGCGCCGCCGGCTCGGTGACCGCCTGGGTGCGCGACAACGGCGGCACGGTGGCCGCCGCGCACCGGCGACATCGTCGACGGCATCAGCGCGGCCGGCGGCACGCCGCTGGTCGTCGCCGAACGGGTCGGCGACGCCGCGCCGAGCGTGCTCGGCGTCATTCACCTCAAGGACATCGTCAAGCAAGGCATGTCCCAGCGGTTCGACGAGCTGCGCCGGATGGGCATCCGCACGGTGATGATCACCGGCGACAATCCCCTTACCGCAAAGGCGATCGCGGACGAGGCCGGGGTGGACGACTTCCTCGCCGAGGCCAAGCCCGAGGACAAGATGGCGCTCATCAAGCGCGAGCAGGAGGGCGGCAAGCTCGTCGCGATGACCGGCGACGGCACCAACGACGCCCCCGCGCTGGCGCAGGCCGACGTCGGCGTCGCGATGAACACGGGGACGTCGGCGGCGAAGGAGGCCGGCAACATGGTCGACCTCGACTCCGACCCGACCAAGCTCATCGAGATCGTGGAGATCGGCAAGCAGTTGCTGATCACCCGCGGTGCGCTGACGACGTTCTCCATCGCGAACGACGTGGCGAAGTACTTCGCGATCATCCCGGCCATGTTCGCCGCCGTTTACCCCGGCCTGGACAAGCTCAACATCATGCGGCTGCACTCGCCGCAGTCGGCGATCCTGTCGGCGGTCATCTTCAACGCGCTCATCATCGTCGCGCTGATCCCGCTGGCGCTGCGCGGCGTGCGGTACCGGCCGTCCAGCGCCAGCCAGATGCTGCGCCGAAACCTCTACATCTACGGCATCGGCGGCCTGATCATGCCGTTCCTCGGCATCAAGCTCATCGACCTCGTCATCCAATACATTCCCGGAATCCGGTGACCTGACATGCGTTCGTTTCTGAATTCGCTGCGACAGCACGTCGGCCGCGCTGCGCATGCTGCATCATCTTCACCGTGATCCTCGGGGTGGCCTATCCGCTGGTCATCACGCTGGTCGCGCAGATCCCCGGACTGCAGAGCCGCGCCGACGGCTCGCAGATCAAGCAGGCGGGCAAGGTCGTCGGCTCGAAGATCATCGGGCAGAGCTTCACCGACAGCGACGGCAACCCGCTGCCGCAGTACTTCCAGTCGCGTCCGTCGGCCGCCGGCGACGGCTACGACCCCACGGCGACGAGCGCCAGCAACCTCGGGCCGGAGTCCATTGTGGACACGCTGCCCGACCCGTCGGTGAAGGACGACACCGGCACGCAGAGCCTGCTCACCCAGGTCTGCGCGCGCAGCCTCGCCGTCGGTCAACTCGAAGGCGTCAGCGGGGCACGGCCGTTCTGCACGCCGGACGGCGTCGGCGCGGTGCTCGCCGTGTTCTGGTCGGGCCCGGGCTACCACGGCCACGTCACCCGCGTGGTCAGCCTCAACCAGACCGGATCCGCCAAGCCGTTCATCGCGTCCTACAAGGGCGTTCCGGTCGAGCTGGCCAAGTTCGGTGAGGACTACTCGAAGGGGCAGGTCGTGCCGATCCGCGGCGACGCGCCCGTCGCACCCGGCCGTGCCGGCCGACGCGGTGACGGCGTCCGGCGTCCGGCCTGGACCCGGAGATCAGCCCGGCCTACGCCCGCCTGCAGGAGCCCCGCGTCGCCAAGGCCCGTGGCATCACCGTCGACCAGGTCGCGGCGCTGGTGAAGAAGTTCCAGAAGGGCCGCGACCTCGGGTTCCTCGGCGAACCCGCGTCAACGTCCTGCAACTGAACCTCGCCCTGGACAAGAACTACC